>NZ_JASGBY010000001.1:0-581411 GCF_030053355.1 Pantoea sp. EA-12 | reverse complement strand
CTCGGAGATTTCCAGCTCGGAGATGCCAGACTCTTCAACCAGTTCGATCAGTTTCTTAATTTTACGAATATCCATGACACGCTTTTCCTACACGTTAATAACACGCAGCAGTTATAGCAGAGCACCCATTGGCACAGGACATAGGGAGTTCAGTTGGGGATATAAGGAAAAGGTGGCGGAATGCAGCACAGCAATAACAAAGTGGAATGTTTCCAGAGGGTGCACAAGGCGTATCGAAATACGCCCACAACGCCTCGATAGTCGCTACTTTTTCAGGCTAATTTTCTGCAAGGCTTCCCACAGCCGCGCTTTATCACTCTCAGCCAAATGCATTTGATTAAGCGAGTGCAAAAAGGAAGGCTTGTCGGTGAAATGCTCACCTCGGGCTAGCTGCGTGCTGATGCCGCTGAGAATGCTGGCACTGAGGACGTTAATTTTTGTCCTGACCTGGTCAAGAGGCAGTGGTTGCCAACCCTGTTCAGGGGTAGAGAGCCAATCAGCGCGATAGCGATATTGGATGGCTTTCGCTGCATCCATCTGTGCCTGCACAAAAGGTTTGACCGACTCCCCTGCTAAGCCCAGTTTTTCAGCCTGTTGCACCGCACTGGCGAGCACTTTGTCCTCCTGCGGTAAATCTTCGATCGCAAGGTGGTTGGCCGCTTTATAACCGGCAACATCCTTCATATAAGACAAGCGCTGATTAATTAATGACGCGACATCACTGTTTGTCGCGGGTGCAGCCAGTGCCATAGCAGAACAAGACAAGCCAATTAACAAAATGATTTTACTGAAATATTTCCGGTCCATATCGCTTTACCTCTTTTTCCATGAGTGACATTTCGCGGCTAATGTAACTTTTTTTTCTCATCACCGAAACTTTCCCACAACCTGCAGCGAACTGAAGTAGTGAAACATCCAAACCGGACCTCACTTAGATCGCAGGAGCAGATAATGAAATCGTTCAAAACCCTCGTTTGTACTCTGAGCATCACGGCCGCACTGGGCCTCTCTGCCACCGCATTCACCGCCAGCGCCGCTCTGCCGGTTGGCGCTAAAGCACCGGATTTCGAGCTGCAAGCCGCCTTGGCTGGTAAGCCAATGACCTTCTCACTACAGAAAGCCTTACAGAAAGGCCCCGTGGTGCTCTATTTCTTCCCAGCCGCATTCAGTAAGGGCTGTACGCTTGAGGCTCATGACTTTGCCGAAGCCACGGATAACTTCACCAAAATGCACGCGACGGTGATTGGTGTCACGGCCGGGAATACCGATCAGGTCAGTGACTTCTCTAAACTGGAGTGTCGCGACAAATTCGCGGTAGCTGCCGATCCAGGGGCCAAAATCGCGGCACAGTATCAAACCACGATGGAAATGAAGGGCAAAACCCTGTCTGACCGTACATCCTATGTGATTGCACCAGATGGCAACATTTTGCTGAGTTACACTGACAGAAACCCAGATACGCATATTGAGAAAGCGCTCGCCGCCGTGAAGCAGTACGACGACGCGCATCCGCAAACTAACTAAGCAAAGAGGCCAGCGATGTTAACCGCCATGCTGGCCGCCTTTATTGGCGGCATCATTCTTAACCTCATGCCCTGTGTTTTCCCGGTGATTTCACTCAAAGCATTGGGGTTGTTACGCCACACCGACAACGCAGCCAATGCGCGGCGTGAAGGTCTGGGCTTCTTGCTCGGGGTAATTGTCACCATGATGGCGCTGGCAGGGGTTCTGCTGGCGGCTCGTGCTGGCGGGGCCGCCGTTGGCTGGGGATTCCAACTGCAATCGCCGCTGGTGATTGCCCTGCTTTCGCTGGTGATTCTGGCCGCTGCACTCAACTTACTCGGCGTGTTTGAAGTCGGTTTATCGGTTCAGCGCGTGGGATCGGTTGAAATCAATCGCGGTGCATTCTTACGCTCGGCACTCACTGGCGTACTGGCGATTCTGGTTGCCACACCGTGTGCGGCACCCTTTATGGCCAGCGCGATCGGTTATGCCCTGGTGCAACCCCCGGCTATCGCGCTGGTGATTTTCTTCGCATTAGCGTTAGGCTTTGCGGCACCTTTCACGCTGATATCACTGTTCCCACGTTTGGCGAAGTTTTTGCCGCGTCCTGGCGCATGGATGGATGTACTGAAACGCGGCCTGGCCTTTCCAATGTTCGGTGCTTACGCCTGGTTAGTCTGGGTATTGGCACAACAGGCGGGCAGCGCAGCACTGGCAACACTGCTTGCGGCCTCCGTGGTGGTAGCCTTTGCAGGCTGGCTGTATGGTATGGCACAGCATCGTCGCTTTGCCGGTAAAGGTCACAAAGCGCTGTTCGTGGTGACCGCCGTGCTGATAGTCGCCGTCCTCGCGCCGCTGCCACAACTCATAAAACCGGGTGCAGGCCTGGCAGGTGATCAGGTCACCGCGCAGCTCACTAAAGAGAAGTGGACACCGCAGGCCGTTGCAGCGCAACGCGGGCACGGTAAAGCGATCTTTGTCGACTTCACCGCATCCTGGTGTATTACCTGTCAAGTCAATGAGAAAACTTCACTCTCGACGCAGGCGGTTAAAGCCGCACTGGCAAAAACCGGTACGCTGTATATGGTGGCTGACTCCACTAAATTTAACCCCGACGTCGATGACGCCATGAGCGAGTTTGGTCAGGGCGGATTACCGATGTATCTGGTTTACCCCGCCGATGGCGGACCGCCGAAAGTGTTACCGCAAGTGCTGACCCCGAGCATTGTGGTGAACGCACTGCAGGCGGCCAGCAGTAAGGCGTAAAAGCAACAAGGCGGATTATGCAAACAAGCGATAGCGCGCGCGAAAGTTGGCCCGCGCTAATGGAACAGTCGCAGGCGGGTGACCAGCTCGCCTATACCCGACTGCTGAAAGCACTGGTGCCGGTGATTCGTGGGCAAGTACGCAAACAACTCACCGAAGAAGCATTAGTGGAAGATGTGATTCAGGATGTGCTGTTAACGGTGCATCGGGTGCGTCACACCTATGATCCTGCATATCCGTTTTTACCCTGGTTGATGGCAATTATCTCCGCACGTGCTGTTGATGCGTTGCGGCGACGTGGGCGCTATCAGCAGTGGGAAGTTCACGAAGAGACATTGACGGAATCCGCTCCCGCGCCAGAGAGAGCAACGCTGGAGACGCATGAGGAGTTGGCTGGCTATTTGCGCCAGCTCCCCTCTCGCCAGCGCGAAATCGTCGAACATGTCCATCTGCGCGAAATGAGCTTGTCGGAAGCCGCCGCGCATAACAATTTAAGTGTGGCTGCGGTGAAATCGCTGCTGCACCGCGCGCTGAGCAATCTGCGTCGCTTTGGAGCACACCATGAATAATCACGACCTGTTAATTGAAAAACTCGGCCGCGAAATGCAGCCCGTCAAACCCACCCTTCGCACTGGATGGCGCGTGCTGATGTGGTTGGCGCTGGCATTGCCGTGTGGCATCGCCGCCAGTTTACTGGTGGAGCGGACGCTGACCGACTGGTCACAACCCGGCGCGATGCGCGCGATTGTGCAACTGGTGCTGGCATTTATTCTCGGGCTACTGGCGATTCGCAGCGCCTTTAATATGAGCATCGCCGGGCGCCACAGCAGCAGTTGGAAGGTCTTACTGCCCCTCGGCATGCTATGGTTGGGCCTGAGTCTGAGCAGCATTCCTCATGCGGTGATTGAGCCACACGATAATGACAGTGCGCGATGCTTTACGTTCCTGTTGGTAGTCAGCACGCCGATGATGGTGTTGATGATCGCCAGTTTGCGCCGCACTCGCGCCTTACACCCGGTGCGCAGTCTGGCGATGGCCGGATTGGGTGTCGCCTGTATGGCCGTAACCATGTTGGCGTTCTGCCATCCTGTCCATCTACACGCAATGGATTTCCTCATGCATCTGGCCGCTATTGGGGTCATCGTGGCGATGACGGTGCTGCTAGGTAAACGTTGGGTGAGATTGGGGTAAAACTCGCTATTTGCTTTGTTGACAAGATGGCAAAAAAATAGTTGTATAGTGCAACTTAATTGCTGTGTGTTAACACTATGACTACACCTTCACTGATTGAAAAAGTCCGTTCTTCATCCCGCCTGATGGTGCGTGAGCTCGGCTTCATGCGTCCCACACTGGCGGAAACGCAATACTCCCCTTCTGCCGTGCATACATTGCTGGAAATAGAGAGCAGCGGCGCGCTCACCGCGGCGCAGTTGGTTGAACGACTTGGGCTGGAAAAATCGAGTGTAAGTCGTATGCTGGCTAAACTTATCGCCGCTGGTGAATTACAGGAAACCGTATCCGAAGTAGATGCACGGGTTAAAAAACTCTCTCTCACACCGCAAGGGATCAACACGGTTAAGCGCGTCAATCACTATGCAGCAGCACGCGTAATGGAGGCACTCGCACAGCTGGATACCGCGCAGCAACATACTGTCGCTGAAGGGTTGTCCGCATATGCAACAGCGCTAAGCACCAGCCACTCTGCAAATCAGCCTAATCCGCCGCATATCGAAATTGTCACAGGCTACCATCCGGGCATGATTGGGCGTATTGCCGAGATGCACGGCCGTTACTACGCTCAACATCACCAATTTGGTCATTTCTTTGAGGGCAAAGTCGCATCGGGGCTGGCAGAATTTGCCAATCGTTTAGCACATGAAACCAATCAGATTTGGCTGGCGGTCAGCAATGGCAAT
Organism: Pantoea sp. EA-12; assembly: GCF_030053355.1. Taxonomy (NCBI): domain Bacteria; kingdom Pseudomonadati; phylum Pseudomonadota; class Gammaproteobacteria; order Enterobacterales; family Erwiniaceae; genus Pantoea; species Pantoea sp. EA-12. The sequence goes on along the minus strand of NZ_JASGBY010000001.1, from coordinate 576,726 downwards.
ATCGTGGGTTCCGTTGCCATTGATGGTGAAGATCTGGGGAATCACCAGGCGCATCTGCGCTGGTTTATTCTGGATGATAGCTGTCGCGGCACGGGTATCGGCCGCAAGCTCCTGACGCAAGCCATGACATTTTGCGACACCCATCATTTCCACAGCACACAACTCTGGACCTTTAGCGGTTTGGATGCTGCGCGCCGCCTGTATGAAAATGTCGGCTTTCATCTCACCCAAGAGTGGCAAGGCGATCAGTGGGGGAAAATGATGACTGAGCAGCAATTTACGCGTAAGGGCATCAGCTAGCTGATAATCCTTCAACAGCCATCGCATCGTCGATGGTGCTCAAACTTCACAGATAAAGGATTAATCGCCCGTGAAAAGCATTGTGCTCATCTCTATGCCCAGCCCAACATTGTTCATAACACCAGGATTCGGTGCCAACGGAGGGTTATTCGGTTATTTTCGCGAAGAGAAATACATTGCTGCGGTGCAAAAGGCGATCGATCAGCGCCAACTTAAGTGGTGTTTCACCCGTGATACTACCGAGTCCGATATCCGAACGCTGATGGCAAATGATGTGCAGTTATTGGTCTGCGCACCGGGTTTGCGGTTTATGTTTTATTGCAAAGGATTTGATAAGCGTCGAATGGTTTATCTGACGACTCTGGAATATTTAAGTCACGATGTCCGACCGGTCATGCGTAAACTACGAGAACTGGAAGAGAAGTAAAGGGAGCAATTAATGATGCTCCCAACCGTAGGGTGCGCATTTATGCGCACCAGGAACAAAAAGCCTTACTGTGGAATGATTTTTTCCGCTTTCAGCTTATCGAACAGCGTAATAAACGAATCCAGCGTGGCACGGTAGCCAGTGAAACCCGCTTTCCGGCTTTTGCTCATATCCGTAAAGGCTTCCATTGGGCGTCCCAAATCGGCATCGGTGTGCCACCAGGAAGCCAGCTTGTTAATGTCAGACTCACGCAGGTGTTCGCGTGCAGCAATCTCACGCCACGCATCTGCTGCATCCTGCATACGCCCTTCCAGTGGCATCATCTGCGCGGGGTAAGCCGCAGCTTCAACACCGAAGTAAGCAGCCAGACGCGGCCACAGCCAGTTCCAGCGGAACACATCACCGTTAACCGCGTTGAAGTCCTGATTGGCGGCTTCATCCGCTGTCGCGGCCCACAACAGTTGTTCGGCCAGCAAACCGGCATCGGTCACATCAGCTAAACCGTTCCACTGTTCTGGCGAGCCAGGGAAAATAAAGGGCCAACCCTTCTCACGGCACAGCGTGGCATACACCGCCAGGGTCTGCCCCATGTTCATGGCATTGCCTAACGCATACCCAATAATGGTATGCGGACGATGCACGCTCCAGCGGTAGTCGTGCTTTTCGGCCCCTGCAAACACCTCATCCTCCTGCGCGTAATAGAAATTATCGACAGGTTGACGTCCTTGTTCTTCACGGAACGGCGTAACGGGCACCGCGCCTTTGCCGTAAGCTTCGAATGGCCCCAGGTAGTGTTTGAGTCCCGTGACCAGTGCCACATGCGCGCCCTTTAATCTTTCGCCCAATGCTTCGATCACATTGCGCACCATGCCGCCGTTGACGCGAATATTCTCTTTTTCATTTTCCTGACGTGACCACACGCTAAAGAACAGTGCATCGGGCTTCTCCTGCGCCAGTACCGCGCGCACCGCATCAGTATCGGTGAGATCGGCAGTGAGGCTGCAGCACCCCTCAGGGATCGCGCCGCGCCCACGCGATAACCCCGTGACCTGCCAGCCTTCTCGTTGCAGTTTCTCTGCCAATGCGCGACCAATCACACCGCTGATGCCAACAATTAACGCCTGCTTTTGCATTTCAATTCTCCTCAGTTTCAGTGATTATTAGCCTAATAGAGAATTGAATTCCTATCTCTGGCTTTAATTCACATCATTCATAACCTGGATTCACGAATCAATGCACGATCAGCGCCTGAAAGACATCGTTCCCTTTGTTGCTAGTGTGGAAAGCGGAAGCTTTGCGGCGGCGGCAGAGCGTCTGCATCTGACCGGTTCGGCCGTCAGCAAAAGCGTCACCCGGCTGGAGTCGCGCCTGGGTTCGCGTCTGCTGGAGCGCACCACCCGCAGCCTCAAACTGACGGATGCCGGTAACGCCTATTATCAAACCTGCTTGCGCATTATGGAGGAGTTGGCCGAAGCGGAAGCCGTATTGGCGGCACAGCGTACCATTCCTTCCGGACGCCTGCGTGTGGCGGTCCCCAACACCTATGGCCGTTTGGGCGTGATGCCGGTCTTGATCCCCTTTTGCCAACAGCATCCTGAGCTGGAGTTAAATCTCACCTTCTCCGATCGCTTTATCGATCTGTTTGATGAAGGAATTGATGTTGCGGTTCGTATTGGCGGCTCGCCAGATGTGCCCGCCTCTTTGGGGTGTCGTCAGATGGGTCGCGAACGCATGGTGTTTTGCGCCTCACCCGGCTATTTAGCGCGAGCGGGACGCCCGAGCAGCGAAAACGAACTGTTACAGCATCAGGCCATCATGTATGAGCGTGTGGATGGCAGCACCAAACCCTGGCTGTTCACCACCGCCGACGGGCATCCACACTGGCGCAATGTGCCACACCGCATGGCGCTGGGTGATGTGGACGCGCAGGTGCAGGCGTTATGTGGTGGATTAGGGGTGGCGCAAATGCCGTCATGGCTGATCAGAGAACCACTGGCACGCGGCGAACTGGAGATTATCCTGCCCGAACAGCAGCCTGATGGCCTGGCGCTGACCTTGATTTGGCCACGCCGTAAACAACTATTACCGAAGGTAGATGCGCTGTTGACAGCGTTGGAGGGATTACAGATTCGGTGAAAAAAGCGCAATAAATTGCGCAATTACTGGCCCGTGCGCATAAATGCGCACCCTACGAAAACGGTGCATTACCGGTGTAGGGTTGCCATTTATGGCGACCGAAAAGCGTCTGACTGAAATATATTGCGCGATGCTCCTCATCATCAGCGGTGATTCAACCGCCGCGACAGCCGGTCGCCGAAAAATTGCAGCACCGTCACTAACGCCACCAGCACCACAATCACCGTCAGCATCACCTGCATATCAAAGCGCTGATAGCCATAACGGTAGGCAAGATCGCCCAGACCACCGGCACCAATAGCACCGGCCATCGCCGAGGCATTGATCATCGTCACCAGCGTAATAGTGAAACCGCTGACAATGCCAGGCCGCGCCTCAGGTAACAACACATGCCAGACAATATGCCAGCGATGAAAACCCATCGCCTGCGCCGCCTCGGTTAAGCCTTTATCCACTTCACGCAAACTCACTTCAGCGATGCGAGCGAAGAACGGCGTGGCCGCTAACGTCAGAGGCACCACGGCGGCCCATACACCATAGGTGGTCCCGACAATCCAGCGGGTAAAAGGGATCAACGCCACCATCAGAATTAAAAACGGAATCGAGCGGAACAGATTCACCACCCAGCCGAGCACACGGTTGAGCAGCGGATGGGGAAACAGATCGCCGCGTCCTGTCACCACCAAGATCACCGCCATGGGCAAGCCCAGCGCCAACGCAAGGAGCGATGACACCCCCACCATCAGCAAGGTATCCAGCAACCCGGTCCATAAACGATCAATAGTCAGTGACATAGCCTACAACCTCCCGTTGATCCGACTGTGTGGCCAACAGGTCAAGCGCCTGCGAAGCATCATGTTGTGCATCCAGTAAAAGCAACATCTGGCCAATAGGCTTGCGATCAACCCACTCCACCGCGCTGTAGATCAAGGTTAACGCTCCCGGCACGCGCGCACTGATGGCCGCCAAATCCGGTTGCGCCCCCTGTCCGTTGTAGCGCAGCCGCAGCAGCACGCGTGAATCTGCGCGCCGACGGGTGTTGGATAGAAGTGCCTGTAGCCCCTCCGGCAGCGCACTGAACTGCGGATTGAGCAGTTGCCGCGTGGTTTCGTGTTGAGGATTGCTGTACACCTGCCACACCGGGCCACGTTCAATGATTTCGCCCTGGTCGATCACCGCCACTTGATGACAGAGATCGTGCATCACATCCATCTCATGGGTGATCAACACGATGGTGATATGCCGCTGCTGATTAATGGTCTTCAGCAATGCCAAAATCGAGCGCGTAGTTTCAGGATCAAGCGCCGATGTCGCCTCATCACACAGCAGCAACTCCGGGTCATGCACCAACGCACGCGCAATGCCGACACGCTGCTTCTGCCCGCCGGAGAGTTGCGCGGGCCAGGCATGCTGACGCTCCTCCAGCCCCACCAGCGCCAGCAGTTCATCGACTTTCTGCCTGCGTTGCGGTGCAGGCACACCCGCCACTTTCAGTGGCAACTCAATGTTTTCCCGCACCGTTTTCGCCGACAGCAAGTTAAAGTGCTGAAAAATCATACCGGTACGCCGCCGCCACGCGACCAACTCGCGATCCGGCAAACGGCTAAGATCGATGCCATCAATCACTACCGAACCTTGCGTGGGATTTTCCAGCCGATTGAGGCAGCGGATTAACGTCGATTTGCCCGCCCCGCTGCGGCCGATAATGCCGAAGATCTCACCGCGTTTAACCTGCAAATCAACCTCTTTAAGTGCCTCCTGGGTCTGCCCGGCATAGCGTTTACTCAACGCCTTAATCTGGACATGCACCTTGCCGGGTACGTCCTGTTGAGGTGTTAACAGCGCATCATGCTCGCCAGGCAACGTCAGGCTAACCATGGTTACTGACTCCAACCCGGCTGATACAGCTTGCCGTAGAAATCATCCAGTTTGGCGCGCACTACCGGTGAATGCTGATAAATATCAACAAACTTCTTCAAACGTGGATCATCCTGATGCCCCTCACGAATCACAAACTGGATTACATATTCAGGATGTTCGAGACCATCAAATAACAGAGCACTGTTGGGATCGATGGTTTTCGACAGGCGCAGATAGTGCGGATACCCTTGCGCTAAATCGACCTCATCCAGCGACCGCGATAACTGCACCGCCTCCACCTCAATGATCTTCAGGTGCTTGGGATTGCTGGCGATATCATCCACGGTGGATTTCAACCCAGCGCCCGGCTTGAGGGTGATCAGCCTGGCTTTCTGTAACAGCAGCAATCCCCGCGCACCGTTAATCGGATCGTTGGCAATCGCGACCGTTCCACCATCGGGGATCTGGTCAATGGCGGTGTGTTTTTTCGAATAAAGACCGATGTTGTTGATGATGGCCGGTGCATAGGGCACAAGGTGGAAACCGCCCTGCTGATTAGCGTTCTCCAGGAAGGGTTTGTGCTGGAACAGGTTAACGTCGATATCACCGTTTTCTACGCTGACATTCGGCGCAGTCCAGTCAGTAAATTCCACTAGCTGCACCGCCAGCCCCTGCTTTTTGGCTTCAGCGACGGCGGTTTCCAGTGGTGGCGCGAAAGCAGCGGTGGTGCCCACTTTCAACGGGCCGCTGTAATCGTTGGCGGCGAAAACAGTGGTGGTCAACATGGCGGCACTGAGAATCAATAGTTGTGCAATTTTCATGTAAATCCCTGAGGTTAAATTAACGAATATGATTAGACAGCCGCCAGCGTGCCGCCGGATGGCGATCGGGCAGACGGTCATGCTGCTGGAAAATTTTTTGTCTTAAGCTGCCCGGTTGATAGGCGGTTTTATAACGACCGCGCTGTTGTAATTCCGGCACCACCAGATCGATAAAATCGCGGTAGCTTTGCGGATTCAGAATGCGTGTCAGGTTAAAGCCATCGATATCACCTTCATCGATCCACTGGATCAACGCATCCGCGACCTGTGAAGGATTGCCCACAATCAACGGGTAACGACTCCCCATCGCGTGCTGCTCCAGCAAGCGACGGCGCGTCCAGCCACTAAAGGCTTTGCTGACGGATTCGATGGCGCGGGTATCACCGCTCTGGATCGGTTCATCCAATCCAAAAGCGGCCAGATCGAGGCCAATCGAGCTGGAGAAATGGGCGATCCCTGCCTCCGGGCTGGCGTATTCGAGATAGCTGCGATGCTTCTCCTGCGCTTCGCGTTCGGTCGGTGCCACAATCACGCTGACGCCCATAAAAATGCGCAGATCCTCAGCATGGCGCCCTGCCGCGACGGCAGCCTGACGCAGACGCTGAGACTGCTCACGCATCGCGCCGGGTGAAGCGGCATTCACGAACGAGCATTCGGCATGACGCGCGGCAAACTCTACGCCACGCGCCGATGATCCCGCCTGGAATAGCAGCGGCGTGCGTTGCGGTGAGGGGCTGCTCAGGTGATAGCCCTGCACCTGATAAAACTCCCCCTGATGATTGATCGCGTGGATTTTGCTGGCATCCGCATACTGGCGTTTTGCCTTATCGGCTTGCAGCGCATCATCCTGCCAACTGCCTTCCCACAGCTGGTAAGCCACATCCAAAAACTCATCGGCCTGGTCATAGCGGCGATCGTGCGCCTGCAACTGTTGCTGCCCCATGGCGCGCGCCGCACTGTCGAGATAACCGGTGACGATATTCCAGCCAATACGCCCCTGAGTAAGATGATCCAGCGTGGAGAAGCGACGCGCGAAAGGATACGGCGCTTCATAGCTCAGGTTGGCGGTGACACCAAAGCCCAGATGCTGCGTGACGCTGGCCATGCCCGAGATCAGCATCAGCGGGTCGTTAACCGGCAATTGAATCGACTCACTCGCCGTCAAGCCAATCCCCTGCTGGTAGACATCGTACACACCCAGAATGTCGGCAATAAACAGCCCATCAAACAGGCCGCGCTCCAGCAACCGTGCCAGATCCAGCCAGTAGGAGAGTGAGTTGAAATCTACCGACCGATCCTGCGGATGCGTCCACATACCGTGATGAATATGTCCAACACAGTTCATGTTGAACGCGTTGAGCAATATCTGCTTCTGACTCATATCGTCCCCCGGCGCGGCGGCAGCACACCGTTAAGCAAATAGTTGCCGATGGCTGGATATTTCCAGCGCAAGGGATCGTGCAAAGTGTGAGTGCGCGCATTGCGCCAGTGGCGATCGAAATGGTTTTCCCGCAAGCTGGCTCGCGAACCGCCCAGCTCAAACAGCAGGTTTCCGGCTTCCAGCGAGATCTCAGTGGTCCAGGCGCGTGCTTTCGCCACTTCTACTGACGCCTGCGCCACGTTTGCCGCACTGCTGTCGCGCTGCGCAGTGTCTACTGCCTCTCCGGCCATCGCCAGCAGTGCATCCCCTGCGCTCAGCCGTGCCGCCAGCCGTCCAATACGGTCCAGCGTTAAGGGGTCTTCACTGGCGTGCGCAACGCCGCTATCTGGCCACGGACGCGCCCGTTCCCGCACAAACACCAACAGATCATTAAAGGCTTCACGGGCGATACCTTGATCGACCGCCGCATGCATAATCTGGGCAAATGGACCAACGGTGGTGGGACGTTCAAAGGCGCTTTGGAACGGCACCACATCTTCAGTAGCAACCGTAACATCGCGGAACTGCACGCTACCGCTGCCGGTGGTGCGCTGGCCGAAGCCGCTCCAGTCGTCAATCACCGTCACGCCCGCCTGATGACGCGGCACGAACACCAGTTGCTCTTTGCCGTCATCGGCCAGTGCCAACGTCGGAATACGATCGGCGAACAGCGCCCCGGTGGCGTAAAACTTATCGCCGTTGAGGCGCAGCCCTTCAGGCTGCTGCACCACGGCGGTTGAACGTTGATGTGCCGCAGGTGAGCTGAATTCAGCCAGTGCATTGCCCAAATGCACCCCGTCCAGCACTTCGGCATATAAGCGCTGCTTTTGTGCTTCACTGCCGTTAATACGCAGGACTTCCAGCGCGTAAAAATGGTTTTGCGGAACCTGACCGATTGAACCATCGGCCGCACTCAGCACGACAAATATCTCGGCTAAGGCAGCGGTGGAGAGCGCAATGCCACCATACTCATGCGGCACAGTAATGGCTCCGAGACCCGATTGAAAATAACGTTGCAACTCCGCATGCGGTAACCTGCGCTGATGATCGCGCTGTGCTGCACCGCTGCGATAAAGCGATGCCAGTTCTTGTGCCACCTGCAAAGCCTGTGGCGCACTGGTGATGCGCTGGGCTTGCTGTTTCGGTAAAACCTGGGTCATAGCCGCTCCTTAAATCCACGCGTGACGCGCAGGGTGCTCACCGTTGAGGTAGAAATTTCCGATGGCATGCGTTTTCCAGCGGACAGGATCATGCAACGTGTGCGTCCGCGCATTACGCCAGTGGCGATCAAGGCCATGGCGCAGCAGCGTGGCGCGGCTGCCACCCCATTCGAGGAGCTTCTCGCTGGCACGCAGGGCAATCTCCGTGGTGAGCACTTTGGCTTCGGCAACCGCAATCGACGCCTGTGCGCAGTTTTCGGCAGTGAGCGCGCGCGGGTCGATGCTATCGAGCACCCGTGCGGCACGCACTAACAGCGCGTTTGCCGCACTCAGTTCGGTGCTGATCCGCCCCACGTCAGCGAGGATGTAAGGATCATCAGCATTGCGGCTGACGCCCGCATCCACCCAAGGTCGCGAACTGCTGCGGACAAATTCCAGCGCTTCATCCAGCGCCCCTTGTGCAATACCGGCGTCAATCGCTGCCTGTATCAGTTGGGAGACGGCACCACGCAGCGTGGGCTTTTCAGACGCAGGCAATGGCATCGTCAGCGTGTTATCAATCAACACCTGTTGCAGTTTCACCGTGCCGCTGGCGGTGGTGCGCTGCCCGATTCCCGACCAGTCATCGACGATCTCTAACCCTTCGGCAGGCAGCGGGATAAACGTCATCACCGGTTGTTCATCGTCAATTGCGGTGGTGACGAGAATGTCCGCGAACAATGCCCCCGTGGAGTAAAACTTCTCTCCCATCACAACCTTTCCACGTGACGTTGTCACGATAGATGCCTGTACGTCCCGCGTATGCTTGCTGTTTTTCTCCGGCCCGCCGTTTCCAAGACGCTGCCCATTGACCACCGCGCTGAGCAACTGCTGTTGCTGCTGAGGTGTGCCTTCACCGAGGATAAACTGGATTAAACCAAAGTGATTTTGCGGAATTTGGCCCAGTGAAGGATCGCTGGCAGAGATCAGTCGAAAGACTTCCGCCAGGTTCTGGAACGACAATCCCGCCCCGCCAAACTGGCGTGGCACACTGATACTGCCCAGCCCCAATTGCGTGAACTGATTCAACAGTTCCAACGGATAAATACGCTGCTGGTCGCGCTCCACCGCGCCAGCCTTCGCTTGTTCAGCAATATGGCGTGCGGCAGCCAGAGCATCCGCATCGCTGGCCAGTACCGCAGCGCGCGGATTTGCATAATGATTATTTTGCGTCATGGTCAATTTCACTTTTTTACGGCGCAGTGAATAACAAGCCCGCATGAAATGAATCAGCGAGCTGGGGCATAAATAACGAATTGAAAGGGATGATAATCAGCGGGAATAAAACAAGTAAATAGCGTGGTTATGCTATATCCGGCAATCGGTTTCTGTTTATTGGCTAAATAACATTAACCTCAGACCAGTACAGGCATCATGCGAGATAAATAAATAAAAACTCACACCAAATTCTTAATATCAAATAACGCAATAGATAGAGGAAAATAACATTCCTCCCTTATTCCACGCCGCTGGCACATCTGGCACAGCATCTGTCCGCTTTAACACAGCCGGTTAAACGTGAGTGATTTACGTTGTTGATCAACACATTGTCTGCTCAACCGCAGCCCGTCTTTCACCGGAGGTAACGTCGCGATGAACAACCTGCATTACAAAAGCTTGCTGGAAATTGGACGCCTGATTCAATCTGGCGACATCACCTCAGTTGCCGTCACCGAAGCATTGCTGACGCGCATCGACACCCTGGACAGCGACTTGCATAGTTATTTCTATGTGATGCGCGACAGCGCGCTAAAACAGGCGGCAGAAGCCGACGCGGAGATTGCAGCAGGTAAGCTGCGTGGCCCGTTGCATGGCGTCCCGATTGCGTTGAAAGATCTGATCTGGACCAAAGATGCCCCCACCAGCCACGGGATGATCATTCATAAAGATCGCTACCCGACGGAAGACTCCACGGTGGTCGACCGCTTCCGCGCGGCAGGTGCGGTCATTCTGGGTAAACTCACGCAAACCGAAAGCGCCTTTGCCGATCATCATCCGGAAATTACTCGCCCAAATAACCCGTGGGGCAACGCGCTCTGGACCGGGGTCTCCTCCAGCGGTTCCGGCGTCGCGACGGCTGCGGGCCTGTGCTATGGCTCCATCGGTACCGATACCGGCGGTTCGATCCGCTTCCCTTCCAACGCCAATGGTCTCACCGGTATCAAACCTACCTGGAGCCGTGTGACGCGCCATGGTGCGTGTGAACTGGCCGCTTCGCTCGATCATATTGGGCCAATGGCACGTTCCGCTGCCGATGCCGCAGCCATGCTGCAAGCGATTGCAGGACGTGATGACAAAGATCCCACCTCCAGCAGTGAGCCAGTGCCGGATTATCTGGCTTTGATGACGCGCGGTATCAGTAAGATGCGCATCGGGATTGATAAAGCCTGGGCACTGGAAAAGGTCGATGCTGACACACGCGCCGCACTGGAGTCCGCCATGGTGACCCTGACCTCTCTGGGCGCAACCCTGGTGGAGATCACCATCCCGGATACCGAGAAAGCGGCGGCAGAGTGGAGCGCGCTCTGCGCGGTGGAAACCGCCTTAGCCCACGAAGACACCTATCCCGCGCAAAAAGATCAGTACGGTCCAGGGCTTTCTGGCTTGCTGGATTTGGGACATCAGGTGACCGCACTGGAATATCAGCGTTTGCTGTTAAGTCGTGCGGCGCTGCGTGGCGATATCTCGGCGCTGTTCAGTCAGGTTGATTTGATTCTCGCCCCCGCCACCGCCTATGCCGGATTAACCTGGGACACCATGACCCGTTTTGGTACCGATCAGGCACTGTTTAACGGCGTGCTGCGCTATACCAGTGCATTTGATGCCAGCGGACACCCCACCATTACCTTGCCCTGTGGTATGACTGCCGCCGGTGCGCCCATTGGTTTCCAGTTAGTCGCCGCGCATTTTGATGAAACCGCCATGATTCAAGGCGCCTGGGCTTTCCAGCAGGTCACTGACTGGCATAAAAAACATCCCACCCTTTAACCCCTCTCGCCAGCCCGCATCTATAGCCCGGTGCGGGTTCACCACCCATTTATGGCCTGATAATTGCTTAATTTGTGGTGATTTCGCCCTTTTTCGCCATGTTTAGGGGACGTAGCTATGAAAGAAAATTTCACCACGGATCATTTAGACAATCGTCATCGTTTTGATGCCTGGCGCGATGCGGTGTGTTCACGCTTAATTAAAGCTGAAGCCCGGCAGGTACAGTCCGGCGCGTTTTCCGGCAGTTTTGGCTATTCGATGCTGGGACACGTTGATATTGCGCATCATGTTTCGCAAACCGCCCTGGTGTGGCAACGCACGCCAGAGTGTATCCGTCGCCATCCTAACCATGACTTTTACCTGGGATATGTACGTTCCGGTCACGGCACCTTGCGGCAGAACGATAATCAGTCCCGTGTTAGCGCCGGTGATGTGGTGATTTACGATGCCGCCACGCCGTTTGATTTCGCCATGGAAAACGTGGCCATCAATATTGTGCATTTACCGCGTCAGATGATTGAGAAAGAGGCACCCGCGATTGCCAAACTGGCAGGCAAAACGCTGGACCTCAGCCGCCCCGGCATGACCTCGCTGAAGCAACTGCTGCAGGAGGCGTTTATCTTTAACGCCGAATGTGAGAACCCTTTCCTTGCAGAGCAGTTCGCCAACACGCTGATCAATATGATTTCGGTGAGTGTGAATCTGCAGAAAGGTGATGACGCCTTGAAACCGGATCTCTATTCACGGGTAGTGAGCTATTTGCGGCAAAACTTGCAGGAGGCCGATTTATCGATGGTGCAGATCGCCAACGCCCACCATGTCTCACCGCGCACCATCAGTCGGGTTTTTGCAGCGCACGGGACGACCCCGATGAATTTTGTCTGGCAGGAGCGTCTTCTGGCGTGTCGTAAAGCGCTGGCAGAGGGGAAAGCCCGCAACATCACTCAAGTGGCGCTGGATCATGGTTTTAGCGATATGTCGCACTTCAGTCTGGCATTCCGCAAAGCCTTTGGTTGCACCCCCAGCAGCTTGCTGCGCCAGACTGAGAGCTGAGGTCGACTATTTCTGCAACTGATTGATCACACGTTCAGCAGTAAATTCCAGACTGCTGCGCGTGTTCATCGCCTCTGTGCGCATAAAGCGATACGCGCCTGATTCATCCAGACCAAAGGCTTGCATCAGCACGCCTTTCGCCTGCGCCAGTCGGTCATGCCTCAGCTGACGCTGCTGACGTGCTGACAGTTCAATGCGCAATTGCGCGCTCTGCTGTGCGGCCTGCCAGGTTCCAGTCATCTGCACAATCAACGCAAAAGGGTTGAGGGCGCGTTCAGCGATGGCGTTGGGTTGAAGCTGCAATAGCAGCGGAAACAGGCGTGCATCCTGGCAATTTGCCAGCGCAATCGCGGGGATATGGTGCTGTTTCAGGGATTTGAATAAGCGTACAAGTGGTGCCTGGTGTTGCGATTCAATCGCCACCAGCAGCATTTGCGTACCCGCAGGGACGTCCGCTTCAGGTGGCCAACTGTGCTGCGCCTGGCATCCCAGCTGCGTCAGCGAGGCGCAAAACGCCCGCACGCTCTGAGAATCAGGATGGAAAATATGCAGCCGAACGCCAGAAAGTGTTGCCAGCAATGATTGCTCGTTCATGTTTCACCTGTGTGCCACCTGATAAGGGAAGCATCACAGTAGAGCAGTCCCGTTTGATCTGCTGTGTTGTTACAGTCGGGTGCTGTGTCGGTAGGGACAGAGTGCGAGCGGATGCCCACACTTTGCCCCTCTTCCGCCTAAAGACAATCTAAGCATGAAAACCCAAAAACTGTTCCGCGACGCTGGCGCTGGGCTGCGTGCGCGGATCAATCTGCTGCACGATCTGCCCCTTCTCAATCACATGGATCCGATCCGACAGCGCGTAGAGAAACTCAATATCCTGCTCCACCAAAATAATCGAAATATCCATTTCATGGCGCAGACGCTGCAAGGTTTCAATGATCTCCTCACAAATGTTGGGCTGTATCCCTTCCGTTGGCTCATCTAACAGCACCAGTTGAGGTTGCCCACATAAGCAGCGTGCCAGGGCCAGCAGTTGCTGCTCGCCGCCGGATAGCGATCCTCCCGGCTGCGCCAGCAAACGTTTAAGCCGAGGGAAAATTTCCAGCATCTGCTCGATAATCTGCCCCGCTCGGGAAAAATGCTTCACACAGCCCATACGCAGATTCTCTTCCACCGTCAGCAGCGGGAAAATCTGCCGCCCTTGCGGCACAAAGCCAATACCGGCCGCCGCCCGCTGGTGCGCCTGATAGCGAGTAATATCGATGCCGTTCAGCGCAATCGAACCCTGCCATGCTGGCAACTCCCCCATTATCGTGCGCAATAAAGTCGTTTTCCCCATGCCATTGCGGCCCAGCACGCCGGTGAAGGATTTTGCGCCGACAAACAACTCGGACAGGTGCAAAACTGGAATTTTGTTGTACCCCGAGACCATCTCTTTTATTTCAAGCATGTTTAATCTCCAGATTGCCGAGATACGCCTCTTTGACCAATGGATTCTGCGTCACCTCGCGGAAACTCCCCTCCGCCAGCACCGCGCCCTGATTAAACACTGTGACCTGCTGTGCAATCATGCTGATGAACTCCATGTCGTGCTCCACCACCACCACTGTACTCTGCTGGTTGATGGCTTTAATCAGTTGCGCAGTTTTACGCACTTCCTGATGCGTCATACCCGCTGCGGGTTCATCCAGCAACACCAGTTGCGGGCGGGAAATCAGGATCATCCCCAGCTCCACCCACTGACGCTGACCGTGTGCCAACTCCGAAAGCACGGCATCCTGAAGATCCACCAAACCGATATCCACCAGCACCCGATCAATCGCCTTCGGCAGTTCAACCTTCGTTAGTTTGTTCGCCGCCGCCTGCCAGAGATTTTCCCGCACGCTTAACCCTTCAAAGACGCTCGGTACTTGGGTCTTGATGCCAATCCCCAGCCGGGCAATATCCCAGGGGCGCTTGCCCGAAATCACCTGATCGCGGTAACGACACTCACCCCGCGTGGGCGTCACCTGACCACTGAGCATTTTAAAGAAGGTACTTTTGCCCGCGCCGTTGGGGCCAATCAGGCAGCGTAGTTCACCTTCATGCAGCGTGAAATCCACCTCTTTCACCGCATGCACGCCACCAAAGCTGACGCCCATTTTGCGCGTTTCCAACAAGATGTTAGCCGTCATTGTTTCACCTCACTCACCTGCGCCGCACGCGTCGTCGCCATGGGGCGCTTACGCCGCCACAGTCGTTGCAGCGTTGGCAAAATGCCGCCGGGGATTAGCAGAACAAACGCCGCCAGAATCACGCCGAGTACCAGGTTAACGTCAACGGTTTGCTGCGCGCCCAGGCGTGTGACCATCCACTGCAACAGCACACAGCTGATCACCGGACCGACCAACGTGCCGCGACCGCCGACAATCACCCAAATGATGATCTGCGCCGACTGGCTGATGCTGAACACGCCGGGGCTGACAAACGCGCCCCAGTTGACATAAAGACATCCCGCCAGACCGGCAATCGCCGCCCCGATGGCAAAGGTACCCAGCTTGTGGGCGGGCACGTTATAGCCGAGCAGACCCGCACGCTGTTCGTTTTCACGAATCGCCACCACCGTTTTGCCAAAACGACTCAGCAGCACGAACTTCAGTAGCGCATAGCACAGCGCCAATGCCCCGGCGGTGACCATAAAGATCGCTTCCGGCGAGAGGATCGCATCGGGCTGGAACGGCATGTTAAGCGTTGGCACCGAGGGTATTCCGTTAAAGCCGCCCAGCAGCGCGTCACCGATATGGTATTCACTGCCGGAGGTCGAGTTCACCCAGTTGAATAACACCAGGCTCACAGCTAAGGTGATCGCCCCAAGATAGACGTCGCTGACGCCACCATAAAAAATCACGTAGCCCAGCAGCAGCGAGAACAGAGTTGGCAGCAAAATCGCCATTACCACCGCCCAGGTGGAATCCCCCCAGTTAATAGCGCACACCGCGTAGGTATAGGCACCCAGGCCAAAAAAGGCCGCCTGCCCAAAACAGAGGATCCCGCCATAACCCCAGATAAACGCCAGGCTCAGTGACAGCAGCCCCATCACCAAAAACACGGTAATCGACAGCAAGGTGTACAGCTCAATGGCGCCAGAGAGCCACAGCGCCACGAATACAAACGCCAACGCACCCAATAAGATGCGCATTTTTTCCGGTAACAGTTTCATTACAGCGATCTCCTGAAGAAGCGACCGGTGATGCCCTGCGGTAACAGACGAAGCAGTACAATGGCGCTCAATAGCAGCGCCACCGCGCCAAACACCGGTGTGGAGAGATAGGTCACCAGTTGCGAGATGGTGCCAAACAGTGCAGAGGAGGAGAGTGTGCCAGCGATGATCGCGCTGCCGCCACCAATCACGGTGATAAAGGCTTTGGCGATGAAGCTCACGCCGATTGTCGGGATCACCCCGGTGATGGGGGCCAGTAGTGCGCCACCCAGCCCCGAAAGTGCGGCACCCAACCCAAAGGTTAAGCTGTAGATTTTGCCGGGATTACTGCCCAACGCTGCGGCCATGCGCGCATTCTGCATGGTGGCGCGGGCGCACAGCCCCAGCGTGGTAAAACGCAGTAGCAGCCACAGGGCAGTCACCAGACAGAGCGCAAACACAATCATAAACAGCGAGTAGCCGCTGGTACTGTAGCTGCCGACGCTCACGCTTGGCAGCGGCGAACTGATGCCCAGCGTGGTGTTGCCAAACAGCATGGTGGCCGCGCCAATCAGCGCCAGGCTTAAGCCCCACGTCGCCAGCATGGTGTCGATCATCCGGCCATACAGATGGCGAATGATGACGCGCTCAATCACCATGCCGAAAACGCCAACGCTGATCGGTGCAATCACCAGCATCGAAATCCAGATCGGCACGCCAAAGTGGTTCGTCGCCAGGATGGCACTGTAGCCACCCAGCATCATAAATTCACCGTGCGCCATGTTGACGATTTTCATCATGCCAAACACCACCGCCAGGCCCAGGCTCATGATCACCAGCACCGCGATGGCATTGAGCACTTCAATGCCGTAGATAATCGACAGATCCATAAATGACTCCTGTTACAGCTCGATCTGATACTGTTTGGTATCACGCGGATTTTTCTTCAAATCGCACACCATGGCGGTATCAACCGGGGCTTGATCGGTGAAGGTCTCGAGGATCTTCATCTGGTGGTTCTCCACCTCGGCGATATGCACATCCAGCGAACAGTGGTGCGTGGCGGGGTCGACGGTTAATTTACCGCTCGGTGAGGTCAACGAAACGCCCGACTCCAGCGCTTCAATCACCTTCATGCGATCGATATCCCCGGCTTTGCGCACCCCTTCGGCCCAGATCAGCATGCCCTGATAAGCCCCCATCGCCAGATCGCTGATGTAGATGTCGCCGTAGCGCGCATGGAATTTGTCCACGAAGGCTTTGTTTTCTGCCGAAGGGATCTCCTGCATGTAGTTCGCCGCCACCAGGATGCCGTTGCTCTCTTCAGGTGACAGGATGATATGTTCGTTGCCGCCACCAAACACCGTGGACGCAATCGGGATCTTGCCGCTCATCCCCGCCGCGTGCCATTGGCGATAGAACGAGATATGTGCGCCGCCCACCAAGGCTGACCACACCATGTCGGGTTTAGCGCTCTGGATTTTGGAAATCGCCGCGCCAAAATCGGTGACGTCGAGCGGGAAAAACTCCACCGTCATCACTTCACCGCCGTTGTCATGCACCGACTTTTTCACCCATGACGAAACGATCTGCCCGTAGTTGTAATCGGCGGCCAGCACATAGACTTTTTTGCCCCACTTTTTCATCGCATAAGGCACCAGCTTCTCCACCGTTTGTGCCGGTGTGGAGCCGGATGAGAAGTAGTTGCGGTCGCACACGCCGCCTTCGTATTGCGCAGGATAGAAGTAGAGTGAGCGGAAACGATCTAACACCGGACGAATCACTTCGCGTGATGCAGAAGTAATCCCGCCATGTACCACCGCCACTTTGTCTTTCAACGCGGCCTGTTGCGCGTATTGTGCATAGAGTTGCATGTTGGACTGCGCATCATAGTTGATGATTTGCAGCGGTCGGCCCAACAACCCTCCGGCAGCATTGATCTCTTCGGCTGCCAGATTGATGGCGTCCGACATCGGTTTACCGTAAATATCCAGCCCCCCCGAAAGATCGAGAATACTCGCCACTTTGATGGCGTCTTTACTGTCGGCGGCAAACGTCAATTTTGGCGCCACGCCCGCCGCTAAACCCAACGCTGAAACAGCTGATCCCTGAAGAAAAGAACGACGACTAATAGCCATAGCACCCTCGCAATGAAGTTAAATTAAATAGCAGGTATGGGAATAAAAAACAGAAGAGAACGGCAGACAGCGTTGTCTGCAGGAGTGCGAGAAAAGAGCCACGACACTGGGGCTTGTAATTTAGATTAGCAATAAGCGGGCCAGATTTAAGGTTTGTAGTGATATTTAAGCTAAAAGCAGTCCGAAGGCCTATCCCTATACCTTTTTGCACGCTTTAATTTCACGACCAATATTAACCCCATCTGGATAAATGCACTTTAAAATAGCAATCAGCACTATTTAAGTGCAGAAAGAGTGAGCTGCCACACCTGTCCGATATAACACAGCAGATGGCAATATCAACAAAGAGTAAATTATAAAATTAGTTAACGTCATTAGCGATGGCTGTTTTTCCACTCACCTAAATATTGAGGAGTCGCTATGTCAGACCATTCGGTATTACCCGCTGATGCCGCGTTGAAAATTCGGGCTATCCAGTCGCTGCTGGCAGAAAAAGGGTTTCTGAGCCAGGAGGTGACAGACACTATCGTGGACTATTTTGAGACCAAAGTCGGCCCACGCAACGGTGCGCAGGTGGTCGCCAAAGCCTGGCGCGACCCCGAATTTAAAGCCCGCCTGCTGGCTAATGGCCGCGATGCCGTTAATGAATTGGGTTTTTCCGGTTTCGAAGGCGCCACCCTGCATGTGCTGGAGAACACTGCCAGCGTGCATAACGTGGTGGTGTGTACGCTCTGCTCTTGTTATCCCTGGCCGGTACTCGGCCTGCCGCCAATCTGGTTTAAATCAACCCCCTATCGCTCACGCGTGGTGATCGATCCGCGCGGCGTCTTGGCCGAATTCGGCACCGATATTCCCGCCAACAAAGAGATTCGCGTGTGGGACAGCAACGCCGAAATTCGTTATTTCGTGCTGCCGGAGCCGCCCGTCGGCTGCGAAGGGTTAAATGAAACCGAACTGGCCGCGCGGGTCACACGCGATTCAATGATTGGTACACGTCTTCTTTAAACGGAGCATAGCCATGAATAATATCCATGATTGCGGCGGCATGCAGAATTTAGGCCCAATAGACATTGAAGCAGACGAACCTAATTTTCACAGCGATTGGGAAAAAGATATTTTCGCCACCACGCTGGTGTTTTTTATGAGCGGAAAAATCGTGCTTGATGATTTTCGTTACGAGATAGAGAAGATGACGGTGACGGAATATCTGCAATCCAGTTATTACGAACACTGGCTGTTCGCGATTGAACAATTAATGTGTAAGACCGGTGTCTTCACCGAGCAGGAATTACAACAGCGTCTCGCCGAACTCTCCGCCTGAGGACACAAGATGAATACATATACTCCACAGGGTTATCTTGATTTAATTACCACCCCTCCTAACTATCATCGCCCGGTCGAGGTCGCGCCTGAATACCAGCCTGGCGATACCATCATGACGCACAACTTGAATCCGCTGAGTCACACCCGCCTGCCCCGCTATGCGCGTGGTAAGAAAGGAGTGATCGTTGAGAATTACGGCGCTTGCGTATTCCCTGACGCACTGGTTGCTGAACAGCAGGAAAAGCCACAATACGTTTATCTGGTGAAATTCAGCGCCAGCGAGTTGTGGGGGGAGACGCATGAGAATTTCAGCGTCCATCTCAGCGTCTGGGCCGATTATATTCAGGGCAAAATCGAGGATGCGCCACATGGATGAATTAAACGCCATCATTGCTCAAGTCAGCGAAGCCGATCCGTCCTTTGCCCAGCCTTGGGAAGCGGATGCTTTTGTGATTGCTGTTGCCCTGTCACAGCGCGGTTATTTTAGTTGGCCGCAATGGGTAGAACAATTTGCCAGCGAGATCCGCACGGCCCCACAGCGCAGCGATGAAAGCGCGCACACCGCCTACTATCGCCAATGGTTGAGCTGTCTGGAAAAAATGCTGTCACAACACCAGTTGATCCCAATGTCGGAACTGTTGGTGCGTGAAGAGCAGTGGCGTCAGGCTTTCCTCAATACCCCGCACGGCAGCCCGGTGGAGTTAGCCGCCGCGGCATGCCCGCCCGACCATCCACACCATCATGATCACCACCACCATGATCATCATCACGACGCGCAGCCGGTGATTGAACCCCTGCGCGTGTTTGCTGCCCTGAGCTGATGAAGGAGCTTGTATGAAGGTGCTGAGTAACAAGCAAAAAGGCGGTGCGGTGATTGGCGGTGCGCTGCTGTTTAATCTGCTGGTGATCGGGACAGCCCTGGTCACCTTTCAACACTCACCCGCTGCTTTAAGCGTGGCGCTGCTTGCCTACCTGTTTGGTTTGCGGCATGCCGTTGACGCCGACCACATCGCCGCCATCGACAATGCCACGCGCAAGTTGAGTAATGAAGGCAAAAGCCCTTTTACCGCAGGCATGTGGTTTTCACTCGGCCATGCCTCAGTGGTGTTGGTTGCCTGTCTGATCTTTGCCTTAACCACCCAACCGTTACAGCAGATGTTTCCCGGTGTGAAAGAGATAGGCGGCATGGTCAGCACGCTGATCTCAGGCGCATTTTTACTGCTGCTCGCCTGGGCTAACAGCCGGACCCTGTGGCAATGCTTTAAAAAACGCCAGCGGCTACTGCAGGGCCATACCGCATTGCAGCCCGAGGAAGGTCATCATCATGGGGTATTGACCCGACTGTGCGCGCCGCTGTTTCGCATGGTCAGCAAGAGTCATCATCTGTTCCTGATCGGTTTTCTGTTCGGCATCGGCTTTGATACGGCGACCGAAGTGGCGATTTTCGGCATGTCCGCCAACCACGCCGCAGGCGGTGAGGCCATGCTCCACATCATGCTGATGCCACTGCTGTTTACCGCAGGCATGATGCTGATCGACACCACCGACGGCGTGATGATGTTGAAGCTGTATCGCTGGTCGCAGTTTGATCCGCTGCGCAGCGTTAACTACACCATCGCCATCTCCTCACTGTCGATCATCGTGGCCTTCGCCATTGGGTGTTATGAGGTCTCGACGGTGTTGCTATTGAATACCCTGCTTTCACCCGCACTGGATGGCGTGATGGAAGCGGTCATCAGTCAGATGGGTTGGGTGCTGATCGCCAGTTCGATTGGCGTGTGGCTGCTGTTTTCCCAGCGTGCCCGGCGGCGAGGCGTCGCTTAAAGATTGATTGTCATGCTGGGGTACATATTCTTGTGCCCCATTCACTAAACTCTCCTCTCCACCGAAGGTGTTAATGAATAATCACCTTCGCGACCAAGAATATTCTGAGCATCACTCCTTTTCCAAAATATGCTGCCAAAGTGCAAGCACCAAGTTGAAACTAAGAATCATTCTCACTAAGGTGTTTCCACTTTTTCTCCTCTACAAGGAAGTGGTTGAATACCATGGCAAAGCCTCACTACGCCCGTTCTCTGCTGAGCACATTAGTCACAGCAGCACTCTTCATTCCTGCGGTTCAGGCCGAAGAGAACCCGATTAATGACGCCACACCCAATGCGTCAGGTCAGCAGAAAGCACTGACTATTTCGGATAAGAAAAGCACAAGCGATAACACCATGGTGGTGACCGCCCGAGAGCAAACTTTACAGGCACCCGGCGTCTCCACCATTGACAGCTCGGCGATTAAAAAGCACCCCATCCAGCGTGATGTCGCGGAAATTATTCGCACCCAACCGGGGGTGAATTTGACCGGCAATTCGAACAGTGGTCAGAGAGGTAACAATCGTCAGATTGATATTCGCGGCATGGGACCGGAAAACACCCTGATTTTAATTGATGGCATGCCGGTCAGCAGCCGTAATTCAGTACGCTATGGCTGGAGCGATGAACGTGACACCCGTGGGGATACCAACTGGGTGCCGCCCGAGATGATTGATCGTATCGAAGTGATTCGCGGCCCAGCGGCAGCGCTCTATGGCAATGGCGCGATGGGTGGCGTGGTCAATATCATCACTAAGCCCGCCACCGATGAATGGCATGGTAATTTCAATACCTACTTCAATGCGCCAGAACATAAAGATGAAGGGGCTACCAAGCGTTATAACGCCAGCCTCAGCGGCGCACTGGCCGATAATCTGACATTGCGGTTATACGGCAACTGGAATAAAACCCAGGCCGATGCGCAGGACATTAACGAAAGCCATACCACACCGCGCATTGGGGCTTATGCTGGTAGTTATCCTGCGGGGCGAGAGGGGTTTATTAATAAAGATATCCACTCTGCCCTGCGCTGGGAATTTATGCCACGTCAGGCGCTGGAATTAGATGCCGGTTTTAGTCGTCAGGGCAACCTGTATGCGGGTGATACCCAAAACACCAATACCAATGCGTTAGTACAAAAGTATTACGGCAAAGAGACCAATGTGCTTTATCGCCAAACCCTGAGCCTGAAATATACCGGTGCCTGGGATAACGGCGTGACCACCAACAACTATGTGCAGTTTGAAAAAACGCGCAATACCCGACTCAATGAAGGTTTGTCGGGGGGGATTGCCGGGATCTTCAATGCCTCCGATGAAGGCTTCTCCACTATTACGCTGTATGACACTAACCTACACTCAGAGGTCAACATTCCGCTTGATGCCTGGGTGAGTCAGACGCTGACGTTTGGTGCGGAGTTGAATCATCAGGCAATGCGCGATCCAGCCTCCAATACAGAAACCACCACCACCGGTGGTGCAGTGAACGGTATATCCAGTGATGGCCGCAATCTTTACAGCTCCGCCGATATTTATGGCATCTACACCGAAGACAATATCGAACTCACCGACTCCACACGCCTGACACCAGGCATTCGTTTTAATCATCAGAGCATCAGTGGCAGCAACTGGAGTCCAGCACTGAATCTGTCGCAAGAACTCGGTGATGACTTCACGCTGAAACTCGGCATCGCACGCGCCTGGAAAGCCCCTAATCTGTATCAAACCAATCCCAACTACCTGCTGTTCAGTAAAGGCCAGGGCTGCTATGCCAGCGCCAGCTACTGTTATTTGCAAGGTAACAGTGATTTAAAAGCAGAGACCAGCGTCAATAAAGAGATTGGTATTGAGTATCACCATGATGATATTCAGGCCGGATTGACCTGGTATCGCAATGACTACCACGACAAAATTGAAGGCGGCTATAACCCCGAATACAACAACGGCACCTCCGATGTTTATAAGTGGGAGAATGTGCCAAAAGCCGTGGTACAGGGTCTGGAAGGTACGCTGAATTTCCCAATCAGCGATGCGTTATCCATGAAGAACAACTTCACCTACATCATCGATAACGAGAATAAGACCACGGGCGACTATCTGTCGATCATCCCGAAATATACCATTAACTCCACGCTGGACTGGCAGGCAACCAACGATCTGTCCGTGCAGGGCACGCTGACCTGGTATGGTCGCCAGAAACCTAAGAAGCTTAACTACAAAGGCGAAGCCACTTCAGGCAGTGAAACGCGTCAGGTTTCCCCTTATGCGCTGGTCGGCATGAGCGCCACATATAGCGTGACCAAGTATCTCGATGTCACGGCAGGTATCGATAATCTGTTCGATAAACGTCACTTCCGTGAAGGCAATGCGCAAAGCACCGGCAATGCTACCACCGGGGCTTATTTGTGGGGTGCAGGCGCCAATACCTATAACGAGTCAGGACGGACGTACTATATGGAACTGGGCATGCATTTCTGATTGAAACATCGACGGTCATCGCCATTAGGTGACCGATACCTTTGCAAGGTGCGTAAGCATGCGCACCCTTTAACCCGCATTTAGGATCTCAATGTACCTGCGATTTTTATCAGTTTTTCGGCCATTAACATTGCTGCTCTTGTTTATTAGCAGCAGCTCGTTCGCTCGCCCGGATATGACGCCACTCGGACCCAACATTGCCGATAAAGGCTCGGCCTTTTACCATTTTTCTACCCGCATGTTCGATTCTGCCGATGGCATGCGACACTACAAAGTGTGGATCGGCGTGCCTGACAAAGCCCCGCCGCCAGCGGGCTATCCGGTGATCTATATGCTAGATGGCAATGCGGTAATGGATAAACTGCAGGAGCCGCTGCTGGAGAAACTGTCAGCAGACCATCCGCCGGTGTTAGTGGTGGTGGGCTATCAAACCACACTGCCGTTTGATGTGAAGTCTCGTACCTTTGATTACACGCCGCCCGATAAAGAGCACGGCGAGGCTGGGTATACCTTTAGCCGAGGTCGTACCGGCGGCGGCAGCGTGGCGTTCCGCACTCTGCTGGAGCAGCAGATCGCCCCCGCAGCGGAGCACGGTTTAGCGATTAACACCCAGCAGCGCGCGTTGTGGGGCCACTCGTACGGGGGATTGTTTGTGCTGGACAGTTATCTCTCGTCGCACTTCTTCACGCGTTTCTATGCCACCAGCCCTTCCATCGGTCAGGGCTATTTTTCATTGCTGAGTCAAATGCAGGGGCTGGAGCCGGACCAGGCTCAAGCAAAAGATCTGACGCTGATGGAAGGGAACGGCGACCGCCGTCGTGACAGCAATACCGCCGAACCCGACGTGCTGCGCGCGGTGCGTTCGACCATCAATCGCATGGCCTCAAACGGCATTGCGGCACGCTATCAGCTTTATCCGGGACTGACGCATGGGCAGATGTTCGGAGCCTCGCTGGAAAATACCCTGAGCAAGGTTGCTCAGGATAAATAATTACTGGCTGGCATAGACGGCGTTAACTTCCGTTATTTCGGTGCGCATTTCTGCGCACCTCCCATCAATTAAAAAACTTAATATCCGTTGGCGTGGAGATTTTCGCCGCATCGCCAGCCGCTTTTAACTCACCGCTATTCTCATTGAAATGGAACAGGGAAATATTGTTAGTAAACACATTGGTCACATAGAGATATTTTCCGCTGCCATCAAAAGCAAAGGCGCGGGGTTCAATGCCGTTGACCTGATAACTCACCGGTTTGCCTGGCATACCATCCGCCTCAATTTTAAACACCAGCAACTTATTATCAGAACCACGATTCGCCGCGATAATATATTTACCGTTCGGGCTGAGAATAATCCCGCCACCGCTGCGATATTCCGCACTGCTGTTTTCGCTGTTCAGCTTAATATGAGCAGCCGGTTCCAGACGATCGTCCTTAACCGTAAACACCACCAGTTCACCGGCCATCTCGGTGGTGACGTACGCATGCTTACCATTCGGGGCAAACACCATATGACGCGGCCCGGACCCGGCAGTGAAATTCACATCGCGGGCGCTGTCCGCTTCCAGCGGCTGGGCCTTATCGGCGTGATAACGGTAAGCGTGCAACTTATCTCCACCGAGATCGGCTGCGTAGAGCACCTTGCCATCATGGGTAAAGGTGGTGGAGTGCGCATGACCGCCATCCTGACGCCCTTTTACCGCACCGGTTCCGTGATCAAACGGGAAATGCTGTACTTGCTCGCCCAGCTTGCCATCGTGATGAATTGGGAACACTGACACCCCCGCACCGCCCTTCGCCACCGAATAGTTCGCCACAAACAGGAATTTACCGTCTGGGCTAATGGTCGCATGGGTTGGCTGCTGGCCGTGGCTATCCACCACATTCAGCACCTGCACCTTTCCGTCTTTGGCCACACTCAGTGCGGTAACGGCCCCGGCATTTTCTTCATTGGTGGTGTAAGCGAAACGTCCATCATGCGATTTCACAATCCATGACGGACTTTTCATTTTGATCACCTCCACAGGCGTCAAGGTGCCGTCACTGTTCACTTTCAGACGATATAAACCTTCGCTGGGATGATCCGGTTTTTGCTCTAAAGGCGCATCAGGAATCGACGTCCAGGTCCCCACTAATGCTGTTTGATGATGTTCCGCGGCATTTGCCATAGCGCTCCCCGCCAGTGAAAAAACAGCTAAGGATAATGCCATGGTTATGTTTGTGGCTAAACCGCTGCGTACGGCTTTTTTATTTCTATTCATGTGAATACCCCACCATAATCGGAATGTTTAACGACTATACCCAAAATAATTCGAGTCCCCTCATGGGGCCTACTCTTGGTTCAGGAAGGCGGCAAGTGCATGAATCCTCAGGAGCTTACTGAAGTAAGTGACTGAGGTGAATGCACGTAGCCAACGCACCTGCAACTTGAAGTATGAAGGGTATATAGTGGGATTAATTTGAATAACGCCCGGCCAGGGTGACCGGGTTCACAATAACGCAGATTAATATTTAGGAAATCGTGCCATTTAATTCTGGCTCATCGCGAACCAGGGTAAATATCTGCCAGTCAACCTGTTCAGCCTGCAGCGTAAATAGCGCGGTCGCCAGCGTATTCTCGTCATCGGGGTCCTGCGGCGAGAGCCGATAAATCGGCAGCACGGCATCATGCTGGTCAGAAAGAATCGCTTTCGCTGCAACACCATCAAGCTGCATTTGCGTCTCTAGCCACTTAATTAAACGTTGCTGGCGTGAACCTGAGCTTGCGGTAATCACCTGCTCTACCGCAGCCAGTTGCGGATGAATGAGATGGTTGGCATGGGCAAATACCCCGGTCAACGGCATCACGGAACATCCTGACCCCGTTGCTTCCACACTGAACAGGCGGCTATCGCCCCTTTGTCCCAGCGTATGATGGAATGCCCCGGCACGCGGTTCGGTGGTAAGGATGGCAATCGCCTCGTCCAGGGTGGTCGCATTGAGCGCTGCGCGCGCCAGAATCTGGCGCGGCATGCCGTCAGGACGGTGCAGCGCACGAATATTATTGACCGTGTTCACCACTCCCTTCTCGTTTACCGCAACGGTGTGACCGCAGATCGATCCCGGATAGGCAAAACTGGTGAAGGCGAGCCCCTCATCAGGTGTAATGCTGACAATGGCACAGTCATCACGCAGTTGCGGGAAACCGTCTTCATTGTGCGCGATAATCAACTCGCCATTAGCGCCTTTCCCCGCCACCGTGGTACAGCCATCCGAGGTGGAACGTACCAGATCGCCACGACAGTTCCAGGCAAACACCTCATCAATCGGCGCCTGTAAACCTTCAGCCAGCCCGACCAACTCTTGCCAGATGAGTGGATACTGTGCCTCAACCTGCTGGCGCATATTGACGGTCTGCGGCGCATCTTTCATGGCGGTAACGGTTTGCCACAGCGCCGTTTGCGTCAGTTTTTGATGCCAGGCCGTGCGGCCAAATTCACCCAGTTGCTGACCCACAGCGAAGGCGGAACCACGAATTGCGAGTTTTTTCATATTGTTGGTTTCTATAAAATGACGTCAGATGAGTCAGGCGTTGGCGTCTGCGCGCCATTCATTATCATCGAGAGAAAACTGTAATAACCGTTAATGCCGATCAAATCCACCACCCCTTTTTCGCCCCATAAATCGATGGCTTGCTGCCAGGTGGCGTCACTGACCTTCTGCTGCTGATGCAGTTGCTGGCAAAAGTGGTAAATCACCCACTCATCCGGCTGTAAATCTTCCGGCAGCTGTTTTGCGTTAATCGCCTGTACCGCTGCGGCTGAAATCCCTTTTTCACGGGCAATCGGTGCATGAATCGCCCACTCCACCGGCTGCGACCAGTGGCGCGCCGTCATCAAGATCGCCAGTTCTGATAAACGCTGGCCAAGCGCACTGCGGTAGCGCAAATATTCCCCCATGCGCTGCGCGTGTGCCATCAACTCAGGGCTACGCAACAGCGGTTCAAACGGGGGCAACAGCGCACCGCGCGGCCCATTGATGATCTCTTGCGCCAGCGGACGTTGCTGATCGTCCCACTGGTGTTCCGCCAAAGGCGGTAAGCGGTTAGTCATAATTTGCCGGTCTCTTCACGAATCACCACCCTCAGGGTATCGACCACAAAATCGAGCTGGCTCGGGGTGATAATAAACGGGGGGGCGATCAGAATATGGTCACCATATTGTCCGTCAATCGTTCCGCCCATCGGATAAACCAGCAATCCGCGTGCCATGCAGTTGGCCTTGATTGCCGCATGAAGTTTCAGTGCGGGGTCAAAGGGCGTTTTGCTCTCTTTATCGCGCACCAATTCAACCCCGGCGAACAAGCCACGACCGCGTGTGTCACCCACGTGTGGTAAATCACCCAAAACCTCACGCAGTGCGTTTTGCAGATATGCGCCCTGTTGTTTCACCGCATCTAACAGGTTATCGCGCTCAATCACCTGTTGTACGGCCAGTGCAGCCGACGCGGCGGTGGCGTGACAAATATAAGTGTGCCCATGCTGGAACAGTCCGCTGCCCGCTTGCAGCGCTGACACAATCTTTTCGCTCGCCAGCACGGCGCCAATGGGTTGATATCCGCCACCCAATCCTTTAGCGATGGTGACCAAATCGGGAATCACGTCGTCTTGCTCAAAAGCATGCAAGGTGCCGGTACGTCCCATACCGCACATCACCTCATCCGCAATGTACAAAATGCCATATTTGTCACAAAGCGAACGCACTCCTTTCAAATAGCCTGGCGTGGGTGGCGTCGCGCCGGTGGTGGCACCGACCACCGTCT
This sequence comes from Pantoea sp. EA-12, assembly GCF_030053355.1. Classification (NCBI taxonomy): domain Bacteria; kingdom Pseudomonadati; phylum Pseudomonadota; class Gammaproteobacteria; order Enterobacterales; family Erwiniaceae; genus Pantoea; species Pantoea sp. EA-12. The sequence continues at coordinate 548,749 of NZ_JASGBY010000001.1, read as the reverse complement.
CTGCACAGAAACCAATGATCGTTTCCGGGCCGGCATCCAGAATTGCCTGCTCCAGTTCGTTTAACAGACGTGTGGTGTATTGCTGTTGACTCTCGTCCGCACGGCGATCGCGATACTCATTGCAGGCCGACACGCGAATCACATCAATCAAAAGCGGCGCGAACTGACGACGACGCCATTCGTTGCCGCCCACCGCCAGCGCCCCCAGCGTGTTGCCGTGATAGCTCTGCTTACGCGCGATAAATTTGGTGCGTGACGGTTGGCCGATCTCAACAAAATACTGACGGGCCAGTTTTAGCGCGGTTTCAACCGCTTCCGAACCGCCAGACACGAAGTAGGCATAGTTAAGATCGCCCGGTGCGGTGCGGGTCAACTGTTCGGCAAGTTGTTCGACCGTGTCACTGGTAAAGAAACTGGTGTGGGCATAGGCCAGTTGATCGATCTGGCGATGCATCGCCGCCAGCACATCAGGATGGGCGTGCCCTAAGCAAGAAACGGCAGCGCCACCGCAGGCATCAAGATACTGTTTTCCCTGTGCATCGAAGATGTACGCCCCTTGTGCGCCTTTCGCCACGGCGGGCGTGGTGCGCAAACTGCGGTGGATGATGTGGCTCATAACTGGGTCCTGCTCCTGAATACGCTACGGTAGTTAAGCGCATCTTGCAGGATCCATTTGAATCACGTCAACGCATTTATGATTCAAATGCATTCTATTTTCTTATGACAGATGCAAATGAATCATTTATCAGGATTTACCGGGCACCACGTAAGCACCTGAATCGATCAGATAGCGTTCGGCACTTTCGATTTTGTTGACGGCCTCACGGCCATGACGAGCGACCAGCATCGCCAGTAAACACTCTGCCAGCCCCATGCCAGAGACCACTGAAGGGAAAAATGACGGGCTATCAATGGAGAACAGCAGCGTACAATCGGCAGCTTGCGCCAGAGGTGAAACCGGGGAATCGGTGATGGCAATAATCTTAGCCCCCGCATCTTGAGCTGCGTGTAAAACGTCCAAAGACTCACGTGAGTAAGGCGCAAAACTGGTCAACAGCACGCTATCTTTTGCCGTCAGTTCACGGGTGAACACTTCAATATTGCTCGCCAGGCCATCAATCAGTGACACCTGACGATTAAACAGCCGATAGACGTAAAACAGTGACCAGGCGATAGGGAAACTGGCGCGAAAGCCACAGATATAGACATTGTCTGCCGCATCCAGCAGCGTCACCGCCTGCTCCATCGCCTGATGATTCTCATTGCGCGTATACGCCAGGTTGGCTTGATGCGCCTGGAACACCTCTTCATATAGTTGCGGCTGAGTGCCTTTGGCGATCAGTTTCTCCGCTTTGGATACGTATGTATCATTGCGCAGACCGATGTCATCGATAAAAGCATCTTTGAGTTCACCCCAGCCGTTGTAGCCTAGTCTCTGCGCCAGTCGCAGCAGCGTCGCGGGTTTGACACCCGCCTCACTGGCAAAGGCACGCATTGATTGCACCACCAGTTGATTGGCATTTTGCAGTGAGAATTCGGCGGCGCGTTGCAGTTCAGGCGACAATACACTGAACTGGCTGACAATATTTTCCCGAAGATTCATGGCGTTTGGTCATTGGTAACGGATGGATGCATATAATCATAATTGGGACGATGAGAAAACAGCGTGCAAAGAATTGCGCAATTCTTTCCAATACCACTTTCCTCACCACGTGCTTTAATGCCGTCAACACAATAAATACAGAACGGATTGTTCGCTATGCTTCAGTTTTCAAATGGTTTTTTACTGAGTTTATCGCTGTGTCTGGATATTGGGCTGGCCAATATCGCCATGATCACCCTGGCGATGCAAAGAGGTTACTTTCACGGCTTCTGGCTCGGCATTGGGACCTGCGTAGGCGATCTGATTTACGCCTTGCTGGCGCTGGCGGGTATGGCCGTGGTGCTGCAGTTCACCGCCGTGCGCTGGGTGTTGTGGATTGGCGGGGGCGTCTTGTTGCTGTGGTTCGCCGCAAAGATGCTGATCGCCGCACTGCGCAAAGATGCCACCCTACCGCAGGCAGAGCAGCAGCCCTATCGTTCGCTACTGCGTGAATTCCGTCGTGGTGTGGTACTGGCGATGTCATCACCGACCGCCATCCTGTGGTTTGCCAGTGTTGGAGGCGCATTGATAGCGCGCATGGGGCACGGCAGCGTGAACGCGACATCATCGTTCCTCAGCGGATTCTTTATTGCGGGTGTGGTCTGGACCTGCGTGCTGTGTCTGGTGGGTAGCATGGGAGGGAAATTGCTGGGTCAGCGCCTGCTGAAGTATTCGTATCTCGCTTCGGCGCTGATTTTTTGCTACTTCGCTGCCTATGTGATGGTTTCAGGCTATCGGGAATTTATCCTGCGCTGAGGCGATCTGTTGCGCATAGTGATGCGGTGTGGTGCCCATCACTTTGCGAAACGCGTTGATAAAGTGGCTCTGATCGTAGAAACCTAGCTGCAGTGCCGCCTCCTGCGGATGCACCCGCTGACGCAGCAAATCGCGGGCCTGATGCAAGCGCAACTGCATGTGATACTGCAACGGCGGCATGCCGGTTAGTTGGGTAAATCGACGCACCAGATGGTATTTACTCAACCCAGCTATCTGCGCCAATACCTCTAGCTGAGGCTTCTCGTGCAGATGCTCACGCAGAAACTGTTTTACCTGCTGGATAATCTGCACATCTCCCTGCTGCAAACTGGCCTCATCATCCAGCAACTCTCCACACAACCACAGCAGTTGCTGTTCCAGCAAGGTCTCATCGGCCTCACGAGCCAGTTCGTCAAAGCGACAAATGGCTTGAAACAGGCGAGCGTCGTTGAACACCCCTTCACGCAGTGCAGGCGCTTCTGCTGTTCCCAGCAGATTGCTTAACGTCGATTGCGTCAGGTGCAGGCTAATGAAGCTCACCGCCTCAAGGCTAAACTGAGAGGACTGAATCGAACTCGGGTTATACAGGGTGACCTGTCCGGCGAACACTTGTTCGACTTTGCCATCCAGCCAGATCTCTTCACGCCCGCTTAGATTGGCGCACATCACATATTCATCATGCAGATGGCGTGGAAAGCGACTGCCGCTGGCACTGACACGCGAAGATTCAATGCCGTTACGGCTAAACCAGTCAGAAGAGGTGAGCGACACGTAACCACCAAGAGCAAGGAGGAGTGCGTTATAACAGCATCGCCAGGAGGAAATTGCAAACTGATGTGGTTGCCATAAATGGCTTAATGATTGTTAGTTAAGCGACTGACGATAACGCCGTCTTGGGCCACACCGGGGCTGGCGGTCCTCGCGCCGCTACGCGGTGCCTTCACTTCGCTCGTCTGCCTTAACGGACCGGTGCCGATGGAACATCCATGTTCCAGCGCCACCTTTCGCCCGCGTCCTGCGGGCTCTCCTGGCATACTCGCTCAGCTCAGCGCTGCGGAATGCCAGCCCCGGTGCGGCCCCAGCCAGCTCATTAGCTTCAGTGCGCGTTGTCAAAAAGGGCACATTGTATGAGGCCATGACGCCTCTACTGCCCCCTCAGGGTTATCCGCAGCGCTGAGACTTTTACGTTGGGCCAGGAGCCCCACGCGGGGAGGCGTGGGGCAGTTCGCGGCCGACCATGGATGGTCATCCGCGAACGGTCCGTCCGGCACGACGTGGAAGTCGAAGGTACCGCTTTAGCGGCGCGAGGACGGCCCAGAGGGGGCAGTAGTGGCGGCAGAGCCCGCACAGAAAAGAAAGGCCACTTAGCAATGAGCAGCCTGAGTTCTTAACTGACGCGCATGCCCCTACAAGAATGGAGGTAGTTTTTCTAGAGGTGCGCATGAATACGCACCTGATGACCTAAATACCGGCAATGCGCTTTAAATCCGCTTCCGCACCCGGCGCAACCGCCAACACTTTAGCTCCTTTCAGCAGCCGTTCGCCTTCGGTGTTGAACGGGTGATACCAGCCGCCCGCCTCTTTCACCAGGCAATAGCCTGCCAGGCAATCCCAGGCATGCATATAGGGTTCGAAATAGCCCACCACACGGCCTGCAGCCACCCATGCCAGCATCAATGCACCCGAGCCGATGCGGATAAAGTTGCCACCGGCTTCCAGCAGTGACGCCAACAGCTTGCCCACTTCCTCGGGACTGACATAGCTGTTGGCACCAAATCCGGTGACATGATTTTGCAGCGTACGCGAAGGGTCGACCTGCAAGCGACGACCGTTCAACGTCGCCCCCTGACCCAATGCCGCCACATAACACTCCTGATAGGTCGGCGCGTAAATCACCCCAATCACCGGCACGCCATCGTGCAGTACCGCCACTGACACGCACCAGTTTGGCATCCCGTTGAGGAAAGGGCTGGTGCCATCAATCGGGTCCACCACCCAGGTATAGCCCGATGTACCCGCCTGCAAACCGTACTCTTCACCCAGAAAACCATCGTCGGCAAACTGTGCACGAATCTGCTGGTCGATCATCTGTTCCACTTCACGGTCTGCGCGTGACACCACATCCTGCAAATCATGTTTGGTTTCCACCACCAGCGTGTCGCGATGATGGAAATACTCCAGTGCCTTCTCGCCGCCTGCGCGTGCCACTTTCTCTGCCAAAATCACACGGGACAGCAAAGCTTCATTTACCGAGTCGCTCATTATTCATCCTTAACTTAACCGGCAATCAGGGCTAATCCCTGAGGTTTAAAATCAATCGCTACCGTTGAGGTCAGGGGCAGTTTCTGCTCCATCTGCGCATCAACAATAAACAGCGAACCCAATTCCGTTGCCACTTCATACTCAATGTGATCGCCCAGCCAGGTACTGTGCGTCACTTCACCTTGTAGCGCGCCGCTGCCCGCTTCATGCAAGGTAATAAACTGCGGGCGCACCGAAAGTTGTGCCGCCCCTGGCTGCACGCCGTTACTGCGCACGCGGTAACGTTGGTTGCCCAACTTCACCAGCGCATCGCTGCCCTCAAGCTGCTCGACTTCGCACGGCAGGATGTTGGCTTCGCCCATAAAATCAGCGATAAACACCGAATTCGGGGCGTGATAGAGGCTTTCTGGCGCACCCTGCTGGGCAATATCCCCCTCTTTCATGACAATAATTTTATCAGACACCGCCAAAGCTTCTTCTTGATCGTGGGTGACATATACCGCGGTGAAGCCAAGCCGTTGTTGTAAGTCGCGAATATCGGTGCGCACCCGACGGCGCAACCGTTCATCCAGATTGGATAACGGCTCATCCAACAGCAGCACTTGCGGCTCGAGTACTAAGGCGCGTGCCACGGCGATACGCTGCTGCTGCCCACCAGACAGCTCTGACGGCAGACGATTACCCTGTGTCTCCAGTCCGACTAACTTCAACCCTTCACGCGCGCGGTCTTGCGCTTCCTGCTTCTTCATCCCGGATGACTGCAATCCATACATGATGTTGTCGAGCGCACTCATATGGGGGAACAGCGCATAGGATTGAAACACCATCGCCACATCACGCTCGTTAGCGGGAAGGTTAGTCACGTCCTTGCCACCAATCAAAATACGTCCTGAAGTGGGGTGTTCAAGACCCGCTAACAAACGTAGCGTGGTGGTTTTGCCACACCCCGAAGGACCGAGCAGCGTCACCAACGTACCCGGCTCCACGGTCAGCGAGAGATCCGGCAACGCATTAAAACCTGCAAAACGTTTTGTCACATGTTCAAACACCACCGAACCGGCTTGAATGCGGGTCATAGGGCTCTCTCCTGAGTTAATGACGTCGAGGATGGGATAGCTGCCACGTCGACAGGACGTGCCACGCGACGCAAGCGACGCTCGCCAACCAGCCACTGGAACACACCAATAATCAGCAACATCACCACAATCAGTACGGTGGAGTAGGCAATCGCCACACCGTATTCACCGTTCTCGACCAATCCCACGATGTAGGATGTCGCCATGTTGTACTGCGCGCTGACCAGGAAGATTACTGCGCTGATCGAAGTGATCGCGCGTACGAAGGCGTACACCAGCGCCGCGCTGATGGCCGGTTTCAGCAAAGGCAGCACCACTTTACGTAAGGTGCGGAAACTGTTGGCACCCAGCGTTAAAGAGGCTTCATCAAGACTTTTATCAAGCTGACTCATGGCCGCAATGCCCCCGCGCACGCCGACCGGCATATTGCGGAACACAAAACAGGCAATCAGGATTAACGCGGTGCCGGTGATCTCCAGCGGTGGCAGGTTATAGGCCATCACATAACTCACCCCAATCACCGTGCCGGGGATGGCAAAGCTGAGCATCAGCAAGAACTCAAACGTCTGGCGACCGGCAAACTTCTGTCTGACGATAAGCCAGGCGGTCAAGAGGCCAACTATGGCGGTCAACGGTGCGGCAATCAGCGCAATCTCTAGCGTGGTCCAGAATGAGTTCCATGCCACCCCGCTCCACAACAGATGCCCCTCACTAAAGCTGACACGGAAGGCGCGGACATAGTGTTCGATGGTTAACGCATCGTTTAATCCCCACGACTGCACGAATCCCCCCACCACGATCATGCCGTAGATGACTAAGGTGAAGATCCCCCACGGAATCACCATGCCGTACACGCTGTAACGCAACACACGTGGGAGCTGTCCATGTTTTCCACCGTCACCTTTACCAGTGACCGTGGCAAAGTTTTTGCCGCCCAACCACCAACGTTGCAGGACAAACGCCGCCAGGGTGAAGCACAGCAGGATCATCGCCAGCACCGCCGCACGACTCGGATCGTTCTGTGCGCCGACTACCGAGAAGAAAATCTCCGTGGAGAGGACGCCATGGCTGCCGCCTAATACCATCGGATTGCCAAAGTCGGCCATGCTTTCGATAAAGCTGATCAGAAAAGCGTTCGCTAATCCCGGAGCCATCAATGGAAGAGAGATGCGACTGAACGTGCGCCAGCGGTTAGCGCGCAAGGTTTGTGACGCCTCTTCCAGCGAGGGACTCACCCCTTCCACTACGCCAATCAGCACCAGAAACGCAATCGGGGTGAATGACAAGACTTGCGCAATCCAGATGCCGGTCATTCCGTACAACCAACGCCCGGGCTCGATACCAAACAGTGTCGCCAGATGTTCCGTCACTACGCCAGAACGTCCAAACAGCAAGATCAACGCCAGACCAATCACAAACGGCGGAGTAATGATTGGCAGGATGGTCAGCATGCGCAGCGCTTTTTTGCACGGCAGCGGCGTGCGCGTGGCGGCGAGGGCAAAGGCTAACCCGAGCAAGGTCGAGCCGCTGGCCGTCATCAACGCCAGCCACAGCGTACGCCACGCCGTACCACAGGTGCCGCCCTTGAGGCAGGCTAAGCTCCAGATTGAGGGATCCTGGAGATTGCTGATCAGCCCATCGGGTTTAAAACTGCCGTCCACATCCTGCACCGACACCACAAACATGCTCAGTACCGGATAGAGTACAAACACGCTGACCAGCGCCGTCAGTAGCACCAGCGATGCGACGACAAAGGCATCGCCCTTGAGTACGCCACGTTCGGCAAGGGCAAAGGAGAACAGCAGCAGGAAGGTGGTGAGCAGCACGATCGCACCGGCACCCATAGCAGGTTGACCCTGGGCCAGTGCGCCAAAGTGGTTTTCCAGCCACATCCAACTCCAGCCGCTGTACCCGATGGCGTGGCCTTCGATGACCAAAAAGATCACCCCTAAAGCGCTAAACAGCAGCAGTAATCGGCTGCGCGCACCCTGGGGCAATATGCCGCACGCGGTACACAGCCCAAACAACGCCAGCGCCATCACCAGCCACGGATGTTCACCCAACTGCCATAGCATGGGTGCATTGGCGGCATCACCCCATAAATTGAACAGCCAGCCGCCATCAAAAAAACCGCTTTCAAGGCTGTACCACGGCAGCAGTAACAGTGCCGTTGCGCCCAGTAATAGCGCAGCCGAGAGACGACGATTATTTGCGTTCATAAATACCTCGATCGGAGGATCCGGTGCGCATAAAAGCGCACCCTACGACAACTTCAGCACTATTGTTTTGAACCGAAGTCATGACGAACGACATCACTGTGCGCTCGCACCGATCTCTTTATCCCAACGGCTCAACAAGGCTTTGCGTTTTGCCGAGTCACCGTAGGTTTTGAAGTCATAATCGATCAACTTAATGTTCTCGAAACGCGGCGCGTATTCAGAGATTTCAGCGTTGCGGTTTGACGGTAACTGGAAGGATTTCGCCTCTTTCATGTGCGACTGCGCTTCAGCACTCAGCGCCCAGTCGTACCAGACTTTGGCGTTTGCCAGGTTGCGCGCGCCTTTCACGATCGACATCGATCCAATCTCATAACCGGTGCCCTCACACGGCGCCACGGTCTTTATCGGGAAGCCATCCACCTGCATCGCCACTGCATCGTGCATAAACACAATGCCGACCGTGGTTTCACCGCGTGCCGCCGCTTTCACTGGCGCCGATCCCGACTTGGTATATTGCGAAACGTTAGCATTGAGTTTTTTCAGGTAATCAAAGGCTTTGTCTTCACCCATGATTTGCACCAGCGTGGCTAAGGTGTTGTAAGCCGTGCCGGACGAATTGGGATTGGCGATCTGAATTTCCCCCTTGAAGCCAGGGTCCAGCAGATCGGCCCAGCAGGTGGGTTCTTTGAGCTTTTTATCCGCCAGTAACTTGGTGTTGTAACCCCAACCCAATGCTCCGGCATAAATCCCCACCGTGCGATAGCCCGAATTTTCAGCCTGCTTCTGCGCCCAATCCTGCTGCTGATCCAGCAGTGGCGATTTATAGACCTGGGTTAACCCCTCATCGGCTGCCTGCATATGCGGATCGCCCGTCCCCGCCCACCAGATATCGGTACGCGGATTACGTGCTTCACTGCGCAGACGTGCATAGGCTTCCCCGGCGGACAGGCGCACCATGCTGACATTAATGTCTGGATGCTCCTGGCTGAAGATGCGGGTCATGTGCTCGCACACCACCACATCTGCCGAGCAGACCATATTAAGATTGCCCGCGGCGGACGCGGCGAAAGGGACAGCGGTGGAACAGAGGGACAGCGCAACGGCGATAGAGGTGGCTCGCATGGTGTTCTCCTTGGGTTGTAGGGTGGTGCTTCACTGGCACCTTGTATTGCACGTGTGTGCAAAGTAGTAATGAACAAAAAATCAGCTGTCAAATAGCTTGCTGCGCAATTGATTGCCTATGTCACAAAAATGCAACAAATGAGATCTTGAACAGATTGCACAGCTTTGCAATCTGAGGCAGACTCATTTTCAGCCATAAGTTGGGGAGGAAGGCAGCATGCAAAATGAGAAAGCGGTGGTCAGTGCGCAGGATGTTGCCGAACGCGCCGGCGTGTCGCGCTCCGCTGTTTCTCGGGCATTTACCCCAGGCGCCAGCGTGTCACCTGCGATGCGCACGCGCGTGATGAAAGCCGCAGAGGAGTTGGGTTACCACGTCAACCACTTGGCGCGTGGGCTGGTGCGCAATCGTAGCGGTATCGTCTGTCTGGTGGTTTCGGAGATCGCCACCCCCTACCGCGCCAGCCTGGTACGCTGGCTGACACAATATCTGCAAGAGGCGGGTAAAATCGCCATGCTCATCAACACCGATCGTTCCGATAACAGCGTGTCAGCGGCGTTGCAGCAAGCGATCAATTTCCGCGCCGATGCCTCCATCATTCTCTCGGGCATGCCGGATCGCACCATTACCCGACAGTGTTTCCAGCACGGCCAGCGCATTATTCTAATTAACCGCGATGAGGATCTGCCTGGCTCACTCAGCATCCATCTTGATGCGCAGCGTGCTGCGGCGACGGCAGTAATGGCATTCCAGCGCGCCGGTTGTCGGCATCTGGCATTTGCCAATTCACTGGCGGGTACGCCGAGCCTGATGAAGCGCGAAGCTGCGTTTATTGCGGAGGCTGAGCGTGTGGGATTGAGCGTCACGGTGGAGCGGTTTGGCACCACTTCATATGAAAGCGGTCAGATTCTCGCGCATCGTCTGCTGACGCAGCCTCAACGCCCGGATGCGATATTTTGCGTCACTGACCTGGTGGCATGTGGATTGATGGATGAGGCGCGGCATCGCTTTGCTCTGCGCGTACCGGACGATCTCTGTTTGATCGGTTATGACAACATCGCCCAGGCGGGTTGGTCCTCTTACAATCTCACCACCTTTGCCCAACCGGTGGAGCAGTTTGCGCGGGATGCAGTGAACTGGTTGCAACGTACCGAAGCGGAAGAGCACGGTCTGACGCCGCAAAATGACCCACAGCATCACAGCCTGGTTTATCAGGCTGATGTGGTGTGGCGGGGATCGGTGCGCGGCGGATAATTTATTGCTGGCAGCTTGCCTTAATGACGCCACGCAGCCAGCGATGCGCGGCATCGTTCTCCAGCCTTGGATGCCACAGTTGTGACACTGTCATTTCGGGTGTGGCAAACGGCAGTTCGAACATCGCCAACCCTGGATGGTTTTTAATCAGCGGATGATGCTGTACCAGCGAATATGGCACCAGTGCCACCAGGTCAGAGTCTATCGCCAGCGCGACCGCCGTCGAGAATGCAGGCACCACCGACACCACTCTACGGCTCAGCCCGGCCTGTTCAATGGCGTCATGAATGGGCCCACCCAGTTCGATTCGTCTTGAAGCGACGATGTGACCGAACGCCGCCAACTGGCTAATATCTACCTGCTTTGTCAACGGATGCCCGCTTCGCACCACCCCCACAAACCGGTCGCGAAACAGCGCCTGTAAGCGGACTTCCGGGCCCATATTGCCTAACACGCCGATTTCCAGATCGATATTACCTGCGCGCAAATCACGATCGCTTTTCTCCGGCTTACTGAGGAAAACCAGCTGTACGTTTGGCGCTTGCACCGCGACAGCGGCGATGAGTTTGCAGCCAAAGGCTTCAACAAACCCCTCGTTGGTGCGCAGGGTGAAACGACGACCCAGTTGTGCCAAATCGAGTGTTTCGGCATCAGGGCTTAACACGGCACGCGCTTCTCGCAAGGTGAGATGGGTGCGTTCGCGCATCGCCTCTGCGTAAGGGGTGAGCACCATATTGCGCCCCGCGCGCACCAGCAGCGCATCTCCGGTGGTGGCACGCAAGCGCCCCAATGTGCGGCTCATCGCCGATTCACTGAGGTTTAAGCGTCGTGCAGCCCCTATCACACTGCCTTCAATCAGCAGTGCATCCAGTGCAATCAGTAAATTCAGATCGGTATCATTCATCTTCGCTATCCTGCTTGATGGCTGTCCCTGTGACAAGGCGTTTGATGCAGGTTATCAATGCAAAGGCTGCGCGTTCCGCCTTCCCTCTCCACGCGCTAGACTTTTTCCTCATCGCATCCGGAGGAATACCTTATGAGAATATTACTGATTGGCGCATCACGTGGACTGGGCTTCGCTCTGGCGGAAAATATGCTGAAACGCGGAAACCAGGTGGTGGCCACGGGCCGCGCCCACTCAACAGACAAGCTGGCGCTACTGGCGGCGCAGTATCCGCAACAGTTAATCGTGGAGAGCGTGGACATCACCGAGCCACAACAGCTGGACGCGCTGTCTCAGCGGCTGGATAACGCCCAGTTTGACATGCTGTTTGTGAATGCCGGGGTGAAAAATGATGACCGGGAAACCATTGCCGACGTATCCACCGAGGAGTTCATCCGCGTGATGGTCACCAACGCCCTCAGCCCGCTGCGCGTGATTGAGACCTTTAAAGATCGTGTCACGCCTCACGGCACCATCGCGGTGATGTCTTCGGGCCAGGGCAGTATTACTAATAACACCAACGGCAATTACGAGGTTTATCGCGGCAGTAAGGCGGCGTTAAATATGTTTATGCGCAGTTTCGCCGCGCGCAACCTCGACGAACGCACGTTGTTATTAATGGCACCGGGTTGGGTTCAGACCGATATGGGCGGGCCAGAAGCGCGGCTGACCATCGACGAAAGCATTCCTAATCTGTTGGATACCATGGAGGCCTATGCCGGTCGCACCGGATTACATTATCTGGATTATCTGGGGCGCTTGGTGCCGTGGTGAGGCCGCCTACGTGGCGCTGTCGCCATAAATGGCGACCCTACAATGCATTGGCGCGTTTTAAGTAGGGTGCGCATTGAGGTACAACCGGGCACATGGGTAACAGATCAGACCGGGCACATAGGTAACACTTTTGTGCTCAGTCGATTCGAATAATACTTTTTTCTGCCCGGTCATAATACGCCAGTATCACCCTGTCGAAGAGGATGACGTCAACTCCGTCATCCACTTCCAGGAACCTTACGTACTCACCCCGTAATGCCGAACTCAGGAACGTGCGCCCGTTCAGGCTCAGGTCACCTTTTTCTCCGACTTTATATAACTTTGCCCCCTCCGGATAGTTCACCTCAGGCACTTTTCCATCCCAACTTCGCGGTGAGGGCACCCATATTTTTGCGGGCGGTACCTGTCCATGAGCCTCATGCGGCTTCTCCTGATTGAACTCATTACGCCATCCGTTACACCACTCCCGCTGTTCCAACAGCGAGCCGAACACATCATGGTGGCTCATCGCGGTTTTCATCGAGAGATGCATGCGCTCGTGACGGGCATTTTGCCCCGGACATCCCGGCGTGGTTCTTTCTGTTTTAATACCCAACTTCATCAGCCACACGCTCCACTGTGTCAGCGCCAGAATGCCCGGCGCGACGAAGGGAGAGCCGTTATCGGTGCGGATAATGTCGGGGAGTCCACCTTCGCGGAAGGCGGCTTCCATACAGCCACGCACGAATGTCGTGGTCTCTGACGTGCCGGGCTCACAGCACAGGAGGTAGCGGCTGTGGTTGTCGGTGAGGGTGAACGGGCGGCACCAGCTGCCGTCTTTCAGGCGAAAGCGGCCCTTAAAGTCAGCGCTCCAGACGTGATTGTTCCTGTTCGCATCGGTGAGTTCGTTCAGATTTCCCGGCGTACGCTTGCGCCTTATCCGTGGAGACACCAGCCCTTCTTCTTTCAAAAGGTCCCCTATCGTGCTGGCCGCGGGAACGATGAAGTCAGCGTTGTTGTTGAGGAACCAGTGGCGAATTTTTTTAGGCCCCCAGTCGGGATGCTGCTGGCGAAAGAGGACGAGTTGTTCGGCGATATCCGGAGGGATTTATCCTGGCTGCGTGAGACGGGCACGGGAGCGATTTTCAACGGAGGAGAGCTCTTCAGCATTAAATCGCTTAAGCCATTTATAGCCGGTTTTTCGACTAATGCCGTGAAGGAGGCAAAGCTCGGTCATGGATTTCTCGCCTGCCTGGCAGGCGAGGATGAAGTGAAGGCGTTGCATGGTAACAGTCTCAGTCCAGGGCATAGTGAGTCTCCTCTGCTATGCCAATTTATAACTGTTACCCATGTGCCCGGTCTAAAGTGTTACCTATGTGCCCGGTTTGCACCTTGATGCGCACCTGGCTAGCATTTGCGTCGCAGCAATGCGCGCAGACGCTCACGCAACCAGACATTCGCAGGGTCATCCTGCTGCACATTGTGCCACAGCAGCGATAACTCATAATCCGGCATGGCAATCGGTACGGGCGCGGCTTCGAGGCCATACCGTTCACGCCACACAGGCTCCAGCCCTTGCGGTACGGTGGCGAAGATCGGCAATTGTTGCAACAGCAGCGGCAAACTGGCGAAATGCGGCGTGACGTAACGCACGCGCCGGGATTTGCTTAACCGCTGCAACTCACGGTCTAGCGCACTTTCACTCGCCCCACGATAGGACACCAGCGCATGGTCGTGGCGTACAAAGTGCGCCAGGGTGAGCTTTTTCACAGCAATCTGCTGTTGGCTCCACAGGGTACGAAACCCTGCACGCGCGATTCTCTCCCGCGTCAGATCGCGGCTCACCTCATTGCCCACCGTCACCACCACATCCGCTTGCTGCTGCTCCATCAGCGGGATCGCTTGCCAGGGATCGGCCGCCACGACGTTGATATCAATATTTGGCGCTGTGCGGGCCAACTCAACCAGTAAATCCGGCATCAGCCACTGCTCCAGCCAGTCACTCATGCCGATGCGGAACGTACGGCTATCCTGCAGCGGATTAAATGACTGAGGCGTAAAAATCACCCGATGCAGATCCTGCATCAGCGGCGCAAATTGTTGTACCAATTGTTCAGCGCGCGGCGTGGGCGTCATGCCCTGTGACGTCCGCACAAACAAAGCATCGTTGAACGTTTCGCGCAATCTTTTCAACGCGGCGCTCACGGCCGGTTGTCCGAGGTAAAGCCGGTTCGCCGCCAGCGTCACGCTACGCACCTCAAACATCACCAACAGCACAATCACCAGATTGAGGTCGATACGCGAAAAATCATTTTCATTGATAGGCCGCATGATTTTAATCGATTTAATTAATGAAATTGCGCTCAGTATAGTGGTTTTCATCTGAAGTGATGAACGCTTAACTGGAGCCAGCATGAACATTCGCGTAGGCGATTGCCTGATTGAAAAAGTTTCTGAACAAACCGGCAGCTTCCCTTTCGGCGCACTCTATTCCGCACACCGCGCGGAGATGAGTGATGACTTTGCTGCACAGCTAGCTGAGGTATCCATTCACAGTTGGGTGGTGCGCGCGGGTGAGGACGTCATTGTGATCGATACCGCCACCGGCAATGGGCGCAACCGCGATAACAAGCCGCTATTCCACCAGCTCAATACCCCTTATGCCGAGAATTTAGCGCGTGTGATTGTCGATCCAGCATCCGTGACCCTGGTGTTGATGACACACATCCACACCGATCATGTCGGCTGGAACACACACTGGCACAACGGTGAGTGGCAGCCGATGTTTCCTAACGCGCGCTATATCTGCTCGGCCGATGAGTTAAAACAGTGCCTGCAGACGCCCGCGATGCAGGAGTTGTATCGCGACAGTATTCTGCCGTTAATTGAGCGCGGCCAACTGGAGACCATCAATGTTGATCACTCCCCGCTGTTTGCAGGCGTACTGCGCTATATCGCCACACCGGGCCACAGTGTCGATCATGCCTCTATCGTGCTGGAAAGCGGCGGAGAATCGGCGATTTTTGCCGGGGATGTGATGCATCATCCGGTGCAGTTTCAACACCCACACTGGAACTCGCTGTTTTGTGAGGATTTACCGCTGGCCATCGCTTCGCGTCAACGCGTTATAGACTGGTGCCGCCAACATCAGGCAATCTGGTTCAGTTCCCATTTTCACAGCAGCTCGTGCGGTCGCGTGGCACCCGACGGGCACTGGATACCACTGGAGGATTAACCGGATGCAATACGCTGACTATCTCATCGCGTCACTCAGCAGCTTACAACAGGCACTGCAAAGCGGCGCTGTCACTTCGCGCCAGCTGACAGAGTTTGCGCTGCAACGCATCGCGGAGGTGGATCAACCCCGTTACAACGCCATCACCTGGTTGTTTGCCGAGGAAGCGTTGGCAGCAGCCGATGCCAGTGACGCACAGCGCCAGCGCGGAGAAGCGTCAGGGCAACTGACCGGTATTCCTGTGCTGATCAAGGACAATATTGAAGTCAAAGGGTGGCCTACCAGCGCCGGCTCGGTGCTGCTACGTGACGTTATTGCCCACGAAGACGCGCCGCTGGTCACCACGCTGCGCCAACAAGGCGCGATCTTAATCGGCAAAACGGCAATGCATGAACTGGCGGCAGGAATCACCGGTGCCTCATCGCTGAGCGGATTCACCCATAACGCCTGGCGCGAAGGTCGAGCGCCGGGCGGATCGAGCAGTGGTTCGGCGGTGGCCGTTGCTGCTGGCTATGTGCCGCTGGCGATCGGCAGTGATACCGCAGGTTCGGTACGTATCCCCGCTGCGTTTAATGGGTTGTTCGGCTTGCGTATGACGCGCGGCGCACTCAGCACTCAAGGTATTGTGCCGCTCTCGCCGACGCAGGATATTCCTGGTCCGCTGGTGCGCAGTGCCGCCGACCTGCGCATCGCCAGTGAAATCTTGAGCGGACAGCACTTTGCGCGCGAAGGTGAAAAGCTGCGAGTGGGCATCTGGCAGGAAGGATTTGCCACCGATGAGCACGAAATTAACCAGGCCGTTTATGCAGCGGTTAACGGGTTCTCACCGGAGACGGTCAGCTGGCCACAGCTGGAATCCCTTGCTGCAGAAGCCAACATTATTGGCTATGAGTTTGCGGAAGCCCTGGCCGGATACCTGGCGGACAAACCGCGCGCGCAGTTTCATACCTTGCAAGAGATTGCCGCCTCAGAGCTTTACCATCCTCAGTTGACCAACGTATTTAAAACCCGCGCCGCACACCCGGGCACGGACAGTGCGGGTTATGCCACTGTGCAGCAACGCCAGCGCGATGTGTATCAGCAGCTGGAAGCAATGTTCACACAGCATAATATCAACCTGTTGGCCTACCCGGTGGTACGCCGCGCCCCGGTCAGGCATGGCGAGATGCAGGAAGGCAGTAATGCGCTGGTGTCGGCAGTGACCGGTGCACCCGCCATCAGTATTCCCGCCGGATTGAGTGATGACGGGATGCCGATTGGCGTCGAGTTGCTGGCACTGCGTGGCCGGGAGGATTTGCTGCTGCGGGCAGCGGAGCAGATTGAGGACGCCCTCACCCCACCCCTCTCCCGCATGCGGTAGAGGGAGTCGCTCGAGCGTTGAATAATAGTGGTGTACTACTTCAACACTCTGGAAACTACAATTATTTCGAGAACGATAACGGGTCCAAAACGTCACCGAACGGTCCCCTCTCCCGCTTGCGGGAGAGGGTTAGGGTGAGGGTAAAACCCAGCATTACCCATGCAACTTCAACCCTTTAATCGCCTTATCAACGGCCTTCTTCGGGCCACGGATTGCGATCCCCACCAGGTTCAGATTGTCGGCATCCTCCGCCATAAACACCTCGCGGTTGGCCGCATCATGACCAGTCGAGAACATCGCTTCCACATAAGGGATCAACGTCAATTCCCGCTCCAGCCCCTGCCGATGCGCGCGCTGTAATCCAGCTAAATCGCCAGCAAACACCAGCATCGGTTGGCCAGCCATATTGCCATACTGACGCCCATCGGCATCGACATAAGGCTCGCCCATCATCTCGGGCGCGGCGGACGCCACACCGGTGGCGAGAAACGCCACCACATTCAGGCGCTGCCAGGTGGCTAAATCATCACGAACAATCAGGGCGATTTTGGTATCAAACATCTGCAACTACTCTCTGCTAAGGTCGAAAACCTTATCATCGATGAGTGGGTACTGCAGGAGATAGAACGTTTGTGCACTGGCGTTGATAAGATGCAGGCGTCATACGATAGGCACGCTGGAACCAGCGGCCCAGATGGCTTTGATCGGCAAAACCCACTTGCGCTGCCACATTCACCGGTTCAATGCCCTGCGCCAGTAACATGCGCGCGCTACGTAGGCGAAGGCGCACCAGATAAGCATGCGGTGATTGACCAAATGCCTGCTTAAACTGGCGCGTCAACTTGAAGCGATCAATCCCTGCCAGACGTGACAGCTCATCCAGCCCGACATCCTGCGCCATAAAGTCATGCAGGTAATCGCGCATCAGCTGCATCTGCTGCATCGCTTCGCCCTGCTGCGGGCTGGGCCGGGTATCAAGATGGCGGGAAAGCATCGTCATCAGATGATCAAGGCTCTGATCGCGTGCCAGTCGCCCTTCATTGTGATGCACCGTAAACCAGGCTTGCTGGATGGCGCTGGCCAACAACGCATCATCGGTGAGCGTATGGCGGAACGCCCCTTCTATGTTCGCCACATCACCCAGCCCACGTTGCTGCATCATCTCCGCCACCCAATGCTGAGGCAGATACAGCATCACGTAAGTAAAACCTGCCGCATCCGGTGCGTGACCATCATGAACCGCGCCCGGTTCAATAAGAATGGCGCGACCTGGTGAGCTGGTATGTAGTGAACGATGGCAGTTAAAGCGCTGTAAACCCTGCTGCGTCACACCGACCAATAACTCGTCATGATCGTGCGGATCGTAAGCGTGCCCGCGAAAATGCGCGTTTACGCTTTCGATTCCGGTTTCATCATCACGACGAAAATCGACCCAATCGTTGTTGGCTGGCATGCAGGGATCTCAAGGCTTTAATGGTCGGGAACTATCAGGCATAGCCTAGCAGCCAAAACCATCCATAATCCAGCGGTAACAGCACCAGCACGCTAAAGATAAACACCAGCACGCAGAGTGATAATCCGGCTTTGGCAGGCACGTTACCCAACCCCATCGCCACCACCACAGGCGAAGCCTGATAGGGCAATAAGGGCGTGGCGTAAGCGAAGACCTGCAACATCACCACACTGATCAGTGAAAAGCCGGAAGCGGTTGCCAGTTCTTGTGCCATCGGCGTCACCATCGCTGGCACACCGTTTGCCGTCAGCACAAAGTTGAGTAGAGAGACCAGTGCGTTGAGCACTGCAAAATTACTGAATGAGGGATGGTCCTGCAGAGGCAAAACGCTAAGTAATGCATTGGCGATCAGACGCCCGAGCCCTGAATCCACCACTACCGTTGCCACCCCGAGAATGCCGGCAATATAAATACAGGTACGGAAATTGACGCCACTGGCGAACTCATCTCCAGAGAGAAAACCTATACGGGGCAACAGGCAAATACAGGCGGCAGCCAGCCCGACCCAGGCCGCGGATAACCCATGCAGGCTGTCGGTCATCCACAACAGTAAGGTTACGGCGAGCAGCCCGATAAGCCGCCATTCACTGGCGCTTAGAGGTTTAGAGGGATCGCGATGGTTGACCGGCTGCGGCCTGGCACGAAACAGCAACAGGATACAGCCAATCAGCACTAGCGCCTTACCCAGCCCCACCACCGGCATGTGCAGCAGCCACCACGGCATCCATTGCAAATGGAGTTGCCAGGCGCTCTCGGCGGCCCCGCTCAGCACCAGATTAGGCACATTGGCCGGGAGAATACTGGCCGAGAGCTGGAAAGTACCGAATCCGACGGCCAGCGCCAGCCCGATACTGCCACGGCTGCCGGGCGCAATCCCCGCCCGCTCACCCAGCGCCAGCACCACCGGCATCAGCAGGGCGATACGCCCCATGTTAGAGGGCATCACCAGCGCCAGTAAATAAGTCAGCGCGATGGTGCCCGCCACCATACGCGGCCAACTCTGACTCAGCGGCACCACCAGCCAGTTAGCCCACCGCTGCGCCAGACCGACTTTACGAATCGCGGCACCCAGCACAAAACCGCTCAGTACCAGCCAAAAGGCCGATGAGGCGAAACCGCTAAAAATGGTGCGCGTAGGCGCGATGTTGAGTAGCGTGGCCGCCGCGAAAAACAGCAGCGCCGTTAGATATTCCGGTAAGCGCGCACTGGCCCACAACAAGATGGTGATGCCTACCACTGCTGTGGTAAGCCAGAAATGCAGATCTACGGCCATAGACTGAACTCCCTTTCATTAAACCGTCTCACAAAGCCGCTAAGCATAGTGCAATTCCCTCTGCACAACGCGGTAACAGTTAACAGTTTGTTAAATTACTCAGCCAGTTTATCAACGCTTCGCTACCCGGCTGGCTACGCGACCGCTGCGGCCAGGCGAGGAAGTAGGGTTTGCTCAGTGGCAGGCTAAGTGCATCCACTACCACTAAATCGCCACGCGCCAGTTCAGCGGCGATCAGCCTTTTCTGCCCCAACAGCAAACCTGCACCGCTGACAGCGGCATCAATCGCCAGAGAAGTCAGATTGAAACTGAAGGCAGGTTGCGCTGTAGGCTCTGTGATCCCTTTGGCCTGATACCAGCTGCGCCAGTCAGGCAAAAAACGCCCTTCGTTGCCCCAGTCAAGATGGATCAGTGGCGCATGCGTCAGTATGTCGCCCGCTGGATAGCGTTGGATTAACGACGGGCTTGCCACCGGTACGACCTCATCCAGAAACAGCCGCTGTTTATCGAGTTGCGGATAGCGATCTTCGCCGAAACAGATGACAAAATCCGCGGGTGTGGCATTGAAATCAACCTGCGCGTGGGTGCCGTGCAGGGATAAATCGATATCCGGGCAGAGCGCGCGCCACTGCGCCAAATGGGGTAACAGCCACTTTGAGGCCAGTGCAGGCAGTGAGTAGAGTGTGAGTTTTGGCATCGAGGCAACGTGACGCAAGTTCTGCTGGCCGAGATGCAAAATATCAAAGGCTTCCGTCACATAGCGCAGATACTCTTTGCCGGTGTCGGTGAGCATCACTCCACTCTGCGTGCGCACAAACAGCGCGCTGCCGAGTTGCTCCTCTAATTGGCGGATCTGCTGACTCACGGCTGCGGGCGTCAACGCCAGTTGCGCAGCGGCCTTCGCCAGACTGCCCAATTCTGCCGCCACCTTAAATGACTGAATAACGCTAATTTTAGGTAACCGCGGTGACTGAGCGGGCATTAAGGTTTCCTTAGCAGGTCGTTAAATTTATATCGTTACGCAGTAATTTATCAGCGAGTTACAGTCTAAATACACCTGTCATCATGAGAACCGCTGCTATGTCTGCATTGATCCGTTTCGATTTACACCCGTTAAACAACGCCGACTGGCGACGCGCTTGTCGCGATCAGCTTAACCAACAGGGTGCGCTGGTGTTACGCCAGTTTCTACAACCTGCGGCGCTGCAGGCGATTATTGCTGAGGGTGATGAACAGCGCCACCTGGCCTATCACACCCTCAGTAAGCACAACGTTTACCTGATGAAAACAGATGAGGCTTATAGCAGCGAACATCCCCGCAATCGCGATGTGATCAGCACCAAAGGTTGCATCACTGATGATGTGATCGCCGCCGAATCGCCGCTGCGCCAGTTGTACAACGACGCCTTGTTTAAAGAATTCCTGTGCGATGTGCTGGGTGAAACCGCGCTCTATCCTTACGCCGACCCGCTCTCATCCATCAATTTGCACTACGCGCCCGATGGACAGGAACTCGGCTGGCACTTTGACAACTCATCCTTTGCCATCACCCTGTTGGTGCAGAAACCACGCGCGGGCGGCGTTTTCCAGTATGTGAAGGATTTGCGCGACGCCGATGCCGGAGAGATGAACTTCGACGGCGTCGCTGCCGTGCTGGACCAGCGACAGCCGGTGGATGATCTGGCGATCGAAGCAGGCGATTTGGTGCTGTTCCGGGGGCGTAACTCGTTACACCGCGTCACGCCTACCGAAGGCGACATCACGCGGATGCTGGCGGTGCTGGCCTACAATACGCAACCCGGCATCGCCCTTTCCGAGACCGCCCGCATGACGTTTTACGGACGCTTATGATGTTCAGCTAACAGCGCTTTCCAGCCGCGCACAAAAATTTGCTGGGTGCGAAACGCCACCAGATCGCGCCAGTCGCGGTCTGCGGGCCAAAACCCCTCCACCAACTGTTGTTTGATGGCGATCCCTTCCTCGCTGGCGGGGTCACCTTGCAAATGTAGCCAGTGATCATCGCGCACCCGGCGATGCATCTCTTCACCCGCATAGGTGCCGCACTCCACCACCAGCGGCAAGAGGTGCGTGTGTGGCAACGCATCCAGCAGATACTGAGAAACATAGCCTGTGGCAGTGGCCGTGACGCCGGTCTCACTGTCTTTTCCTGCGCCCGTAAACAGCAGCGTCAGCCATTCGCCATACAGGCTTTTTCCCCATTGATGGGCAGCCACAGCCTGTTCCGCAATCGACAGCAGCATTGGATGGCCCCAGGCACCCGCGCCGGTGTGCAAATCAAAGCTCAGAATGGTTTTCGCCCGCGACAAGTGGCGGGTGATGATGGTTTGCAGGGTGAGATGGGACCAGCTCGGTTG
Source organism: Pantoea sp. EA-12 (assembly GCF_030053355.1). Taxonomy (NCBI): domain Bacteria; kingdom Pseudomonadati; phylum Pseudomonadota; class Gammaproteobacteria; order Enterobacterales; family Erwiniaceae; genus Pantoea; species Pantoea sp. EA-12. Next base: position 526,968 of record NZ_JASGBY010000001.1, on the reverse strand, counting down.
CTTACCGCCATAGAAAAAACCGTCAGCCGAGTGATATTGCCCGGCTTCCACCACCCGCTTCATTGCTAACCACCCAGCACTGTTGAGGGTCTCTTGCAGCAGTTGGTCGGCTTGCACACGATCGCCGTGATAGATGCCGTGCCAGGCGGCATACTCCGGATTTGCCGGTGTCGCCTGGCTGAAATCAATGAAGTTGCGGTTCAGGTCGATATTGTCTTCATTGACGCGACGCAGGTGGGCCGCACCCCACGGGTTTAGCAGATGCAAAAGCACTATCGCGGTGTCATCGGGTAGCGCGGTGAGGTTGAAGCGATTGAGCCAGTCAATCTGACTGTCAGAACCGTAGTAGCCTTCCACTCCGTGGGTGCCAGAGATCACCAACATCAGCTTAGTGGCGTTGGCATCCCCTATCACGGCAACATCGGTGTAAAGCGCTTCACCTTGTGGGCCGGACAGAGGATGTTTGTACGAAGTTAACGCGCCATTTTGACGCTCGACGGCGGCGAGAAAACGGGCGCGTTGTGATGCGTAGTGCGGTAGTGCTGGCATGGATTTTCCTGTGAAGGTTTATCGCTTACGGATACACCTTGAATTTAAAATACTTCTTCGCTAACTGATCGTAAGTGCCATTGGCGTGCAACGCTGCCAGCGCGCTATTAATCTGTTTCAGGTTAGCTTCATCGTCCTTACGTAAGGCAATCCCAACGCCATCACCAAAGATGGTTTTGTCCACCAACGTGGCTTTGATGGTAAAGCCTTTACCTTCGGGGCTGCCTAAGAAGCCCTGCTCGGCTGAAACGGCATTGGCGACGCTGGCATCCAGACGCCCCGCCACCAAATCTGGATAGACTTCCATCTGATTAGGATAGGACACCACATTCACCCCCTGCGAAGCCCATTTGGTTTTGGCATAGGTTTCCTGGATGGTGCCTTGTGCGACGCCAATGGTTTTGCCGCGCAGCGTGGAGATATCTGCGGTGAGCTTGCTGTCTGCGGGAGTCAGTAATGCGCTGGGGGTGTTGTAAAGCATGTCACTGAACGCGACCTGTTCACGACGTTTGTTGGTCATCGACATCGCGGAGAGAATCGCATCAAATTTCTTCGCCTGCAGCGCCGGAATGCTGCCATCAAAGCCAATCTGCACCCACTGACACTTCACTTTGGCCTGAGCACAAATCGCATTACCAATATCGATATCAAATCCCTGCAGTGAACCATCGCTGGCTTTAGATTCAAACGGTGGGAAGGTCGGATCGACACCAAAACGCAGCGTCTGCTCAGCGAAAGAGAGTTGGCTGAACGCGCTGAGTGAGAGCAGTAAGGCGAAGGACAAACTCTTTTTCATGGTTATCTCCAGCAGGCAGGTTAAGGCATAACAGCATGCAGAGTTAATACCATGACGGGCGGATTACCACCACTGAAATAGCGGGTTTATGTAGAGTAAATTCTTATATTCGTTAATAGGTTAGCGGATTTTTATTCCCCGTTAAGATTTACTTAACCCTCCTTGTCATTCTTTTGTCATGATTCGCTCACCCTGATGTCAGAGCGCTTTTCATATCCTGTGCCCGAACCTTTCTTATCTGGAGCACACTGATGAAACTGAAAAAATTAACCCTGGCGGCGGGCATCTTGTTAGCCATGGCAAGCGGCGTAGCGCAGGCTGAAGCGCAACCGGTCAAAAATATCGTGTTAGTTCACGGTGCCTTTGTGGGCGGAGCGGGCTGGCGTCCGGTGTATGACCGCCTGACTCACGACGGCTACAAAGTGACGCTGGTGCAGGAGCCGTTGACCGGTTTTCCTGAAGATGTCACAGCCACCCGCCGTATCATTGATCAGCAGAATGGCCCGGTGATTCTGGTAGGTCACAGCTATGGCGGCGCGATCATCAGCGAAGCGGGTAACGACAACAAGGTGGTGGGTCTGGTTTACATCGCTGCCCATGCACTGGATAACGGCGAAACTGAAGCCAGTAACGGCAAGAAATTCCCGAATAGCGCGCATCCTTTTGCCAAATCAACTGATGGCTACCTGACCATTGCGCCGGAAAATTATCACAGCGATTTCGCTGCAGATTTACCGGCTGCCGAAGCGGATTTCGAAGCGCATGCGCAGATGCCAACCAATGCTGCGGTGTTCACCGCCAACATCCCAGACCCGGCGTGGAAAACCAAGCCTAGCTGGTACATGGTGGCGAAAGCTGACAAAATCATTAACCCCGATCTGGAACGTATGTACGCGAAACGCGCGCACAGCCACACCGTTGAAATTGCCGGTGCCAGTCATTCGGTGTACGAGTCACACCCTGCTGATGTGGCAAAACTGATTGAACAAGCCGCTCAGCAGGCACAGCCTTAATATCCCCTATCCCGCCCGGAGATGCGCATGAAGATTTTGGTGATTGAAGACGAAGCCAAAGCGCGCGATTACATGCGCAAAGGATTGACGGAAGCGGGATTTATCGTGGATGTGGCGGAGAATGGTCAGGATGGTTTGTTCTATGCGCAGGAGCATCATTACGACCTGATTCTTCTCGACGTGATGATGCCCGATATGAGCGGCTGGGACGTCATGACCGCGCTGGACAAGCAAATTCATACCCCGGTGATTTTCCTCACGGCGAAAGGCACCGTGGAAGATCGCATCAAAGGTCTTGAATTGTGTGCAGATGATTATCTGGTGAAACCCTTTTCGTTTGCTGAACTGCTGGCGCGCGTCCGCACACAACTGCGACGCGGCGGCCAGCAGAAATTACCCGATGTGCTGACGCTTGCCGATCTGCAACTCGATATCCTGAAGCGCCGGGTTGAACGCGCGGGTCAGCGTATCGATCTCACCAACAAAGAGTTCAATCTGCTGCATCTGTTCATGCTGCATCCCGGTGAAGTGTTGACCCGCACCGTGATTGCTTCTCGCGTGTGGGACATGAATTTTGACAGTGACACCAACGTGGTGGACGTGGCGGTTAAACGTCTGCGACAGAAGATCGACGGTCCATTTTCTCAACCGCTGATTCACACCGTGCATGGCGTGGGTTATCGCTGCGAAGCAGAATCATGAAACAGCGCTCGCTGGCCACGCGTTTATCGCTGCTGCTCAGTGTCACGGTGATGGTGATCTTCGCCCTGAGTGGCTTTGCACTTTATCACTCTCTGGCGAAGCAGATTGGCGTGCGCGACGACGCGGCATTGCTGACGCGCATCGATCAGATTCGCACCCTGCTGCGAGATGAAGATGCCATAACCCTGATTCAGCAAAAACCGCGCTTGTTTGCCAATATGCTCGGCAATACCGAATCCCTGCTGGTGTTGCGTTTTCCTGGCCAGCCACCTTTGATTGTGGTGAACCCCGGTGCACGCCCGGTGCCTGACATCCTCCCGGTACCGGCCGATCAACCTCTGGGTCTGGCATCCGTTCACCATCAAACCTCCCAGGACGGCACCCCCTTTATTTCCGCGGCGGCGTTAGTCACCACCCGTGATGGCAGCGGGCAAATTGAGGTCATTACCGGCCGTTTAATGAGTGACCGAACCCAAACGCTGAATAGCTATCGAGACCAGATCATCCTGTTTACCGCTCTGGCCGCGATGTTGGTGGCGGGGATCAGTATTTGGCTGGTGCGGCGCGGTCTGTCTCCTCTACGCCGGTTGGCAGCAGAAACCGATGCCATCGATGTCCGACGCTTGTCACACCGTATTCAGTCAGACGATGTGCCAATGGAGCTGCAACCGCTGGTGGCCGCCTTTAATCAAATGCTCACTCGCCTCGAAGGAGGCTATCAGCAACTGAGCCAGGTTTCGGCGGACATGGCGCACGATCTCCGCACACCGATTGGCACCCTGATAGGCCAGACCGAAGTGGCGCTGAGTCAGCCACGCAGCGTGAGTGATTATCAGGCCTTGCTCGGCTCCAATTATGAAGAGCTGGAGCGGCTGGCGAAAATGATCGATAACATGCTGTTTCTGGCGAAAGCTGAAGATGCCAGCCAGGTCATGGACTGGCAAATCATCGACCTGGCGCAGTTGGGGGAAAAATTGCAGGATTACTTTGACGGCATGGCAGAAGAGCACGCCATGCGGTTAGAGATGAGGATGCAGGGTGAGCTGCGCGCCGACCCACAGTTGCTGCAACGCGCACTGGCCAATCTGATCGCCAATGCCCTGCGCTATGGCGAGGGTGGCTCCACCATCAAAGTCGTGAGCACGGAGCAGGGTGAGAGTCTTGAGTTAATAGTAGAGAACCGAGGTGCGCCGCTCAGTGTCGAGCAGCAGTCACGTATTTTTGATCGTTTCTGGCGCGCCGATGCCTCACGACATCAGGGCAGCAGCGGGTTGGGCTTGTCAATTGTACGCAGCATCATGCGTTTGCATCACGGCAGTTGTGCGGTAAGTAGCGAGCACGGGGTGAACAGCTTTAGTTTACGCTTTCCGCGTTAACTATTAGTCAGGTGTTCTAGTGGCGCAATTTACTGCGCCACTACCTTTTCATGCATTTATCAAATAAACGTGAAAATCTCGTCACGCGGCAAACGCGATTTTGGCAGCGCAGCATTGAAATCATCTTCACTGCGATAGCCAAGCGACACCAACACCACGCTAGTGAAACCCTTTTCACGCAGGCCCAGTGCCTGATCCAGCGCGCGCTGATCAAAACCTTCCATCGGTGTGGCATCGATACCTAACATCGCCGCACCCAGTAACAGGCCGCCCAGTGCCAGGTAAACCTGTTTCTCCATCCACTGTGGGATATCACGTTGTTCATAGCGATGCATATCAACATAGCCACGGCGGCTCTTATCCTGCCCGGCTTTACCTTCAGGTTTGGCAAAGCGACCGTCTTGCTCTTCCTGCGCCAGCACATTTTGCAGATGCGCTTCATCCAGATCGGTGCGCATGCAGAGGGCAATCACATGAGACGCGTTGAGCACTTTAGGGCCGTTATAGACAAAGGCACCGGTAGTGGATTGCGCAATCTGCTCACGCCCTTCTGCTGTCGAGGCCACCACAAAGTGCCATGGCTGGGAGTTTACCGAGGACGGGCTGTTACGCAGCACGTTCAACAGCGTGTCGATCTCTTCTTGCGGCAAACTTTTACCGGCTGCAAAGGCTTTTACGGTGTGGCGGCTCGCCACTGCGTCATTAAGAGTCATGTCATTCTCCTGATTTACGTTGTGCAATAAATTACGCCACGGCAGCAGCATCCATAAACCAATTGTGTTTCAAAAGGTTAAAAACCACTGAGTACAATCTTGCCGCGTGCCCGACCACTCTCAATCAAGGCATGTGCTTTGCGCAAATTAGCGGCATTGATTTGACCATGATGTTCGCCAGCGGTGGTTTTCAGGGTCCGATCATCAATCAGCTGGCTGACACGTTGCAAAATATCATGCTGGCGCTGCATATCGGCTGTCTGGAACAACGAGCGGGTAAACATCAGCTCCCAGTGCAGTGAGATGGCTTTGCGCTTCAGCGGCACCACATCCAGCGTGTCAGGATCGTCAATCAACGCCAGCTTGCCCTGCGGTGCCAGCACATCCACCAGCTGCGTGTAATAGCTGTCGGTGTGGGTCAAAGAGGCGACATACCGCACCTGCGGATGGCCAATCGCGGCGAGCTGTTCAGCCAGAGGTTGCTGATGATTCACCACATGATGAGCCCCTAATTCACGCACCCACTGCGCCGTCTCTGGGCGTGATGCCGTACCAATCACGGTAAGGTTGGTGAGCTTGCGCGCCAGCTGTGTCAGGATCGATCCCACACCGCCGCCAGCACCAATAATCAGCAATGCCGCGTTGTCTTCAGCCTCAATCGCTAAGCGATCAAACAGCAGTTCCCACGCAGTGAGTGAAGTGAGCGGTAATGCAGCTGCATCGGCATCATCCAGTGAACGCGGTTTAACGCCAGCGATGCGTTCATCCACCAGACCATATTCCGCATAACTGCCGGCACGGGTGATATCCCCGGCGTAGAACACTTCATCCCCTGGTTGGAACAGAGTGACGTCACTGCCCACCGCCTCCACTACGCCCACGGCGTCCCAGCCCAAAATACGCGGTTTATCGGTGGGCGCGCCGTGACGCACTTTGGTGTCCACCGGATTCACCGCAATAGCACTGATCTTGACCAGCAAATCACGCGCACCGGGCTGTGGTTTGGCAACATCCAGATCGTACAGTGCATTTTCATCGAAAATCGGTAAACCGTTTTGGCTATAGACGATGGCTTTCATCCAGCAGTTCCTCAATTCATCAGCAAGTTAGGTCAGTTGTCTGCAGAATAACGTGGCGATTGCAGTTGAAAAATGCCCACTGTAGAGCAACACTTTCACTCTCAGAGTGAAAATCAGCGATAGTGATGAAATGATCCGACTGGAAGATGTCACCCTCTTTGTCCGTTCCGCCGCGTTAGGCAGTTTTTCCCGCGCTGCGCGCGAGGTGAATTTGCTGCCCGGCCAGGTCAGCGCGGCCATTCTGCGACTGGAACGCGAACTCGATCGCCGCCTGTTTGCGCGATCCACGCGCAGCCTGCGCTTAACCGCGGAAGGCGAGAAGTATTTGCCTTATGCCCAGGAGATGCTGGCACTGATGCAGGCCGGTGCCGACAGTTTGCAGAGCCATGAAGATGCATTAAGTGGCGAGTTAAAAATCGCGCTGCCCTCAGATATCGGTCGACATATTTTACTGCCACTGATCACGGACTTTTGCCGTGAACACCCTGCTCTCTCGGTGCGTTTGTCGCTGTCCGACCAAATCAGCGACGTCTTCCGCGATCCGGTGGATATCGCCATCCGCTATGGCAAGCTGGAAGACAGCAGCTATGTCGCGCTGCCACTGGCCGAAGATAACCGTCGAGTGATGGTGGCCTCTCCCGCTTACCTCGATCTAAATGGGCGTCCTGAAACGCTGGAAGAGCTGGCAAGACACCACTGTCTGCCGTTTGTTATGGGTGGTCACGTCTATGATAAATGGACGTTTCCACAGGAGGGCATGCGTAGGCAGATTACCGTAAAAAGCCGCTTACTGTGCGATGACGCTGAAGTCGCGCGTCGCTGGGCAATTGCTGGCATGGGAATCGCGTATAAATCATGGATTGATGTCTGTGAGGATATCCAGCATGGCCGCCTCGAAATTGTGCTGCCACAACTGCCAGGCGAAAGCACGCCGTTGCATTTAATCTGCCCCCATCGCAAACAGTTTTCCCCCGCGATTCGCGCTTTGCATGCAATATTAAGAACACATCTTCGTGCAATTACCGCTCGGTTGTGATCGCTGATGCAGTGCTAAGCGGCATTGAAGATTTATGCCGCACTGCCGATAGTCGTATCAGGCTTTTTCAAAGCCGTTCAAGCCCCTGTTTGTCGTTTAAAGGAGAGCAAGATGGATGTATCACAAATCGTTTCACTGGCGACCGGCCTGGATAACATGGAGCTCAGCAGCAAGGTGAGCACCTTGGTACTAAAGAAGACGCTGGATAATCAGCAATCGATGGCGGCCGGGATTTTGGATTCAATTCCACAACTGCCTGCCAATCCGGCGATTGGTCGCAATATCAATACCACTGCCTGATTCGTTATGACGTTGCCAGTACAGCGTTGAGGACAACCTCGTTTATACACTCCCTACTCAGGGAGTGATTTAAACGGACGTGATGTGTTTATGTTGTAACCCGCTTGTCAAAGCCCCGCCAGCCCCAGAATCACGTTGACGAAGCCTGCAGCGAGAAGAACACCAGCGGGTATCAGGTAATTTTTATCTTTCTTGATACGAGCAATATAAACCATTGCCATAGATGTGGTGATCATCGGAATGCCGATTTTTATAAATATAGACATAGTATACCTTCTCCCTGGCAATATCTTAATAGCTTATCAATTGTTCACAACAGACTATACAAAATCCCGCGCTATCTTAATAGCCCTTTTCGGTGCGAAATGCTCGTCTTGGTCGTCAATGAATACTGCATTGTGCCAGTAGTCAGCACTTGATACTTATTATATTTAAGACCCCTGTTCCTAGATTGTTCTGGCAGTGATATTTTACATTATAATTTTAATTGACCACCCAAAATCACGTCAGCCTCTTGTAAAGTGACATCCAGACCTGCTGACGGAGTAAACGTCAACTCACCAAAAATAACTTCACCATTTAACAGGTAGAAGTCAGCCCTGACAAATTTGAAGTCGGTAGCCAACTTGAATGCATACTCTTTCATTTTATGAAAACCCTCAGGCATCTCAGGCAGTTGATTGTCATTGATTAATTCAATCGTGTCCTCGAAAGGCAGTGGGTTCCAGTCCATGTCAAAATAATAAAACTTGGGTGTTCCCTTCTCACGGCCGATGCAGACCATCACCGCGTAGGGCTTGCCATTGAAGCAGTAAAATTTATAGTCATCCGGAAAACCACCGGACTCATTCTCGATAAACTTTTCACATAAAATCTTCCTTTCTATCTTCTTGTACTGCGGCTCAACAAAATGTGAGGAGAAATCTTGCTTCAACCATTCATTCAGCTTCTTATTCGTTTTTTCAATATCCAGCGACGACTTGTTATCACAGATGATGTTATAGCCTGCACCATGATTGCATTTCAGGGCAAACTTTTCTGGCAATGCATCATAGTCGATCGCTTGCGGGTTATCGTACACACCGTACAGTTCATTAAGAATTTCACCACAACCTTTAGAGATAATGTACTCTCTGACCTTATACTTATCCGCACACAGGGTGTAGATATCCCCCTTATACTCATTGAACTTAAGCCACTGTATCTTTTCATTGAAATTGGTCGGATTCCTAAGGTTTAACTTCTTCTTAAACTTTATATAATAGTGCGCCTTTGCAGAAAACTCAGGGGAGATATTTGCGCTAAATTTCAGCGCGGACTTTACTGTGTGTTTTATCATTTTCATATAAATTATCTCAGTTTGAAAACATTAAGATGCATGTTGATGATGGTTCTGTTTTTGAAAAAATAATTAAGCAGCGTGCAAGACATTATTTCGACGATCAAAAAGCAATACGCAGCACCATTGATGCCGAATGACTGAATCATCATCCAGGACAAGGGGATGGTTAACACACAACACAAACACATTTTCTTCGCGAGGTAGCTGTAACCCGACTCTTTGATCATGTAGCGATAGCAAATTGTTCCTAAAGAGGAGAACATTGTCCCGACAATGATGATCGGAATAATATCAACGGCCTTCATGAAACGATCGCCATAGAGGAAATGGATAAAATACCCGCCAAACAGATAAAATCCTCCCAGCGCAACCAGCGAGCACAGGATGACAATTCTGTTTATCTTAACCAGCAGTTCCCGCACGGTGATGGGGTTTTTCTCACTGTAAATTTTCGAAAAAAAGCTGGTGATGAGCGCTAATACTATAAATGACCAGGCACCACCTATGGTTAACGCAACGCTATAAACGCCCAAATTAGAATACGAAATTATTTTCGCTAAAAAGATGCTGGATATTTGGGTGTATATGTCTGCAGATATACTCGATAAAATTAATGCTCCTCCTGTATAGAGCATGTGACGATTATACATCCCGGCCCCTCTCGTGCTTTCTTTTATGGGCGTTGTATACTTAAAGTAAACCTGCCGCATGATATAAGGCATTAAAGGGATGATAATGATAGGTATCGTGAAGTAGTAAACGGGCAACTCAAAGTGAGCAATACAGAATCTCACCAGTAACGCAACCGACAGGCCGATAACATTTGTTATGGTGTTTATTTTTGATTTGAGCTGTGTGTTGTTATAGATAGAAAAAAAATCCATCACAATATAGTAAGTGGCAATACAGTTCGCCACACCAAACAAAAATACAATGGGGTCAGTAAAAAAATAGAGATAAATGAGCACTGCACTTGATGACAGCAGAAAGAAAATACGTCGTTGGTTCTGAGTATGCATCGCTAATGCGATGCCAGATTTGGTATTTTCGCTCATGCGTTTGAACAGAATGTTCTGACCGCCAAACCATGACAGTGTTTGTACAAAGATAAAGAGTGAAGTCGAGATGGCGATCTTACCGAAGTTGTCAGGCCCAATATATTTAGCCATGACTGAGTTGATATAAATCAGCCCGATAATGTTCACTGACTTTTCCAGCATGATCCATATTGCGTTTGAGTACATTTCATATCTCGCAGATGCATATACTATGTTAATGTGATGTGCCTTTTTACTTTCCTCATCGCCCCCTTCTCTAAAGAAATGTAAAGTTAACCTATCCATGTTCAAATCACGCGCTTGCTTACACTTCGTTTATAATTTCTTAGCATGCTTATTTTATTTGGTTGACAGTGTGGCGGCATATAAAAAAATAGTGAAGGCTTTTTTTGACTTATCAGAATTATGACGGCGACCATCTTAAATTGAGACCATCTATAACTTTACAATTATCATCACGCCAGCCAATTGAGACTTATTAACAACCTGGATAACGCTAATAAATAAAAGGTTTGAAGTCATACCCTTGGTGAAATTGATAGCTACGCTTTATCCATGGGTGGCACTTCTGCTATCGCGAAGTTTTTATTGCAGAAATATCACTAAACTAATACAACTCCGTGAAAAAATGCGTATATTTCGTGACAAGGATCATATTTCATAATTTTATTCTCGCGCTGTATTTTGTTCTAAGATATTGCCAACTGGAATACGAGAGATTAAGCATGAACCACGAAAAAGAAGCCGACCACATTATCGATCTCTACCGTGCAGGTGCGGACATCTGGGATAACCTGCGCCAGACGCGTTTTATTGAGCAACACTGGCTGGATCGTTTTCTGGCGCTGATTCCGGCCCAGGGTGAGATTCTCGATATCGGCTGCGGCGCAGGCATACCGATTGCGCAGTATTTTCTAAGCCATCAATTTCATGTAACCGGAGTGGATGCAGCAGAACCGATGATTGCCCATTGCCATAAACGATTTCCTCATTCTGCCTGGCATGTAGCCGATATGCGGAGTCTGGCTTTATCGCGCTCATTTAACGGTCTTATCGCCTGGGACAGTTTTTTCCATTTAACGCGCGATCATCAACGCGCGATGTTTCCGCGTTTCGCCCAGCATGCAAAACCGGGCGCGGCGTTGATGTTTACCAGTGGGCACGGCGATGGTGAAGCGATGGGGACCTTCCTGGACCGGCCCCTCTATCATGCCAGTCTCGATCATGCCGAGTTTCGCCAGTTGCTGACGGATAACGGCTTTAGGGTCGTTCAACAGGTGACAGAAGATGCCAGTTGCGGTGGACGGACGGTGTGGCTGGCGCAGTATAGGAGTGGCTGAATTTCGGGCGGCCTGACGGCCGCACCCTACGAACACACTCAGGCTAAGTCATCTTACAGGGTAAATTCTACATGATCGCCGCCGGGCATATTGACCCCAATGGTAAGCTGGCCCCCTAACGCTTCGACGTAACGTTTGAGTGTCGCTATTTTCAGATCTTCACCCCGCCCTTCAATCGCGGCGACTGAAGGCTGGGCAATACCCATTGCTTCTGCCTGCTGTTTTTGCGTTTTATCCAGCGCTTCACGAAGTTTGTACAACTGAGAATCGAGTCGCATAGCGGTAACTTTAGCATTTACCTGTACGAGCTCTTCAGGCGTCAAATCAGCCATCAGATCATCTAACGTTTTCATTTTTAGCCCTTACCAGTTGTGACAAGTGTTTTTGATATTCCTTTTCAGCGGTGCTTATCATGGTCTTATAGAATCTTTTTTCATCTTTACCCTCTTTGTTGCCCGCACAAAGCACAATTGCTCTTCGCCGTGGGTCAAAGATGAAGAATCCTCTAATGGGTCTGCCATTGCTTTGTATCCTAAGCTCTTTCATGTTGGAAATATTTGAGCCATAAACCGTATCAACATGAGGACGACCCAGATGAGGCCCATCCTGCTTCAATAAATTTAGCGCAGCAAGAATATCAAGTTGCATTGCTCTGTCTTGATCTTCAAACCATATAGAAAAGTAATCCGTTGCCTTAACAGTCCACACAATACATCCTTATAGATTATAGTCTATAAATAAAGGATATACATTACAGTCTATATCGAAGATTTCATCTATTCAGGCCCATACCTTATCGTTACTGGAATCCAGTTCAAATCAGGAAGGTTGAAATGATGCAAAGCTTTGGTGGAATGTGACTCGAATTGCATATTTATCGGTGATTTTGAATTCTCCGCCTCTAAACCTTACCCGGCGCAAACACCTCCAGTGCCCGTGCTATCAAGCGGTAGTGTGCAGGCGTGCGGCCAATGATCTCACCATCGGCATTGATATCATGCGGACGGCGGGTGTTGAGGATAAATTCGGTGCCGCTTAAGGTACGCACATTGCCCCACCGGCCATGGGTGCCGCGTCTTAACGAAGGGAACAGTGCCAGCATCTGCCACCAGTGGCGCACTTCAAGGCTGTAGGCATCCAGCCGACCATCATCCGGTGCCGCATCCTTCTCAATCGTCATACCACCGCCGTAGAAGCGACCATTGCCCACCGAAAACTGCACGGTTTTGATCGCCTGTTGCTGGCCGTCAAACTGCAGCGTGGCACTGAACGGGCGACTCTGACGCAGTAAGCGTAAGGCGGCCAGTGCATAGCCGACGGTGCCCCACTTCTTCTTGGCTGCGGATGTCAGATTACGTGCCAGGCTGGCGGAAAAGCCCACGCTGGAGACGTTTAAAAACAGGTGGCCGTTGACTTCACCAAGATCGATGCGACGCGTCTGCGCCGCCACGATAATATCAATCGCGGCGTCCAACTGTGGGGGAATCCCCAGCGTGCGGGCAAAGTCATTGGCGGTGCCCAAGGGAAGGATGCCAAGCGGCAAATCACACTGCAACAAACCCTGCGCAGCGGCATTCAGGGTGCCATCACCGCCGCCGACGATGACCATATCCACCTCATGCTGATGCGCGATGATCAACTCACTGTAACTGCGTTGATCATCGTCATGCGGCGTAATTAAACTGAAATCCGCCGATTGCAATTTTAACTGCGCGTGTTGCGCCCACTGTTCACCACGACGCGCACGGCGATTGACCAGCAGCAGCGCACGCCGTTGCCCAGGTTGAGCACCCTGCATTGTCATTTTCTTCGCTTCCTTATTTATCCAGTCATATCCAGCGAAAGTAAACACAGCGCGCCAGACTGACAATCTTCCTTAGATATCTTTACATCCAAATTCAGATTCATCTATATCACTAAGTTATTAAGAACGTCTTAAGATATTTGTGCTTCACTTATTAATTGGCGAACACCAGATTTGACGCATTGCGTTATCACAATACTCTCGATGAGGAAGGGTGAATTATGCTGATAAAACTGAAGCGAACCAGAACCCATATTGAAGATCGGAACCTTGCGCTCTGCCTGGCGACCTCAGCAGGCTTGCTGAACGCAATGGCCCTGGCGGCATTTGGTTTCTTTCCTTCACATATGTCTGGGAATATCTCGCAAATATCCAGTGATTTGAACGATATGGATATCCGAAACCTGAAAATATTTATCGCGATGATTGGGGCATTTGTTAGCGGTGCGGTGGTCGCACGCATCTCGGTGGTACTGGGTGTGATTAATGGCCTGCGCACCATATTCAGCTGTATTCTGCTGGCCGAAGGATTGCTGTTAATCCTGACGTCGTTATTTGAGATCTATTATTTCTCATCGAATAATAACGTTGAAATATTGTTGTTGCTCGCCTTCTTAATGGGTGTCCACAACTCCACCTCGACACAGCTCTCCAATGGACGTGTGCGCTCCACGCATATTACCGGCACCCTCACCGATGCCGGTATCTCAATGGGTTCGGTGTTTATTGCGTTATTACGCCGCGATCCATCAAAAAATGTTCGAGCCTTTAAGCAGCAACTCAATACCCATCTGGTGACGATTTTCTCCTTCCTCACCGGCGGGATTGTCGGGCTGTTGATCTTCAACGCATTGGGTTTCGGCTCGCTGATGGGCCCTGGGCTGATTTTGGTGGTGATCGCCTCACTGTCGATTATTTTTACCCTGTTTAAAGTTAAAAACCGTCGACACGTGAAAGCCGTTGCCAGCTAGATGAAAAATGTTCCATAGCCAATCTCATTCTCAAGCGATATAACGGGGAAAAGGACAACCCCCATCGCAGAGGACAATATGGCGCTTTCACACGAACTGATATTGATTTACACCACTTATTTTGTGGCCACGGCCAGCCCAGGCCCAAGCAATATGGCGATTATGGGTACGGCAATGAAAAAAGGGCGCGGTGCCGCTCTGGCGCTGGCCAGCGGGGTGATTGGCGGTTCGATGATGTGGGCGCTGTTAGCTGCCTGTGGCGTATTAACGGTGCTGGCGACCTTTGCACAGCTGTTGATCGTACTGAAAATCGGTGGGGGGTTGTATCTGTTATGGCTGGCGTTTAAAGCCGGCAAATCTGCCCTGCGCCGTCCTGATGCCACGGAGATTATGGCCAGCGGCGAAAAAACCGCGTTTGGTAAATTATTCCGCCAGGGCATCCTGATGCATGTGGGCAATCCTAAAGCCATTCTCACCTGGGTGGCGATCATGTCTGTGGCATTAAAACCCGATGCCGCGGCATCAACCTTGCCGATGATCATCGCGGGATGTGCAGGCATTTGCGTGCTGGTGTTCTGCGGCTATGCCGTATTGTTTTCAACCAGCGTGATGGCGGCATTTTATCGCCGTATTCGTCGCGGCCTGGATGCTTTGCTGGCGTGCTGCTTTGCGGTGGCGGGTTTAAAGCTGGTGTTGAGTCGCAGTTAACGCGAAAGGGTGTGAGCACCGCCCACACCCTTTACAGCATCACGAATTGTTAGGCGTGGAGGCCGGAGCTTCACTGAAGGCCGGTTTCTGGCGCGTCACAGAATACACCACGTTCTTCGGTCCCTTGTCGTCAGTAGTGATGTCCACTGACGCAATGGTCACTTTGCCAAAACCAAACAGCGTCTGCACGTAGCCACCCACCTGGTGTTTACCTGCAGCGACGTGAATTTCTTTATTTTCGCCCTTCTGCAACAAACCTGCATCCTGGCCATCTACCGTGACATACACAGAAGAGCCGTCGTCAGTGCGTGTCACCAGATGCGATACGTTGATCACGGTAGGTCCGCTATCAAACTGGGAAGGAATGTTGTCATTCTCGATAGGTGCGGCAGCGGGCGCTTCAGCCTGTGCCGTAGCGCTGCTGTCTGAGGTGTGACGAGCACAACCGGTAAGCAGTATTGCAGCCGCCAATGCGGCTAATGTGAAACGAGAAACCATCGCGACAAAAAATCCTCTACTGAATGAGAAGCGTTTATTTTAGCGTGCCTCATGCAGTGATGACAGTCACATAAATCCAGTATTTTCCGAAATCCTGTTAGTAACAGGGGTAACCGGCATCAACCCGCACGGAAAGCGAAAGCGTGGACGCGCTTGAATAACATGGGGCGCACCAACATGCGCCCCAACTTTCTTTACCAGCTGTAGCTGACAGAAGCCACTATCGAACGACCACTGCCATAGAAACAGGCACTAGTGTTGCTGCACGATGCCACGTAATGCTTATCCGCCACATTATTGACGTTGAGCTGCAGGGTGGTGCCTCGCAGTGAATTCGCCGCTTCACCCAACTCATACTTCGCCATCACGTCATACAAAGTGTAATGAGGCACTTTGTCCTGACCCACTGAATCAGCCCATGCGGTGCCGGTGTAACGTACACCGCTGCCCAGCGTCAGGCCGTTAAGCGCGCCGTCGAGGAAGCTATAGCTTCCCCACGCCGAAGCGGCATGGCGGGGAATACTGGCTGGCGTTTTACCCACCTGCGCAGCGGTATTGCTCTCTTTGGTTTCGGCATCCGTAAAGGTATAGGCGGCCATCACCTTGATTTCTGGCGTGATCTGCGCGTGCGCCTCGGTTTCGATACCCTGCGACTTCACCTTACCGATCTGCTCGTTATAGCCCAACTCGCTGTTGTAAGAGGTGATGTTTTTCTGGGTGATATCGAACGCAGAGACGGTAAACACCGCATCCCAGCCCACAGGCTGATACTTAACACCAATCTCCGTCTGTTCACCGGTGGTCGGTGCAAAAGGATCGCTGCCCGGCGCACCAGTGCTCAGGTTGGGTTCGAACGAAGTGCTGTAGCTGATGTACGGCGACAGGCCATTATCGAAGGCGTAGAGCAAGCCCGCGCGGCCGGTAAACTTGCTGTCGTTCTGTTGCGTGTTGGTGTTCTCAATACGGTCCTGAGTTCGCACTTCCGCCCAGTCCTGGCGCCCTGACAGCAGCAGGTTCCAGTTATCCCATTCCAACTGATCCTGTAAATAAACGCCGACTTGATCGAGCTTCTTGCGCGTGCTGGTATTCAACGCCAGATCGCTCTCGTTAATCGTCACGCTGGTGGGATTGGCCCAGTCGAGGATGTATTGATCGCCGCTGTCACGCCACAGTTTGTTATCCACATCGCTCCATTTGTAATCCAGCCCGCCTAACACCGTGTGCGCAATGCTGCCGGTATCAAAGGTGGCTTTGACCTGGTTATCGATGCCCAATTCCTTGGACTTGATCTTGTCATGCTGCGGACGACGGTTGATCTGGTGATCGCTGCCATCCACGTCCCAGGTGTAGACCAGATATTTGTACGACTCGTCCATGTTGCTGTAACGCAGGTTCTGCGTGAAGCTGATGTTATCGTTGAAGTTATGTTCGAAAATATAGCCGACTGACGTCTGCTCACGCTTCGCTTCATTAAAGCTCGGATCGCTCACGTTAAAGTCGTAAGGGATGTATCCCGCGCTGGTGTTGAACAGCGTACCGTTGGCTGGCAGGAAGTTACGATAGCCCGCTTTTGGCTCATTCTGGTACATGGTTAACAACGTGAAGCTGGTGTCAGCGTTCGGCAACCACGTCAACGCTGGCGCAATCGCCATACGCTGCTGCTTGTTGTCTTTCACGAATTCATGTTTGGTGCTGGCGATACCATTGAGTCGATAAAACAGCGTGTTGTCATCATTCAGCTTGCCACCAAAATCAAACGCCGCCTCACCCAAATGCTGATTCCCGGTGCTGAGTTGCACTTTGTGGATGCTCTGCGCGGTAGGACGTTTGCTGGTCATGGCGATTACACCGCCGGGGTTGACCTGGCCATACAGCACGGAAGCCGGGCCATGGATCATCTCCACACGTTCCAGTAACCAGGGATCGATCTGCCCTGCGGCACCCTGTTGCCCAGACAGCCCGTAGCTTAAGCCATCGAGGAATTTGGGTGCATAGCGGAAACCGCGCGCGATGATCTCATCGTTACGGTTGGAATTACCGCGATAGTTGGTCAGCACACCGCTGGTGTAGCTCAATGCATCCGCCACTGAAGCAGCGGCCTGGTCGTCCATTTGCTCACGGGTAATCACCGAGATCGATTGCGGCGTTTTACGCAGTGGCGTGGAGGTTTTCGTCCCTGCACTGCTCTCCTTCGCCACATAACCCTGCATGGGAGAGGTGACGCTCTCACGTGCTTCTGCATTAACGGTCATCGTCTCTTCTGCCGCCAGACTGTTAAAAGCAGGCGCCACTAACAGAATTGAGGCCAGTGATAAGTGAAGCCGCGAAAGTCTAAACGGAAGTGCCACAGGAGGTATTGCTGATTTTCTTGCTTTTACGGACATAGTTGCCATCTCTATTTCAAACTACCTTGTCGATGAAATAATTCGTCCAGCCAGGCTTGTGCACGCGAACATGCTGTAACGAATTGAAATATTACTGTCATAAGAAAATATCGGCCCTAAATCCCCCCGTGACGCACTTCACAAAATAACTTACTGAAATCCAGGAGGTTTATTGACCGCGAAAAATCATATTGCAAATGTAAATCGTTATCAATAGCATTTGCATTACGTTTGTTAATGTAAAGTCTTTGAAGAAAATGTGGAGATAGATTTCAGGATGTTTCGATCTGACGCGGAATTAAGGGCGGAAAAGTGGTTCCCGACGGGGACAGTTGCCACCTGGTTAGAGCAGCCCCATTTGGGCCACGAAAGCTGGTGGGACAGGGTGCGGACGGCGGGAACACCGGTTATCGAGCGTGATGGAACCGGCACAACCACCATGCACTTTTTCTGGCGCGACCCGCAGGGGCATTCCGCATTATCGTCTACCCGGCGTGTTTATATCGATATAAATGGCGTCACCGATCACCACAGCCAGATGCCCGAATCCCTGGCGCGCATCGGCGATAGCAATGTCTGGCACTGGTCTACCGCCATCGAATCCGACTGGCGCGGCAGCTACAGTTTGATCCCCGCGGGTGATGGCCATCTGCCACCGCTGTTTTGCGGCGATGATGAAACCTGTCGCGTGTTGCAGCGTAAGTGGTGGATTTCGCTGATGCCGCTGGCGATCCCTGACATCCTTAATGCTTCACCGCCCTTTCTCAGCAGCCGCCGTTTTGCCCTCAGCAACGCGCAGATGCCAGATGCGCCAGACCAGTCCGCCTGGCAGTTACTGGATGCCGGCTTAGCCGACACCTGGCCGGATTCTCTGCAAACGCTGCAGTGGCACAGTGCCCTGCTCAACGTCACGCGCAATGTCTGGCTTTACACCACTGGGCACACTGACGAGGCAGAGCAACGCCCGTTGGTGATCCTGCTGGATGGTCAAAACTGGGTCTATGGCCAACCTATTTTCAGTGCCCTCGACCAGGTCACGGCGGCGGGTGAACTGCCGCCTGCCTGCTGGTTATTCATTGATGTGATTGATAGCCAGCACCGCGAAGTGGAACTGCCGTGCAATGAAACCTTCTGGCAAGCCATGCAACAGGAATTACTGCCACTGGCGCGCCAGCATGCCACCTTCAGCAATGAGGGCAACCGCACCGTTGTCGCGGGGCAGAGTTATGGCGGTTTAGCGGCGCTGTACGCTGGCCTGCACTGGCCACAGCGTTTTGGTCGCGTGCTGACGCAATCAGGATCGTTTTGGTGGCCGCATCTGCAATACATCCGCGATTACGCCAACCGGGAGCAGCACGCGCCTGGACTCCTGCTGCAACGCCTGCAAAACAACCAACTTCCCGGCGGTAAGCTGACAATTTTTCAGGAAGTGGGTGACCGTGAGGCAGACATGCTTTACGTCAATCAACAAATTCGTCCGGCGCTGGAAGCGGCTGGACATACCCTCTCTTTCCGCCGCTATGCCGGTGGACACGATGCGCTGTGCTGGCGCGGTGGCCTGATCGATGGCTGCCGTTGGTTACTGGCCGATTTTCTTTCCTCTGATGCAACCTCTGAAGGTGAACACCATGTCTGAACAACAAAATCCGTTTGATAACGATGCCCTGGATTTCCTCGTGCTGTTGAATGACCGCCAGCAATACAGCCTGTGGCCCGCCTTTGCGCCCGTTCCAGCAGGCTGGCGCTGTGTCACCGGGCCATTGGCACGAACCGCCGCCATCGAATACGTAGAAACACACTGGCTGGATATGCGGCCCACGACGCAGCAGACGTCATCCACCGCGCACTAATTTTTCTTATTTTCTTTTTTTTGATTTTTTAAGACAGGAACTGTCCTTTGGCATCGTTAATCACGCATTCAACAGCGTACCCATTGGTGGCGGCGCAGCCCGGCATCTGGATCGCTGACACTATTGCGCAGCAGCGCAATCAATTCACCGTGGCGCACTACAGTGTGTTGCACGGCGCCATCAACCGCGCGGCCCTCGATAGCGCGATCCGCCAAACCATGATGGAAGCCGATACCGTGCAGGCCCGCTTTGGTCTGGATGAAAATGGCGACCCGGCACAGTGGTTTGCCGCTTCAACTGAGATCATCCCCGAATGGCACGACTTCAGCCAACGTGCGGATGCCAGCAGCCAGGCACATAAACTGATGCAGGCCGATATGAATGCGGATTTACCCGCCGACGGCGACAAACCGCTCTACCGTCATGTCTTGATGCGTATCGGTGATGGCAGTTGGTGGTGGTATCAGCGCTACCACCATCTACAGGTTGACGGCTTCAGTTTTGAAGCCCTGGCACAGCGTGTCGCGGCAATCTATGCCGCCCTGTGTCGTGGAGAATCGCCTGCACCCTCACCCTTTACGCCCTTCACCGGCGTGATTGAGGAGTACCAGCAGTGGCAGGACTCAGCGGCGTTTCAACGTTCAGCCAGCCACTGGCAGAGCTATACCGCCGATCTGCCCGCCAGCATCACACTCTCAAATGAGAGCAGCGACAATCCTGGCGAGCGTCCCATTAGTTGCCAGGTGACGCTGCCGCATTTAGCCACGTTACGCCAACAGCCCGCCCTGCACGAATGCAGTGAAGGCGATGTGGTGAGCGCCGTGTTAGTGGCTTATCTGGCCCGGATCAGTGACAGCCCACGCCTGTCTATTGGTTTCCCGTTTATGCGCCGCATGGGGTCAGCAGCGATCACCGCGCTTGGCCCGGTAGTGAACGTGCTGCCGCTGATCTTTGACCTGTCCGCCAGCACCGACCTCACCGCACTGGTGCAGCAGGTACAGGGCGAAATCCGCAAAGCGCGTCGCCATCAGCGCTATGAAGCGGAGCAACTGCGCCGTGATTTGGGGTTAGTGGGCAGCGGTCAGCACCTGTACGGACCGGTGATTAACGTCAAGGTCTATCATGATGACCTGCAGTTTGATGGTATTACGGCGGCAACTCACACGCTGGCAATGGGACCAGTGGATGATATCGAATTTGAGGTGGGTTTCCGCGATAGCGCGCTGCAACTGACGCTGGTAGCCAATCCATCACGCTATGACGCGATTGCGTTACAGCGTCACGCCGATCGTATCCGTCATCTGATTGCGCAATTCGCTGCGCAGCCTGGCATCACGCTGGCCGAACTTTCCCTGATTGCGCCAGATGAACAGGCCGATTTACAACGCTGGTCCACCGGTCCCGTGATAGCACCGCCCGACGGCGTCACCACAATTGTCGATATACTGCTGGCGCGTGCCGCGCAAAGTGGCGACCTGAGTGCTGTGGTGTGTGGTGAGCACAGCCTGAGCTATCGCCAGTTGCGCGATCGGGCCATGCAACTGGCACACCTGCTGATTGCGCGTGGCTTGGGTGCCGATGACGTGGTGGCGATCGGCATCCCTCGCTCGGTCGATTCGCTGGTCGCCATCTTCGGGGTGCTGGCAAGCGGTGCGGCTTATATGCCGCTGGATCTCGACTATCCGCGTGAACGCCTGGCACTGATGTGTGACGATGCCCAACCCGCGCTGCTGCTCACGCACTCCGTGACATTGTCACAGATACCAACGCTGCCACATCTCTGTATTGATGCGCTAGATGCGGAACTCGCCAACCAATCGGTTGAGCGCCCTGCAACGCAACTGTGTGGCGAGGACCTCGCCTACATGATCTACACCTCAGGCTCCACCGGCCGTCCAAAAGGGGTGATGAGCACCCATCAGGGTCTGCTCAATCTGTTCTTATCCCATCGCGAGCATCTGTTTGGCCCGGCGATTGATCGCTTCCATGCCAACAGCCCGCGCCGCATGCGGGCAGGCCACACCGCGTCGTTCTCCTTTGACTCCTCCTGGGAGCCGCTGTTCTGCATGTTGATGGGGTGCGAACTGAATATCTTTGACGAGGAGCTACGCCGCGATGCCTGGGGACTGATTCAACAGATGAACGTCGTGCCGGTCGATCTGTTGGATATCACCCCATCGTTCTTCTCACAGATGATCGACAGCGGCCTGATGGATGTTGAAAACCATCGTCCCTCATTTGTGATGATTGGGGGTGAAGCGGCAACGCCAACGCTGTGGAAGCTGATGCAGAACCAGCAACAGATGGAGATTCACAACTATTACGGCCCCTCTGAGTACACCATTGATACCTTGGGTGCCAGCGTACTGGCCGCACCACAACCGGTGATTGGCCGTCCGGTGGGCAACACCCAGGTCTATCTGCTCGACAGCCAACTGCGCCAGGTGCCGGTGGGCTGCGTGGGTGAGCTCTACATTGCCGGAACCGGTATCGCACGCGGCTATTTGCGTCGTCCCGATCTCACCAGCGGACGCTTTGTGGCTAACCCCTTCCTCAACGGCGCAGTGATGTATCGCAGCGGTGATCTGATGCGCTGGCGCCAGGACGGACAGCTGGCGTTTATTGGCCGTGTCGACCACCAAATCAAAGTGCGCGGTTTCCGCGTGGAGTTGGGTGAAGTTGAAAACGCTCTGGTCGCTTTGCCTGAAGTCAGCACAGCGGTGGTGATCGCCGAGAGCATCGGCGCTACACATCGCCTGATCGGCTACTGCTCGGTGCAGGATGAGGCACTGCGAGCTGACGCTCAACTGAGCGCCCGCTTGCTGGCACAACTCGCCTCGCAACTGCCCGATTACATGGTGCCAGCCGTGCTGATGGTACTGGAAGATCTGCCACTTAACGTCAATGGTAAGATCGATCGTCAGGCGCTGCCTAAACCGCAACAGGCACAAACCGCCATCAGCCGCGCCGCCAGCACGCCGCAGGAAACTCTGATTTGTCAGGCGATTGCCGGGTTATTAGGGCTGGAGAGCGTCGGCGCAGAGGATGACTTCTTTGCACTCGGTGGTGACAGTATCTCCGCGATGGGATTGAGCACAGCCGCGCGCCGCGCCGGTTTCTTGCTGCGTCCACGAGAAATCTTCGCAGAACGCACGGCCGCGCGCATGGCAGCAGGATTACAGCCACTGGCGCAGCACCATCAGCAGGCGCGCGTTGCGCAGCAAGGTGCGGTGGGTGGTCTGCCCATCCTGCACTGGTTCAATGCGCAGTCTGGCATCAACGCGCGCTTTGCCCATGGTGTGCTGCTGTCCGTGCCCGCCCAACTGCAACTCTCCCAGCTAGATCAGCTGATCGAACAGCTGGCGACAGCGCATCCGGCGCTTAACGCCTTTACCCGCGATGAGCAGTTAGTGGTGGGGGAATGGCTGCCGACGCGCCCTGCTCGCTGCCGCGCTATTGAAGTCGAAGAGCGCGACACGGCCGCTGAAGGGACCTTTAACGATGATGCTGCGCGGCTCGATCCCGCCGCAGGAGTCGTGTTGCAGGCCACCTTGCTGCAGCAGGGCGGTGCCAGTTGTGGTCTGGTATTGACGTTGCACCATCTGGTGGTGGATGGCGTCTCCTGGCGCGTGCTGCTGGATGAACTACAGCAGGCCGGTGAGGCGCTGTTAAGCGGTGCGCCCATCACACTGCCGCCGGAAGAGACATCGCTGCACGACTGGTCAGCCACCCTGCTTGCCAATCTTTCCGCGCGCGCCAGCGAGCTACCCTTCTGGCAAAATATGCTGACCCCGCCGCTGCCTGTTTTGGGTGAGCGCGCCTTAGCCCCCACCGATCGTGCGTTGTATCAGCGCACGCTGCTGGATACGGAAACCACCCACGCCCTGCTCAACACGCTGCCGCAGCAGTACCGTGCCACCAGCGAAGAGCTGCTGCTGACGCTGCTGTCACTGGCGTTACGTCAGATGACTGGCAGCGCAGCGCAACGACTGACGCTGGAGTCGCACGGTCGCGCTGAGCTGCACGATCATCAGGATCTGGCTCGCACTGTGGGTTGGTTAACCGCAGAGTTCCCACTGCTGATTGCACTGCCCGCCGCCGCGACCTTAAACGAAAGCGTGCGCGCGGTGAAAGCCGTTCTGCGGTCGGTGCCCGATCGGGGAATTGGTTATGGTCAGCTTCGCTGGCTTGATGCACATCGTGGGGTCACTCTGGCGAAACTGGCCGCTAACCATGCGCCGCAGGTGTTATTTAACTACTTAGGCCGGTTCACGCAAGGTAGCGGAAACTGGCAACCACAACGCACCGCACAGCAGTTCCGCGATAGCTTTGCCGTCATTCAGGATGCCTCACTGCCATTGCAACATGCGCTGGAACTCAATGTATTTGTCGATGAGCAGCAGGTGGCGCTCAACTGGAGCTGGGCCGACGGCGTGTTGCATGCCGATCAGATTCAGCAACTGCATCAGGCCATGGCTAAGGGTGCTCTGCAGTTGAGTCACTTCGCCGTGCAGCAGCCGCAACAGGCTGCTAATACGCAGGTGGCTGCCGACATCAATCTGGTGGGCGTGGATGACCAGGCATTGCTACAACTGCACGCGCAGCACGGTGCCTTTAGCCACGCACTGCCGCTGCTACCATTGCAAAAAGGCTTGCTGTTCCATGCACAAACCACTGCATCAGCTGGCAGTTACAACTCATTGATACGTTTGACACTGAGCGGCGATCTCTCTGCTGAAAGCGTGCAGCGGGCGCTGAACCAGGTCCTGCTGCGCCACCCGCAGTTGGCTGCCCGCTTTGACAGCGAAATCTGCCTGCAACCGCTGCAGTTGTTGCCAGAGGGTGAACTCACCTGGCCGCTTACGGTACTCGATACCGACGATATCGAGCAGGCTGAACGGCAGATGCTGGCACAGGATCTGTTCCATCAGCCGGTGATGCTACAAGCGACGCTTATTGCCCATCGCCATGAAGAGCGCTGGACGCTGCTGCTCAATGCCCATCACTTGGTGGTTGATGGCTGGTCAACTCCGGTGATCCTCAACGATCTGCTGTGCGCACTGTGTCAACAGCCCCTGCCAGCGCATCGCACCCACTACGCGGATATCGTGCGCCAACTCAGCCAGCGTAATGAGCAAGAGGCGCGCAAGCAGTGGCAGGATTGCCTGCGCGATGTGCGCCCGACCTTGATCTATCCCAACGCCTCAGACAGTCCGGTGCAGGAAAAACGCCTGCTGCTGGATAGCGCGCTGGAACGTGAACTGCATGCCCTGTGCCGCACTCGTGGGCTAACGCTCAATACACTGATGCAAGGCGTGTGGGGCATGATGCTATCGATTGCCAGCGGTCAACAGGATGTGGTGTTTGGTGCGCCGGTTTCCGGTCGTTTCGGGCAAATCGACGGCATTGACGAACATGTGGGACTGTTCAGCAATACGCTGCCGGTGCGGGTGCGTTTCGATCATCAGCGACCACTGCTGGAACAGCTGGCAGAGCACCAATCGCAGCAAATCCAGTTGATTGAGCAAGACTGCCTCGGTCTGGCGGAAATCCAACAGCTGGCGGGACAAGGCACGCTGTTTGACACCCTGCTAGTGGTGGAAAACTACCCCGACAACCCTGGTTTGTTCGATGCCAATGCCCGCGTGCGCTGCGAAAGCATTCACAACCGAGGATACACGCACTACCCCCTGACGCTGCTGGTGTTGCCCGGCGAACAGCTTACGCTGCTGCTGGAGTATCGTGACTGCGTCTCCGATGCCGATCGCCTGGCGGAACGCTTACTGCTGCTGTTGCAACAGTTGGTCACCACACCCGATCTCCCGCTGGCGCAGTGGAAACTGCAAACTCTCGCTGAACAGTCCCTGTTGCAATGGGTCAACAACACCGGGGTCCAGCTGGAAAATGAAACCCTGCAACAGGCGATTGCGCAGCAGGCCGCCCGCACACCGGATGCGCTGGCGCTGTGTGATGTCGAACATCAGCTGAGCTATCGTGAAATGCAGCGCCAGGCCAGCCTGTTGGCCGATCGTTTAATTGAAGCGGGTGTGATGCCAGGTGATATCGTTGCCGTGGCGCTGCCGCGTTCTGTGCGCCTCAGCATTGCCCTCACCGCTATCTTGCAGGCGGGTGCCGCGTGGCTGCCACTCGACATTGGCTATCCCGATGAGCGACTGGCTTACATGGTTGAAGATGCGCGTCCGTGGGTGGTGATCACTGAATCAGCGCTGGAAAGCCGTTTCGCCACGTTTGGTACGCTAATGATGTTCGATGGCCTGGCGAGTGAGCAGATTGTCGCACGCCATGCCCTACCGAAACCGGATGCCCATCGTCCGGCCTACGTGCTTTACACCTCCGGTTCCACCGGCAGGCCGAAAGGCGTGGTGGTCAACCAACGCGCCATCATCAATCGCCTGCGCTGGATGCAAGCCAGCTATCCACTGCGCAGTGACGACGTGGTGTTGCAGAAAACCCCATGCAGTTTTGATGTCTCGGTGTGGGAGTTCTTCTGGCCGCTAATGACCGGTGCGCAGCTGATGATGGCCCCGCCGGAAGCGCACCGCGATCCGCAGGCGTTGTGGCAGTTGATCGACGATTATCAGGTCACCACGCTGCACTTTGTCCCTTCCATGCTGGCGGCTTTTGTCAGCCACATTGCCAGCCAGAGTGACCAAGCCTGCGCCACCCTGCGCCGCGTATTTTGTAGCGGTGAAGCGCTCGCCTGCGATCTGGCGCGCAGCTATCAGCAATTGATTGCCGCCCCTCTGCACAACCTCTACGGACCGACCGAGGCCGCGGTCGACGTGACCTGGCAGCCCGCCAGCGGCAGTGCGTTAGAGGGATTGAGCGCACCTGGCGTGCCGATTGGGCGTCCGGTATGGAATACCCAGTTGCACATCCTCGATAACCTGCTGCGTCCGGTTCCGGTGGGCGTGCCCGGCGATCTCTATCTCAGCGGCGTGCAACTGGCCGATGGTTATTTGCATCGCGCGGATCTCACCGCCCAGCGCTTTATTGCCGCGCCGTTTGCCGAGGGCGAACGCATGTATCGCACCGGTGATATTGCCTGCTGGCGTGATGACGGCGCGGTGGAGTATCTGGGACGCAGTGACGATCAACTCAAAATGCGCGGCCAGCGTATCGAACCCGGCGAGATTGAACAGGCGCTGGTGGCACTCCCTGGTGTGGCGCAAGCGGTGGTTGCCGCACGCGCCCTGACGCAACAGACAGCAGCAGGCGTCGATAACCGGCAACTGCTCGCCTGGCTGGTGGCGGATGCGGGTATCACTCTGGATATTGCGCAGGTTACACAGCAACTCGCTGCGCGATTACCCGCACATATGCAACCGGTGAATTATCAGGTCATCGACGAGATGCCACTCAGCGCCAACGGCAAGTTAGACCGTAAAGCGCTACCGATGCCGCAACTCAGTGCGCGTTCCGGGCGTTTACCGCAAAACGAGAATGAGCGTTTGTTGGCTGAACTGTTCCAGCAGTTGTTGGGTTGCGGACAGGTGTTTGCCGAAGATGACTTCTTCGCGCTGGGCGGCCACTCACTGCTGGCGATGCGACTGGTCGCTGAATTGCGTCGCTGTTTGCCACAGCCGATCAGTGTCGGACAAGTTATCGCCGCACGCAGCGTGGAAAAACTGGCCGCGTTGCTGGCAGGTAAAGTCAGCGATACCGGCGGCAATGGTGAACTGCTGCCGCTGCGCGCGGGGCAAGGGCCAACGCTGTTCTGCATCCATCCGGCTTCGGGCTTCGCCTGGCAGTACAGCGCGTTGCTGCACTATCTCGCCGGTGATTTCCCGGTTGTGGGGCTGCAATCGCCACGACCTGATGGGGTGATTACCGCCTGCGACAGCGTGAATGCAATGTGCGAACAACACCTTACGACTATCCGACAGCAACAGCCGCACGGACCTTATTACCTGTTGGGCTACTCGCTGGGCGGCACGCTGGCGCAAGGGATCGCGGCACGTTTGCAAGCGCATGGCGAAAGCGTCGCGTTCTTGGGTCTGCTGGATACCTATCCCGCTGAAGGCCAGGACTGGCGCACGCCAGAAGCGGATGAAGCGGAGCAGGAAGTGGCTCGCGAGCAGGCCGAGTTTATGGCGGCCACGGAAGATGAACGCGATGCGCTGTTACGCGAGGAGAAAGCCGCGATGTTCAACATCATCGTCGCCAACTACAAGGATGCCGTTGCCCGTCTGGCTGAGGCGCGCACGCCGCACTATGCCGGTAAAGCCACGCTGTTTATGGCGGAGAGAACGGTGCCTGCTGGCATGGACGTTGCGGCAAGCTGGGCGCCATTTGTTTCCGAGCTGGAGATCTGGCCGCTGGACTGCGAGCACGCGGACATCTTGTCTGCCGCATCGCTGAAAGCACTGGGCCCGCTGATCAATCGGCTGCTGGCGCTGCCGTCGTAGGGGCGGCCTTCAGGCCGCCCGCGGGCGCACCAGGGTGCGCCCCTACATACAGATCGTACCCGGTGGAGGCCTTTAAGCCGCCCGCAAATGCATCAACAATAATCAGACTTTGGATTTTTATGGCTAAACCTTCGATTTTTCTCGATTTCAGCTTGCTGAAAAAAAACGCCGCGTTCCGCGCCATCTTCTGCGCCCGCATGTTATCGGTGTTCGCACTCGGCATGCTGGCAGTGGGCGTACCGGTGCAGATTCAGGCCATGACCGGTTCGACCTTGCAGGTCGGCGTGGCGGTGATGCTGGATGGCATCGGCATGTTTATCGGCCTGTTGCTGGGCGGCGTACTGGCGGACCGCTATGACCGCCGCAAATTAATCCTGTTTGCACGTGGCACCTGCGGGATGGGTTTTGTGCTGCTCAGCCTGAACGCGTTCAGCCCCACCCCTTCACTTTGGGCGCTTTACTTCCTCGCCTTATGGGATGGCTTCTTTGGTGCGCTGGGCATGACCGCGTTAATGGCGGTTATTCCGCTGATTGTCGGTCGGGAGCATCTGGCGGAGGCCGGTGCACTCAGCATGTTGACGGTGCGTCTCGGTGCCATCCTGTCTCCGGCGCTGGGTGGCATGATCATTGTCGCTGCGGGTGTCGGCTGGGCGTTTGCCGTTGCCGCGATAGGTACTCTGGCGACGCTCATCCCCTTGGTTCGCCTGCCCGCCCTGCAACCTGAACAACAAGAACCCGAACACCCGCTGCGCGCGCTTACGAGCGGTATCCAGTTCGTCTGTCGTCATCCTGTCGTCGGCGCGGT
This sequence comes from Pantoea sp. EA-12, assembly GCF_030053355.1. NCBI lineage: Bacteria > Pseudomonadati > Pseudomonadota > Gammaproteobacteria > Enterobacterales > Erwiniaceae > Pantoea > Pantoea sp. EA-12. Next base: position 498,215 of record NZ_JASGBY010000001.1, on the reverse strand, counting down.
GGTACTGGTGGGCTTGCTCCTCAGCATGATCGGTGCCGTTCGTGTACTGTTCCCGGCACTGGCCCTGACGTGGCAACTGGATGCCTCGGCGTTAGGATTGATGTATTCGGCCGTCCCGCTTGGCGCGATGATTGGCGCCTTTACCAGCGGTTGGGTGCGGCAATTATCGCGTCCAGGTGTGGTGCTCGTCGCCAGTGCCCTACTGGCATTTGGCTCCATCGCCGCGCTCGGACTGATACACAATCTCGTTGCCGCGTTAGTGATGTTGGTGTGTTACGGCTACAGCAACGCCATCGCATCACTGTTGCAGTTCATCCTGATCCAGCATCACACACCGGATGCCTTGTTGGGACGGGTCAACAGTTTAGGTACCGCTCAGGACGTGACGGGAGATTCCGTCGGCGCGCTGGGTTTAGGGGCGTTGGCGCGCAGTCTGGAACCGCTCAGCAGCGTGTTGTGGTTTGGCGGTGTGGCAGCCGGTTTGTTGATGGTGGTGGCCTTGGCCGCACGCGGTTTGCGCACGGCCAGACTAGACAATGGGGAGCAAAGTCACACGCAAGCTGCCGCTTAGTGCACGAACTGCCGTTCGATACTGCTGAGCATATTGCTGGCGCTGTAGTAATCGAGACGGAAAGTATCGTTGCCCATGGCAAAAATAGCGTGCTGCTTAACCGCAGGTAAATGAGCGAGGAACGGATTCTTCGCCACCTGCGGCACGGTCTGATCATCCGCCGCAAACAGCAGCAGCGTCTTGCCGGTGATGCCATCGGCCATGGTTTCGCCGTTAAGCTGGATGATATCGTTGCGTTTACCCATGCTGGTGCTGCCCTGCAAACTGGCGGGAGGCGCAGCCAGCGTAAAGCCTAACTCTTTCAGCAACATGCCCTGCGCCGACGCAGGCGTCCACAGATTCATGCCACGTCCATCTTCATAATAGACAATCGCGGATGTCGGCTGCGGGGGCAATGTTATTGCACTGCGAACTGCGGCAACGCGTTGATCGAACTGAGCGATAACCTTTTCCGCATCCGCTTCGTGACCGGTAATGCTGCCCAACTGTAACGCCAACGCCTGCCAGCTCTTATCACCGTAATCGACCACCAACACCGGTGCGATAGTGCGTAGCTGATCGTAGAGTTTCAGCGCCGAATCACCGCCGGTGGCCGCAATCACAATCAGATCGGGCGCTTCAGCGGCAATCGCTTCGGCATTGGGCTGCGAGACATACAGCGGCTTCACATGTCGCGCGCGCGCCACCTCACTCCATTGGCTAAAAAAGCCCTGCGCATCGGACACGCTGCTGTTACGGCTGGTCGCACCCGAGCCGATGAGCGGCGCATTGATCGCCAGCAACGTTCCGCTCAGCGTGACGCTGGTAGAGACAATTCGCTGTGGAGGCTGTTGCAAGGTAAGCGGGCCTTGAGGTGTTTCAAGCGTGCGCGGCCAACCTGTACGGGTTTCGGCGGCCATGGTTTGAGTCATCAGGGTAGAGAGAAACAGGAGTGCCAGAGCAGGCAGACGCATCAGGTTATCCATCACTTGACAATTGAGAATGGATATCATTATCAAAAATAGGGGTGGGAGCAAGTGTTTTGGTTGAGGATTGATAACGGTGTGTGGGATTGCCCTCACCCCAGCCCTCTCCCGCAAGCGGGCGAGGGAGGCGATCCTGCATATTTGAGGCAGCATATATAACCGAATAACCGTACCCTACGGTCCCCTCTCCCTTTGGGAGAGGGAGGCGAACCAGCATACTTGAGGCAGCATACATAACCGAATAACCGTACCCTACGGTCCCCTCTCCTTTTGGGAGAGGGAGGCGAACCAGCAAACTTGAGGCAGCATATATAACCGAATAACCGTACCCTACGGTCCCCTCTCCTTTTGGGAGAGGGAGGCGAACCAGCAAACTTGAGGCAGCATACATAACCGAATAACCGTACCCTACGGTCCCCTCTCCTTTTGGGAGAGGGTTAGGGTGAGGGGAAACAAACCGCACTACTGCTCCAGCGAATAGCGCGTCATCGGTGCCACGGCTTTGATCAACCCGTTAGCCTTCATATACTCGCCAAACGCGGCATAACGCGCTTGATCAAAGCTCGCGCTGTGCGCGGCAAACAGCGGCAGCGTCGCTTCCCAAGCCTGATGATTAAGCCTGGTATTCAATTCCGGATACTGTTTGATAAAGGCTTTCCACGCCTCTTCCGGATGCGCTCGCAGCCACACCACACCCGCATCTAACCCGCGTAAAAACGCCGGTATGCGTTTATCCTGCGCGGCACTGTTGTTGTTTGCCAGGATGATCAGCTCATCATAAGCCGGCACGCCGTAATCTTCCGGCTTGAACACCACCGGATTCGCGCCTTTATCTTTCAGGTCGATCAGCTCGTAGTTACGGAAAATGGTCATCGCGCCGTCGATTTTATGCGTCAACAGCGCTGAGGTGGAATCCATGTTAAGACTAATCAGCTTAACGGAATCGACATCCACACCCTGAGACTTCAGCATATTACGGATGGCAACATCTTCAGAACCGGGCACGGCATAGCCGAGGGTTTTACCGGCGAGATCCTTAAGTGAGTGAATATCGCTGGAGACGGTGGTCAAGGTATTCAGCGGCTGGCCAATCAGCGTACCCACGCGGATAACCGGCACGTCCTTCTCCACCAGCGTGTAAAGCTGTGGCTGATAGCTAATCGCCAGATCGGCTTTGCCCGCCGCCAGCAGCAGCGGCACAGAGGCCGAATCTGCGGGCGCGATCATCTCCACATCCAGCCCTTCTTTCTTGAAAGCGCCGCTGTATTGCGCGGCAAAAATCGCGGCATGATTGGGGTTCACAAACCAATCGAGCAACAGGCGAACTTTCTCTTCGGCGTGTACGCTGGTGGCCAGCAACAGCAGTGCGGTGATTGCAGTACGTAGGGTATTCAAGGTGCATCCTTATATTGAGTGCCAGAGGTATTTTTTACGCATCAATGCCACGCTGCCGGAGAGCAGCAGCGCCAGCATCAGTAACAGCAGCAGAGCAGCAAAGCTGGTGGCGGTTTCCAGTCGCGCATTGGATTGCATCATCAGGTAGCCCAACCCTTCGCTGGCACCGACCCACTCGCCAATCACCACGCCTATCGGCGCTAAAACCACCGCCATCTGCAACCCAGAAAAAAATTGCGGCAGTGCAGCGGGCCAGCGCACATGCCAGAACACCTTCACGCGGGAGTTGTTCATAGTGTTTGCCAGTTCCAGCCAGCCAGATGGCGTACGGCACAGCCCATCAAACAGGGATAAGCAGAGCGGAAAAAACACGATCAGCGCCGCTACCACTACTTTGGAAGCAATGCCAAATCCCAGCCACAGCACCAGCAAGGGCGCTAAGGCAAACACCGGGATCGCCTGGCTGGCGGTGACCAGCGGAAACAGCAGGCGGCGGAGCGTCTCACTCCCCGCCATCAACACCGCGAGGATCACTCCGCTCCCTACACCGAGCAGCAGCGCCAGCACCATCTCCGCCAGCGTGTATAAAGCGTGATGCCACAGCAGTTGGCGATGCAGCCACAACGCTTCCAGCACCGCCATCGGTGAAGGCAGCAGAAACTCCGGTACGCCGCTGCGCCGCGCTAACAGCCAGGCGCACAGCAGCACCGCGATCAGATAGATCGCGCTATACAGTTTTTTCATCTTGGTTCAGTCGTGAGAAGAGTTCGCCCTGCGCCTGCAGCAGACCAGGGTCATCCTGGGCACGCGGCGCTTCACCGCCCGGCACCGGCCAGGCTTCAGTCATTAGCGGTTGCCCATTTAGCAGCACAATGTCATCCGCCATACGGCAGGCTTCGAGCGGATCGTGCGTCACCAGCAACACCGTTTTGCCTTTTAGCAAGGTGGCGGTGAGGGTTTGCAGGCTGAGTTTGGTCATGACATCCAGGGTGGCGAAGGGTTCATCCATCAACACCACCTCACGTTGTGCATACAAGGTGCGCGCCAGTGCCACGCGCTGCCGCATCCCGCCGGAGAGTTGGCTGGGTGGCGCGTTGGCTACCTCACTGAGTTTCACCTGATCCAGTAACGCTAACGCGCGATCGCGATCCGGCTTTTCACCGTTGAGACGAGCTGAGAGCATCACGTTTTCCAGCACCGTTAACCACGGATAGAGCAGATCCTGCTGTCCCATCCAGGCGACCTTGCCCGATACTCCCTCAACAGTGCCGTGCTCAGGTTGCAGCAAGCCCGCCACCAGTCGCAGCAAGGTACTTTTACCAATACCGCTGCGCCCGAGAAACACCGTGGTTTTTCCGCCGCGCAGTGACAGGTTTAGCCGTTCACACAGCGGGTTTTCGCCCCAGCCAAAGGTGACCTGGTTGAAACTGAGCGCGTTCATGGACGGCGCGCCGCTAAAATGGCGAGCTGGGTAAATCCACGCTGCATCAGGTCTGACGCCGCCTTCGCCGCGCGGATGCCGCTGGCGCACACCAGCACGATGCGCTGATCCTGTGGCGGCTGCCAGTCTGCGATCCCCTGCGGCAAAATCCGTTCAGCATGGGGTGCCACGCTTTCTGGCGCTTCTTCCAGGCCGCGCAACTCGACAATACAGTCATCGGCGCGGAGTTGCTGTTGATCGATAAAGGGCACCGCCTGTTCCGGCTCCTCTGCTCCGTCAAAACGGAACTGCCGAAAATGCCAGTTAACGAAATCACAATTCACTACGCACCCGAGCGGTGAAGGATGTAAGTCCAGTAATACGCTCAATGCCATCTGCGCCTGCATCGCACCCAACGTGGCCACCGCCGGTCCCATCACGCCTGCGTTATTACAGTTAGCCGCCAAGGCAGGAAGTTGCGGAAACAGCGCACGATAACTCGGCGCACTGCCGCAGAAACCACCGACATAGCCCTGACGACCGAGCACCGAGGCGCTGATCAGTGGGATGTTGCTCAGTAGACAAGCATCCGAAAGCGGGTAGGTCACCGCGAAGTTGTCCGCGGCATCGATCACCAAATCGATATCCGTGAGGGTTTGCGGCAGATGGCTGGCCGTGACCGCAGACTGAAATGCATCGATTTGCACCTCGGGATTACGCTGCTGCAACGCCTGCTGCGCACGCTCCGCTTTACTGAATCCAATATCCTGCTGGGTAAACAGCGTCTGGCGATGCAAATTGTGCAGCGCCACTTCATCGTCATCGCACAGGCGAAGATATCCAAGCCCCGCCCCCACCAACTGTGGCAGCAGCGTGGCTGCTAATCCGCCCGCGCCCACCACCAGCACGCGCGCAGCCGCCAGTTTCTGCTGCCCCGTGATGCCGATTTCGGGCAGCATCATCTGCCGTTGATAGCGTTCCATGGTGGCTCCTCAGCTCAGATTCGCCAGGCCGAAGATCGGCGTAGAGGCCGCTGCCATATCGCGCTTCTCCATTAAACCGGCACTGCGCGCTGCCTGCCCCGCTTCAATCGCCAGACGGAAGCCGTTCGCCATGCCCACCGGATCGCCCGCTTTCGCCACTGCGGTATTCAGCAGAATGCCATCGAAGCCCATTTCCATCGCCAGCGCCGCTTGTGAAGGGGCGCCAATACCCGCATCAATAATCAGTGGGATATCGCTGAACCACGCGCGCATGGCACGCAGACCGTCGATATTGCGCAGCCCCTGCCCGGAACCAATGGGGGCGCCCCACGGCATCAACAGCTCACAGCCCGCTTCCAGTAATTTTTCACCGACAATCAAATCTTCCGTGGTGTACGGGAACACCTTAAAGCCGTCTGCGCAGAGGATGCGCGCGGCCTCCACCAGCGCGAACGGATCGGGCTGCAGCGTATCTGCATGACCGATCACTTCCAGCTTGATCCACGGCGTATTAAATAGTTCACGCGCCATCTGCGCGGTGGTCACCGCCTCTTTCACCGTGTGGCAGCCCGCCGTGTTTGGCAGCACCCGCACATCCAGATCGGTGAGCAGCTCGCGAAATGCCGCGCCTGCCGCGCCTTCACGTCTCAAGCTCACGGTGATGATTTCAGTGCCTGAAGCCGTAATCGCCTGCTGCAAAATAGCGGGAGAGGGATAGCCAGCCGTCCCCAACAGGAAACGTGACTGCGGTGCAAAATCGTAAAACATACTTTAACCTCCCTGCATCGGTGACAACACTTCCAACTGGCAGCCCTCTTCCAGCGTTTGGCTGCTGTACTGGCTCTTCGGCACAAACATGCCGTTGAAGGCACTGGCCACGCAGGCGGCGTCAATTTGCTGTTCGATCAACAATTCGCTAAGCGTGCTGGCTTCGGTACGAATGGCTCGGCCATTAAGCAGAATGTTCATGGTGCTGCTCCCCAAAAATGCGCTGCATCAGCTGTTCAGCCAGCATCGGTGCCAGCAGAAAACCATGGCGATACAGGCCATTAAGATAATAAGTGTGATTTTGATAACGGATTTCCGGCAGGTTGGCCGGATAAGCAGGACGCAGCCCGCTGGCACTCTCCACCACGCGCGCTTCGGCTAATGCAGGATGGATGGTATAGGCGGCGCTGAGCAGTTCCATCATGGCGCGCGCACTTATCGCACTGGCATCGTCGCTTTCCACCATGGTCGCGCCCAGCATGAAATGGCCATCACGACGCGGCACCAGATAGCAGGGAAAACGCGGATGCAGCAGACGAATCGGGCGCGAGAATTGCACCTCATCACTGTGCAGGATCACCATCTCACCCCGCACGCCGCGCAGGCGGCTTAGCTCACTCTTCGCATGAATCCCACGGCAATCAATCACCTGCCCATGAGGCTGCTGCGCATCAAAACGCACGCCGCGCTGCAACAGCTTTTCGCGCATTTCGGTGAGGGCAAGACGGGGATCGAGATGCGCCTCACGGGCAAAAAACAGCCCACGGGCAAAACGCCCTTCCAGCATCGGTTCAATCTCAGCGGGAACGACCCACTGATGTTGTTCCGTCATACGTGCAAAGCGGTTAAGTTCCTGGCTATCACGCGGCGGAGCCACCACCAGCGTGCCCTGTTCTACCACGCTGCTGACGCGCTGCTGCCACCAGCCAGCGGAATATTGCCCGAGGGTGACCACCTCCTGCGGCGCACTTTCAGATTCGCACCAGGGAGCCAGCATGCCGCCAGCAAACCACGAGGCGGGTTGGCGCGTTTCATCGCCGATCACCTCGACGTCTTCGCCACGCTCAGCCAGCAATGTCGCCACGCACAGGCCCGCCACGCCGCAGCCTAAGACTGTCCAGCGGCTCACAGCCGTCGATCCGGGATACAAGGGGAATTCACATCGGCCTCTCAGTTTTCGCTGAGACCCGCAGATACAGGAGGAGGGAAAGGGCGCGAGCGATCCTCTGCGCCAGACAACGCAACCTTTGCGCTGTCAGTCTTCCTACGCCAGTATCAACTGGGTCAGGTTCAAAGGGTCGCTAAGCCGCGCAGTGCGCTTTTAGCCTCTCAGTCTCTTTGGCGAGACTCCCCCGACGCGTCTATTTGTATTGCAGGTGCCGGTCGGCGTCAAGCGCGGATTGCGTCAGACCAGAAACGCATTTATCGCTACGCGCGCAATGTGGATTACAAACGTAACATATGGTATACAAACGCATTATTGCTACTTTCATGCGCAAAGAAATTACAGGTGATGTTGGGTTTATTATGAAAAATATTAGAGTTGCCTTTATTAAAGCCGGTTGGCACAAAGAGATTGTGCACAATGCGCTGGTGGGTTTTGAGCAGGAATTAGAAGCACAGAACGTTGATGCTGAATTAAAAGTACTGGAAGTGCCGGGCGCGTTTGAAATGCCGTTGCTGGCAAAACGCCTGGCTGAAACCGGCAAATATGATGCGATCGTCGCCGCTGCACTGGTGGTTGATGGCGGCATCTATCGTCACGATTTCGTCGCGGCAGCGGTGGTTGATGGCCTGATGAACGTGCAATTGAGCACCAACGTCCCGGTCTTCTCTGTGTCACTGACGCCACATAATTTCCAGCCAGTTGATGTGCTGGAAAACTTCTATACCGAACACTTTATTAAGAAAGGCAAAGAAGCCGCGCGCGCTGCGCTGGCGATTCATAATTTGTCGATTGATTAATGTCCTAAATAAGAACACTTCATTATTCAGCATGGAGTGTTCTTTTTAATCTTAATACCCTTCCCCTTTATCGCTTTAATTCAAAAGCTTTCCCGCTATACCCTACATATTTCAAGCTGCAGGTGCGTTGGCTACGTGCATTCACCTCAGTCACTTACTTCAGTAAGCTCCTGAGGATTCATGCACTTGCCGCCTTACTGAATCTCGAATTATTTTGGGTATATACCCATAAACCGTTTACCTGCAATTATTTCAACTTGCGTAAATTTTTGTCGTGAACAGAAAAATGTGAACAAAAACGCTTCACATTCATAGCATTCACTATAATGTATAGCACAGGCTATATTTCATTGAGGGATGACGATGTTCAAGACAAAGGTCGTATCGGTTGCCATGCTCGTGCTCGCACTGAGTGCCCCCGCTTTCGCTGCAGAAAAACTCAAAGTGGTCACCACCTTTACGGTGATTGCCGATATGGCCCGCAACGTGGCGGGAGATGCGGCTGAAGTGACGTCCATCACCAAGCCAGGGGCAGAAATCCATGAGTACCAACCCACGCCGGGCGATATTCGTCGTGCTCAGGGCGCGAACCTCATTCTGGTCAACGGGTTTAACCTCGAACTGTGGTTCAACCGCTTCTATCAGCGTCTGAAAGGTGTGCCGGAAGTGACCGTCACGGCGGGCATTGAACCGCTTGGCATCACTGAGGGACCCTACAACGGTAAACCCAATCCGCATGCGTGGATGTCACCAGATAATGCACTGATCTACGTCGATAACATCCGCAATGCCTTACAAAAATACGATCCCGCGAATGCCGCCGTTTATCAGGCCAATGCCGAGCGCTATAAAGCACAAATCCAACAAACGCTGGCTCCGATGCGCTCAGCGATCGATCAGCTGCCAGAAAACCAGCGCTGGCTAGTCACTAGTGAAGGGGCGTTTTCTTACCTGGCGCGCGACCTGGGACTAAAAGAACTCTACCTATGGCCGATCAATGCCGATCAGCAAGGCACACCGCAGCAGGTGCGTAAGGTGATCGATGCAGTGAAAGCCAACGCTATCCCCACCATCTTTAGCGAAAGCACCATCTCCGCCAAACCTGCCCAGCAGGTGGCACGTGAAGCGGGGATTCACTACGGCGGCGTGCTGTACGTCGATTCTCTTAGCAACAGCGACGGCCCGGTGCCGACCTACCTCGATTTGCTGCGTGTCACCACGGACACCGTCGCGAAAGGCATTGCTGCCGGGAGCCAAAAATGACCCTCAACGTGCAAGATGTCAGCGTCACTTACCGCAACGGCCACACGGCGTTACGCCAGGCGTCATTCTCCGTGCCTGCGGGGAGCATCGCAGCGCTGGTTGGCGTTAATGGCTCCGGAAAATCCACGCTGTTCAAAGCCATCATGGGTTTTGTGCCGCTCTCAACGGGCCATGTGACGCTGGCGGAGATGCCCGCTAAAACCGCGTTGAAGCGCAACATCGTCTCCTACGTGCCTCAAGCCGAAGAGGTGGACTGGAGTTTCCCGGTGCTGGTGGAAGATGTGGTGATGATGGGCCGCTATGGATACATGAACATGCTGCGTATCCCACGCGCAGAGGACAAACGTAGCGTGGATGAGGCGCTGGCGCGTGTGGGCATGAGTGACTATCGCCATCGGCAGATCGGTGAGTTGTCCGGTGGTCAGAAGAAACGCATCTTTCTCGCCCGCGCACTGGCGCAGAGTGGGCAGATCATCCTGCTGGACGAGCCGTTTACCGGCGTGGATGTGAAAACTGAAGCGGCAATCATCACGCTATTGCAGGAACTGCGCGATGAAGGCCGTACCATGCTGGTCTCCACGCACGATCTCAACGCTATCCCGGATTTCTGCGACCGCTGCGTGCTGGTGAAGAACACCGTGCTGGCCAGCGGTCTGCTCGCTGACACCTTCACGGCGGCCAATCTGGCGCGCACCTTTGATGGTGAATTGCAGCAGAGGAACGCCGCACTTCTGCAAAAAATCGGGGCCAGCCATGTCGTGGATTATTGAACCCTTCGGCTACCAATACATGCTCAATGCCATGTGGATTGCGGCATTGGTCGGGGCGATTTGCGCCTTTCTCTCCTGTTTTTTGATGTTGAAAGGCTGGTCGCTGATTGGCGATGCGCTGTCGCACTCGATTGTGCCCGGCGTGGCGGGGGCTTATATGTTGGGGCTGCCCTTCTCGCTCGGTGCTTTTCTCTCCGGCGGTCTGGCAGCAGGCAGCATGCTGTTTCTTAATCAGCGCACGCGGTTGAAAGAGGATGCGATTATCGGGCTGATTTTCTCCTCCTTTTTTGGCATCGGCCTGTTTCTGGTCTCGCTTAACCCAACTTCGGTCAACATACAAACCATTGTGCTGGGCAACATTCTGGCGGTCGCGCCCGCCGATATCTGGCAACTCGGCGCGATTGGCGTGATTACCCTGACGATATTGTTGCTGAAGTGGAAAGACCTGATGGTCACCTTTTTTGATGAGAGCCACGCGCGCTCCCTGGGCTTAAACACCACGGCGCTCAAGATTCTGTTTTTTACCCTGCTCGCTGCCTCAACGGTTGCCGCGTTGCAGACGGTGGGTGCCTTTATGGTGATTTGTCTGGTGGTCACGCCTGGTGCCACTGCCTACCTGCTCACGGATCGTTTTCCACGCCTGTTAATGATCGCGGTAGCGATTGGCAGTATCACCAGTTTCCTCGGTGCCTGGAGCAGCTATTTTCTCGACGGCGCCACCGGTGGCGTGATTGTGGTAGCGCAAACGCTGGTGTTTCTGGTGGCGTTTACCTTCGCACCTAAACACGGCGTAATGGCTGCACGGCGTCGTGCGCGTCAGGCTCAGGAGATGAACAGCCATGAGTGAAATACTGCTGAGCCCGTTCCAGTTTGAATTTATGAACATGGCGTTAATCATTACCCTGCTGTTGTCGCTGCCGTGCGCCATGTTATCGGCTTTTCTGGTGCTAAAAGGCTGGTCCCTGCTGGGCGATGCCATGAGTCACGCAGTGTTTCCCGGCGTGGTGCTGGCGTGGTGGATCGGCTTGCCCTATGCGATCGGCGCGTTTATTGCCGGAATGCTGTGCGCTCTGGCCACGGGATTTATCAGCCAAAACAGTCGTATCAAGCCCGATACCGTGATGGGCATTGTGTTTTCGGGAATGTTTGGCGCGGGGCTGGTGCTCTATCTGAAGCTGAAACCCGAAGTGCATCTCGATCATATTCTGTTCGGCGATATGCTCGGCATTGCCTGGTCTGATATAGCGCAGACAGCAGCCATCGCGCTGCTGGTGGTGTTGCTGTTAAGCGTGAAGTGGCGCGACCTGCTGCTGCATGCGTTTGACCCGCAACAAGCGCGAGCCTGCGGTATTAACGGCAATTTGATGCATTACGGGTTGCTGTGTTTGATCGCTCTGACCATTGTGGCTGCGCTGAAATCGGTGGGGGTGATTTTGTCGATTGCCATGTTGATTGCGCCTGGTGCGATTGCGTTATTGCTGGCGCGACGATTTTTGCAGGTGATGCTGCTGGCGGTGCTGATCGCTGTTGTGACTGGCGTGTGCGGGGTTTATGCCTCGTTCTTCCTCGATAGTGCGCCCGGACCAACGATAGTGGTGTTGTATAGCCTGTTGTTTGTGGTGACCTTTATTGGGGTGAGCTGGCGCGAACGCACGCGTGCATTGAGCCATTCGTAGCGGTGCAAATTTTTGCGCATTGTCAAAACATGGCACTGCTGTTGGCATGCGCGATAAATCGCACCGCTACGATATGTCACTGTTTTACATCGAACCTTGGGTATAATGTCGCCCCTGATTCACGACGTGAAACCGGCATGAAACTGACCCTCGATAACGATCTCACCGTGCGCAAGCTGCTGATTTTTAGCTGCTATATGGAAAGTGAAAACCTCGCCAGAGCCGCAGAAACCCTTGGGCTGAGCACGGTCAGCGTGCACCGCGCGCTGCATACGCTGGAAGAGAGCCTGCGTTGCCCGCTGTTTGAACACAAAGGCCGTCACTTAGTGGCACTGCCCGCCGCTTGGACGCTGCTTGAATACAGCCGAGAGGCGCTGGCGACACTAAGCCAGGGCATTGATGAGACCCAACGTACCGCGGGAATGGGGCTGGGTAATCTACGCGTGGGAACGCTTTATTCGCTGTCGCTGGAAACCGTGCCGCGCCTGATCATGAAAATGAAACTGCGCCGCCCGGAACTTGAGCTCAATCTCACCATGGGTTCCAACGAGTTGCTGCTGCGCGCACTGAAGGCCAATCAGCTGGATGCCATCATCATTTCAGTCAGTGAAGCAGAGATCGATGACAAGATCTATGAACAGGTCGCGCTGTTTCAGGATGATATTTTTCTCGCCGTCCCTCAGAACGATGACAGCGAAAACAGCGATGACATCGATCTGCGCGCCTACAGCGACAAGGCGTTTGTCTCTCTGGCGGAAGGATTTGCCACCTTTACCGGTTTTCAGGAAGCCTGCCATGTCGCCGGTTTTGAACCCAACATTATCACGCGCGTTAACGATATCTTCTCGATGCTGAGCCTGGTGCAGGCCGGCATGGGTTACTCATTGGTGCCGGGCAGAATGCGCAAACAGTATGAGAACGATCTCCGCTTTTTGCGGCTGGCGGAGCCGTATCAGATGCGCCAACACATCGCCATTGTGTTCCCGCGCAACCGCGAACACGATCCTAACCTGCTAGCGTTAGTTGCCGAAGGACGCATGTTCGCATTGAGCTTGCAGGAAAAAACTCAGCGCGTCCCGGTCAGCCGCTGAAACAGGCGCAGCGCCAGATCCTCACCGTTGCGCTCCAGGGCGAGACACTCTCCCTGACACTGAACACTTCGGGTTAATCCCGTCAGCACTTCACCGGGTGGCATCTCAATCACCAATCTGACGTCCCGTTCTCTGGCTGCCACCATCGCTTCATGCCAGCGAACGCTGTGCGCCATGTTCATCGCCAGATCCTCAGCGATCCGCTCTGGCTGCCACAGCACGCGCGCACTGTTGCCACTTAAATACGCCAGATGTGGACGTTGCACGTTGATGCTGTCCATTGCCGCTTTCAATTGCTGTGCCGGTTGCGCAAGCAAAGCGCAATGCGATGGCACGCTGATCGCCAGTCGCTGCGCGCGCTGTGCACCCTGCGCCAGAGCCTGCTGCGCCACGGCGGCCATTGCAGCATCGCTGCCGGCAATCACAATCTGAGTTTCCGCATTGATGTTGGCAATAAAGCTCTGGCGGTTATCCACCAGCGCTTCAACCTGTGCCAGAGTCATGCCGCTGATGGCGGTTAAACCATAGCCTTGCGGATAGGCTTGCTCCATCAGTTCACCACGCAGCGCCACCAGCCTCAGGGCATCAGCAAACTGCAACGCTCCGGCGATGACGGCCGCAGGATAAGCGCCGATAGACAAACCGCACACCATGTCCGGCTCTACGCCTTTGGCGATCAGCTGTCTCGCAGCTGACACCGCCGTAATCAGCAACGTCAATTGCACCGCACGGGTGTGTTGCAACGCATCGGCGGAGTCCAGTTGCCGGAGTTCATCACCCAGCACCGCATAGGCGGTGTTCCAAGTTTCATCCCGTGGCAAGGCATGCAACATACCAGCACGCTGGGGACCTTGCCCGGGAAAGGTGAAGAGCGTTTTCATGGGTTTTCCTCCGTCCAGGGAAGATCGGTCAGGCGCGGGCCTTGCGCGGTTTTCAATAATACGCGCCCGGCACGCAGCCACTCATTAAGGGCAAAAGCCCCGACCGGGGTCTCAACCTGAGTGTCCACGCGACAGGGCAAACACGCAAGTTGCCGCTGCCATACCGCCAGTTCGTCTGGGTCAAGCGGCAGCGGCGCGCGGATCAGCAGATCAAGGTCGCTGTCCGCGTGCAGCACAGGTAATGACGTTGCCAGGGCAAAACCGGTGCTGCCGGTCACGCCCCAACACCAGGCCCAACGCTGTTGTTGCAGTTGTATCAGTGCCTGCACCGTGGGTAAGGCACGAAACACATGCGATGCAGCGCGATCGACCAGCGTTTCAGGTGCGTCAATACGCACCACATTTTGCGCCTGCACCCAACCTGCCGCGCGCTGATGGCGTGCTGCGCCACGCACGCCAATCGGGATATTGCCTTGCTGCATCCGATCACGCCGCACCACCACCGGCTGCTGTACGCTCCACTGCTGCGCCACCCACGGCTCTTGAATATCGAGCAAGGTGGCATGAGCCTGTAGCCATAGCAGATCGTGAGGGCGGACGTTCATGATTAAATTCCTGCAGTTAAACTAATAAACAGCGGCAGTGACAAAATCGACAGCAGCGAACTGAGCAGCAGTACCGCTTCTGCATCAGGTGACTGCACGCCAAAGCGATTGCCAAACACCACACCAAAGAAGCCAGCCGACAGCGCAATCATCAGAATCGCAGTGATGGCTACGGTACCGTGCAGACCAAACAGCAGCACAATCCCCCATGCTATCGCTGGTTGAATCAGCAGTTTGGTTACAGTCGAGCTGATTACCATACTGTTGATTTTCAACTGACGTGCCGAGAGGATCACCCCAGTGAGGAACAGGGCCGCAGCGGTTGCCGCCAGACCCAGCGGTTTAATCGCCGTCAGTATCAGGTCCGGCATTTTTATGCCGATCGCAGACAACACCACGCCGAGCAGCGGTCCCCAGACAATCGGTTTTTTCACCGAACGCCACATCAAAACGGGTAACATCGCCAGCGTCGAACGCTGTGTTTCTCCAGCGAGGCGCGCCTTTTCACGCTCCAGAATCAGCAGGCAGAACGGCGTCATCAACACTGAACCGCAAGCAATCGAAACCGCCACAGAGAGCGATGTCGCTGAACCTTCTCCCACCACGCTGCCAAGAATGGGTAAGCCCAGGGCGGCATAGTTTGGCAACGCCACGGTTAACGTCAGCACCGCGGCGTCCTGAGGCGATTTTTTGAAGATTTTGGTGGCGACAAAATAGAGCACCGCATAGGCGATCCACATCGCCAGGGTGAGCACCACAATCAATGGCGTCTGCGCCACAATACCATTCCACGGCGTCTGCACCGTGGCACTAAACAGTGCTGCCGGTAAGGCAAAATCCATCACAAAGATATTGAGTAATGAGACGTTTTTGTTATCAACCATTTTGGCTTTGCCGGCCCAAAACCCCAACAGCATGATGATGAAGATCGGGGCGAGCGCATGGAATATCACGTAAGTCATATATCACCTGTTTGTTATTAAAAGAGTGAGTACTGACGCGATGGTGTTGAATTTATCAGTTGCCGCAGAGGCCGGACGCCGCGTGCGTCCGGCATACTGACAGCCGGCAGGTTGATTTAAAGATTTTTATTATTAGGTACTACCAACTGGCACGCAGACGTTCGCGGACCCGTGCCGAACTTTGGCGATTGGCTGCAGCAAGGCGTGATCCTCTGCCCGGCATGCGTCGCGTATCGTCAATCGCTTGTGCCAGGGTGGTTTTAACACGCGCCACATCATCGGCTGCGGGCGCATCAGGATTCGCGATGTCCAACAGCGACGACAGCAAGCCCAGGGTCGCGTAATTGCCGATGTCATAGGCCATTGGCGGCACGCTGGCAGCCAGTTTTTCGAGCGCTTCCACGGTGCGTAACGTGATACGCGCCGCCGAGGCTTTGCCCATCGCATGCACCTGTACCGCCGGGTCGTTAAAGGCAATCAGTCGGTTAGCCTGATAGCCGTGCGCCAAAAACGCACCGGACATCGCTTTGCCCACGATCAGCCCAATCACCGGATGCCCGGCGAGACGAGCCTGTGCATAGGCGCCCGCCGCACCCGCCAGTGCCTGGTGAATACCAAAGCCCTCTTCACGACGACCATATGCCTGACTTGGGACATCAATGACCGCGATAATTGGCCGCTTCACCGTATTGTTGGCGTCTTCAGCGATCGTCTCCTGAACCACTTTTGCCAGCGTCCAGCCCTCCAGCAGGCCCACTTCACCCTGTGCGGCACGCGGATAGCGGTTGTTGGCATCCGGCACGACGGCAATAAAACGCGCGCTCTCACCGTTGAGTTCGGCATCCGCCACCTGTACTGACGGGCAGAGTCCGTTGCGGCGTGCGGCATTGTCGGTGAGTTGGCTGAGCCACAGATCACCACGGCTGTTGTGTGCACTCATGATTTCACCTCCGGTGCAAAGACCTGATGAATGGTGGCCGTACTGGCCTGCTGTGCGGTATCGAAACGGCTTAAACGGTCGAGATAAAAGGCATAATTTTCGCTGCGATGCTGAGCGGGCACGCCTTGTGCTAATGCCTCGTCAACCGCATGTTTGACGGCCTGCACACCATCTTTGACCAGTGCGTCAACCAGCCCACTTTGATAGCGAATCTCGCCGCCGGTCATGCTCCAGATAAATGGACGGTTACGCGAGTCATACTCATCAATTCCCGCCTCCTGTTCGATCACCTGCGGCCCGTTCAGCCCCAGACGCGCTTCTCGGGTGACAATCAAATGGCTGCACAGCGCGGCGGCAATCGACATGCCACCAAAGCAGCCCACGGTGCCGGCGATAATGCCAATCACCGGCGTGTATTGACGCAGATCGACGATCGCGGCGTGAATATCCGCAATAGCGGCCAGACCGAGATTGGCTTCCTGCAAACGCACGCCCCCGGTTTCCAGGCACAGAATCGCTTGTGTTGGCACACCGTTACGGTTGTCTTCCGCCGCCAGCTCCAGCGCACCGGCCATTTTCGCACCTGAGACTTCGCCCATGCTGCCGCCCTGGAAGGTGCCTTCGATGGCAATCACCACGGTGGACTGGCCGTTTAACGTGCCTTTCATCACTACCATGCCGTCATCGGCCTGTGGCACAATGCCCTGTTTCTCCAGCCACGGCGACATCACGCCTTCAAAGGGATCGAGCAGTTCACGTGCGCTGCCGCTGTCCAGCAATGCCAACGCACGCTGACGGGCACGCAGTTCGATAAAGCTGCTGTCATCACGCATGATTCACCTCCTCAAAGACCTGTTCGATGCGAATACGGGCAACGCCCGGCGTGGCACCAAAGTCGTGGATCACCAATTGCCCTGCCGGCAGTTCAGTTAATTCCGCCAGGCGGCTAAACAGCGCATCCCAGCGCGCCTTGCTGTTGTCCACTGAGGTGGTGATGGTGATATTGAGTGACGCACTGCTGTCTGCGCGGTACAGCACTTCCATATCTCCCGATCCCACCACGCCTGCCAGCGCTTGTCCGCTGAGCGTGCGACGTGCCGGGTAAGCTAACGTTATCTTTTCCATAACAACCTCTTAATCAATGAGTGGCGATGCAGACAAACGGTCGATAAACAGCGTGGCGGCCAGTAAATCAGCCGTGCCGCCTGGCGACGCATTCAGCGCCAGCATCGCGCTATCCAGTTGTTCTAATGCCGCACGGCCTGCTGTGGTGGCATACCCACCGGCTTGCAGCACCGCTTGGGCACCACGCTGCATGGTTTGCATACCTTCCAGACCGGCGCGGTTGAGGACGCAGGTGTCGCTGAGCGACGTCATGATGGCCATCAGTGCATCCAGGCGTGCGGCGTTTTCCGCAGCCCCCGCACGGCGGCTGCGCCACAGCTGCGGTAACGCCAGTTGCCTGATGTGGGGAAAGCCCTGCTGTGCCTCTTCACGTGCGCCTGGCACCTGAAAACGATGCACGGCACGCAGCCCCTTGCTGAAGGTTTTGGGAGCCGCACGGTCCGGCAACTGCGCCAGATCTGCGGCGGTCGCGCACAGCAATTCGCTGCTGGCATAACCGCCCTGCATCGCCGCCGCACTGACCAACAGACCCAGCGCCCAAATCGCACCGCGATGAGTATTCACCCCGGCGGTGGCAACCATCATCTGGCGTTCACCTTCACGGCCTAGGCGGCCAATGGTTTCACGCAGCGCCACATCCGCCGGGCGCAGCCAGCTCTGCTGAGCCAGTGCCATAAACGTCGGGGTCAGGCTTCGCGCCGAACGCTCCATCAGTGCCAGCGTCAGATCCTGATGCGCCCCGCTGCCGCGACGGTCCACCAGCCCCGGTTTCGGTGTCAGATTCACCTCTTCAATCAGGCAATCAGTGGCGTGCTGCGCCAGCTGGTGCAGACGACTTTCAACCGATTGCGGCGCAAGTCGTTTCATTACCAGCTCCGGAATTTTGCCGGTGGGTTGTAGAGCCCGTCAGACCATTCAACGAGGTCAGCCACGCTGCCGGCAGCCAGTAACGAACGTGTGGCATCGGCACGGCGAATACCGAGATCTTCCGGGAACACCACTTTGCCGCTGCGGCGAAGTTCAGCCACGCGTTTAGCATCAACGCCCAACCCGATATCGGTAATCCCCGCCACTGCCGCCACCATCGCGCGGCGCTCTTCGAGATCCTGTGCGCGATAGAGATAAGCAATGCCCTCTTCGGTCAGCACATGGGTGACGTCATCGCCGTAAATCATCACTGGCGCCAACGGCATACCGGCATTTTTCGCCACCTCGATGGCGTCGAGTTTTTCCACGAAGGTGGGTTTGACCCCCGCCTGGAAAGTTTCGACCATCTGCACCACCAACTTGCGGCCACGCTCCATGGCATTTTCGCCATTTTTCATCGCCAGCCAGGCGGCGGTGGCATGGCGGCGTCCGTGCGGATCGTGCCCCATATTCGGTGCGCCACCGAAGCCAGATAGACGTCCACGAGTCACGGTGGAAGAGTTGGCCAGGCCATCAATTTGCAGCGTCGAGCCGATAAACATATCCACGGCGTACTGGCCTGCGAGCTGACACATGGCGCGGTTAGAGCGCATTGAGCCGTCAGCGCCGGTAAAGAAGATGTCCGGACGGGCGCGGATATACTCTTCCATACCCAATTCACCACCAAAGCAGTGCACGCTCTCCACCCAGCCGCTCTCAATCGCCGGGATCAACGTCGGATGCGGGTTCAGCGTCCAGTGCTTACAGATTTTGCCTTTCAGACCGAGCTGTTCGCCGTAGGTCGGCAGCAGCAGTTCGATGGCGGCCGTATTGAAACCAATACCGTGATTAAGCGATTGCACATGATGCTCGGCGTAGATGCCTTTGATCGCCATCATCGCCATCAGGATGTGTTCTTGCTTAATCAGACGCGGATCGCGGGTAAACAGCGGTTCGATAAAGAAGGGTTTGTCGGCGACCACCACGTAATCAATCCATGAACCTGGGATATCGACGCGCGGCAAATCACACTCGTCATCCACCAGTTCATTCACTTGGGCAATCACGATGCCGTCGTGGAAAGCGGCCGCTTCGACCAGTGCGGGCGTGTCTTCGGTACTCGGCCCGGTATAGAGGTTGCCTTTGCGGTCGGCTTTATACCCAGCGATCAGCGCGACATTCGGCGCTAAATCGACGTACAAACGGGAGTAGAGCTCGATGTAAGTGTGAATGGCACCGATTTCCAGCTGATCATCTTCCAGCAATTGCGAAATGCGCAGGCTTTGCGTGCCGGAGAAAGAGAAATCAAGTTTGCGGGCGATGCCCTTCTCAAAGATATCGAGGTGTTCACTGCGCCCGACGCTGGGCATGATCATGTGCAGGTTATGCACTTTTTGCTGGTTGACCTCAGCCAGCATGCGAGAAAGGAAATCGGCCTGTTTCTGGTTGTTCCCTTCCAGCACCACCCGGTCGCCAGGCGAAATCAACTTTTCCAGCATCTCAACCATTTGGTCGGTGGGTAACACTTTGCCCTGCACCGGCAAGGACGCCTGCCGCCGCTGTTTTTCCATGCGGCGCGTGTTCCACACCCGCGCCCCTTGTTGTCCTGATGACATGACTAACCTCCTGAATGAGCGAATCTCATGATGACGTCAACTCAGCAAAGTGTGGTCTTCAACGGCATAGGCATCAATCAACCTGACGGGTTGATCGTTAGCCTGAGAGTAATGATTAGAGGTGTGGAAGTTTGCGGTTGATCAACGATTTTTACACATGTTTGTGAGCCGTGTTTAATATCTACGACTCAACTTAGATTTGCATAACCAGTTGATCTTATTTGTATTGTTGCAAGGTTTTCTGAGGATTATACTTTCATCTTCCCTGTCACCACTCTTGAGCGATCTAATGAACCGATACCATGTTTCCAGTAGTGAGGGGAAGTTTGAGAAGGGTTCTGGCGAGCAGGTTTTGTCAAACAGGTTAGGCATTACTGATGTGGAAGAAATAGACGGCGCCGAGTTAGTGCTGCTTGAGCAACTTTATCGCAATATTTTTGAAGAACAATTTCCATTAGGGCCAATCTCCGTTGAGATGATTAAAAGATGGCATCATCGCTGGTTGGGCAACATATACGAATGGGCCGGACAGGAGAGGACGGTCAATATCAGTAAAGGCGGCTTTATGTTTGCTCCTTCAGCACAAGTTCCTAAACTGCTGAATGATTTCGACGCCAAATACCTCGCTCTTTTCACACCCTGTTCGAAGATGAAAAAAGAACAGCTGATCGAAGCCATCGCCATCATCCATGTAGAACTGATACTCATCCATCCCTTTAGAGAAGGTAACGGGCGATTATCAAGATTATTGGCCGACGTCATGTCGGTTCAGTGTGGATACAAACCGCTGGATTATCAGAGTTGGGAGCAGAATAAATCTCAATACATCGCAGCTATTCATGCTGGTATATCAATGAACTACGAGCCCATGAAATATTGGGTGCATGAAGCACTCAGAAAGGATTAAGCAAGGCGAAGGTGTGCAAATTTTTTACGAACAGCCTCTAAAGAAGCTTCAATCTTGGCAGAGGGCTGTCCCGTTTCAACAGCCGTTGAGGTTGCGACAGAACGCGCGATATCGCTGCGGGAAGGTTTGGCGTAAGTGACCGATTCTTTGGTGTTTTTGCTCATTACGTCCTCTCAACAGGTATTTACGGTAGTGTAATGCGTGCGGAAGAAAGTATATCAAGCTTCCCAATCAACATCACATATTTCCATTAAACCAAAGGGGCTAAGCCCCTCTATATGATTCTCACTCACACGAACGTCAGTTTTGAGCACGCGCCAGGACCCTGACGCGTGCATTAATGCTACAACGGTTTATGTGCCGTCTCTTTCGCTTTCCACAACGCAAACAGCGTAATCAGCAGCGCAAGGCTGACATACAGCGATACCCACACTGTGCTGCCCATCTCTTTAAACAGCGATGTGATGATGAGCGGCGCAAAACCGCCGCCCACAATACCAGCCAGGGTATATGCCAGTGACGAACCAGCGTAGCGCACATGGCTCGGGAACTGCTCGGTGACAAAAGCCGCCTGTGGGCCATACATCATGGCGTGGATCAACAAGCCGCCGATCACCGCCAGCACAATCAGCACCGGTTGTGTGCTGTCGAGCAGTACGAAGAACACAAATGACCAGACGATAGCCAGCAGCGCTCCGATGATATACACCGGACGGCGGCCCCACTTATCCGACAACGCGCCAAACATCGGAACGGTGATGGCATTGCCTATCGCGCCTAACATGGTAGCCATCAGCGCCAGTGGACGCGGCAGTTGCAGCACCGTGGTAACATACGTCAGCGTGAACACCACCACCAGCGCGTAGAGCACATCAGAACCGATGCGCGAACCACCCGCAATCAGCAGCTGTTTCGGGTACTTCACGAAAACTTCTTTTAAGGGTGTATGCGTGGTTTTCTCCGCCGCTTGCATCGCGACAAAGGTCGGCGTCTCTTCGACACCACGACGTAACCACAGACCAAACATCACTAATAGCAAGCTCAGCAGGAACGGGATGCGCCAGCCCCACGCCTGAAACTGCTCGGCGCTCATCAACACCGTGACTAACGTGATAAATCCGGTGCCAATCAGCGTTCCGCAGGAAGGCCCAACCTGGGCAAAAGAGGCGTTACGGCCACGCTTATCGGCATCACCGTGCTCCATCGAGAGTAAAACCGCCCCCGCCCACTCACCACCCAGCGCAATCCCCTGCACAAAACGCAGTGCCACCAGCAAGATGGGACTCCAGACGCCCCACGCCGCGTAGCCAGGCAGCACGCCCATTAACGCGGTGGTCACGCCCATGATCACCAGCGTGATGATCAACACCGCTTTACGGCCCGCCACATCCCCTAAGTGGCCGAAGACAAAGCCACCCAGCGGTCGGGAAATATAGCCGACTGCGTAAGTTGAGAAGGCCAGAATGGTGCCGACCAAAGGATCGAAGCTCGGGAAAAACACATGGTTAAACACCAGCGCCGCCATGATGTTGTAAACGGTAAAGTCATACCATTCCAGCGCAGTGCCGATAGAGCTGGCAGCCGCAAGGCGACCGGTTTTCGAGGTGCTGCGCTTATCGCGCACCGTCTGCTGCAACGAAGAATCTGTATTAGCCATGTGCCAACTCCTGTTTGGTTAACTGCCAGCCAAGGGCATAACGTTGAACATCACCCGCCAGCGCGGCGGCAGCGGTTGCCGCCAGTTGGTCGCAACTTTGTGCGTCACGGCAGTGAATCAGCAGCATCGGCAACATCGAACGTGCCTCTTTCGGCTCCATCGGCAATGGCGAACTCAGTTCGGTATCCGGAGTGAGCAAACTGGAGGAGATATAGCCCGGCGTTTGGTTGATCTGCTGCTGCCATGCCGTTAACGCTGCACTATCGAAACCCTTGAGCGTTACGACAGCCAGGTTGTTGCCCGTGCCTTTGCCATGACAGTGGGTGACGGCACTGACCCGGCGCATAGGGTTAATCATCTTTTGCAGATTTTTCACCGACCACGCGGTTTGGCGTGTGAATGCCGCGTGATAATCCGCACTGGTGAAGGCCTCCAGCGATTCGGTCTCGTACAAACCTAAATACTTACGGTCGGCGTTGACTGCCTGGTAACGTGTGCCGCTCAAGAAGCCGCTGATCGCCACGCGCTCCTCTACGTGTTCAATGTCATACCACTGGTTAAAGTCCGCTTCATCTTCCGCGCCGATGTTGGTGGCGACAAACAGCATGCCGTGGGGTTGAGTCATTATCAGGATCTCCAGTTAAGGGCAGTTTCCACAGCAAGTGACCAGCTGATTAAGCGGGCATCATCACCATGAACAGAAGCAAGGCTTAGGCCAACCGGCGCACAACCGGTTTGATGGCAAGGTAGGGAGACGGCACAGCCGTCCAACATATTGATCACG
The DNA here is from genome assembly GCF_030053355.1 of Pantoea sp. EA-12. Classification (NCBI taxonomy): domain Bacteria; kingdom Pseudomonadati; phylum Pseudomonadota; class Gammaproteobacteria; order Enterobacterales; family Erwiniaceae; genus Pantoea; species Pantoea sp. EA-12. The sequence goes on along the minus strand of NZ_JASGBY010000001.1, from coordinate 474,965 downwards.
CTGGTGTTGCGTAACATCAGCGCGTTGACCTCCATGTACCGTTGCGCGTCATCGAGGGATGCGATGGTGGGTGCAATGCAGGGTACGGTCGGCATCAGTACGGCATCAAATCCCGCCAATGCGGCGTTGATACGCTGCTGCCAGTCTGCACGTTGCTGATAGAGTTCTGCGGCATCCTGTTCCGTCAGGTGGCTGCCGCGCTGCACGCGGGCCAGCACTTGCGGGTCATAAGCGTCTGGCTGCGCCTGCGCCGTTTGTTGATGCCACTGCCACGCCTCATACGCCGTAATACCGCCACGGGCGTTCATGGTGTTCAGCTCATTCAGTTCAATCAGCGGGATGTCCACCAGCGTGGCACCGGCTTGCCTGAGCGTATGGATTGCCTTTTCCCAGGCTTGCGCCACTTCGCTGTCCAACCCATCCAGCACGCGGGTTTGCGGTATCGCAAAGCGTGCATTCCGTAAATCCACCTGCTGTAACGCCAGCGGCTCATCAGCAATCACACCGTCGAGCAACCAGCAGCTGTGCACGTCATGTGCGATGACCCCGATGCTGTCGAGAGAAGCAGAAAGCGGTAAGGTGCCCGCCTGATTGATACGGTGAGCTGTGGGTTTGAAACCGGTCAGCCCGCAAAGCGCGGCAGGGATACGCACCGAACCGCCCGTATCCGTTCCAATTGCGCCCAGGCACATGCCATCAACCACCGCTACCGCTGCACCGGATGACGAACCGCCGGGGATACGCTGTTCCGCACGCTGCCAAGGGTTTGCAGGGGTGCTGTAATGCGGGTTGATGCCCAGCCCCGAGAAAGCAAACTCGGTCATATTGGTTTTGCCAACAATCGCGGCACCGGCCAGATGGAGACGTTCAACCACGCTCGCGTTCACCGCTGCTGAGGGAGCGTCCTGTAACAGCCTGGAGCCCGCCGTGGTGGCCTCGCCCTGTACATCGAACAGATCTTTGATGCTGATGGGCAATCCATCAATGGCGCTGCGTGCCTGTTGTGCTTTCCAGCGTTGGCCTGCAGCTGAAGCTTGCTGTGCCGCTTGTTCTGCATAGTGTCGGGTGAAAACGCGTGCACCCTCTTTTTCAGGATCCTGTGCCGCCAGTAACGCCGATTCAGTGAAGGTTTCTGGGCCGGTATCACCCGCCAGCAGTTGTTGGCTGGCCTGCCAAAGTGTGGTCATCTGCGAACTCCTTATGCCACCACCGGCAGTGCGCCGGTGCAGTAAGCGTGTTCCAGCGTGCGGTTCAGCACCGGATCGTGCAGCGCCATACGGAATTCACTGGCTGGGCGAATACCTCCAATGGCGCCCAGGGTGCCACACGACATCGCCACGCCCTCTTTTGCCTCTTCACCCTCCAGATATCGCGTCATCAGATCTTGCGGCGTCAGCAGCGAGGCCAAAGAACCTTGCTGATATACCACCCATTCGCCCTGCTCTTGAATCCATGAGGTCAGTTCCAGCGAATCCCAGTGTTCTACGACATCACTCATGCGCCAGGCATGACGAGCAACCGGTTTAATACACGCCTGCTTGGAGAGCGCCACGCTGAAGGTTTCCAGATAGCGGTCGGTATGATCGGAGGTTAATGAAACCCACCATTCGCCCTGATGGAAAAACACGAAAGGCTCGGCTTCGCCGGAGGTTTCTTCACCCACCACTTCCAGCGAGGATTGCTGGCTGAGCTGATTGGTGGCCACGCGATAAAACAGCGGCACTGCACCAGGAGCGGGCACGCCAAGCGCCTCAAGCTCCCTGATATGGTGCATGACGGCATCCATGTCGCGCCCTGCCCAGCCTGCGACAATGAAACGATTGACCTCAACATCTAGCGTGGTAGCGGCGTTATCGCCTGTTGTGAACTGCAGGTGCATGAGAAGATCTCCGTTTGAAAAATTACTGTGAAATTTCACTGTGATTTCAAACTAGCGATTTTCATGCCACTTTTTTGTGTAATATGTCTCAAAGGTAAAAAAAGGAATGTTGTGATGAGTGAGTCAGTGACCGAAAATGTGAACCCAGCCAGTCCGGAAAAGAGCCTTTCGTTAAATGAACAGGCCTATCTGGCGTTCAGACACAAGCTCATCACGCTACGCTACAAACCCGGTGAATATTTAAATACCGCTCAGGTCATGGATGATCTGGATATGGGGCGCACGCCCATCAACCAAGCCATTCATCGTCTGGCAACCGAGGGTTTGCTGCAGATCATTCCCCGCAAAGGCGTGATGGTCGCCCCGCTGTCGATTGACGACGCGCTGGAGCTCATTGAAGTGCGATTGGTCAACGAAACGCTGTGTGTTGAACTCGCCAGCCAAAAGGCGCTGGCGTCACAGATTGATCAGTTACGTGACCTGAATCAGCAAATTGCCCGGGCGAGCGAATCCCGTAGTAAAGAGAAGATGATGCTACTGGACCGTGAGTTTCATCAGGTGCTGGCGGATATTGCCGGAAACAGCCGACTCGCCGATATTCTCAGTGTGATCCATGCGCAGGCACAGCGATTCTGGGCAACAACGTTATCGAATGTTGTGCATATGGATGAGGTGATCGCAGAACATAACGAGATTATTGATGCGCTGGCATCCGGTGATACGCAACGTGCTGCCGATGCGGCACGCGCGCATATTTTTTCGTTTAAACGCGCCCTGCTTTCCACCTGATAACGCATCATTTATTCCTCTGCCCAACGACTGTCCTCTCCTGTTGCTCATGTGGTGCAAAATGCACCACAACACAGCAATGTCACCTCGCCATTCAAACTGTAAAATCATCGTGTTGCGCTAACTCGTTATTAATTAACTGATTAATTCACACCCTTCCGAATGGCACATTTTTTGCTCAATTTAATTATCTGATTAATTAAATCCGTGGCAGTCGCCACATTCACGCCAACACCAGGAGAACGTTATGACGGTCGATGAAGCGATAGCGCTGTTTGACGCGCAACGCGAAAAGATCTGGTTTGATCAGCCGGCAGAAATTGCCGCACTCGGCAGAGGTGAAGTCCCACGTGGCACCGGCGCACGGGGGCAATACCTCAGTACCATCATCTTTGCCGAAGGGGAAACCCGTACGCTGGCCGATGAGATGCTGTGGGGTTTGATTCGTGTCGGTGAGGACAATCCCGATGCAGATTTACGCACGCTGCAACTGCTGATCAAAGAAATTATGGGCTACAAAGCTAACTTCTTTGATTTTGTCAGCCTGCCTGAAGCGGCAGAGATGCTGCACCTCTACGTAAGAGTGGCTGGAGAATGTGAAACCCTCGCCGATCTGGTGCGCCTTTCGCACAGCGCCCTCTCCTGGGCCAACCGCCTGCATATGTGGGTTGATTTCATTCTTCCCTGGGGTCTCGGGGACGGTTTTCGTCGCGTTAAAGCCTAATTGGGGGAGAAAGAATAATGAAACTGGCTATGCATGTTGCCGATCAAAAGATCTGCGTGATCGAAGTCTGGGAAGACAAAGTGCCGAACCTGGCTCAGGTCCTGCGAGACAAACTGCCGCTTAAAAGCGTGTTGCAGCACGGTAAGCTGATTGGCGACATGGTGTTTTTCACCCTGCCGATCGTCGCGCCTTGGGAAAACAAATATCTGACACAGGATGTGGGGAAAGAGCGCCGTGAGAAATATGGCGAGGTGACAGGCGCCGTTTGCTATTACAGCCCGCGTCAACAAATGTGCGTGGTGTATGGCGATGACACTGCCGATGAACCATTACCCATCTCATACATCGGCGAAGTGATCGAGGGCAAGCTGGAACTGCGCGTCACCGGTTTGGAAACCTGGTTTGACCAAGGCCGCATTGTTGAACTGAGTATCATCGATTAATCATTTAGCAGCGCCTTCAGGGCGCTGTCTATCTGTGCGGATTCAGACACGAATCTTGCGGGCGCACCGGCACAGTGACCATAAGGCGAATCGATCACCCTTAATTCGCCTTTTTTTAACATCGCCACTTCTAATCTCGCCTCTTCAAGCGTGAAATAACGATCGCTGGCACAAGGCATCACAATGCAACGGGCGTGAATTCGGTTGAGTGCAGCACGCCAGTCACCTTGTGCTAACTGTCCAACATCCGCGTGATACCAACAGTCGAGTGCGCACAGTAAATCATTGGCATCCAGGGCCTGGTGATCCTGTTCCCAATCCACCAGCAAATCTTCAAGCGATTCAAATCCCAAATCTTGCCAACGCGCCTCACGAAAAAAAGCGGCTGAATAGGCCCAACCTGCGTAAACGCGCCCAAATGCCGCCAGTCCTCGCAAAGGAGGCTGCTGATAATATCCATCAGCAAATTGCGCATCACAGCGAAGTGCTGCACGAACACCTTCCAGAAAGACCTGATTATTGGGCCAGCAACGTGCCGAGCCGCACACCGCCAGCAGCGTTTTCACCTGCTCCGGACGCGCCACCGCCAGATGCCACGCTTGCATCGCGCCCATCGACCAACCATAAACGAGCGCGATCCGGCGAATCCCCAAGTACCCGAACAACAACTTTTCCTGCGCCTGTAAATTGTCAACCAGCGTCACTGTGGGAAAAGCCGGCCCAGCCTGCACAGAGGATGTTGAAGGCGATGAAGAAACACCGTTGCCCAATTTATTGATCAGAACAATAAACCACCGTGAGGGATCGAGTGTTTTCCCCTCGCCGATCAGCGATACGTAGCTTGCATGTGTCCCGCTGTAGTAACTGAAAATCACCACTGCATTGTCACGTGCGTCATTGAGCTGGCCGAAAGTTTGATAGCCAATTTGCGTATTGAGCAGTGTTTTTCCACTCGCCAGCGCTAAATCACCCGCGGCATAAAAAGCGCATAAACCCATGCTTATCTCCTGGTGCTCTATGGTAGAGTTAATTAATCAATTAACTTAATTATCGCCATCCACAGGACGTCGCCGATGAAGGAAGCGCCAGCCCCCAAAGCAGAAACCGGCAGTAAAAAAACCCGCAAAACCCAGCGTGATGTGGCCGAGTTGCTGCAATCCTCCGCTTTCGACCTGTTTGCTACGCAGAACTACTCTTCTGTCCGCATTAAAGATATCGCTACCGCTACGGGTCTCAATTCGGCGCTGATTTATTACTACTTTGGATCCAAGGAAGATCTGTTTATCAAGGTGATTGAATCTGCGGTTGAGCGCGCCTTCATTCAGTTTGACGACATCAAGAGCACCGCAAACGGCCCGCGCGATCTGATTTTCCTGTGGATTGAAATTCATATCCTCCAGTTTCATCTGCTGCAAAAGCTGGCAAAAATCAGCCTTGACTACTCCAGCACCAATGGCCGCATTGCCACTATTGATAAAGCGATCAAAACGTTTTACGAAAAGGAGTCGTTGATCCTGAAAAACACCATCAAGGAAGGAATCGCCAGTGGCATATTTAATGAGGTCAATCCTGCGGATATGGCGATGTTAATCTCGACCTATCTGGATGGCGTGCTGTTCCGCAACGTGATGTTCCCGAACTTCAAATACAAACAGGCGATTAAAGTCATGCGCGATTTTGTGTTTGAGAAACTCGACAAACAGCCGCAGCCATAATCCACGGGCGGCATCACCGCCCGCTGTCGTTATCAGAATATCGTGCTGTAACGATCAATCTCCCATTGGCTAACGTGCAGGTGATAACTGTTCCACTCCTGCAATTTGTAATGGATAAATTCTTTCTTCAGTTCTTCGCCAAGCGTTGCGGCAACAAAGGGATCGGCATCAAAGGCTTCAATCGATTCCAGCAAGTTCTGCGGCAAGAACTCGATCCCCCGTTCACGACGTTCTGCCTCGCTGATGGCATAAAGATTGTCTTCATTTGGTTGGCGCGGATCGATCTTTTCACGAATCCCTTCCAGTCCCGCGGCCAGCGCCAGGGTTGCCGCCAGATAAGGGTTAACCGCACCGTCAGCATTGCGCGACTCACAGCGCCCACCACCTGCGGGCACGCGCACCGCATTGGTACGGTTGTTCGATCCCCAAGAGTTAAATACTGGCGCCCATGAGAAGTAGCTCATCGCCCCTTGACGCACCAGCCGCTTATAACTGTTTACCGTGGGTGCGAATGCCGCACAGAGCGCACGACCATGCTTCAACAGCCCGCCAATAAAGTAGTAGCCGGTATCACTTAATCCCAGTCCCCAAGGGTCGTCCGCGCTGGTGGCATCACGCTTAAACAGATTGTCTCCGCTGTGGATGTCATAGAGCGACATATTGAAATGTGCACCGGTGCCAGTTTTGTCGGCAAAGGGTTTTGGCATAGTGGTGGCGATTAACCCACGCTGTTTCGCGTAATGCTTGGCCATAAAGCGGAAGAAGATAAAGCGATCACAGCTGGTGAGCGCGTCAGCATAGTTAAAATCGAACTCATACTGAGAATTTCCATCTTCGTGATCCAGCGAATAGAGATCCCAACCCAGTGCATTAATGGTGCTGGAAACTTCATCGAGCCAGCCAAATTGATCCACAAAGCCTTGCAGGTCATAGCAGGGTTTATTCAATTTGTTGTCGGGCTCTGGCACTGATAGCGATCCATCCGCTTCACGCTTGAGCAAATAGATTTCACATTCAATGCCCAGGTTAAAACCAAATCCCATCGCGTTGGCTTGCTTAATCACATTTTGCAGGGCAACCCGCGTACTGAGCGCATAAGGTTCGCCCTTGAAGTAGTTGTCTGCTGGCATCCAGGCGATCTTAGGTTCCCAGGGTAACTGTATGATGTGATCAAGGTCGGGCATTGAGGTCAACTCATCTTCATGCGGCGACTGACCAAGGCCGTCCAGCGCATAACCGGTGTAACGTTCAGAACCTTGTGCCATCTGGTCAAGATGCCCAATCGGTACCACCTTGCCTTTCGGCACACCGTGGATATCAACGTAAGCACCCATGCAATACTCCACCCCTTTATCCATCAAGGTTTGCTTGATTTCAGCGATCTGTTGTGCGGTTTTCATCACTGCCCTGCCTTAGTCGTGTTCAACAATGTTATGGGGAATATAGGGCGCATCCAGTGCGGCAATCTCATGCGGTGTTAACGTGACCTCAAGTGCACCGAACGCATCGCTAAGATGCTGGCTGCGGGTTGCCCCCATCACGACTGAACTCACAGCCGGACGAGTAAACAGCCATGCCAGCGCAACTTGCGCCATCGGAACACCGCGAGCCTCTGCTACCTGCTGCACAACGCTGATCACCGCGTTGTCTGCCTGTTCTGTCGCGGCGTAGAGAAATTCACTGTAGCTATCATCCGCACCGCGAATACTGGCCTTCGCAGAGGCAACGGGACGCGCCAGACGTCCACGCGCCAGCGGACTCCACGGCGTGACGGCAACGCCTTCTTCCGCGCATAAGCCGAGCATTTCCCTTTCCTCTTCGCGATAGATCAGGTTGAGGTGGTTTTGCATAACGATAAAGCGGCTCCATCGTTCATACTTCTGCATCTGCAGGGCCTTAATGAACTGCCACGCGTACATTGACGACGCACCGAGATACCGCACCTTTCCCATTTTCACCAGGTCATGCAGTGCCTCCAGCGTCTCTTCAATCGGCGTTTCACTGTCCCAGCGATGGATTTCATAAAGATCGATATAATCGGTTCCCAGCCGCTTCAGGCTGTGATCGCACTCCTGCATAATCGCCTTGCGCGACAGACCTTTACTGTTCGCGCCGCTACGCATCGGGTTGAATACCTTGCTGGTGATGACGACTTCGTCACGATGGGCAAAATCTCGCAGCGCACGCCCGAGAATCTCCTCACAGGCACCTTGCGCATAGATGTTGGCGCAGTCGAAAAAGTTGATCCCCATTTCCAACGCCTCGCGAATTAACACGCGGCTTTCTGCTTCATCCAGCGTCCAACTCCGGCCACTGCGTGCCGGAGGCGCGTAGGTCACCGTCCCCAGACAAAGTGCGGAGACATCCAACCCGGAATGCCCTAACTTCACATAACGCATTACGCTTTCCTCACTCTGCCATGCGGATTTTCAGGTAGTTGGCAAGATGCCAGACGGTGGTTTCAAGGTGACTGAGCCGACCAGGTCGCGCGAGGCGAGAACGGCTGCCGCGCTGTTGCTCGGCGTTGATCCACTGATCTTCATCAATGATGGCCACGCTGCCCTGCTTCATGCCCTCGGCCGTTTGGCTGAAATTGCTCTGCTGGGCGGAATCACGTGACACCAGGACCACGCGATGCCACTGCGTTGTTGTGGTCGAGAGCGGCAAAATCGCGCTGATAGTGATGCGGTCAGGATTGAGTGAGAGCAGACAGTTGGGGTAAAGCAGCACCAATTCGCTGTAGCGCATCTGCTCATCACTCAGCCCGGCAAACGGGATGAGGCCTTCAGTCAGAATTTCACTGAGCTCACCGTTTTTGCGCAATGGCTGATGGCAAATCGTCCAGCCGGGACCGTCATCAATAATCGAGCTCAGCCGTCCTGGAAAGCTGTCCTCCAGCGTCGTGCGATGCACAGCCGCGTGGTGATAGCACTCCATAAAGGTCTCTATGGCCATCTTCCAGTTATAGGGACAGTGATAATCCAGCGTGTAAGCCGTCACCAAATCAGCGAAGTGATAGCGCTGGAAGCGATCTGTGAGCGGAGCGAGACGCTGAGCAATGGAGGGCGCGTTCACATTGAAGGTGACAAAAATCATGCCAAACACCACCTCATGCCGGATCTTTGGCAAGCTACACTGGTGGCGATCGAAATCCTGGGCCTGATTCATCGAAGGCGCGCCACTCAGCTTGCCTTGGGTGTTGTAAGTCCAGTTGTGAAAGGGACAAACGAACGATCGTCTATTGCCGCTACCCTGTGCGATCGGAGCCCAACGATGCAGACACACATTTGAGAACACCGCGATACCTTCCTCGTTTCGCAGTATGAGCAATGGCTCCCCGACGATATCCAAGGTGAAATAATCATTCACTGCCGCAATCTGAGATTCATGGCCGACAAACAGCCAGTCCTGACGGAAGACCTTGTCTTCTTCCAGTCGGAAAAAGCTGTCGCTGTTATAGGCTTCCGGCGGCAAGGTTTCGGCGCGGCTGGCATCACTTTGTTGCTGCTGAAGAATGCGCGCCAGAATACTGTCGCCGTCATCAAACACCACATCAATCTTCTCGTGAAACATCTCACTCTCCTCTGGTGCTACCAAGATAAAGTTGGGTTAACGATAATGATGCTCAACGCGGGCCTGAATCAGACTAAGCACGCTGGTGGCGGCTAAGTACCAGATGCAAGCGACGATCAATAACGGAATGTTTTCATAGGTGCGCGAATAGATGGCCTGCGCCGAATACAGCAAATCAGAAAGGGAAATCACACTCACCAGCGAGGTGGTTTTTAGCATCCCGATCACCTGATTCCCGGTGGGCGGGATGATGAAAGGGATCGCCTGAGGTAAAATCACCCGTTTGAGATACTGGCCGCGTCGCATACCTAATGCACGAGCCGCTTCCTGCTGACCATTATCAACCGATGAGATCCCAGCCCGAATGATCTCTGCCATATAAGCCGATTCATTGAGCCCCAGACCAAGAATCGCGGCGGCCAGCGGAGTAATCAGATCGTTCGTGCTGCCACTCCACAAGGTAAACAGGCCCGGAATGCCAATGCTGAACTGCGGATAAAGCGCAGCGAGGTTGTACCAAAATATCAATTGCACCAGCACCGGTGTGCCACGGAAAAACCAGATCCATCCCCGACTGAAATTCACCAGTAACGGATTAGAGGAGAGCCTCATGACGGCCAGTAGTACGCTCAACACTATCGCCAGTACCATGATCACCATCGTGAGCCAGAATGTCGTCCACAGCCCGAGCAAGATAGTGGGTGAGAACAGATATTTGCCCACCGTTGCCCACTCAAAATTCGGGTTGGTGATCATCGAATGCGCCACCATCGCGCATAAGGCCGCCAGCACCAACGCTGAAACCCAGCGACCAGGATAACGCTGTGCCACCACTTCTCGTGATGTCGCCAAGCCCGTTCTTGCCGGGTGCGGCGACGTAGTCAGTGTTTTATCTGTCATCAGCCTTCTCTTCATTGTGTTGACCGCAAGAATTAATTAACTGATTAATTAAGATCTACTGTGTTCACTCGCCGCTGTCAATTACTGTGCAGAAGCAGCATGCACTCGCGCCAGGAAATCACGCGTGCGCGGGTGGCGAGGTGACGTGAAAAAGTGTTTTGCTTCAGCGACTTCGATAATGGCACCGTTATCCATGAAAGCGACGCGATTAGCCACGTCGCGGGCAAATCCCATTTCATGCGTGACGATCACCATGGTCATGCCATCCGCCGCAAGATCGCGCATTACCGCCAGCACTTCTCCCACTAATTCGGGATCAAGCGCACTGGTGGGTTCATCAAACAGCATGAGCGTGGGTTTCATTGCCATCGCACGGGCAATGGCAACACGCTGCTGCTGACCACCCGACAGTGCAGCTGGTCGCGAATCGTAGCGATGACTCAAGCCAACACGATCTAATAATATTTTGGCTTCAGCCATCGCCTGCGCACGCGGCACTTTTTTGACGGTGATGGGTGCTTCCATCACATTTTCCAGCGCCGTCATATGACCAAACAGGTTAAAACGTTGAAAAACCATACCGATACTGATGCGGTTCCTTGCCACTTCGGCTTCTTTAAGCTCATGTAACTTTTCGCCCTGCAGGCGATAGCCCACCATACCGCCATTCACCCATAGCTCACCGCCATCAATCTTTTCCAGATGATTAATACAACGCAGAAACGTGGATTTACCTGATCCTGAAGGACCAATCAGGCACACTACTTCCCCCTGCTCGACGCGAAGGTCGACACCTTTCAAAATCTCCACGCCGTTGAACGATTTGGTGACCTGCTGTGCATCCACCATAAATGTGTTGCTCATCTTGTCTCCTGTTGAGTCATATACCAGGTGCTCAGGCCACCGCTATCAAGAATCAGCATTTGTCCGGTAAATGCAGCAGCAGCGTCAGAAGCGAGAAAAACCACACTGCGTGCCACTTCCTCGCTGGACACCGGGCGTTGCAGCGGCAACCGCGTCACCTCCTCTGCCAAAAGCGGTTCATGCGCACGCCAGTCACTTTCCTCATCCCGAATAGGACCAGGACTGATGCCACAGACACGAATACCTAATGGTGCCCATTCGATTAACATCTGCGCGGTGAGATTAACCACTGCCGCCTTTGACGGACCAAAAGCTCCGGCGTTGGGATAGCAGCGATGCGCGGAGGCACCTGCAATGTTAATGATCACCCCGCCCGGCAACATGTGCCGCGCCGTTTCGACACTCATCACGAAAGTGCCGGTTAACTGGGTGTGTACGACTTGCTGCCATTGGCTATCACTTAACGACAGCAGCGGTGCCGCCGCGCTCGATCCGGCGTTATTCACCAGTAACTGCGGTTTTCCCAGGGTTTGCGTTATCGAGGCCAGCATCGCGATCACTTCCTCGCGTTGCGTGATATCCACCAGCCAGTAAGCCGCTTCCGCGCCTTGCGCTTTCAAGGCCGCAACCGCTTGCTGTGCAGCGGTCTGATTACGCCGCCCGACCAGCGCAATCGCATAACCCTGTTGTGCCAGCCTCTGTGCCATACGTAAGCCAACACCCTGGGTGCCACCCGTAATCACGGCTGTTTTCAGGCATCGCATAGGGCCTCCTGATGAATGCTGTGCTGCGCGCGCGCTAACAGCGAAGATCCGCAGATATAGCCCCAGGTTAGATTCGGCCCCAGTGTGGTGCCTGCGCTGACAGCCCGGGTACCGATCGGATTGGCCATCGCTGCGCCTGCGCAATATAACCCTGCAATCGGCTGGCCATCACGATGCTGGACATTGCCGCTGGCATCGGTGCGCGGCCCCCCTTTGGTGGCGAGGAAGGTGCGATTAAACGGGATGGCGATAAAAGGAGGACGTTCAATGGCCTGCATTCCGCCCTGAAAACGTCGATCTGCTTTGCTGTGCGCATGGGCAAGGTGGCGCGAGTAATCACTGTCGATGCCACGCTGGCACTGAGCGTTAAAGCGCATCACGCTGTCTTCCAGGCTTCCGTTGGGTAATCCCAATTGTTGCGCTAGTTCGGCCAGTGTCTTCCCCTGACGCATCCAGCCCGGCGTCCGTCGACGGTAAAAGCGCAGCAGTGGCGCGTGCTGGAGTAATCTGGCGTCGCTGATTAGCCACGCGGGAAGATGTTGGGGGTCGCCCTTTTCATCACGTTCATCCAGCGCTTCCCCCAGATTGAATGCAAATTCATTGGTGAAACGCTTCCCAGCTTGATTAACTAAGATCGCGTTGGGCTCGTAATGAAAATAGATCGACAGACCACTCCATGGCATACCGACCGCTGCAGGAATGCCGCCACCCATATTCGCCTGATCCATATGGGCAAGTTGTGCCCCAACGGCCTCAGCGATGCGCTGCCCATCACCGCTGTTATCGCTCGGGCTGGCGATAAAGTCGTACCGTTCACCAAAGTGCCGGGTACGTCTCGCGTTATCCCATTCAAATCCACCGCTGGCGATCACCACGCCGTGCTGCGCCTGCACCGCTATTTCACGCCCCAGGTGTCGATAGCACACCCCTTTGACTTGGTGGTCGTTGTGCATCAGCAAACTTTCCACAGGCGCTTCAGTGACAAATTCGCAGCCAGCGCGCTCGCAGGCATCCAGCAGGCCTGCAATCAGCGCGGCGCCTTTGGTCAGTTCTCCTCGTATCTGGCGCAATAGCAGACGTGGCAGATAACGCAGCCCACTTCGCAGCGGCTGATGCCAGAGATCGCAATCCAGTAACTCATGATAAGTGAAGTGTTTTGGCAGAGGCGTGGCACGCAATGGCCAGCGTCGGCGTGGTGTTAAAGGGAGCGGAGCCAGCATTCTCCCCTGTTGTTTGGCTCCGGGTAAAGGCCACAAGGGGTCGCTTTCCGCTGTTAGCGCAAACCGCAAATCGCTGTGTTGTTCAAGAAAGCGCAGCATCAATGCGCCCTGCTGACTCATTTGCCGCCACAACGCCTCTTCGCTGGCTTGCCATCCATCAGGAGCAGCCGCACACAGATAGGCCAAGGCTTCTTCACAGGAGTCTTTAATACCCTGCCGGCGGGCATGATGGTTTGCGGGGACCCAAGTCGCGCCCCCAGACATCGCCGAGGTTCCACCAAGACAGGCACTTTTTTCTAATACCAGCACCCGCAATCCGCCCACGGCCGCGCGTAACGCCGCACTGAGTGCGGCGCTTCCGGACCCCATCACCACAACATCACACTGATGATGATTCATCATCGTGCTCACAGAGGCTGGGTGCTGGTCAGATTAATGCCTGGCTTATCCAGCTTCATTGCATCCAAATCCCACTTCTCCATGATTTTGTCGTAAGTGCCGGTTTCATGGAGCACATTGAGCGCTTTCAGCAACACAGCAGCCAGTTGCGTGTTCTCTTTCGCCACCACGACACCGAGGTAGTATTTCGGCATTAACGGCATCTGTACGGTGCGAATGGGATGCGGTGCCTTTTTCTTGATGTCATCAACAGAAGCGGCGTCATTAAGTACAAAATCTACACGGCCGGAATAGAGACCCAGCAATACGGCATCCGCAGAGGGTAATGTCACTTGTTGGATCGCGGGTTTACCCTGCTTGGTACAATTTGGCGTGTAGATTTCACTGATGGCTTTTTCAAAATCAGTGCCCGTTTGTACGCCCACTTTCAGACCGCATAAAGTCAGTGGATCGTTGGTGATCGACTTCTCCGTAGCCAGCGTGTAAACCTCGCTTGTGGCGTAGGCATAATTGACGAACGACACCTGTTTTTCGCGTTCGGCACTGTCAGAGATGCACTCCATGGCTACGTCATAGCGACCACTTTTCACCCCCGGGATTAAACCAGCAAAATCAATCGAGACAGGTTTTACTTTTACGCCTAACACCTGACCCAGTGCGTCCCACAGGTCAGGCTCAAAACCCACCATGGTTTTATTATCCTCAGCAAAAGACTCACATGGGGGATAGTGCGCATCGGTAACCAGGTTCAGTGTTTTGCTGCTGCGGATCTTTTCCGGCAGTTGTGCATGTAAATCAGCATGCATACTGAGCGGTGTATCAGCACCGTGAGCAACCAATGAAAGAAGTGAAGAAACAGCAAGTGAAGCAGCAACAACCAGACTTTTCATTCTCATGCTTTTAACTCCAGTAGAAAGGCACAATGCCAAAGACCCTGATGACTTAAAAAAGCAAAAAACGAAGATGGTGCATGGGGAGAACTGCAAGCGCTATGCCAAAATTTAAATAATTGATTAATTAATCTTCAGGCCAGAAGGCGCCTGACATGGCCGTTGACAGCGGGTTGGAGCGCAATCGAGGTGGTGAACATAAAATCACCAACAGAGTGCAAAACGGCCTGGTGTGGTGCAGCGGTATGAGGAAGCCGCGGTGCAAAAAGATGAGCCTTAAACAGGTGTACAACGATGTGCAAACGCATTTTTTGTGGCAAGCAAGTAGAGGTGATGTATGACAAAAGCGTATTGGTTCACTTTTGCCATACCAGTCGCAGTGTTAACGGGCGCTTCCCATTTTCCTACGGTTATGGAAACGCCTTTTCTTTTTGCTGTGGACCATAGCGTAGACAGAATAAATAATAATCACGCACAAAATAAATACTAAGGATAATAAACTCACGACAGACATACTCAGCCTTATTATTTCGTCACAATGCCTTTGGCGATATAGATTAATGCACGTTCAGAGAATGTACTTTTAATGTGCAGCCTTCGCTTGCAGTAGGAAAAGTTATTCTTGATCGTCGACCGACTACGTTGCATCAACAACGCAATATCCTCAATCGCTAAGCCTAGTGATTTCATGTAAATGATCTGCATGCTTTGCAGTGAAAGCTTCACTGAACCTTTATCATGCATTATCACTGCGCTCATGATGTAGCACATTAATTCATTAATCGGTGCGTGCATCGAGACGAAATGAATACCCTGATATATCTCGGCGCTGTCTGGATCGCTGGTCAGCACAAAAATATAGGCACTCTTACCGTAGATCTTCCTTAACCTGAACACATCCGATACTTTTGCTTCCAGCGACGTAGAGCAAGCATTAACGATGATGATACTGCTGCATTTATGCTGTTGTGGAAACCTCGCCATCATGGTTTCTGACAAACCAAGCGTAGTGAACTGGCAATCAGAATAGATGATGAGCGAGGTTAATCCGATATGGAAAACCCTGGCGTTTTTGAGTGGCACGTTTATACCTAGACTAAGCTATTTCGCTTAGAAATTATTTTAAATGATTAGCTGCTGTGCACAGTAAAACATACGCTGCAACTCACCCAGGATAAAGGTTATTTCATTATAATTTCGTTGTCTTTGCGAAAAACTTACGCATCACTCTAAGTCTTACTTAGGAAGTATATTCATTCAAATTAGTATTCGTCCTAATAAAAATTCCATCAGTATGGAATCAAAGAGTAAAATAACCCACCAGATATAATGACGATATTAATTATTCATTGAACGGCGATAAGCATGTCGGCATGTAAGTCTGCCGTAGAGCAGCATCCTAATTGGGCCAGTGTGCGGTCGATTTCCTGAATAAAATTTGAAATGGTCTGGCTTGCTCTCTCTTCGCCGCCACTGGCAACGGCATATAAAAGTGGACGCCCTAGCAAAACGGCGTCGGCTCCCAAGGCCAGTGCTTTGACTATATCGGTTCCGCGACGAAATCCGCTATCAATCATCAGCTTAAAATGACGGCCCACAGCACGACGGACATCCGCGAGGATCAACATCGGACTGATGCAACTGTCTAACTGGCGACCACCGTGATTTGACAACACCACACCGTCAGCACCTGCCTGTTGCGCCTTAATCTCATCTGCCACGGTCGTAATGCCTTTGATATAAAGCGGTCCAGACCACAATTCGCGGATCCACTTAAGGGTTTGCCAATTGATTGTCTGGTCCATCTGGCTGGCGAAATAGGCTGCAGCACCCATGCCTTGCTGATACTCCGCGGGTAAATAGGGCGTCAGATTTCCAAAGCCAGGCATGCCGTGTGGAATCAAAGTGCGGGCCAACCATCGAGGATGAAAGGCTGCATCACACAGGGCATTTAACGATAATTTCATTGGGCGGCGATAATGTGCTTTGTCGCGCTCACGGTTACCAAAATGCACCGCATCCACAGAAACCACTAAAGCCTCACAACCTGCTTGCTGTGCCCGCTGGATAAGGTCACTGGTTACACGACGGTCTTGCAAAACGTAGAGTTGAAACCATCGTGCTCCCGAGGATACCTCCGCCAGTTGTTCAAGAGAGGCAGTCGAAACCGTACTTTGAATATGCCCTATCCCCTGTTGGGCAGCGGCACGTACCAGCATCATATCGGCTTGATGGCGCAACATGCCGTTATAGCCAGTAGGTGCCACCAGCAGAGGGGCGCGCAGTTTAGTGTCTCCAATCTGACAACTCAAATCGCGCTGACTGACATCTTTAAGCACCGACGGAGCAAACTGCCAGCGATCAAACACACTCTGATTCAGCGCTAACGTCTTCTCATCATCCGCGCCACCGTCAACATAGCTGAAGACAAATGCCGGTAAGATACGTTTTGCCTCACGCCGCAATGATTGCCAGTTCAGGATCATGGTGCTGTCTCTTGATATGCAGCATAACTGCGCTGAATCGCAATTTGGTCGGCGATATACTTCGCGTCGTGCCATACACCCCAGATAAAGGTCGATCCGCGTCGTGACTGCCACGGTAAACCAAGAAAATAGATCCCTGATTCGCGTGACACTCCGCGCTGATGAATCGGACGCTGCCGATCGTCAAAGCAGTCCACATCCAGCCAACCATAATCCGTAGCGTATCCCGTGGCCCAAATGATGGTTTGAATATTTTCGTCTGCGAGGTTAAGAGCCAAAACCGGATGAGTCATACATTCGGGATCATCGAGCAAAATTCGCGCTTCGGGCTCTGCTGGCAAGTCGGCTCCATTTCGCTCAACCCAAGCGTCTGCCGCGTCCAGCACCGAGAGGTAGTTTTCGTCGCCGTTACGAACATTTTCGCGCAGGTCATCGGCAAACTGCACATTGCCATCGTTGAACTGGCGCGTCACACCCGTCAGACGAATTCCTTGTTGGGCGAGGCGTCGGAAATCGATAGTTTCTCCTCCGCGTGCGCCACTCACCGCGATGGTTACGTGCTCTTTATGCGCCTCTTTGGTTACCGCATCCCACATGCCTAACACGCCCAACCACCAGCAATAATCTCTGCCTCGGTAAGCTCGAGGTGGGCGGTCGTGCGGACCAACCGATAACCAAACCTGACGTCCGGCGCGTTGCAGCTCATCGGCAATCTGCACCCCGGAGGATCCCGCACCCACGACTAACACCTCACCCTCAGGAAGTTGCTGTGGACTTTTATATTCGGCTGAATGCAGTTGATGAACACGCTGCTTATCGGGGGCGATCGCCGGAATTAATGGGCGATGGAAGGGGCCAGAAGCCGCCACCACGCGTTGTGCCTGAATAGTCCCTTCACTGGTCTCAACGGTAAAACCACTGCAACCCGAGTTGCGCGTGACTTTATTGACTGAGACACCCGTGCGGATAGGTGCTTTGAATTGTTCAGCATATTTTTCAAAGTAATCCGCTACCGCATCTTTAGCCACAAAACTGTCTGGATGCGCATCAAATAAGCGGTTTGGAAAGCGATCGTGCCATGCAGGGCCGTTCGCGACTAAAGAATCCCAACGCCCGCTGCGCCATGCTTCCGCGATGCGTTTCTTTTCCAGCACCAGATGGGGAATTTTCAATGCTGTCAGGTGCTCACTCATGGCAATGCCCGCCTGCCCTGCGCCAACCACTAATGTATCAATTTCAGTTGGCATAATCGGGCTCCTCACGATCCAGAATACGTTTCATTTCTTCAAAGTGAGCGATGGAGAAATCACGAATTCCCTCCCAATCCTGAGCGGTCTTTTCTGCCACCCCTGCGGACAACACTTTCAGGGGTTGTTGCGTTGCATACGCCTGAACCAAAATCTGACACGCACGTTCCAGCGTATACATATCGTCAAAGGCTTCACCAATGGTTTCAGATGTCACCATGACGCCGTGATTCCCCATCATCAGACGCGATTTATTACCGAGCAGAGCGACCAATCGTGCCCCTTCATCTTCTGTGTCAGCCATTCCACCAAACGCCCGGTCTACGGCCACGCGATTAAAGTAACGCGCGGTATTCTGCTCAATGGGCATGATGGTGGGATCGGCTAAGGTTGAAAGCGTGGTGGCAAAGACGGGATGCAGGTGCATCGCCACACGAATATGTGGGGCACGTCGATGCAATTGACCATGAATCGCCCAGGCGGTGGGATCAACCACGCCATTTTCCATGCTGCTGGCATCATCCGCATCAAGGAGAATAAGATCGCTGGCGCGCACGGTGGAGAAATGCTGCCATTTTCGGTTCATCAAAAAGCGACGCCCATCAGCAGATACCGCAGCACTGAAATGATTGGCCACGGCTTCATGCATGCCTAACCGGGCAAAAAGTCGAAATGATGCGGCCAAATCAATACGAATCTGTTTTTCATTCATTACGCTTTACCTCAACTGGACACGCGTTTACTGCGTGGTTTCACCATTTGCATCGCAGCAAACAGTACGATGACCACTAGCAGCACCATGGTCGAAGCTGCCGCCAGTGTTGGACTCACCTGCAACAGGATGTCGTCCCACATTTGTTTGGGAATGGTGGTTTTCATCCCGCCGCCCATGAACAATGCAACGGTCAACTCTTCAAAGGAGGTCAGGAAACCAATAACAAATGCGGCCGCTAAGCCCCCTTTGATCGACGGCAACGTGATACGCCGCAATACTTGCCACTTACTGGCACCGAGCGTGGCAGCCGCGTGATCCAGTCGCCAGTCATGCCCTTGGAAGGTCGTCAGCAGAATCACAAACACCATAGGTAAAGCAATCACCACATGCCCTATGGCGATACCGGTATTCGTCGCCACCAGGCCCAGTTGCGCGGCGAAATAAAACAGCGCAATGGCAATCACAATCGAGGGGATCATCATCGGCAGCAGGAACAAGAAGAACAGCCAGCCTCGGACGCGGCTTTGAGAACGCGAGACGCTCAGGGCAGCCATCGCGCCCAGTGCGCAGGTCACCAGGCCAACGACAATACCAATACCAAATGAGCGTATTGTGGCCCCTACCCACAGCGGCGAATTAAACCAAACCTCAAACCACTTCAGGCTAAAGCCCTGTGGCGGGAAGGTGAGAAAGCTGGCGTTGGTAAAGGACATGGGAATGACCGCCAGCACGGGGAAAAGCAGGACCATCAGGGTAAAACAGGCATAAATACCCAGCATGTTTATGCGTAGAATGCGCCCCACACTGTTGTCATAAAGGCGCATCCACATTGATGCGAGCAGCGCCAGGCTATTGACCAGCCATAAGCCCAGCCGACGCAACAGGCGACTGCGCGAAGACGGCACATGCTGACTCTCACCAGCTAATGAAGAGAGACCAAAGATCAGGTTGTAGACGATACAACTGATCAACGCGGCCAGCACCAGCACCACCGCCAGCGCACTGCCCAATTGCCAGTTTTGCAATTCATTGATCTGCATAATGATCATCTGACCCAACATCATTTCACGCGGACTGCCCAAAAACGTTGGAGTAATAAAGAAACCCAGACTGCTGATAAAGACTAATAAACCCGCCGCTGCCACACCCCGCATGGATTGAATAAAGAACACACGCCAAAAAGCTTGCGCACGATCCGCTCCGAGGGTTGCGGCTGCCAGGGTGAGACGTCGATCGAGCTGATTCATCACTGGCAGCATCGTTACCACGGCTAACGGCAGCAACGTGTGCACCATGGCGAAAATCACGATGCTGCGATTAAACAGAAAGTGAACGCTGCTGAAACCCAGCGCCTGCATCACGCTTTCTGCGAAACCATTCCGTCCCAGCAGAATCAGCCAGGTAAAGTTCTTTACCAGCGTGCTGCTCCAGAACGACAGCAGGACCACCAGCGAGAGAATCTGTTGACTGCGCTTTGACAATCCTGCCAACCAATACGCCAACGGATATCCTAATACCAGGCACCACGCTGTAGTCCAAAAAGCGATATTGAAGGTATTAAGCAACACACGGTTATACACGCCCGATCCAAAAAACCGGGCGAATGCAGAAAATGAGAAGGCCCCGCTGCGATCAAACAGGCTCAGGCTGAAGATGCGCAGAGACGGCCAAATCAAGAAGAGCAGCAGAAAAATTACCCCAGGCAGTGCCAGCCACAACGGGCCTAATCGAGGAATCTGCAGTGTTCTGCGCGGTTTTTTGCCGACTTCAACCAGGCTGGTCATGGTTTTACCCTCCACCCCTTATCGGCTATGGCGATTAGCTGGACGCGCCAATCCCAGATGCTCTCGCAGGGTATTACCGCTATAGGCAGTGCGGTAAACGCCTCGACGTTGCATCTCGGGAATCACTTTGTGAATAAAGTCCGTGAGATCGTCTGGCACGACATGGAAGCTCATCATGAAGCCATCCGCCGCACCACTCTCCATCCACTCCATCATGTGATCAGTGATCTGGTTGGGGGTCCCACACAAGGTCACTTTGCCGCGCTCATAGCTGGAATAGAGCTGACGCAGCGTGAGTTTCTGCTCGCGAATCATGCCGGCGATCTGGTTGAAATAGGCCTGATGGAAATTCGCCTTTGCTGGAATGAGATCAACCGGCACGGGCTCATCCAGAGGCAATCCACTGAGGTCGGTCTCAAGATCGGCGCTAAGGCGCATGCGACCCACATCAGGATGAATCAGACGTTGCAGCTCCTGATACTTATCGTGCGCTTCTGCCTCACTCTCCCCGACCATTACCGACAGTCCGGCCATTATCTTCATAGAATCAGGATCGCGGCCAAATTGCGGCAAACGACCTTTTAGGTCAGCATAGAACTTCTGCCCAGCGGCCAGCGTCGGGTCCGACGCAAACACCACCTCAGCGGTTTCAGCCGCGAAGTTTTTCCCAGTCTCAGAGGAGCCCGCCTGAATAATCACCGGACGCCCCTGCGGCGTGCGCCGGATGTTGAGACCGCCAAACACTTTGAAGTATTTACCCTGATGATCGGTGACGTGATATTTCGCCGGGTCGTAATAAGTCACAGACTCACGGTCATAGACAAAGGCGTCGTCTTCCCAGGTGTCCCACAAGCTTTCCACCACCCGATAAAACTCATGTGCTTTCACATAGCGCTCGTCATGCGGCGGCAACTTGTCGAGCCCATAATTGCGGGCAGCATAATCATTGGCCGAGGTGACAATATTCCAGCCAGCACGCCCATGGGAAATATGGTCAAGCGAGGCGAACAAGCGCGCAATGTTGTACGGCTCGTAAAAGCTGGTTGACGCCGTCGCACCCAAGCCAATGTGTTGGGTTGCGCCCGCAATCGCCGACAGCAACGTGACGGGTTCAAAGCGGTTGTTGTATTCCGGATTACGGCTGTGAACATGCAAATTATCGGTGCGTGTAGCCGGGGTATCTGCAATGAAGAAAAGGTCAAACAACCCTTTTTCAGCCAGTTGTGCCACCGAACGGTAGTAATCGATATCGGTGGCCGCATCCAGTGGTGCACTGCTTTTTAGCCAACAGGCGGGATGGTCCCCTTGTGGTTGGGCTAATAAACCAAGATGGATCTGTCGTTGGGTCATGGCAACACTCCTGAACAGTGATGATTAGCCCTCAAGGAGCCATTCCTGGAAACGTTCATTCACGGCATCGTAGTTTTTCGACCACCACGCTTCATCACGACGCTGCAAGCCTTCCAGATTTTCTGGATAAGTGGTCAGCAACTGCGCTTTACTCTGTTCCATCATTTTCAACGCATTCGGGTTACTCGGCCCGTTGCTGGTCATCGCCGAGTAAATCGCCTGACGTTCTGGGTGCATGCAATAGCGCACAAAAGCCTGTGCCTGTTTGAGATTTGGCGTGCCGGCGACTATCGACCAACCGTCCACGCTGTAGGTGCCTTGCCACGCGATATTGACCGGCGCACCCGATTTGATTGCCGCAATGGCACGCGCATTCCAGGTATCCGACATATCCACTTCGCCGCTCTGCAGCAGTTGGGTGTTCTGCGCACCGTTCGACCACCAGACCGAAACAGACTGGCGAATCTTGTCCATTGACTTCATGGCCCGTTCCACATCCAGCGGATAAAGATCTTTCGGCGCGACGCCGTCTGCCAGCAGCGCCATTTCCAGCGTGCCGCTGGGTGAGCGGTAGAGTGCCCGGCGGCCGGCATATTTTTCAGTATCCCAGTAGTCTGCCCAGCCCTTCGGCGCATCGCCCTTGAACTTGTCGGTGCGGTAAGCCATCACCGTGCCCCAAACCGAGAAACCAAACCAATTTGGTGTCACCATGCCAGGGAGAATGTCTTTGCTGTCTGGCATGTCCAGCGGAGCGATATAGTTTTTATCTTGTGTTAAACGCTGCACGTTATCTGGCGTGACCATGGCCAGGTCCCAGATATGGGACCCCGCATCAACCGCCACTTTAAACTGGGTAACGGGATCGGATTCATGTGCCACATTAGTGATACGAATCCCGGTTTCTTTCTCGAAAGGATCGTAAAACGCAGCGCGCAATGCGGGTGCCAGTGCGCCGCCGTTGTCGGCAACGATTAAAGTGTTGTCAGCTGAGAACGCGCGAGGAATCCACAATGAAGGCGCAGACAGGGCTGCACCGGTTACGGCAACGGTCTTGATAAAATCCCGTCTGCTGGCTGGTTTTTTCAACATGAATCATCACTCCAGATTATTGATAAACAGGAAAATCAATGAAATGTGCCACTGTTGCGACACTCAGGATCCAATCAGGCGTACATCGGTGGTTTGCCACTGCAGCCCAACCCGATCTCCCAGCTGACGCGGCAGATGGCCCGCGCTCTGACGAGCGGTCATCAGGGTGCCGCTGGCGAGTTTAATCAGCAGGCGTGTTTCCGATCCGACGTAGATGCTTTCCACCACTTCACCTTGCAGATAGCCCCCTTGCTCGGCCAACGCGATGTACTCCGGTCGAATAACCATCGTGGCGTGCTTCTGGCCTGCAGGCAGCGTCGCGGGAAGCGGCAATTCGCCATCTGCACAACGAAGGAAACCTTGCGCTGTCACTTCGCCACTAAGTTTGTTAGAGATACCGATAAAGTCCGCGACGAAGGCGGTTCGCGGGCTCTCATAAATCTCAAACGGCGTACCAATTTGTTCGATTTTTCCGGCATTCATCAGGCAAACGCGGTCAGACAGGGCCAGCGCCTCTTCCTGGTCATGGGTGACGAAGATAATGGTGGCGCCGGTTTCGCGGTGAATGCGCTTGATCTCGACCTGCATGTTTTCACGCAGCTGTCGGTCCAGCGCAGACAGCGATTCATCCATCAGGATGAGTGAGGGCTGATATACCAGGCAGCGGGCCA
This sequence comes from Pantoea sp. EA-12, assembly GCF_030053355.1. NCBI lineage: Bacteria > Pseudomonadati > Pseudomonadota > Gammaproteobacteria > Enterobacterales > Erwiniaceae > Pantoea > Pantoea sp. EA-12. Next base: position 451,463 of record NZ_JASGBY010000001.1, on the reverse strand, counting down.
GAGCGATGCGTTGTTGTTGGCCACCTGACAGTTCACGGGTAAAACGATGTCCGAAATTTGCCAGGCCAACCATCTCAAGCGCGTGTGCGACTTTATGGCGAATTTCCGCTGCGGAGGCGCGGCGCATTTGAAGCGGAAAAGCGATGTTTTCATCGACGGTAAGATGGGGAAACAAAGCGTAGTTTTGGAAAACCACACCGATGTCACGCTGATGCGTGGGTGCACAGGTTTTATTCACGCCATCAATAAATAGCTCACCCCCACTGGGTGTTGTCAGGCCACAAATGAGTTGTAGCAGCGTGGTTTTACCCGAACCGGATGGCCCCAGCAAAGTGAGTAACTCACCGGTGCGAACCTCAAGGTCGACAGGGTGTAATGCTGTGGTTGCACCATATTGTTTGCTCAAGCCAGCAGTGCGCATTTTTATTTCCGGCATGGCAACAGAAGAATGAATTTCCTCCCGGAGAGAGAAATAGGACATAGTGCGCTCCTGATGCAGGTGAACATTATCAATTTATAATCATCTGGCAATCACGGGCTTAGTTAGCGATGTCCGCGTGATAATAAAGCGTGCATTTCTTCTCGAGGACACTATGCGATCGATAAACAAAATCATGCAATTAGCAATTATCTTCACTGACCATTTAAAAAAACTATAACATGATTAAAGTCAACGATTACAGGCACATACCAAATCCAGACGAGAACATCAAAGTAATAATTAATAATTAATTCACTTTCAAACTCAAAAAATAAATATAAAACACGCCCTGTGATGACGCAATTAACGCGCAAAAAAGAGGCGTAAGGCATGATGGTAGTGCAAAGGCACTAATATAAGAAAAGTGTATCTTAACCATATGGCACAATAATTAATAACCCCGTTCTTTCTCGAATAACAAAGGCAAGGGCTGTCCGGCGCGGTCGGCTTTAATCACCGCAATCGCATGATCTGCTTTAGATTGATTCGATATCAAAGAAGCCACGTGGCTGGTAATGATGATGTTGGGGTGTCGCCACAACCGATCATTAAATGGCAGAGGTTCCTGAGGAAACACATCCAATATGGCACTCGTTAGATGACCACTCTCCAGCGCACGCAGCAGAGCGTCACCATCGAGTTGCTGCCCACGACCAGCATTAATCAAACTGGCACCAAACGGAAGTTGATGGATGACCTCATCATTAATGAGATTTCGCGTTTGCGGCGTATCAGGTAACAAATTGACCAACACATCACTCTCAGCTAAGAACGCGGGCAAGTTTAAGTAGCCACTAAACGCGTTAATCCCCGGCAATACGCTTGCACTGCGCGACCAGCCATTTACGACAAATCCATTTGCCAGCAACCGTTGTGCTGCCGCCTTGCCCAGATTGCCCATGCCAAGGATGCCCACACGCGTGTGACTGACTCTTCCACCACGTAGCTGATTTGCCCAACGCTGTTCACGCTGTGCCGCAATGATCTGCGGCATCTGCCTTACTAACATGTAGGCCGCCATTGTGACGTAATCGGCCATGCGCGCTGCAGTTTCATCTGTCACCATGCGCGTCACAGGAATGTGAGCAGGGAGCATTGGATCACAGGTTATATGATCGACACCCGCACCTTCACTGATAATAACCCGCAGATGAGGAAATCGCGCCAGCCGTCCAGGTTCTGGCTGCCATACCAGAGCGTAGCTTACTGATGAAGGATCTACCGTTGTGTCATCCCATAACGCCAGTTGGATACCGGGAATTGCGCGATCAAAATAGGTTTGCCATTCCGCCAACTCATCACAATGAATAAAATTCAGCAGTAAGACCGAAGAGGCACTATTCATCACCGGGTACGCCATAACTAGGGGCTTCTCGCGGGTCAAGGGCACGGGTCACGTAGGCTTCCATCTGCGGTTCGTAGGCTTGCCAGAGCTGTATAAGTGACTGAACCGGATTTTGCTCAACCCAATCCACGCGCAGATCCACCAGCGGCCAGGCATAGTCATCCACGACTTTGACTGCTGCTGAATGCTCGGGTCCCATTTCGCCGCCGCGATCAATTCCCGCCTGTAATGCCGCCAGTAAGCGCGTGGTCAGCTCTCCCTGCGTCTCCACAAAAGCTGTCACCATGGCATTGATGACTGCGCGATCCGCTAACATATTGCCTGCCGCAACGCAGTTGTCGCCTTCCACCACATGCCAAATTCCCAGCATTTTGCTGCCGCTGGCATGCGCGGTGTTTCCTGCCGCATCAATGACGGCAACCTGACGATATTCTCTGAAACGGTCTTCCGCCAGAGTCATGTTTAGCGCTTGCTGAATCGACAGGCCATGTTCTAACTGCGTCAGAATTTGTTGCCCTAATAAAGGCAGTGTGATGTTTTGACTCGACACGGCTCCCACACCGGCCATCAGCCACGGGCAACGCGCACCAACGGCAATACTGGACGAACTAATGGCAATACCCAGTTGCCCAGATTCCACGCAGCGCGCCGTAATCGAAAGCGTCATATATCCTCCCGGAAATACAATGTTGGAGAAATAGGCGATGAAGTGATTAATGTGAATGTTGAGACTATGTGAATTAATTAAGGGTTAAAACTATTAAAAATTTACTTAGCCTATATAAAAATTATTAACCTCACCTTCATATTATTTTATTATCACCCTGATTTAGTCGGCCTTAACTCTGCCTTGCGGCAGTACTCCATAAACAATCGGGCGGGATGTGTGGGTTCATTATTTTCTAGATAGGCCATAATCAACGTTGAGGCTTCCATTTCATCTTCAATATCCAGTTGAACTAACCTCTCTCCGTCGTAGGTTTGATCGGTAAATGGACGCGTCACCAGTACAGAAAACCCCAATCCCTGACCTACCATGCAGCGAACCATTTCGATTGAAGGCGAACTGTAAGCCACCTCGGGATGATAACCTTTGGATTTAAAAATGCTGATAAAGTAATTTTTGCTTGGCACTGCATCTAACAAAATCATGGGTTCCTGACTTAATTCCTTTAGGGTAACCTGAGTCTGTTGCGCCAGTCGATGATGCGCGGGTAACAAGGCGTAAGGTTTGTGTGGCGCGTTGAGCTTCTCCTTGTAGATAGAATTATCCAGTTCTAAATCATAGAGAAAGGCGAGATCAAAGCGCCCACGATGTAAGCCATGCATGATTTCGTGCTGTTCACCGTCATAGAGTTGGATTCTGATCTCCGGGTAAAGGCGGCTAAAACCAGCGATCAATCGCGGCAAATAGAGTGGAGCCGCAGACTCAAAGCAGCCAATCGCTATCGTTCCTGATATCAATTCATTATCTGCACGTGAGTTCTGTTCAAATTCATAGGACAACCGCAGCAACTCTTTGGCTTTTTCATAAAATCGTCGCCCTGCAGGCGTAAGCGAAACGCCTTGCGCGTGATGACGCATTAATAATTGCTGTTCAAACGTTTCTTCAAGGTTTTTTATTGCGATTGATATTGAGGGTTGCGCGATATGCAATTGCCGGGAGGCCTCTGCAAAACTTTCAGTCTCTACCACCGTAACGAAATATTTGAGTTGCTTTAGAGTGAAACGCGTCATATTCACACCGCCAATGATGATGACCAGGCGAAATGAGTTCACCCATGAAAGGGTCATAATGCAAGCGATGTGCCATCAGGCACTAAGAGACAAATATTGAGGCAGAATTTCAGAGTAAGGCATAATAAATGGCACTTTTTATCTACTCATGACGTCATCGCATTTTTTTGACGCACTACAATCACGCATGATGAATATAAATCGGATGCAAAGTGCGCTGTGATTGTGCACTTGCATCCGACTTGGGACACTCGGTTAATGCTTCACACTCACCAACCTTTTACCCGCACCCGCCTCACACGGTGCAGAAGGATTGATATCGCAGTTGCGTGGCAGCAATGCGGTGATAATGCCAGCGACCACCAGCGATCCCGCCAACCAGCATACGGCCACATTCTGTCCATACAGCATCGTCATGATGCCAACCAAATAGGGTCCGCAGAATCCACCCAGGTTACCCAACCCGTTAATCACCCCACGCGCGCTGCCTGCTACTTCAGGCGCAGCAAGACGGCCAGGAATGGACCAGAATGGACTGGTTGCGGCTTTCAGGAAGAAGCCACACACCACCAGCGCGATGTAGGACGCCACGACATTGCTGTGCAGTACCACAGAAGCCAGCAGCGCGGCAGCAAAACAAAACAGCGAGACCATCACCCATAAGCGGCGTTTGCCGGTACGGTCGCTGAGCCAGGAGATGGCATAGATCCCGAGAATGGTCGCCACAAAGGGCACTGCCGCTAACAGGCCTACGCCAGCCATATTGCTGCCGGTCAGGTTTTTCAGGATGCTCGGCAGCCACAATGTGTAGCCGTAATCACCGGTTTGATAGAAGAAGTTCAGGGCGACCAGTTTCATCAGACCTGAATTGCGGAAGACGGCGCTCAGCGGTGCTTTGGTCACTGCCTCGATACTGCGATGCGCCGCACGCTCGCGGGTTAACTGTTCAAGCAGATAGGCCTTCTCACGGGCAGGTAACCAACGTGCCTCTTCGGGACGGTCTGCAATCACCAGCCACCACACCAATAGCACGACTGCAGACAGCAAGCCTTCAATAATAAACAGCCAGCGCCAGTCGAGGGCATTAATGATGTAACCGGAGATCGGTGCGGTAAACATGCCACCAAGCGGCGCAAACATCATGACGAAGGCGTTCGCACGCCCCAACTCTTTTTCCGGGAACCAGTTACTCACCATGGTTAACACCACCGGCAGCATGCCACCCTCTGAGATGCCGAGGACAAAGCGCAATGCCAGCAGTTGGTAGTGATTGGTGACAAAGCCAGTAGCAATCGATACCACCATCCACGCCACCAGCGACCAGGCGATAAAGCGTTTACCGCTGCCATTCACCGCAATACGCCCGCCCGGCACCTGTAAAAACAGATAACCAATAAAGAAGATGCCGCTGACCATACCGGCCATCTGGCTGGTGATCGCCAGGTCCTGATCCATGCCGCCCGGCAGCGCGAAACTGATGTTCACGCGATCCATAAACGAGATAATGCAAGTAATCAGAATCGGGGCAATAACGCGATACCAACGTGTTCCGGGGATTTTCTCGTGCATAACGCCCTCTCTCTTAACGCAACACTACGTAAGCTCAATGGCTTCTTATTAAAGAGAGTTTGGGAATTATTATTGCGATCCTAATCACTCGGATGAATGTTAAGAAACTGTGTTACTTATGGCGTGATCGAGAGTGCACAAATCAATGTGATAAGGGTAGTTGAGCGCGGCAATGCCGCTTCAAGCGAGGAGGATTCATTAAGAAAGGTGATAAAAAAGGCACGGTGTAACTTGCTGGTGTAACACACGTGCCAATGAGGTCGCCATTAATGGTGTAATACTTCTGACGATAACGCCGTCTGGGCTATCTGCAACGCTGAGACTTTTACGTTGGGCCAGGAGCCCCACGCTTGCGGCGCATCACACGCCAGACGGCAATACCCGCCAGCAATATGATGATCGCGCCAATCATTCCCGGCAGCATCAGCGGTTGCAGACGCGCCAACAGCGGCGGATGCCCCCCTTTCCTCACCCACGCCACGTCGCCAGCGGTCACCGTCACAGCGGCATTACCGTAATGCGCCAGTACGAAGTTACTGATGTCCGCGACTTGCTGATCGTTCAGCTTGTCGACGTATGACGGTGAACTGAAGCCGGGCATCAACACCTGATGGTCCGCGGTGTCACGCTGTACGCCAAACAGGATGGCGGCAATCAGGTTATTGGGATTGCGCAGTCCGGTTGCGGTGTTGTGGAACAGCGAAGGATAGGCCTGATTGCTGCTGCCCGCTCCATCCGGCTGATGACAGCTGGCACAGTTACCGCTAAACAGCGCGGCACCGTTATCCAGCGAGTGATTCGCGTTATTTGGATTGCGTCCGCGCACACTATTTTCCACATCATAAGGCGCACCGTAGCTGAACGCCGGGAGCGTATCGCCGGCATCACGAATTGGCGTCGTGCCTTTCAGGTAAGTGGCAATCGCGCGCAGATCGCTGTCCGACAGATATTGCAGGCTGTGCTCGACCGCTTCCGCCATTCCGCCCGCCGCCTGATTTTTGCCTGGGGCGCGTCCGGTTTTCAGATACTGCACCAGTTCGTCATCGCTCCAGCCGCCAATCCCGCTGATGGCATCCGAGGTGATATTGGGCGCATACCAGCTACCGAGCGGCCCGCCCGCCAGCGGCTGATCTTGCTGCTCCTGCATCATAAAACCGCGTGGCGTGTGGCAGGTGTTGCAGTGTGCCAGGCCGTTCACCAGATAGTTACCGCGATTCCACTCGGCACTTTTGCTGCCGTCGTTCTGCCACATCTTGTCGTTGGCAAACATCATGTTCCAGAAGCGCATGCTAAAGCGCAGGTTGAACGGGAATGGCAAATCGGTTTCTGGATTGTGCTGCGCCTGCGCTTTCACGCCATGCATCATGTAGTAATAGAGCGCATGCAGGTCGCTATCGGTCATCATGCTGTACGAAGTGTACGGCATTGCCGGGTAGAGTTGCGCCCCATCCGCACGTACGCCGTGACGCACCGCATCCGAGAATTGCGCCTCGGTATAGTGACCGATACCGCTGCTGTCCGGCGTGATGTTGGTAGCGTAAATCGTGCCCATCGGCGAAGCGATACCGTATCCACCGCTGTAGGCGGTTTTGCTGCCCGGCGCGGTGTGGCAGGCCTGGCAGTCCGCGGCAATGGCCACCTGCTCGCCCTGATGTAGCAAACTCACATCAAGCGGTTCCGCCTGCACGCCACAAGCGATCAACGTTGCTAACAGAAGTGATCTCATGCGAACTCCTTCATGCGCAGGCTGATGTCATGTGCGGCTTTCAGGCCGAGAGCTGCCATGGTCAACGTGCTGTTCACCACGCTAGCAGAAGGGATCGCGCCGCCACCTGGCAACCACAGGTTTTCATGGTCAAACGCGCGGCAGTTGCCATCCACCACCGCATCCTTACCGCTGGTGCCCATGATCACGCCGCCCATAATATGGTTGTTGGCGTTCAACCCTTTGCTGATGGCAAACTCTTTGCCGTTGAACAACTTGCCTATTTTTTCCAGCTGCTCGTGCGACACTTCCGCGCCTTTGCGCACGTAATCCCCCACGTCGTAGTAAATATCCGGGCAGGCCAGTCCATGTGGATCTTTGCGTGTTTTGCTCAGGGTTAGACGGTTCTCTGGATCGGGCAGTGGCTCCAGGCTGATGGAAATGTCGACGCTGTGTACTGAGCGATAGCGAATCTCTTCATCCAGCGCTTTGCCCACCAGCCCTTTCTTTAGCGCTTGCTGGGTGGCGGCTACCACACGAGAAATGTTATTCAGAATCATTTTGTTAGCGGAATAATCACGACGGAATTCCCCATCGCGATAGCCCACCATACAGCTGCTCTGCGCCGGGCCACGTCCCAGCCACACCGGCTCTTCGGTGAGGAATGAACAGTGGAAACCGGAGTGATCCATCATGTTGCGGCCCACCATATCGGAACCGTTGGCAATGCCGTTCGGATTACCGCCGTTAGCCGCCAGCAGCAGCAAACGCGGGGTTTCAATTCCGTTACACGCCAGTGCGAAGGCTTTGCCGCTGGCCTTATGCGATGCGCCAGAGGCATCCTTCCAGTGCACGGCAGTGATACGGTTGTTGCCATCAGTATCGATTTTGTAGACGACCGCCTCGGCCAGCACTACTGCACCGTTACGCTCAGCACGTTCAATGTGGTGAATGCCGTTATACATGGCGCCAATCGGGCAAATCGGCTGACAGTTATTGTTGCCGCAGCAGGTAGGACGCCCTTCCCACGGCCGCGTGCTGCGCCCCTGTGGAATCGGCACCAGGTTATAGCCATGCGGATTCACCACGCTGGCGAAGTAGTTATCGCCGTGCGCGAACGGCACCATATCCATCGGATAAGGCTGGCTACGTTCAGTCGGCGACTGCATGCTGGCATCATTCGGGCCCGCCACGCCAATCTCGTTCTCTGCCCGGCAATACCAGGGCTCCAGTTCGTCATAGCTGATCGGCCAGTCACGCCCGACACCGTATTTGGATTGCATCACGAAATCGCTGGGATGATGACGCCAGCACGATGCCGCCCAGTGCCAGGTGGTGCCGCCCACAGTACGGAGGTAACCCTGCTGGAAACTGGACGCATTCGGTCCCGTGACGTTGACATAGTTGTTCGGCGGGAAATACAGCGGCGCAGGGGCAAATTTGGATTGCGGATACAATCCCTGAAAATCTGACCCGGCACGATTGGCGAACGGCATGTTGCGCCAGTTTTCGACTGCTTGAGCACGATCAATACGTAAACCTGCTTCCAGTACCAGCACCGAGTAGCCCTGGCTGACGAGTTCGTTCGCCATCAAACCACCGACCACACCTGAGCCCACAATGACAATATCTGCGGAGGCATCACCCTGCGCAGTAAACGTTGGTTTTTTCATGATTTTTCGTCGTTTTAGTTTTTAGGAAATTACAGCTGTTCGAGATGACCGTTGTGCTCATCCGGTACCGGCGCAGTCCACCAGATCGGGCCGTTGCCGCAGTAGGTCGGCACCACCAAACCATCGCTGACCGTCTGATACATCAGCGCCTGTTTGTAAGCCACCAGGGTGCCGTGATAGTCATCCCCTACCGTGCCGGTGTACCAGGCGGTGACGATTTGATAGAGGAAATCGTGCAGCCCCGCGCTGCTGGCCTTAGCCAGGAAATCCTGTGCGTTGATTTGCGTGGTTATCAGGGTCGTGAGTTGCGCCAGTCGCGGGACAAACTGCGCGTCACGCGTGGCCATCACCTCGTAAAAACGTGCTGCCAGCGCCACATCCAGATGCTGGTGTTCAGTGATGGCTTGTGAGACGCGAACAAACTGTTTTACCGCGTCACTGGCATGAATCACGCCCGCGGCCAGTGCCCGTCCTGGCAGGGCGGCGACCGCGCCCGTCACGGTTAAGCCAAGCGTAGCCAGCAGGAATTCCCTGCGAGTGGAACCGGTTCCATTTTTACTGACAGAAACGGTTTCGGGTGCAAAATGTCGTTTCATGGGGTTACCTGATGCTGAGAAATGAGGAGAAAGCCGAACGGCGCTATCCTAACGACTAAGTTGCAAAACTGTTATCAGGATTTGAACGAAATCCCATTATTCAGTGTGGGAATAGCTCTAAATGATAATTTAGGTCAAAAATTGTTGGGTCTGATGATAGTTGCAGTGCGCAATGTAGGTGCCGCAGAAACGCTATGGCCCCAGACGGCGTTATCGTCAGTCGCTTAAGAGGCCAGCATGAGTCCCGCTCATCTCACTCAGGCAAAATACGAATAGCGGTGATAGATCAACAGCGGGGTTTTGATGTCATTGACTGACCGTTCACTGATCGGCTGGTCGAAAATCGCCAGACACTGCTCGATCTCGCGCCGCATATCATGACCCAACACCATATCCATTACGCCACGCTCCAGAAGCACACGGCTGGACTCGCTGAGTTCGTGACCGATAAAGATCACCTGATCCTGCACGCCGTAAGCTTCCAGCGCTTTTGCCACCCCTTCATTCCCCCCGGCAGTGTTGTAAATGCCCGCCAGCGGTTTCCCCTCGTCGAGCCATTTTTTTACGCTGTGCCAGGCGGTCTCCGCTTCGTCGTTGATATTGACGCGATCGCGAATTGTCAGCCACGGGAAGGCTTCACGTAACACGCGGCGGAAGCCAATTTCTCGCTCTTCTTGCGTGCGATAGGTCGAGCTGCAGATCAGCAGAATGTTACCTGGCTGCTGTGCCGGCAACATGCGGCCCATAAACCAGCCCGCCGTCGCGCCCGAGGCGATTTGATCAATGCCGACGTATGCAGTACGGCGAGAGTTGGGCAGATCGCTGGTGAGACAAATCACCTGCACGCCGTCAGCGATGGCGGCTTTGACCGCACGATTGATCTTTACATCATCGCGACACACCAGAATGATACCGCTCGCCTCAGCAGCGCGGCGCTCAATCAACTGGCTAAAACGTTCAGCATTGAACTGGGCGCTCGGTAAAGTATCAATGCTGATGCGCAACTGGGGGCGTTCCGCCATCACCGCACGCGCCTGACGCTCCAGATGCCCGAGAAAGCTGGTGCCGGATTCACACAGAATAGCCACGCGCTGTACACCTGCATTGCGGCTCTCCTCTCCGGCAAGCATGCCCAACCGCGCCATGGCGCTTTCGACCTTCTTACGCGTCACCTCGCGTACGCCTTCACGTCCATTGAGTACCCGGTCTACCGTAGCCGGGCTGACGTCCGCTTCCTGCGCAATGTGCTTAATGGAAGGCGATTTCCAGTTGTGTTGCGTCATGACGATTCCTGATGTCTTCCACCTCGATGGGCACACAATATCCCGATAAGCTGAAGTAAATCAAATTGATATAACATCATGAATTTCAATCATTAACTGCCTTTTGAGGTAAAAAACATCAAATTTTCATGTGATCAGCCTCATCTTTTCACTCTCCTTTTTCGGCTTTGTTTTGACTTAAAAGCAGGCAAAATCGATTAATAGCGCCATCACCTGTTGCCCTCAAAGGAAATAAAAAATGCTCAATGTTGCTCTGTTAGGTGCTGGTCGTATTGGTCAGATTCACGCTGGGAATATCGCTGCGCATCCTCAATGTCGTCTTGCTTACGTGATGGATGTCTATGCGCCGGCTGCCAACGCACTGGCTGAAAAATACGGCGCCACGGTGGCGGATCTGGACACTATTCTGGCGGACAGTTCCATTGATCTGGTGGCGATTTGCAGCGCCACTAACACCCACGCTGATTTGATTGAAGCCGCCGCGCGCGCCAAAAAAGCAATCTTTTGTGAGAAGCCGGTGGACTTAAGCCTGGCGCGCGTCGAGAAGTGCTTAGCCACGGTGCGTGATGCGGGTGTGCCGTTGATGATTGGATTTAACCGTCGTTTCGATCCGAGCATGGCGCATTTGCAGGCCTGCCTGCGTGACGGTGAAATCGGTGAGACGGAGTTGGTCACCATCAGTTCACGCGATCCAGGCGCGCCGCCTGCCGACTATGTCAAAGTCTCAGGCGGTTTGTTCCGCGACATGACGATTCATGACTTTGATATGGCGCGCTGGTTGCTGAATGAAGAGCCGGTATCGGTTTACGCCAGTGCCGCAGCACTCACAGACCCGGATATCAAGGCGTTGGGCGATGTGGATACCGCAGTGGTCACACTCACCTGCGCCAGCGGCAAAATGGCGGTGATCACCAACAGCCGTCGCGCCAGCTACGGTTACGATCAACGTATTGAAGTACACGGCAGTGAGGGGATGTTACAGGTCACCAACCAGTTAGAGTCACAGTTGGTGAAATCGGTCGCTAATGGCGTGGTGGCCCAAAAACCGCAGCACTTCTTCCTGCAGCGTTACGCCGATGCTTATCGCAATGAGTTAGCGACCTTTATCGAAGCCTTAGCTAAAGGTGAAGGCCACTACCCAAGCGGCAATGATGGCTTGCAGGCACTGTTGTTGGCGGATGCGGCGTTGGCTTCTCTGCAAAGCGGTAAGCCGGTAACCCCGCAATCGCTGTTGTCGTAACCCCGCACAGCTCGTAGCGGCACGATTTATCGTGCGATTCGAAAAGGCGCGCAATGAATGTCGCCGCTACGATTTAGCCATTAACGCTGTGGATGATTCACTTCCAGTGGACGCAGATCGAACAGCAGTACTTCGGCATTATCGCCATTGCTGAACTGCAGCGCAGTTTCATTGCGCACGCGCGCACCGTCACCTTCTTTGAACTTCACGCCGTTCACTTCGATGCTGCCGCGTGCCACATGAATGTAGGCGTAACGGTCGGCACTTAACTCGAAGGTTTGCTGCTCTGCACCATCAAACAATCCCGCGTAGATGCGGATATCCTGGCGCACGCTCAAGCTGCCATTCTGCCCTTCTGGCGAGATGATCAACCGCAATTGGCCACGTTTGTCACTCTCAGCTACTGAAACCTGCTGATAGCCGGGTTGGCTGTTGCGCTCGGCGGGCACAATCCAAATCTGCAGGAAGTGCACGTTATCGCTTTTTGAGTGGTTGAACTCGCTATGCGTCACGCCGCTGCCGGCACTCATCAACTGCACATCGCCAGGGACGATAACCGAACCGGTACCCATGGAATCTTTATGTTCCAGCGCGCCTTCCAGCACATAGGAGATGATCTCCATGTTGTTGTGCGGATGCGCACCAAATCCGCGACCCGGCGCAACACGGTCATCGTTGATCACCAGCAGATCGGAAAAACCGCTCTGTTTTGGATCCCAATAGTTAGCGAAAGAAAAAGTATGATGCGAGTTCAGCCAACCGTGGTCACCCACTCCGCGTTGCTCTGACAGACGTTGTTCAATCATGGTGTGCTCCTCAAATGTGCTGTGGATTGGCGGTTGCCCTTCCGAATGAGGATAAGTATACGTAAACTGATTCGCTCAACAATGCACTGAAATGACAATGACTGTCACATTTGAGTGGACAATATGCAGATAGAAGATCTCCGTATTTATGTTGCCGTGATTCAGGCCGGCAACTTCACCGCCGCCGCCGAACAGTTAATGCTGTCGAAGCAATATGTCAGCCGCCGCATTGCGGCATTAGAGGAGTCACTTGGTGCCCGCTTGCTGAATCGCAATACGCGCAAATTATCCGTGACGGATAACGGCCAGATCTTTGCCCAGCACGCGCAGCGTATTCTGGATGATGTACAGGAAGCCGAGCAGGCCGTTTCCGGGCGGCAGCAGGTATTACAGGGCTGTTTTCGTCTTAGCGTACCGATGTCTTTTGGCATCAGCCATTTGTCACCCTTTATCGCCGAATTCCTCAGCCAACATCCGGGATTACAGTTCCAGGTGGAGTTGGCCGACCGCTATGTCGATATGGTGGGTGAAGGCTTCGACATGGCGATTCGAATTGGCACCCTGCCCGATTCCAGCCTGATCGCTAAACGTTTGGGGGTGTTCCGTCGCGTAATTTGTGGCAGCCCGTCTTATATTCAGGGCGCGGGCGCACCGCGTGAACCCGAGGATCTGTTGCAGCACGCCTGCCTGCGCTATGGGCGCGAAAGCCAGACCGGTTGGGAGGTGTTTAACGGCGACCAACGTAAAGTGATGGCGGTACAGGGGCCAATGGTCAGTAATAACGGAGAGATGCTGCGCGATGCGGCTGTGGCGGGACTGGGATTGATTTTGCTGCCCGAGTTTATTGTCGCGCCGGCCATAGCCCGCGGTGAATTGATGACAGTTCTCGATGCGTGGCAACCCGCGTCGCTAAACCTGAATGCGCTCTATCCGCAGCATCGACAACGCAGCGAAGTGAACCGGGTGTTTATGGCATTTTTGCAGGAAAAGCTGGCGGGGGCCTGAAAACCAGGGCGCCATAAATGGCACCCCTACAACGGATTAGACCCCATGGATGCATATTTATGTGCATTAATGGCATTTGAGGCGCCATTAATGGCACCCTACGGCGGATTAAACCGTAGGGTGTGCATTTATGCGCACCAGGTTAGATGCCGCTTTCGTGCGCAAAAGTGATCGACTTCTTGCGCGCATCGCGTACCGCAATGCCGTGGATCAGCAAACCAAACACCGCGAGGATCGCACCGACCCAACCGGTGGATTGCCAACCGAGACCAGCAGAGATGGTCACGCCACCGAGCCACGCCCCCAGGGCGTTTGCCAGGTTAAACGCCGAGTGGTTGAGCGCTGCCGCCATGGTTTGCGCATCGCCCGCCACATCCATCAAACGGATTTGCAGCACGCTTGCCAGCGCGACCATGGTGCCTACCAGCATCACGTTAAGCGAACCCGCAAACGCATAGTGTGCGGTGAACACGAAAGCACTCAGCACCAGTACCGACCAGATCAGCACCAGACGAATGGTTTTCTCCAGACCGCGATCGGCCAGTTTTCCGCCCACCACGTTGCCGATGATCATACCGAAACCAAACAGCGCCAGTACCGCCGGGATCCAGCTAACCGGCATTTGCGCCAGTTCGGTCAGCGTTGGCTTGACGTAGCTGAATACCGAGAACAGGCCACCACTGCCGATGGCACCAATCGCCAGCGTTAACAGCACCTGCTTACGCGTCAGTGCGGAAAGCTCTCGCAGCGGGCTGGCCAGTTTGTCACCGGCGACATTCGGCACCCACATCCCGACCAGTACCAACGTCAACAGCGCCAGCACCCCGACAATCGCAAAGGCTTCGCGCCAACCGAATATCTGACCAATCGCGGTCACCGCAGGCACGCCGAGCAGGTTGGCGATGGTCAACCCAAACAGCACCATCGACACCGCCTGCGCGCGCTTTTTGCGCTCAACTAATCCGGCGGCTACCAATGCGGCGACACCGAAAAAGGTGCCATGCGGGAAACCGGCGAGGAAACGCGCCAGCAGCATTGAGTAGTAACCCGGCGCGATGGAACTCAGCAAATTACCTGCCGCAAACAGGCCCATCAATGTCATCAGGAAGTTACGGCGTGAAGCACGCGCGCCGAGTATGGCTAACAGCGGCGCACCAATCACCACGCCCAGCGCGTAAATACTGATCAGATGGCCCGCTGAAGGAATCGAAACGTTGAGCCCTTTAGCTGCATCAGGCAGCAAGCCCATAATGACAAACTCGCCGGTACCAATGGCAAAGCCACCGGTGCCGAGCGCAAACAGCGCTTTCAGCACGCTGGCGCGCGGCAGCGATGCCTCGTCCGGCAGCTGATTAAGTGGGGGTTGAACAGATGACATGTTTTTCCAGAAACGCAGGTGAAGAATTCAGTACAGATCGTGGCCACGCCATCGTCAGACTGAAAGGATTTAGCGGCATATGATAACTGATTTAGGGGTGAATTGAATGACAGACAATTATGTGGCGGCTAATTAATTCTTTGCGGTCACCATAAATGATGCCCCTACATGAAAGGATACCGTTTTACGTAGGGTGCACCTTTATGCGCATCAGGCGTTTATCGTTGCTGGGCCAACAACGCCGCTCCCATCATCCCGCCATGATGGGCAAACACACCCGGCACCACCAACGGGTGCTGCGTACTGCGCAGCACATAGCGCTGCACTTGCTCATTCAGCGCATTGATCAGCGGCGTCACTGAAGCCAACCCACCACCCACCGCCACCAGCGATGCGCCGGTGATATTAATGGTGTACGCCAGCGGCTGGCTCACCAGTTGCAACCACACCTGAATCGTACGCACTGACTGAGCTTCCTGCTGCTGCCAACCCGTGATGATATCAATGCTGCTGGCATTCAACTGATGCAATGTACGATGCAAATTCTCCAGTCCACGCGCACCGCCATAACTGTCAAGACAGCCTTTTTGCCCGCACGGGCAGGTCTGGCGCGGCAAACGGAGGGTTTCACCTGCGATTTCCACCTCCGTCAGAGTAATGGGGCCATGGCCCCACTCACCGGTCAGGCCATTCTGTCCGGTAATAATGCGCCCATCGGCCACCAATCCACCGCCCACCCCGGAACCAAGAATGGCACCAAACACCACTTTGTGCCCTTTGCCCACGCCTGCCAGCGCTTCGGCAAAAGTAAAACAGTCGGCATCATTGTGTACAATCACGTTACGTTGTAACGAATCGCCAAGCGATTGACTGAGGTTACGCTGATGGAAAGCCGGAATATTGCTGGCAAATATTTCACCTGTGTCAGGTGCCACAATGCCCGCGGTGGAGATCGCCAGTGGAGAATCGGTGCAGAAATGCGCTTGATGTTGATCGATCATGCGAACAATCAGCGCGGTAAAATCTGACCAACTGTGCGCGGGAATTTTTTGCTGATCGAGTATCGTTAACTGCTGCTGCGCATCCATCACGCCCAGCTTGACGAACGAACCGCCGAGGTCGAGGCAGATCACTGCCGGTATTGTACTCATAAACGTTTATCCATCACATCGCGCAGACCATCGCCCAGCACATTAAAGCCCAGCACCGTAATCAATATCGCCAGTCCGGGGAACAGCGACACGTAAATATTCAGGCCAAGAAAGTTACGCCCATCGCTCATCATGGTGCCCCACTCTGGCATCGGCGGTTGCACCCCTAACCCCAGAAAAGACAAACTGGCCGCCGACAGCACCACCGCACCCGCCGTCAGCGTCGATTGCACAATCAACGGGCCAATCGAGTTCCGTAAGATGTAATGGGTGATGATGCGTGGATAGCGCACGCCCAGCATGTGCGCCGCCTCAATGTATTCCATATTTTTCAGGCCGAGCGTCAGGTTACGACTGAGACGGGCGTACACCGGAATCGAGAACAATGAAATCGCGATTAACATATTGGCCAACCCTTCGCCGAGCACACTCACGATCAGAATCGCCAGCACGATACCGGGAAAAGCGAAAATAATATCCATCACCCACATCACCAGCGCATCGATTTTACGTCCCGCCAACCCGGAGATGATACCGAGCGGAATGCCGATCACCATTGAGATCGCCACGCTCAGGCAGACTTCAAATAATGTAATGCGCGCGCCGTAAATCACGCGGGAGAAGATGTCCCGACCGTAATCATCGGTACCAAACCAGTGTGCGGCGGAAGGAGCTTGCAAGGTGTTCAGCAAATCCTGCTCCACCGGATCCCAATGCGTCAGCAACGGTGCCAGTACGGCGGCCAACACCACCAACAACACCAGCCCGCCACCGATGGCGATCGATGGGTTACTCAGCAGAAAGCGCAGCATTTGACGGGGACGCGAACGCGCCGGCAGCACCGAAGTATCGAGGCCGTTCATCAGTCGAACCTTATTTTTGGATTGAGCAGACCAATCAGGATTTCACCCAGCAAATTCATCAGCACCACGCCCGTCACCGCTACCAGCGTGACGCCCTGAATCACTGGATAGTCACGGTATTTCACCGAATCCACCAGCAGACGGCCAATACCGGGCCAATTAAACACCGATTCCGTCACCACCGCGCCGCCAATCAGGCTGCCGAAGTTGAGCGCCACAATCGTAACGATCGGGATCAGCGCATTACGCAATGCGTGTTTCCAGTGAATGCTGGCGGAAGGTAATCCTTTGGCCTTGGCGGTGCGAATGTAGTCCTGACTCAGCACATCCAGCATGCTGGAGCGCGTCATGCGGGCAATCATCGCCATCGGCAAAATCGCCAGCGTGACGGTGGGCATCACGTAGTTTTTCCATGAGTCCGCCCCTAACAGCGGCAGCCAACCCAACTCCACCGCAAAATAGTTCATCGCTAACAGCGCCAGCCAGAAGTTGGCGATGGAGGCCCCGGCGATGGTGAGCACCATGACGATTTGATCGGGAATGCGTTGGCGATAAATAGCACCGGTCATCCCTGCGGGCACACCAATGGCAATCGCCAGCAAATACGCCAGCGCCGCCAGCGATAGGGTGTAAGGCAGTCGTTCGCTGATTTCAGTGATCACCGGACGCTGAGACTGTAAGGATTCACCCAGATTGCCATGCAGAGCATCGGTGGCGAACTTGACATATTGCAGCGGCAGTGGCTGATCCAGCCCCAATCGGAGGCGCATATTGTCTACCGCTTCCTGCGGCGCTTCCGGCCCCGCCATCAGGCGTGCCGGATCGCCCGGCAACGCGCGGATGGCGATGAACACGATGATCGAGACGCCGAAAATAATCAGCGGCAGCGAGAGCACCTTCTTCGCAACGTACGCTTTCATCGATCAGTTCTTCACCGCATCGCGAACCACAATCTGTCCGCCGGGCTGCATAGTGACGCCGCTGATATTTTTACGCGAGGCGTAGAGATCGTCCTGATAGAACAGCAACACCTGCGGCGCTAATCCGCTGATCTGTTTCTGTGCCTGTAAGTAGAGATCTTTGCGTTTGGCATCGTCAAGGGTAGAGGCTGCGGTATCGATTAAATCATCGGTTTTCTTGTCGCTGAAGAAGCCCAGATTCGCCCCGCCTGGCGCAAAGCTGGCGCTGTGATAGAGCGGGCGCAGCTGCAAGTCAGAGCCATACAGACCCGATGACCATGAAGCCAGCACCGCATCGGTACCCTGCTGGGCTTTCTCTTTGGCGTCCGCAAAGGCGGCTTTGGTCCAGACGCCGCTTTCCATCTGGCGCACGTTGAGTTTTACACCGATTTTACTCCACATCCCCTGCAACACCTGTGCGGTACGCGCATCCGGTGCCTGCACCGCAATCGACATGCTAAAGCCATCGGCATAGCCTGCCGCTTTCAGCAGATCTTTGGCTTTCTGCACATCATACGGGTAATCATGCAAACTCTTGTCGTAGTTGGCATCCACGGGTGCCAGTGCGGAGTTGGCCGGTTGCGCATAACCAAACATAATCGCCTTCACCAACGCCGTCTGGTCGGTTGCCAGGTTAAGGGCCTGGCGCACGCGCACATCACTCAGCGCTTTGCTCTGCGTATTGAGATCCACCCAGAACACCGCCGCTCCCGGTGACTGTTTTAAATTCACGTTGGGATTGTTTTTCAACATCCCGGCAAATTGCGGCGGCACCGGGTTAATAATATCCACCTGACCTGACTGCAGCGCCATGTTCATAACCGAAGGCTCACTGCTCCACGTCCATTTAATTTCATCAGGCCCGCTGGATTTGCCCCAATAATCGCTGTTCTTCTGCTCCAGCACGTATTCACCGGATTTATATTGCACCAACTTATAAGGCCCGGTTCCGTCAGCTTTATTGTTGATGCTGCCCGCTTTATCGGCGGTTGGGCTAACCATTAAACCAGGGCCGGATGCCAGCACGGTTAAAAACGCCGGATTAATTTTCTTCAGCTGGAATTCAACGGTTAAATCATCGGTTTTCTTCACGTCCTGAATAAAGGTGCGGATTTTGCCGCTGCCCGCCAGTCCGCGTTTGGTGTCTAAGTGACGCTGGAAGTTTTCCACCACCGCATCGGCATTAAACGGCGTGCCATCATGGAATTTCACGTTAGGACGCAGCTTAAAGGTCCAGTGCAATCCACTGCTGTCCGCGCTCCACGACAGTGCCAGTGCGGGAATAATTTTTCCGTCATCACCCAGACGCGTCAGGCCTTCGTACATCGGGTCCAGTACCGTGCCGGTGAAGGTCGCCGTTTGGTTGCCGGGGTCCATGCTGCGAGGAGGCTCGTTCTGCATGATAACCAACTGACTCGCCAGTGCGGCGGAACTCATCATCGACGCCACAATACAACCGGCCAGCGTCAGTACCTTGAAATGCTTAAGTGTGCTTTCCATGAAGGCCCTCAATGAATCATTGAAACGTTCGGTGAAATAACCTCGCTATATAAGGCACATTCTCTAAACAAAAGCCAAGATGCTGGTTCATATATTTTACTTATAGTTAGATCTACGTTCAGAAAATTAACTAAATAACGTTGAATTTGTTTTTCAGCCTTATTATTGTCAGGGCATATCGCTATTGCAGTGAGAACCTGAATGCTCAATGCCCACCAGCAACAAATTCTGCGCCTGCTTATTGCCTCACACGGCTTAAGCCGCACCGCTATTGCGGAAAACATGAAATTGAGCAAAGCCGCCATTAGCACGCTGGTTAAAGAGATGCTGAATGCCGGATTACTGGAGGAGAGCATTCCAGAATCAAACGGTCAGGGGCGTCCTTCTGTATTACTTAAAATGCGTGCTGACAGCGCCTATTTCCTCGGTGCCTCGTTGCTGGGTGAACAGGTTGTGTTGGTGCTGATCGACATGCACGGCTTGGTGTTGGCCAGCACCCAAATGGCACTCAATCCTGATCCGCAACAGTTGAGTGCTGCCCTGGCTGCGGCCATTCCAGGCTTGATAAAACAGCAAGGAATTTCAGCCGACCAGTTAATTGGCTTGGGCGTGACGCTGTCTGGCTTTGTGGATGAAAATCAGGCTGTTTGCGTGCAGTCCGCCCTGCTTGGCTGGAAGGACGTGCCGCTGGCTGAGATGCTAAAACAGCAAACGGGTCTCGAGGTATCGCTGGAGAACGATGCCAAAGCACTGGCTGTCAGCGAGAAAATTTTTGGCGTGGCGAAAAAAGCCCGTAACTTCACCCTGATTTCGCACGGTGATGGCATTGGATCGGCCCACTTTTTCCAGGGCCAGTTGCATCGCGGCGCACACGGCGGCGCGGGTGAAATTGCCCACTGCACCATTGAACCTGGTGGTCGCCCTTGCCGCTGCGGCAAACGCGGTTGCCTCGACACCCTCGCCTCGCTCACCGCTATTCGCGAAAGCGCGCGGGAGAAGTCGCTGGACGCGCACACCCTTGCGGCGCTGGAAACCCTGGCGGTGAAAGGCAACAGCGCGGCGATCAGCATTTTGCACCAGGCAGGACATGCGCTGGGCCTCGCCATCGCCAATATCATCCAGATGAACGATCCGGAGCTGATTGTCATCGCTCATCAACCTCGGGCTTTCGACGGCCTGCTGAAAACCGTGGTGATGCAATCAATAGACAGCCACGTGCTGCCATCCATGATGGGCAAGACACCGATTTCTACCATCGAAATTCACACCGAGAGCTGGGCGCGTGCAGCGGCCAGCGTGGCGGCATATCGATTTATCATTCAATTACCTGACTAGCGGAGGCTGTATGCGCATTGCTTTTGGTGGCATTCATACGGAGTGCAGTACGTATAACCCGGTGCTGAACTATGCCGACGACTTCCGCATCGTGCGCGGTCAGGATCTGCTGACCAATCCGTACTTTGCCTTTTTGCAGGATTACGAAGCGGAGTTTCTGCCGACCTTTCATGCGCGCGCCATCGCCGGTGGTCCCGTTGCCCGCATCACCTACGATGATTTCAAACAAGATTTCTTAACCCGCCTGCAGGCCCATCTGCCGGTTGACGGTGTGTATCTCGCTATGCACGGTGCGGTGTATGTTGAAGGTATGGAAGATGCCGAAGGTGACTGGATCAGCGCCACGCGTGAGTTGGTGGGGCCAGATTGCCCTATCACCGTGAGCTATGATCTGCACGGCAACGTCACGCAGCGCATCATCGATGCCATCGACATGTTCTCCACCTATCGCACTGCCCCGCACATTGATGTGGAAGAGACCATGCGCCGTTCGGTATCGATGCTGATGAAAAGCCTGCAAACCGGCGTCAAACCGGGCGTGGTATGGGCACCGATTCCGGTGGTGCTGCCGGGTGAACGTACCAGTACCGAAGACGAGCCGGCAAAAAGTCTGTATGCGCGCTTGCCGGGCATCAACGACCTGGAACACATCTGGGATGCGTCACTGATGGTGGGATATGTCTGGGCCGATGAGCCTCGCGCCACGGCTGCCGCGATCATGACCGGCACCGACGCCGATGTGCTCTCGGAGCAGGCAGCAAAGCTGGCACTGGCTTACTGGCAAGCGCGTGATGAATTCTGCTTCGGTTGTGTGACAGGCAGCACTGAAGAGTGCGTCGCGATGGCGATAGCCAGTGAAACTGCGCCCGTGATCCTCGCTGATTCGGGTGATAACCCAACCGGAGGCGGCGTGGGCGATCGCGCTAATATGCTGGCGGAGCTGATGCGCCAGGGTGCACAAGGCGTGATCGTCGCAGGCATCACTGATAAACCGGCTACCGAAGCGGCTTTTGCTGCCGGAGTCGGGGCAAAACTGCACCTGACGGTGGGCGCCACTCTCGATCCCGCTGGCGGTAAAGTCAGTGCGGAATTTGAAGTGTTGTTGTTGAGTGACGATCCCCGCTCGCTGGCGAAACAGGCGCTGCTGAAAACCGGCGATATCACGGTAGTGGTGGCCGATCGTCGTCGTCCTTACCACAATATTGCTGATTTTGAACTGCTGGGTCTGCATCCCGCTCAGGCCAAAATTGTGGTGGTGAAATCGGGTTATCTGTCACCCGAGTTAGCCCCGCTGGCCAATCCGAACCTGATGGCACTGTCAGAAGGTGTGGTCGATCAGTACGTGGAGCGTCTGGAGCGTAAACGTAAACTGCAACCCGCCTACCCGTTTGATACCGACTTCGACTTCCTGCCAGTCAGCACCCGCTCGGCTCGCTTTGTGGCGGCAAAATGAGTCAGCAACCGGTATTGCAGGTAGAAAACCTCACCGTTGCCTTTCGTCACGACGATCGCTGGCGCGAGGTGGTTAGGAACGTTTCACTGACCATCAACGCCGGTGAGACACTGGCGATAGTTGGAGAATCCGGCTCAGGAAAAAGCGTCACCTCAATGGCGATCATGCGCTTGCTGAATATGCGCCACGCGCGCGTGACCGGCAAAGTGCTGCTGAACGGCGTAGACCTGTTGAGTCTAAGTGAAAAAGCGATGCGGGACATTCGCGGCAATGCGGTGGCGATGATTTTTCAGGAGCCGATGACCAGCCTTAATCCCTCTTTCACTATCGGCAATCAAATTGCCGAAGCGCTGATTAACCATCGCAATATCAGTAAACGCGCGGCGCGTGAAGAAACCATCCGCCTGCTGGAAAAAGTGCGTATTCCCAATGCGGCCAAACGCTTTGAAGATTATCCACATCATTTTTCAGGCGGGATGCGCCAGCGTGTGATGATTGCGATGGCGCTGGCGTTACGGCCCAAACTGCTGATTGCCGATGAACCCACCACCGCGCTGGATGTCACCATTCAGGGGCAGATTCTCGACCTGATTAAAACGTTGCAAGAGGAAGAAGGCACCGCCGTGCTGTTTATCACTCATGATATGGGCGTGGTGGCGGAAGTGGCAGATCGCACGCTGGTGATGTACCAGGGCGATGTGATGGAAACCGGCAGCACAGCGGATATTTTCTCCGCCCCCGCTGCGGACTATACCCGTACGTTAATCGCCACTGTGCCGCAGCTCGGCGCAATGCGTGGCATCGCGGGTCCACAGAAGTTCGTGTTTAAAGGTGATGTTAGTGCGCCACAGGTCGCACACCCCGACGCTTCGCAACCGTTGCTGTCGGTCAAAAATCTCAGTACCCGTTTCAGCATCCATGAAGGGCTGTTCAGCCGCAAAACCGGCGCGGTGCACGCGGTGGAAAACATCTCGTTTGACCTGATGCCCGGCGAAACGCTGTCTCTGGTGGGTGAGTCCGGCTGTGGCAAATCCACTACCGGGCGCTCCCTCACCCGCCTGGTGAAGTCGGATGCGGGTGAAGTCGCTTTCGACGGTTATGACGTGTTGAATTTATCGC
The DNA here is from genome assembly GCF_030053355.1 of Pantoea sp. EA-12. Classification (NCBI taxonomy): domain Bacteria; kingdom Pseudomonadati; phylum Pseudomonadota; class Gammaproteobacteria; order Enterobacterales; family Erwiniaceae; genus Pantoea; species Pantoea sp. EA-12. Next base: position 428,265 of record NZ_JASGBY010000001.1, on the reverse strand, counting down.
ATCAGGAACTGCGCCAACTACGCTGTTCAATGCAGATGATTTTCCAGGATCCGTTTGCCAGCCTTAATCCGCGTATGTCGGTGCTGGAAGCGCTGACTGAGCCGTTCCTCCAGCACCAACTCGGCAGCAAACAGGCCGCGCAGCAAAAGGCCGCTGAGTTGATGGAGCGTGTGGGTTTATCGTCTGCGATGATGAAACGCTACCCTCATGAATTTTCCGGCGGTCAGCGCCAGCGTATCTGTATCGCGCGGGCTTTGATGCTCGACCCTAAAATGATCATCGCCGATGAGTCCGTCTCGGCCTTAGATGTCACAGTCAAAGCGCAGATCATCAATCTGCTACTGGACCTGCAAAGCAGTCTGGGTCTGTCGTATCTGTTTATTTCGCACGATATGGCGGTGGTTGAACGCATTAGCCATCGCGTGGCGGTAATGCTATTAGGTGAGATCGTCGAGATTGGCCCGCGCGCCGCCATCTTTGAAAATCCACAGCATGATTACACGCGTAAGCTGCTGTCATCGGTACCTTTGCCCGATCCCTCACGCCGCCATCTCAAACGCCATCTCGACGTCAGTGAACTGAAAAGCCCGGTGCGTCCGCTGGGATTTGTGCCCGAAGCGCGACGGTATCGCGAAGTGAGCGCGGGCCATTGGGTGATGGAGAGTTAGAGCAGACGTAATAGACGCGCCGGGTTTCCGGCGTAAACGCCTTTCTGGGTAATATCTTTGGTCACCACACTGCCAGCCCCGATCACCGCGCCGTCGCAGATGGTCACGGCCAGTATGGTCGCGCCACTGCCAATCGACACGTCATTCCCGATACGGATGCGACCCCAACTGGCGCTGTCAGCGTTGGGTTTGCCGTCGCGAAACATGTCGTTGGCGAACATCACACCGTGGCCGATAAAGCAGTTTTCCCCGATCGTGACGTACTCACAAACAAACGTGTGCGATTGCACCTTGCTACCACGGCCAATCACCGTATGTGGCTGGATTTCAACAAACGGACCGATAAACACGTCATCATGCAGAGTACAGCCATAGATATTGCTAGGCTGGTAGATGGTCACGTTACTGCCTATTTCAACGTTTTTGACTGCTGCTTCGCGTAAATTCGCCTGCATTCTTGCTCCTTTCTAACTGGTGCGCTTCAATGCGCACCCTGCAATATCCATCCACCATTATCGTAGCGGCGCGATTTATCGCGCGTATTTGAAGCCGCATTGTCGCGCGATTTTTATAGCCGTATTGCCTTTACTTTACACGCAATAAATTGCGCCGCTACTGGTACGGCAATCTATTGATTACTATAGTAATCACCTCATAAACCTGTTATATAAGTTCGCTAATTTCGGCGCAACATCCTATAAAGGTTACACGATTTAAGAATGAGCCATGACTTTCTTATACAACGCGCAGGAAGCGATTACGAGTCACGGCTAACCTCCTAAAAGTCAGAAAAAGCGATTTACATCATTTCATGTTCTAGCCTTCAAACCCTATTGCGAGATGATGTAACACATTGATTTAAAATCATATTATTTTTATAGATCAACTCATTTTCTATTGCACATGCTTCAGCGGGTGATAAGATGACCACAGATTTTTTTATTGGCTTGCCGTTAAATTTCAATAGAAGGTGCAATTTCCGTCATCTATAATCGAAGAGCATTTTTTTGATTGGGAGTCTGTATGTTTAAATTTGACATGCAAATAGAACAGAATTACGCCTCGTTTTTTGATGCTGAAAGCGGTAACGCTGTCTTTGTCGATTCATTTGATAATGAAGAGTTCGATGTCAGAATGGGAACGTTAAGTTTTAGCACCCACATCGCCACTGTTCATGCCTTATCAAATGAAGAGCTCAATAGGAAACTGAGCGAGATTGCTGCACAGCATTATGACCATCACGGAACAACAACTTCTCGATTTACAAGCTGATATCAATGACATCCTCGCTGAGGACTGCGCCAGAATTCATTTTACTTTCCATGCAGCATTTGAACGCTTAAATGACCCGCGAATTAATCCACCTATTACCTTGAATGAACTGAATAAAGTTTTTCAATCATTCATTGAGCGCCATCTCACCACTATTTTAGATTACGAGGAAGGAACGCGTTTTGTATTAAAATGCAATAAAACACACTTGCATTTTCCCTGCGCTATCACTCATGACCGCCAATTAGGTAAATTATGGGTTGTACAAAATGTCATTACGGTCATGCGTAAAAAGGATTTTAAATCGCCCGACAATTTTCTGGTTATAAACTGATTAATTCATCATATGCTTATCTCTGATCCTGACCTTCAATAACCACGCCAAGGAGAGACGATGACGCAACTGAATCAATACGGTCAGCCAGTGGGATTTGCCCTGCCGGACTGGCAGCCGCTGGACGTTCCGCCTGCCGAGACGCTGAAAGGGCGATTTTGTACTCTGGCACCGCTTCATATCTCCCATGCCCCAGCCCTGTTTAGCGCCTTCTCCCTGGCACCAGACGATCGTGACTGGACGTGGTTGGGCGCAACCAAGCCGACATCACTGGCTGAGATGCAAGCGTGGATCAACGTCAAATGCCATGACGGTGGATTGGTCAGCTATGCGGTGATCGATCATCGTAGCCAGCAGGCGGTGGGTGCCGTGTGTTTCGCCAATATTGACGGACAAAACGGTGCGATTGAAATTGGCCATGTCACCTGGTCACCCTTGATGCAGCGCAACGTGCTGGGCAGTGAGGCGATCTTTCTGCTGCTTCAGCAGGCGTTTCAACTGGGCTATCGCCGCGTGGCATGGCGATGCGATTCCACCAACCTTGCCTCTCGTCGCGCAGCAGAACGTCTTGGCTTTACTTTTGAAGGGCGTTTTCGTCAGGCGATGACACGCAAACAGCGCAATCGCGATACCGACTGGCTTTCGATGATAGACAGTGAATGGCCACAGGTTGAGCGCGCATTAAAAGCATGGTTGTCGCCTGCAAACATTGATGACAACGGGCGCGAACAGAGTAAGTTGCGTGCATTTTCGGGCAAGTGCGCCTCTACTACTTCATCAACACCTGAAACTGCGGGTTAAACTCGTCAAAAATCGGCAGCGCCGCCGCGCCAAGTGCGGCGGTGTCACTGCCGGTCATGCCGATTTTCAAACGTGACCCGGTCAAATAGCGCCCGCGCACCGACTGATAAAGCGGTGGCAAGCGTTGGATGATCTTATCCAGCAGTGCCGCTGGCATCATGCCGCCGATTATCACGCTCTCCGCATCAAAAATGCACTCCAGCATATTGATAGCCTGACGCAGTGGCGTCAGCATGGTATCGATCCAGCGATCGAACAGCGCCGCATCGACCTGCAGTAAATCTTCCGGCAGTGCGGTCATCGGGTCCAGACCACAAAACTCATAGGCGGCCTGTAAGGAGACATAGCGCTCCAGACACCCCTGATTGCCGCAATAGCATTCGCGTCCGCCCGGTTCCACCACCACGTGACCGATTTCACCGGCGTTATGTGCATGACCGCTGTAAACATGACCATCCATCAGAATACCCGCGCCCAAGCCGGTACCAATATAGAGATAGATAAAGGAATTCAGTTGACGCGCCACGCCATGAAAGCGCTCGCCGATCGCCGCGACGGTGGCATCGTTCTCCAGCGTCACTGGCAAATGACTCAGTTCGCCCAGCCGCGCTTCAATATCCACCTGTTCCCAGCCGTGCAGCGTGGTTGGCCCAACCGAAGAGATGCCCTCTACGCCAAACGGGCCCGGCATCACCACGCCAATCCCCAGCACTTTTTGCCAGCGGGCACCCAACTGGGTTTTCATCTCGGTCAGCACTTCCGCAATGCGCGCTAAAGTGGCATCGGGCTGGGGCTTTTGCACCAGTATAAGGCGACGAAAGTGAATTTCACCGGTGAGATCCATCAGCACAATTAACAGCGTTTGGTGATCCAGATGAATACCGATGGAGAAGGCGCTGGCAGGATTCAGCGTGACGGGAATCGCGGGTTGTCCCCGCCCCTGCTTGCGCGGTTGTCGGCTAGAGAGCAGTTCCGCCTCTTCAAGTTCAGCGACGATATTCGACACGGTTTGTGGGGTGAGCGCAGTCAGGCGGGCCAGCTCAGCCCGCGTCAGTTCGCCGTGCAAGCGGATCGCTTCGATGATCACGCGTCGATTGTGCGCGCGTGCATGTTCCAGATTGGTTCCCGATGTTTTCATCCTGCTTCCCTCTCCTCACCCGCGACTGACCGCGCATCAATATCTATGATCGGCGGCACATTTTACAACCTGTTTACCTGACAGCGGCAAAAATCTGTGCAAAGTAGTGTGCAGCGGCAACACGATTTATGCCCTGGCACGTCACTTGCTTAAGCTTACCGATGTCAGCCGCAGCAATCTGACAACCTGTGCGCGTTATTAAATCAATCAAATTGATTTAATTAAACACCCTCTTCTTGCATCAAGGCGGAAAATGTTATGAAAACCCGGTTCTCGACCACATTGAAAGGCTGTGCCATCGCGGTTTTACTCGCCAGTGCCGGTCACGCGGCAGCAGCGACCACGCTTAATGCGCTGTTCATGACTCAGGCGGCGTACAGCGAAAATGATATCCGCGCCATGACGCAGGAGTTCCAGAAAGCCCATCCGGACGTACAGGTGAATCTGGAGTTTGTGCCTTACGAAGCGCTGCATGACAAGATTGTGGCGGCGCGTGGCGCAGGCGGTAATGGCTACGATGTGGTGCTGTTTGACGCCATCTGGCCAGCGGAATTCACCAAGTTCGACCTGCTGCAAGACGTCAGCAGCCGCATCGCGGCGGATGAAAAAGCACAGATCTTCCCCGGTGCCATGAACACCGTGGTGTTCAACGGTAAAACTCTGGGCATGCCGTGGATACTCGATACCAAATATCTCTACTACAACAAAGCCATGCTGGAGAAAGCCGGTATCACCACCCCGCCACAAACCTGGCAGCAGGTGATCGACGACTCGCGCATCATCAAGCAGAAAAATATCGTCAAATATCCACTGGTCTGGAGTTGGTCGCAGGCTGAAGCCCTGGTGTGTGACTACACCACGCTGGTCTCTGGCTTCGGTGGCAAGTTCTACAACAATGGCAAACTCGACTTCTCTTCTCCAGCCTCGTTGCAGGCGGTTAAGCTGATGAAAAGTTCGCTGGATGAGGGTCTGACTAACCCGGCTTCGCGTGAATATCTGGAAGAGGATGTGCGTAAGGCGTTCTCCAACGGCGATGCGGCCTTCGCGCTGAACTGGACCTACATGTACAACATGGCTAACGATCCAAAACAGAGCAAAGTGGCCGGTCAGGTCGGTATTGTCCCTGCGCCAGGTGATGCACCGGGTAAATTTGGTGCGGTCAACGGGTCGATGGGCCTGGGTATTGCTAAAGGCAGTACCCATCCTGATCAGGCCTGGCAGTACATCAGCTACATGACCTCTCAGCCGGTGCAGAACAAATACGCCACATTGAGCCTGCCGATCTGGAAAAGCTCCTATCAGGACCCTGCGGTGCTGAAAAACCAGGAAAGCCTGATCGCCGCCGCTGACAAATCGCTTAACGTGATGTTGTCGCGTCCTGAAACCGCCGATTATTCCCGTCTCTCCAATACCTTGCAGCAGCAGTTGCAGCAAGTACTGGTAGGCAGCGCCACGCCGGACGCCGCCATGCAGACGGTGGATAAAAGCGCGGCGCGTCTGCGTTAAGGAGTGAGCATGCTGAGTTTGCGTCAACGCGAACAACGGCAGGCATGGGTGCTGTTAGCACCCATGTTACTGGTGATGCTGTTGCTCACCGCCTGGCCGCTGCTGCGCACCATCTGGCTCAGCTTCACCGATGCCGCCTTAATCGGCAGCGGTGAAGCCCCCGGCTGGGTGGGCGTGGAGAACTATCTGTTCGCCCTTACCGATCCCGATTTCCAAAGCTCACTGTGGCGCACGCTCTACTTCACCGTAGTGTCGGTGGCGTTTGAAGGGGTGTTCGGCGTGCTGGTGGCGCTGCTACTGAACCAGAAATTTGCTGGCCGCAATGTCCTGCGCGTGCTGGTGATCCTGCCATGGGCGCTGCCCACCATTGTTAACGCCATGATGTGGCGTCTCAATTTCAACCCCGATTACGGCAGCATCAACGCCCTGCTGACCCAGCTTGGCATCATTGATGGCTATCGCAGTTGGCTCGGCTCGCCCGATTCGGCGCTCAATGCCGTGATGTTTGCCGATATCTGGAAGAACTATCCTCTGGTCACTCTGCTGGTGCTGGCGGCATTGCAATCCATTCCGGAGGATCTGTTTGAAGCGGCACGTCTGGATGGGGCATCGGCATGGCGGCGTTTTCGCGCCATCACGTTACCGGCAATTGTCGGCCCTCTTAGCGTGGCCCTGGTATTGCGCACCATCGATGCCTTCAAGATCTTCGACATCATCTATGTGATGACACGTGGCGGCCCGGTGGACAGCACCAAAACCCTGAGTTTTTACGTGTACCAGGAGTCGTTCAGCTATCTGCGCGCGGGCAGCGGTGCGGCTTACGCCATGTTGATGACGTTGCTGTGTGCCGTGCTGATCACGCTGTATATGTTGTTACTGTGGCTTCAGCGCCGCAAAGGGAGCGCGTATGAAGGCTAAATTGCGCAGCACCGCGAAGTACGCTGCCGCGTTGCTGGTAGCGATTTCCGTACTGGCACCGATGGGCTGGCTGTTTTTAATGAGCGTCAGCGCCACCAGCGATCTGACGCGTGTACCGCTGGAGTGGCTACCGCGTCAGTGGGATTTCAGCCGTTACGGCAGATTAATGTCGCTTGAACCGGGTCAACCTGGCGCGCTGTTCCTGCACGCCATGGGCAACAGTTTGCTGGTGGCGACTGGCGCAACGATCATCTGCCTGCTGCTGGCTATCCCGGCCGCATTCAGCTTCTCTCGCTATCGCGGTCGTGATGGTTGGCTGTTCGCCTCACTCGCCATTTACATGGTGCCGCCGGTGGCTTTTGTGCTGCCACTCTACTTCTTGTTGCAGCAGTTTGATCTGCTGAACACCCGACCGGGTTTGATCATCGTGTACTGCTCGCTGATCCTGCCGTTTCTCACCTGGATGCTGAAAAACCAGTTCGACACCTTACCGCAGGATATCGAGCAAGCAGCAAGGTTAGATGGGCTGCGCGTCTGGCAAGTGCTGTTGCGCATTACGCTGCCGCTGGCAAAACCGGTGCTGGGTGCTGCAGCGCTGTTTGGCTGGCTGTTAGCGTGGGATGAGTTTTTCTATGCCTTGCTGTTCACCAGCAATATCGCCGCGCAAACTCTGCCGGTCACCATTGCAGGCTTTACGGCTGGCCGTGCCACCGATGATGGATTAATCGCCGCTGTCGGTATTCTGGCCTCCGTGCCCCCCTTATTTATTGCTATCTGGCTGCAGAAAACGCTGGTCAGCGGCCTGGCCAGTGGCGGGAGTAAAGGATGATCGCGAACATGGACTCCACCGCCACCCTGTATGTGGTGGGCAATATTAATGTCGATTTGATTATGGGTACGCTCGACAGCTGGCCACAGCGCGGCACCGAAGTGATGCTCAATCACAGCGAACTGCGCCCGGGCGGATCGGCGGGAAACTGCGCACTGGCGCTGGAAGCAATGAAGGTACGTCATCGCGCGGTAGCCAACCAGGGTGATGACGGATTGAGCGCCTGGCTGGCGAGTCACTTTCCGCATAGCGCTGAACACTGGAAACGCTATCGCTGTGAAACGTCACTCACCGTGGGCGTCACGCACTCGGATCATGAGCGCTCGTTTCTCAGTAACCTCGGTCATATCGTGCGACTCACCGCTGCCGATGTGCTGGACCAGTTGCCGCTGCGTGCAACCGAAGGTGATATCGTGCTGCTTTGCGGCACCTTCTTATGTCTGCATCTTTATGACGAGTATCCGCAGTTGCTAAGTGAGTTGCAGCAGCGCGGTTATCTGACCGCTGTCGATACTGGCTGGCCGCCGCAAGGCTGGACGGAGACCGTGCGCGAGCAGTGTGCCCGCTGGCTACCGCTGTGTGACTGGCTGCTGTTGAATGAGGTCGAAACCTTAGGCTTAGTGGGTCAGGACGATCTTGCTACCTGCGCTCAACAGCTAACGCAACAACTCAGCGGACGAGGTGGCTGCGTGGTGAAATGCGGCGCACAAGGCGCGGGCTGCTGGCAAGCGGATCAGCAAATCAGCCAGTTGGCACGTCCGGTGACAGTAGTGGACACCATCGGCGCGGGCGACAGCTTTAATGCCGGATTTCTCACCGCGCTACTGCATCAGCAAGACATCACCACCGCTTTGCAATGGGGCATCGCTGTGGCATCACTGGCAATCAGTACCCTGCCGCGTCGCTATCCCGACTGGCATCAACTGCAACTTTCTGCACAGGAGCGCTAAATCATGGCCAGTGTTGAACTCGTTAAAGTGGCCAAGCGCTACGGAAAACAATCGGTTCTGCATCCGCTCGACCTCACTATTCCCGACGGCAGTTTTACCGTACTGGTCGGTCCGTCCGGCTGTGGTAAATCCACCCTGTTACGCCTGCTGGCGGGGCTTGAGAGCCTGTCGGATGGCGCGATCCTGATGGATAAAGTCCAGATTAACGATCGCGATCCCGCCGACCGCGATATTGCCATGGTGTTTCAGAGCTATGCGCTCTATCCGCATCTTACCGTGGCGGAAAACCTCGCCTTCCATATGCAGGTCAAGAAAGTAAAGCGCGAAGAGCAGCAGAGCAAAATCGAGCGCATCGCCGGAATTCTCGGCATTGATAAGCTGTTGCAGCGCTATCCTCGCGCCCTGTCTGGCGGTCAGCGACAACGCGTCGCCATGGGCCGTGCCATGGTGCGCAATCCGCAGGTGTTCTTGTTCGATGAACCGCTCTCTAACCTTGATGCGCAACTGCGCATGGAACTGCGTGCGGAGATCAAATCCCTGCACCAGCGTTTCAAAACCACCATGGTGTATGTCACCCACGATCAGGTGGAGGCGATGACGCTGGCGGATCAGATTGTGGTGATGCGCGAGGGCCGTATTGTGCAACAGGGTGCGCCTCTGGCGATATACGATCGTCCAGCAGACACTTTCGTCGCCCGCTTTATCGGTTCCCCGCCAATGAACCTGTTACCAGCCCAATTGATCACGCGTGATGGCGTGTGCGGCGTGCAGTGCCAAGACTTGTGGCAACCGCTACCTGCCCGTTGGCAAGCAGCGGGACGTGAACGCGAGGGTGCTCACGTGACGCTCGGCGTGCGTCCCCACGACCTGATTGAGGCCGAAACCAGCGCGCTGGCCACGGTTAAAGTGGTTGAAATTACAGGGGAATCGACACTGCTGCACCTGGAGTGGCACGGACATGCGCTGCATATGCAAATCGCCGGACGCCACGCGGCAGTGAGTGGCGACCAGATTCGTATTGGGTTGAGAGCCGAAAAGATGCACTTGTTTGATGCCGAAACCGGATTGCGATTACCTGATATCGCCTGATAGCCATTTAAAAAATAAAAAAGCCACCCAATTGGGTGGCGAAAAAGATATTTAATTTGATGCATAACAACGATGGTGGCAGGCACTCATTCCTTAAGCACCGTACCCTGACTATTTTACCGATCCGGCTATTTTATTCTGTCATTGCGGTTTAAAGAAAGCGTAAAACTTACTTCGCACGTTAACAAAATAATATAAATCACCAGGTCTTACCGATATTAAACTGGAACTGTTCCGACTTATCGCCATCATATTTCTTCAGCGGTAAGGCGTAAGAGAATACTAAAGGCCCAAGTGGTGATTGCCATTGCAATGCCAGACCGCTGGAAACACGAATATTCGTGGCATCACCGTAATCCGGCACGCCTGCGGCTTCCGTTGCGGCAGTATTTTGCCATTTGGTATCCCAAACTGTACCGGCATCAACGAAGAACGAGGTGCGTAACGAATCAGCGTAACGGTCGCTAACAAACGGCGTCGGCACAATCAGCTCGGTGCTCAACACCGCCATGGCGTTACCGCCCACCGCATCGTCCGATTTGTTCACCGCACAACCGCTATAGCTGCTCTCGCTGCCGCTGCAGCTGTAGTACGCCGCTTTAGGACCGATGGTGTTGGATGAGAAGCCACGCACTGAGCTGGATCCACCTGCATAGAAGTTGTCGTAAAACGGCACTTCTTTCCCGCCAAAACCGTCCGCATAACCCGCCTTGGCGCGGCCCATTAACACCCAGCGATGGTCTTTGCTGATGGGCACATAGGCATTGGCATTCAGCGTCGTTTTGTAATAGCTGTTGGTGGAACCCGGAATTGTGACTTTGGTGTTAAACCCAGCACTCACGCCTGATGTCGGGAAGAAACCACGGTCCAGTGAGTTATAGCCCCAACCCACATTCCAGAAGAAGTCGTTGGCGGTGAATTTATCACTGCTGGTTGAGTAGTCATCATCATCGTCGTCATCCGTTTCAATCACTTTCGGATGGATGCCCTGCGAGCCGAGATAACGCCACATCGCCACCTGCGGTGCCATATTACTGACGCGGTTATAGCTGTAATCCAGCCCGGTGCTGAGGTTGCTGTTTTCGCTGATCGGGAAGCTTAAGGTACTGCTGGCGCCGAGGCTTTTCAGCTTGTACTCAGACAGGTCGTTGTCTTCCGCGCTGTAGTCGTTGTAGAACAGCTTGCCGCCGAGGCTGACGCCATCCACAGTGAAATACGGATCGGTGGCGGAGATCTCCACATAGGTCTGGTAATCGTTTTTGGTGCCGCTGAAGCCGACCGTATTACCGGTGCCCATCCAGTTATCCTGGCTCACGCCAAGCTGATAACTGATGCCGCTGTCGGTGCCGTAGCCCAGCCCGACGTTGAAGGTACCGGTGTTGCGCTCCTTCACTTTGTACACCACATCAACCTGATCTGGACTGCCCGGCACACGTTGGGTATCTACATCCACGGATTCAAAATAGCCGGTACGATTGAGTCGCGCCTTACCTTGATCCACCTGATCGCTCGCCAGCCATGCCCCTTCCATCTGACGCATCTCGCGGCGCAGCACGGAGTCTTTCGAGGTGTCATTACCGGAGAACTTCACCTGGCGCACATAGAAGCGACGGCCCGCATCCACATTGAGATGCAGCTTCACCGTTTTATCGGCATCGTTAATTTCCGGCTGGGTGCTCACCTGCGGGAAGGCATAACCGTAGCGTCCGAGCAGAGTTTTAATCGCCCCTTCGTTCTCGGTAATTTTGGCACCGCTGTATAATGAACCTGCCGGTATATGCGCAAGTTTCTCAATTTCTGCTGAATGGCCCGCCATATCACCGGTTAAAATAACGTCGGAGATATGGTAAACATCGCCCTCATGAATATTCACCGTCAGATAAATACTTTTTTTATCTGGCGTTAAACTCACTTGGGTCGAATCAAGATTAAAGCGTGCATAACCGCGATCAAGATAATAACTGCGCAGCGTTTCTAAATCGCCCGCCAGTTTCTGTTTCTGATATTTCTGGTCGGCGACCAAATTCCACCACGGCACATCATCGCGCAGCTGGAAATGCGAAATCAGTTCGTCGGATGAGAACGCATGATTGCCAACGATATTGATCTGTTGGATTTTAGCGGAGACGCCTTCGGTAAAGATGAACTTCAGGTCGACGCGGTTGCGTGGCAACGGCGTCACCACCGCTTTTACGCTCGCGGTGTATTTGCCGACGCTGTAGTAGAAATCTTCCAGTCCTTTTTCAATATCCGATAATGTGGTGCGGTCCAACGCTTCGCCCACGCGGACGCCTGATGCGTCGAGGTTTTGCTTCAGCTGGTCGTCTTTGATGGCTTTATTGCCCGAGAACGAAATGCTGGCAATCGCCGGACGCTCTCGCACTTTGATCAGCAGGACATCGCCGTCGCGCAGGACCTGAACGTCTTCAAAGTTGCCGGTGGCGAACAGTGCGCGGATGGTGCTGCGAATATCATCATCACTGACGCGATCGCCCACACGCACCGGCATACTCAGCATCGCCGCACCCGGTGCAACGCGCTGTAAGCCATCAAAGTGTATGTCTTTGAGGGTGAAATCATCTGCACCAAAGGCAGTGGTGGTTACCATGAAAAGTAACCCGGTTAACATCTTTTTCATCTGCTATGAGCCTGCCGTTTTTCCTGTGCCTGATTCAAACGCCTGTCTTCCGCACCACATAAAAACGGGCTGAACACGCGGTTCAGCCCGTTAGTTGCGGCGATATGTTCCGGAAAAAAGACCACTGAGCCAAAGGTAAATTCAGCGCGACTTACGGATTTTCGCTTACCTTACAATAAGCTGAAAGGCTCCTGCTTAAATCTCACCAGAAGAATTACCCTTCTGCTGTGACAGGCTGGAAAGTCCGACGGTTAAAACCAGTGACAACCACCACCAAGACCATCATTAATAGCTCGACACCCAAGGTGCCCGAGATGGCCGCCAGATGGTTACCGTGCAGATTAATTTGCGTGAACACGCCACCCAGCAACATCGGGCCTAACCCCAGTGCCGACTGCTGCACCGTGGATAACACGGCACTCCCCGCGCCGGCTTGATGATGTGGTACGCCACTCATGCCAATACGATAGAAAGTGCTGACGATAAATGACTGACCAAAGCCAATCAGGATGGTGGCTGGGATCAGCGTGAACACGCCAACATTCGGCCAGGCAAGCTGGAAAGTGGCGATCAGCGCCAACAGGCCAATCATCTGAATGCCGCAACCTGTCAGCAGCGTGGCGCGTTTGCCAAAACGCTCGACGATACGCGTTGAACGCATCGCACCGATAAAATAGGCCGCCCCCAAAGCGATAAAGGCGTTACCGGACTGGAATGCGCTCAGGCCGATGCCTGATTGCAGCGTCAGCGCCACCGCAAACATAAAGCCGCTCCAGCAGGAGAAGAACAGCACCGCCAGGGTTAAACCGAAGCGCACACTCGGCAGACGCAGCAGTGAAGGTGGCAACAGGGGCGCACCACCACTGGCTTCAAGACGCAACGAACTCTGACGCAAACGGTGTAGCAGCACCGGGAACAGCACTAATAGCAGAATGCACGGCCAGGACCAGTGCAGCAGCGGACCGAGCGCCAGCGCCAACATCAGGCAGCCTATCGCCCCCGCAAGCAGCAAGGTGCCACTGACATCCACCTGCACGCGCTGGTTGTTATGCGTTTCGGGTACAAAGCGACGGGCGGTGATCAGCACAAACAGGCAAATTGGCAGGTTAATCAGGAAGACGCTGCGCCAGCCGTAACCGCCAATATCCGCTTTGATGAGAAATCCGCCCAGTACTTGCCCGATAATAAAGGCCAGTCCACCAATGCCGCCATAAAGCCCGATGGCGCGCGCGTGCTCCCTGCCCTTCATGGTGACATGCATGGTGGCGAGTATTTGTGGCACGATAAATGCAGCACCCACACCCTGCAGTGCGCGGGCAAACATCAACAGTCCGACGCTGTTGGCAATGCCGCATAATAAAGATGCAATACCGAAGATCCATACTCCTGCCAGGAACACGCGACGCCGACCGTAGTTGTCCCCCAGACGTCCACCCATCGCCAGGCAGATGGCAAAGGCAATGCCATACACTGCGACAATTAACGCCAGTTCGATGGCGGTGGCGCGCAGCGTGTGCGCCATGGCATCTAACGCCACATTAACAATGGAAAAATCGATCATGGGCAAGAGTTGCCCTGCCAGCAGGACCACCAGTCCCGCGCGTTGAAGTTGCGATGTGTGCATCGGTTTTAACCTTGTTTTTAGTTGCAGTACGGCATAGCATCACCTAACAATTAAACGGGTACCAGTCTTTGTTTATCATGGTATAAATACTACCCGTCTCGCCTGGAGATCCATTCATGAGCACCGCTGCTGCGTTCGTCACCGCTGAACAGAATAACCGCAAACTGTTGGGCACTTTTTTACGCACGCGTCGTGAAAGCCTCGACCCCAATCGCCTCGGTTTACCGCATATGCGCCAGCGCCGCACACCGGGTTTGCGACGCGAGGAAGTGGCGCAGTTAGCCGACGTGGGCGTGACCTGGTATACGTGGCTGGAGCAAGGGCGCGATATCAAAGCTTCACCCAAAACCTTGACGGCGATTGCCACCGCATTGCAGTGCAATGATGTGGAAACCCAGCATCTGTTTTCTCTGGCGGGGCATTCGCTGCCTTCGGTGCGCGTTGCCGCTGCCTGTTGCAAAATTGCGGCGCACAATCAGCAGATGCTGGATGCCATTCAGTTACCCGCCATTATTGAAACGCCGCGCTTCGATATTCTTGGCTACAACGCCGCATGGTGTGCACTGATGGGTGTCGATCTTGCGGAGATCGCCGTGGAGGATCGCAACTGCATCTGGCTGGCCTTCAATCATCCTGGCTGGCGCAAGGCTTTGAATGACTGGGATGAGGTGATGCCACAGATGGTGGCGATGTTCCGCGGGCAGATGGGAGAGCATTTGGGCGATCCTCACTGGGAGAGTTTCCTCGCCCGCCTGTTGAATAGCTCAGATGAGTTTGCTCAAACTTGGCAGCGCTATGAATTGGGCCAGGTCGAGAACCGCGTGAAGCGTTTTTATCGTGAAGAAGTCGGCGAAATGACGCTGCGCCAGAATAACTGGTGGTCAGCCTCACGCAACGGCGATCGCTTGCTGGTGTATGTGCCTGATGATGATAAGAGTGCGGTATCGTTGCAGAGGTTGATCGGGTAGGCGGTACCCGCAACGCCATCTGGGGGCGTACCGGGGCCACCATTTAATTTACCAGCGTGGCACCGAAAACCACTTCACCAGCCAATCGGTTAACGCGCTGATTTTCGCCGACTGTAGCTGACTGGAGGGTTTCACCAGCCACACGCCATCCTCTCCTGCGGGCTGCCAGTCTGTCATCACGGTGACTAACGAACCTTCGGCCAACTCTTTTTGCACCAGCCAATTCGCGGCCATCAAAACACCCAGGCCTGCTTTCGCCGCCTCTTTCAGGGTATCAATATCATCACTTTCATAGCGGGTCTTCACGGGCACTGAAACCTGTTGTCCCTCCTTCACCAGCCGCCACTCCGGCCAACTGTGCATCGGTGTAAAACCGAGGCAATCATGATCGCGCAGGTCCTGCGGTTTGAGTAAAGGCGGATGCTGCGCCAGATAATCGGGGGCAACGCACAGCACCCGACAGGTATCAGCCAGTTTACGCGCGATGAGGCGGCTATCGGCCATCACGCCAATGCGGATCGCCATATCAAAGTTATCACCCAGCAAATCGACATAGTGATCGCTGCAGTTTAACCACAGGCGAATATCCGGATAGGTTTGCAGAAATTCCGGTAGCGCGGGAGAGACCCAGCAGCGGCCAAAAGCCGCGGGCATGGCAACGCGGATCGTGCCTGCTGGCCGCACGGCCAGTCGACGCGCTTCTTCTTCGGCTTCGCACAACAGCTCATCGGCCAGTTCAATTTTTTGTCGATAACGTTGCCCCTCTTCCGTGGGACGAATGCGTCGCGTGGTGCGTTCAATCAAGCGTATGCCTAGCCGTTTTTCCAGTGCCGCAATACGCCGTGAAACCACTGAAACATCGCGCCCCAACGCGCGCGCACCCGCACTAAAACTGCCTGCACGTACCACGGCCAGAAAGGCTTCGCGTTGGCGAAAATCGTCATCCTGCATTATTGCTCCCTGTGCAACGTTGATTTGGTTTTGGTATCGATTATAGCGCCATTTCCACGCCACACTGGATGGACTTATTACACAGGAGATCACTATGCGAGCCATTCAACTCACCGCCCCATCCATCGACGCACTGAATCTGACCGAACTGCCCTGCCCGCAGCCAGGCTTTGGTGAAGTGCTGATCCGCCAGCATGCCGTAAGTCTCAATTATCTTGATTTAGCGCTGGCCACCGGACAGTTTGGCGCCATCGCCAAACCCATTATTCCCGGCGCAGACAGCGCGGGAGAGATCGTCGAATTAGGCGCAGGCGTCAGTGGTTGGCAAGTTGGCCAACGTGTCGTGCCGGGCATGATGTACCACTGGCATGCCGGAGCAATTCGCGCTGAACATCATCACGCGTTACGCGGCGTGACCAACCATGGCGGGCTGGCAGAGTACGCCATCGTTCCAGCCGAGTCTCTGGTGCGTATTCCTGATTTCCTCAGTTGGCAGCAGGCCGCCACCTTACCGATCGCCGCCACGACGGCATGGAACGCGATCACACGCGGCAAAGTCCAGCCGGGCAGCACAGTGCTGTTGCTGGGCACCGGCGGCGTCAGCCTGTTTGCCCTGCAATACGCGAAAGCGGCAGGTGCGCGCGTGATTATGCTCTCCTCTTCCAATGAGAAACTGGCAAGAGTGAAAGCGTTGGGTGCCGATGAGGGGATTAACTACCGCGAAGAGCCAGAATGGGATAAGCGCGTGCTGGATTTAACACAAGGCCAAGGCGCAGATCTGGTGCTGGAATCGGTGGGCGCGGCAACCTTTGCAAAATCGATCGCCGCCGCAGCTTATAACGCCACGATATTTGTGATTGGCTTTGTGGGCGGCGCGGAATTAACCGTTCCTGTGCTGCCGATTATGCAGAAGATGTTGAACATTATCGGGAATAATACTGGCTCGACCGCGGACCTGAGGGCAGCAGTCAGAGCGGTTGAAACTGCTGGGATTGTGCCTGAGATTGACCGTGTATTTGCGTTTGATGAGACGCAGGCAGCCTACCGCTACCTGCAATCTGCCGGACATGTGGGGAAAGTGGTGATTGATTTGGGTGTGAATGCTCATTAAACCTACGTTATGTTGAGCTACGCACTTCCTGTACCACTGGCGCAGCGCCTGCTGTTGGCTGCGCTGTTGTGGCGGTTTCTACGCCATATTTGCGCTGCAACCAATGCTGCACTTCATCCAGTAATTTCCCGTCTAACGGGTAGTAGCGCAGATAGACAAAAACGGTGATGGCAAAGAACAGCAGCGGCGCTCCCACCATAATGACTTGCATGCCGAACAGCGTATTCGCAGTCTGGACCGCATTAGGAACATAACCCACCAGACCCAACATCGCGCCAATAAACAATCCGGCAAAGGCCGCACCCGCTTTTACCACCATGGTTTGTACCGAATAAGCGATGCTTTCAATACGCACGCCCAACGCGTAATCGCCGTAATCTACGGTATCCGCCACCATAATCACCAACATCACCCAGAACAGCGCGTTGCCAATGTTCACCAACACACCAGAAAGGGAAATCAACACCGCGCTCTGTGGTGACCACAAGGCAATGGCCACCAGCAACATACAGCTCAGTACCGGCAACACCGACGCGCTGAGCCACAGCACGCGACGCGAGAAGATGCGTACTAAACGCGGGAACAGCACAATCGTTACCAAATTGGCGACCCCTGCAAACGCCATATACCACGGGAATAGATCTTCGCGATCAAACACATATTTAAAGTAATAAACGGCAAACGCATTAATGATGCTGTAAGCCAGATTCCACGCCAGCGCCATAATCAACAGCACAAACAGCGGCCGATTGCGGGTAATCATGCGCAGCACCGCGCCAAGGCTGTGCTTTTCATCGTGAGCCGCCGCATTAGCGGATGAATAGCGCTCATGCACATTGATCAGCGTCACCAGGGTGCAGATCAAGAAGAAGAACACGATGATGTAGGTGAAAAAGAGGAAGCCATCCCCCTGATTGCCATTACCGAGCCAGCGAATGGCTGGCAGCCCAATCACGCCGGTTAAATAGCCTGCGCAGCTGGCGAAAAATCGTGGCCACGGGATAAGGGCTTCTCTTTCACGTTTATCCAGCGTAATGCACGGCACCAGCGACCAGAACGGCACATCCATAATGGTGTAGGTGAATCCCCACAGCAGATAAGTCAGCCATATCCACAGGATCTGTTCGGTACCGTGAAAGTGATGTGCACTAAACACCGCAATCAGCATCACTGAATTGACCAGGGTACCGACCAAAATCCAGGGTTTGAATTTCCCCCAGCGCGTGCGGGTGCGCTCGACAATCCAACCCATGATGGGATCGGCCAACGCATCCAGGAAACGCGCGACCAGAAACAGGGTCGCCACCATACCCATCGAAATACCGGCCACATCGGTGTAGTAAAACATCAGGTACATATAAATGATGCCAATCGCAAAATCCTTGCCGAAGGCACCTATGCCATAGCTGATTTTCGTTTTCAGAGACACACTCATTGTTCACTCTCCTGCGGCGCGTGGCTGCAACCGACAGCCATGAAGCAGTTGTCAGCCAGCGCGAGTAATTTACCTGAAACACACGGGAAATCAGCTATATGACGGCAACCAATCGCCATGTGCAGCGATAAGCTCGTCACAAAGTCGAACGGTATCGTCAATCGACAATTCAGCGGAAGTGTGCGGATCGAGCAGCGCGGCGTGATAGATATGCTCTTTTTTACGCGTCACGGCGGCTTCAATGGTGAGTAACTGCGTGTTGATATTGGTGCGATTGAGCGCGGCGCACTGCGGCGGCAAATCGCCGACGTAGCACGGTGTAATGCCCTGCGCATCGACCAGACAGGGGACTTCCACGCAGGCTTCGCGCGGCAAATTGGTGATCAGACCGTTATTCAACACGTTGCCACCAATTTTGTACGGCTTATCCAGCATCATGCTTTCGATAATGTATGACGCGTACTCAAGGCTGCGCGTGTGCGTCAGGTTTTCATTATTGGTAAGCTGCTCACGCTGCATATGCCAGCGGTCAATTTGCTCAACACATCGACGGGGATACTCATCCAGCGGAATGTTAAAGCGTTCAATCAACTCGGGATAATGACGCTTGATCCAATACGGCATGTACTCTGCGTTATGCTCAGAGGATTCTGTGACGTAATAACCAAACTGGTGCATGATCTCATGGCGCACCATGTCATCGTGCCTGGTGTTAAGCACACGCGAACGACGGCGAATTTCGGGATACAAATCCTCGCCGTTACGGCGAATATCCAGCAGCCACGCCATGTGATTGATGCCCGCGATATTAAACACCACGTTATCGGTCGGCATATCAACGCTTTTCAGTAACGTCTCTGCGCACACTTGCACGCTATGGCACAGACCGACGGTTTTCACGCCAGTGTGTTGCAGCATCGCGCCAGTTAACGACGCCATCGGATTGGTGTAATTCAGCAGCCAGGCATTTGGACAGACCTCTTCCATGTCACGCGCTACATCAAACATCACCGGCAAGGTGCGCAGCGCCCGGAAGAGTCCGCCGATGCCAAGCGTGTCAGCAATGGTTTGGCGTAAACCAAACTTCTTAGGTATCTCAAAATCAATTAGCGTGCTCGGTTTATACCCCCCCACCTGAATGGCATTAATAACAAAGTCCGCCTTATTTAAGGCTGCTCGACGTTGCTCTACTCCTACATATTTTTCAATGCGCGCACGACCTGCGTTAATATTGGCATTAATATTCGTCAGCATTTTGTAAGATTCATCAAGCCGCTGCGCGTCAATATCGTACAGTGCAATTTCGGTGTCAGAGATACTCCCCGTTGCTAATACATCGCCCAGCACATTTTTGGCAAAAACAGTGCTTCCCGCTCCAATGAACGTTATTTTCATCTCATCACCTTTATTAAGTCATTCTCGACTGAGTGACTTAAACATAATTGCGCTGAGCAGGAAGTGATATGTATAAATGTGACATCGCTATGGCAGAAAAAAACGACGCATAACAAAGTGTGATGTGCTTCTCACTATGCTTTCCCTTTGCTTTAAAGCCGCATCTGCCGTCTGGTTTGTGTGCTACAAAGGCATGTAAAACGTCAAGTTAACGGGTGCGATATGGAGAAATACTTACTGCCGGAACACATGCTGCATTTTGGACTTAATATTTATCAGTTCGGTCATGAAGCCTGCACCTCCTCACACCGTTTTGGTCCAGCGGTGCGGCAACATTATTTGCTGCATTATATTGTCAAAGGAAAAGGCAGCCTGACCTCTGAACAAGGCAGCTGGAACGTCACTGCGGGCGAAGCTTTTTTAATTTATCCACATCAAATTACCACTTACATCGCGGATAAAAAAACACCCTGGGAATATATGTGGCTGGAAGTGGATGGCCTCATTGCGCAGCGCACCTTTGAACTGTGCGGATTACGCCGCGAGAATCCGCTATGGACCGCAAAAAATTCGCAGGACAGTGGTGAAATAAAGCAAACTCTCGACTCATTAATTGCCGAAGACACCACGCGCCCGATTAAACTTGCCGGGCTAACCTGCCTGTTATTTGATGCTTTAATCAGCCATGGCAAAGGCAATGTTGTTGCTTCAAATGGCGACAACAAGCATCTCGAACAGGCCACGACCTTTATTGAACGTAACTACCAAAATCCGATCAACATCGGTGACATTGCCAACCATTGTCGTCTCGACCGCAGCTATCTCAGCCGCCTGTTTCAGAAAGCATTCAGCATTGGCCCCAAACAATATTTGCTCAATGTGCGCATGAGTATGGCGAAGAACCTGCTGCAGGATGCGTCGTTGCCGATTAAAGTTATTGCTTGTTCGGTCGGCTACAATGACCAACTGCACTTCTCTCGCGCCTTCAAACAGTACTTTGATCTGGCGCCGACAGAATGGCGTAAGCGCCATCCACCGAATAGCGAGTGTATTGAACTTTAAAACCAATTTTTAGCGGTGTATCAGTTGCAGAATGGGTACGCGGTGCATTCGGGGATGCGATTTCTGGGGCCGCCATAAGACGCGGTTCTGTACTGGGTGCGAGGGGTGTTTGTTTTCCGTCGGGTAGGGAACGGATGATGTTGCTTAAAATTTGAAGGGAATGACGGGTTAGTGCCAGGAGCGGACGTTGCACACGATCTTATATATTAAAATATAGTGGCTGGGCGACTGTGCCCGAAACCTGACGGAGGGATAAATCATGTCTGATAAGAATGAGTTCGCTGAAGGAAAGGCCATCTGTAACGAGATCGGCGGCGCGGTGCTCGAGGTGTTGGGTAATAAACGTGAGTTTTCCGTTCAGTCGCTTATCGACGTCATGCAGGACGCACAGCATGACGGGAACAACTACGGCGAAGAACGTGAGAAAGGCATGGATCTGGCGATCAGGATACTGAAGAAGTTTGCATGAAAGCCGCTCGGAGGCGAGTTCGCCGCCGAAATGTAACGCTCCAAAAAATACTAAGTAATCATCAGCAAACGTCTGTTGTTCGCTCACAGCTGCCGGTCAACTTGATAAGGAGCCTGTCTCTATTTACTGTTAGAGATGGCTAAGAGAAATGCAAATGGGTAGGTAAGTGAATGGAAATACCCATTTCTGGGCAGGCTTAGCACTACTCGCCTCCCTAAGTTCATCCGCTATAAGCTGTGCCTGATCATCAGGCTTTTTGCTGCTGTTCATCAGTAACATAACTGGCGCGATTAGCATTTCCCCATTCGCAGAGCGGCTGCAATGCACGAGCAAGCGAGCGTCCGAAATCGGTAATCTTGTACTCAACCCTGGGCGGCAGCTCCTGGAAATCGTGCCTGATTAAAATCCCATCCTCTGTTAGATCCTTTAGCTGTTGGATCAAGACTTTCTCACTGATGCCCCCAATCAACCGTTTAATCTCACCGAAACGGTGAGGCCCAGACTGCATATGAAACAGAATAATGGGTTTCCATTTCCCGCCAATGTAATGCAAGGCCACATCGAGGCCGCAGACGTTATTCATCATTATTTCCATACTTACCTTTTGGTAGGTACTAGTATGCATGAAAGTATGCCGTTATCCTGTTTTTTTATTTAACAACTGGGGAAGAATGACGGGGAAGCCAAACGTCATCAGAGAGGCTGACTTCTGTCCTCAGCTGATATGAAGGTGGGTCAACTGGATTGATATTTAAGAAAATCAATTAGCCTACGACTTGTTTTTAATTTTAATGAGGCAGGAAAATCATGACATATCGCACGCCGCAGGAAGTAACTGAAGATTTTTTTAATCGTATCGCCACAGCTGAAGACGTCCATGACATAGCTGAACTGGTCAGTGAAAATGTAGACTGGCTAGTTGCAGGAAACACTCAGATGGTTCCTTGGATTGGCCGCAAACATGGAAGAAAAGGTGCAGCAGAGTTTTATGCACAGATCCGTGAGCAGCTATCATCAGAACGCTTTGAAATTAATGACATATTATTTAAAGATAAGCGAGTTATTGCCATCGGCCAGCTTGCATCTCGCGTGATAAAAACAGGAAAGCTGATTGAAACAGAATTTGTACTCGATATGTACGTTGAAGATGGACTCATTACCCGTTTTCGCATGTTTGAAGACAGCCACGCAGTCTCCGAGGCCTGCATTTAACATGACCTGGTCCCCTTTATTTCACGCAGAATGCTGTTCGCAACGTCCTCAGATCGCTCTAAACTGACATCGTGCCCAGACGAGATGCAAGCGCCACCATAACGGCGACCGGTGCAATTAAAACGACCAGCGCACGCCCGCGTTGTAACGCCAGCCTTTCGCGCCGTTGCCGTCGATCTCTTTGCGGTAATCCGCTTCGGCGTACAGCGCCACATCCTTATTCACCGTTGCGGTGCCGCCCAAGCCGACATCCCACATTTTGCCGAACTTGCCGCTGTCGAAGGTTTCACCGCCGCCAACATCCGCCGCGCCGATCTTCGCTTTTGCAGTACCGCCCCAACCCTGCGTGTAATTCACGCGCAGATACGGCGTGTACTGATTCGCGCTGCCGTCCTGCCAGGTTTTATCCACGCGCGCACCAACGCGGCCAATCGTCTGGCTGTAATCGTCGTAGGAAACGCGGGTGTTATCGCGGTCGGTGAAGCTCTCCATCTTCATTTGCAGCCAGGTGATCTGTGCCTGCGGTTCGATGCGCACGCCGCCGCCCAGTTCCAGCGGATAACCCGTCTCAATTGAAGCCGTCCAGCCGTTGCCTTTGGGTTTGGCGACATCTTTTTGCCGTGCAATGTCAGTCGCGCCGCGATGCCAGCCCCAGCTCAGCGAGCCGTCCACGTAAAAGCCGCTGTCGCGCAGCCAGGTGCCGTACAGCGAAAGCGTGTCGCTGTCGAAGTTGGTCGAGCTATAGCCATCTGCTGCGTGCGGGCGAATACGCGTGTTGCCGCGTGTGTAGGCCACGCCGCCGCGCAGGCTGCTGTCCGCGCCATCCACGCGAATGACGTTGCCGCCGAGTTGCACCGCGCTGTAGTCGAGATCGAAGTCGTAGCCGTAATGGCTGACGCTTTGACTGGTCTGGTATTTCAGGTTGGAGCCGATGTAGCGGATAAACATCTCGCCGCCAACCGCATCCGGATTGGCCTGCTGCTGGCGCAGTTCACCGAGGCGTTTATGCAGATCGTCGGTGATTGCCAGCGAGTAATAAGCCAGGCCAACCGGCGCAGAGATGTAGGACGGCACCTGCGGCGTTACCGCCAGACGCGCAACGCTTTGTGCGCTGCCTGCTGTCGGCTGGCACAGGCCGCCGTCTTCGCACACGAGGACGTTCGCCAGTCGATAATCCCACGCGCTGCGGGCTGCGTCATTGCTGCCCGGTGCGAAGCTGTATAAACCGTATTGCCACGGTCCGGATGCGATATAGCTGCTTTTCAGCGCAAAGCTGTTGGCATTCGCGCTGCCGGAAACCTGCGCCAGCGACACACCTTCGTTCGCAGTGATCACACCATCGCCGTTGCTGTCGAACAGCGGTGCTCCCGCGAGTTTTACTTCAATCTTCGTCACGCCTGATGCCGCGCCATTTACCAGCACCACATCACTGCCTGCTGCTGTGGCGTTCAGCTTGACGCTGCCGCCCGCCGATGCCAGTTCGCCGTCAATCGTCAGCGTATTCGCCGCCGTGTTGCCGCCGTTGGTGAGATCCAGGGTGCCCGCGTTATTCACCACCAGCGAATCGCTGGTTCCGCCCTGCAGCAGCGGATGGACGCTGTCACCCGCGAACAGCGTACTTCCCGCATCCACGTTAATCGTGCTGTGCGCCAGTTTGAGGTTGTCGGTTAACGTCCATTGAGTTTTGTGGAAGTTCAGCGTGCTCCAGCCTGTACCCAGATTGGTCCCTTTTGCCGCATCATCGCTGGCGAACGAACCGCCTCGAGCCTTGAGTTGGCTGAGATTGAGCGTGCTGCCCGCGCCATTTTCCGTGGTGATGTGGCGCGTATCAGCCAGACTCACCTTCCGCACAGTGGCCTGATTAGCCGCGCCACTGCCCATCGTCAAACTGCCTTTGATGGTGCCGCCAGTGACAATCAGTTCATCGCGTCCGTTGCCGGTGTTCACATCGCCGACCACCGCACCATCCAACAGCGCAATGACGTCATCGGTCGCACCGCCTGCCACGACAACCTGATCAGGGAACGGCGCATTAATGGTGCCTTCATTGATAAGCACCGTTTGCCCGCCGCGCATGTCGATCAGCGGCGCCACGCGACTTTGTGAACTGATGGTGCCCTGGTTAATCACCTGGCTGGCGGTTTTGGTGACAATCGCCGAGCCGCCGTTCGCTGCCTGAATATCAATCAAGCCCTGAGAAATCACGTTGCCGCGGGTGTTGGCGATCACGCCATTGCCGGTTCCTGTTACCACAATCGAATATTCCGGCCCAATCACCAGATCGTTGCTGGTGGTTGAGCCATTGGCGTTTTCAAAGCGATAACCGGTGCCAGAACCGCTAACGTTAATTTGTGCACTGCCAGCGGAATTGAATGAGGTCGCCGAGCGAATGCCGTTACCGTTTGCGACCTCTAAACGCACGTTATCCAAATTGATGCTCGGTGTTTCGGCGCGGTTGTTGATCGCGCTGCCGCTGCCGTACGCGCCGATAGTGATGTTGTCAGCTTCGAACCCATCCGCGCCGACATCCAGTAACAAACCGTCGGCGCTGCCGTTGGCCTGCATCTCGCTGTAGCCCTGGCCGTCGCCGTAGATTTTCATCCATGCGCCGCTGCCGACGCGCATCGCCGCAATGCCATCATCGACGCGCAACGAGCTATCTACCGGCACATATTGACCGTAACCGCTGCTGACATCGATGCCGATGCCTGACGCAATGTGCATGCTGCCGCGATTAATGAAGTTGCCGCCGTCATGCACGCGCGCGCCGATGCTGTTCGATCCGCTGAGATCCACCACGCCTTGATACTGGTTAAACAGGCGCGCACCCCCGCTGACATCAAACGCCGTCGCGTTTGCGCCGTTGCCGCTGATGGTGGAGTCGGCGTAGATTTCCGCATCAATGCCGCTGGCAATCGCGGCAGTGGTATTTTCGCCGCTGAGCGTAATGCCGCTGCTGATTACGCCCTCGGCGCGGTTGCTGGCATTCATTACGCTGGCACCTTTGCCGCTCGCGACATAATTGTCGGTGCTGGACACTTGCGTGCCTTCACCACTCAGCACAATGCCGCGACTATTTTCACCGCTGAGCGTCACGTTGCCGGGTGCTTGCGTGTACAACCTCGCGCCATTGCTGATGTCATACAGCGTCGAATTCGCGGTGCGCACATCCACATTGTTGCCATTGCTGATTAATTGCGTGCCCTCATCGGTAGCGCGATAACCGGTTTGATTCGCGTCGTTGAAGGTGATGCGGCTGTCCGGGCCAAAGGTGATTCGACCGCCTAAGAATGCGTTGGCGCCCATCGCCTCTTCGCCATACAGATTGATGGTGCCGTTTTGGTAGATGCGCGCCAACTGGTTGCTGGCGATCAGGCCGATGGTGGTGTTCAACTCAAAACTGTCGCGGTTGTAGATGTTGATGGTGCCGTTGTTGGAGATTTCGGTTAACGCGGTATCATCACTCAAATATGGCATACCATATGCATACAATGCGTTGCTGCGCAGTGTCACGTTAATGGTGCCGCTGTTGAACACCTTCGCACCGCTTTGCGCGTAAATGCCGCCGCTGTCCTCACCAGTAAAAGTGATGCGCCCGGTATTGGTAAGCTGAGCCTGATTGCTGGCGATTAAGCCGATTTGGAATCTGCCGCTTCCGTTTATCTCAGCATGGTTGGTGAGATGCGTATCGGTATTGAATCCGTGTTCGAAATCAATGGCCACGCCTTGTAACGTGTAGGCTAAGCCATCAACTTCTGCCGCCAACACGCTGGAACCATCAAGGTTTAAGCGTGTCGCGGCATCAATCGTCCCTTGCGCGCCATGCGCAATTTTTAGCCCGGTGCCCCCGATGCCGCCGTTTTCCCCATTGCCAATATTTAGCGTTGCGCCGTTAGTATTAACCTGGGTTCCCACGCCGCTGCCATACACGCCCGTTGTCCCCCTTTCGTTCATGGAAAGGGTTAAACCGCGACCATCAAATTCCGCGCCATCCTCCACGCGGAAAATCGTGCCGTCGACAACCGCTGTCGAGAAGCTGCCGTTTTTCGGCAGGTTGATTTTGGCGTTTTCGCCTTTGCTGTAGAAACTGATTTGCCGTTCCAGACCAAAGATTTCGCGCGGTCCGGCAACCGGAATAGCGCTGGCGCTGACATTCACCGTGGCGTTGCCTTCGGCGCGAATACCAATCGCATCGTTGCCGCCAAGCTGAATCGGTCCGCTAACGTTGGCGACGGCCTTACCGCCCTCTTCGCCGATGACCCAAACGGCAGTGGTGTTATCGGTTGTGCCATATTGGCCAGCATCACTGAGGATGTTGATGGCACCGCGAGAATAAGCTTCAGCGCTTTCGCCCTCGTGGGCGATGACTTTGAGGCCGGTGCTGTTGTAGCCGTTGAGGTTGATGGTGCCCGCTTTGCCATTGCCGACATTGCCGCCGCTGCCGGAATCAACCACCAGCATGCCGATATTCTCGCGCGGTTGCCCTTCAACCGTGCCGTTCACATCGATGACACCGTTATTGCGCGCGATGGCACTTGAACCGTATTGAGCCAACATGCCAACGGCATTTTGCACCAGCGAGCCGATCACGATACGGCCATCGTTGACCACGCTGGAACCGAAAAACGCACTGATGCCAGTGACGCCACCACTGAGATTTACCGCCACATCGCTGGATGTATCTGTTTTGCGATTTTGCGGCGTGCGCCCGATGTAAATCGTGCCGTTTTTGGCATTCGTAAAATCGCCGATGACACTCACGCCATCGGTGCCCCAACTGCCTACAGTTTCAGTGACACCGATATTAATGTTGCCGTGATTAGTCGCGCGCGCATCGTAGATCGAAATCGCCTGACCGGGGCCATCGCCGGGTTGGAAGTTGATTACGCCATAATTGCTAAAGCTGCTGCCGTCGCTGACAAGCACGCCGCTTTCCCCACTGCCGATAGTGCTGCTATCCAAGCCTTTGCCGTTAGCGTTGTTGAGGAACCCGGCATTGATCACACCGTTGTTACGGCCACGCGCGTTATTTATTAACTCTAAACCTGTGCCAGTACTGGCGAGCTTGCCATTAATCAACGCTTTCGCGCCACTGCTGGCGCGCATCACTGCGCTGTGGCTATCCAACACTTCCAGAGTTTTATCACGATTGATTTTGACGCTGGCATTCGGGCCATCGGCGCTCAACACCACCTGATCATAAATCTGTTGCGTCACTTCATCGTCAAGGTTGTTAGCGCCCATGCGATAAACCAACTGTGCGTCATGCAGGCTGAAGGCATTGTGGAATTCGGCGTTGTAGCGGTCGGTGCTGAGGTTGGACAAGGTGACTTGCTCAATCAGCCAGTTATTGTAGTGACGCAGATCGTTAACATTGTGGATGTTGAACTGGGTGGTACCACCATCTAAAGTTGAAACGCTGATGGCTCCGGCATAATCCACCACGCTTTCGGCAGTGTACGCCAACTGATCGTCGCTAGAAGGGGGCGTAGCCGCGGTAAAAGTGATGCGATTATTCGCGTTCCAGTTGAGATGACCTTTTTTGGTGGCGGTAAACAGCTGGCTTTGCTTTGCCGCCATCGACCAGCTATTAGTAGAGGAATTAGCCGCTGCGCCATGTTCACCAATATCGATATTTAGCGTGCCATTGCTTACGGAACCGATGCGCGCATTAATATATTGTTTGTCGTTTACATCATAATAATCTGGCACTACGGTATCGAGGCCGACACTCGGTAAATCCACTAATTCAGCGGTGTTATAAACGTCGTACGTTGTATATGTCCAATCCTCGTAATTCGGTATTTGAATGGTGTAATTCTGCTGGCCTATTTGAAGACGCTGCTCGCCAATTAGGTTGTCATGAATTATTCGACCAATAGTTTGTAATTCCCCAAACGTCATCGTGGTTGCGCCGCTTTCACCGGGCGCGAATTGTGGTAATCCGCGCAGCGTTTGCGTCGAGCCATTACATAAGCAATAAGCCCCGACTTTATTGTCATTCATTTCAGGCGTATAAGGCTTTAACTCCGCCGCCCACGACAGTGAGATAGGGAACATCAAACCTTGCGCCGCCACAAGGCTCAGTAACACCGGATTTAATTTGAACACAAAGTATTCCTCAACAGAGAAAGACAACGCGCGCAACGGCGTTTCGCTGCGCTGGAAGTTAAGTCTCTGATATAATTTGTTTCAGAAATTTAATGTTTGGCATCTAGTGTAATGAGTATCTACGTAATGCGCGGAAAACGTCTAGTTTGAGTTAAGGAATTGTGAGGCCGAAAAAGTGATTTAGGAATTTGGCCAAGAAAAGTAAATATATAAATGGACCTTATTATAGAAATTGAGCTGCTTCCTGATAATTCATACAGAAAGCTGTTAGCAATGTTCGCTCCTCGCTTATAGCTGCCCTCTAAACCCTACCTTTTGCCAGCTTTCCGCCAGGAGAGCATCATCCCCCCTCTCTTCGTTACCGTACGAAACAGATGACGGCCTGTCATGATGTTTAGTAAGGTAAGTGCAGATTTTAGAACCGATAAGCACATTGAAATCATTTAAATTAACCCCCTCTATATCCTGCTTACGAGTTTCGCATGCTGACCGGACTTAACCACATCATCCTTGCAGTCAGTGACCTGACAAATAGCCTGAATTTTTACACTGAGACGCTTGGCTTCACGCCCAAGGCAAAATGGGATCATGGTGCTTATCTCGCGCTGGGCGATCTCTGGTTGTGTCTTAATAAGCGCCTTTTATCAACTTGATGCCACAAGCCTGCGTGGACAGCCCATCTCTATGCCCGATTATGCAGGCAAGCTGGTGAGGTGCTTCCCAGCCTGAAACAACATCTTTGAGAAGTTGGTCAACATCCTCTATTAGTGCCGACTGTGAGTTATCTCAATAACGTTATAAACAAGCCCACATCCTGCCACGGCAAGCAAAAAGAGCGATGACGTCATTGCTATTTTCCTGTTATGCCTTGCTGGCATCCATTTTTTCACGGACAGGATGTAGATCGTCAGGATGGCAAAGTCGAAAATCATCCAGACCAGACTCAGCGTCAGAATACTGGTAGTGAAATCCTGCGTGACGGCAATGAACTGAGGAAAGAAAGAAACAAAAAAGAGGATGTCTTTCGGGTTAGACACTCCCGTAACAAAGCCGCGAAGAAAACTTCCCCGGCTCTGCGCAGCTGTCCCGGTATCCGTTGTTCCTGCCTCGGGAGTGCTGAACAGACTGTGCAGTGACGCATATCCGATATAAACACAACCTGCCAGTCCGAGAAAACTCAGCCAGACCGGAGACTGAGAAATCACCCCCTTCAGCATCAGTGTGGCCACAGCGATAAGCATGAGGGAAGCCCCGTTTGTGCCAACAGCAGTGGCAAATGCGCTCCGATATCCATAGCGGGCAGCGGTACCGGTGATGAGCGCCACAACCGGGCCAGGCGTGAAAAGCAGCATCATTACTGAAATGATATAGGTGCTCAGGAGGGGCACATTCATTACGGCGTTTTTTCCTTAGGTATGTTGAAGATCTAGACGGCACGCTTGCCCAGATTTATCCATTAACTTTTTCGGACAGGATTATTCACTCACGTAGAGCGGTTGAAAAACGGATAAAACTCACGCTTAATGTGAGCAAAACTCACATTGGAGTTTCTGATGTCATTACCCCCTCTTTATGCTCTGCGCGCTTTTGAAGCTGCCGCACGGCTGAACTCCTTCAGTAAAGCTGCAGATTTACTCAATATAACGCCGGGTGCGGTCAGCAGGCACATCCGTACGCTTGAAGCGTGGTTTGAATGTGAGCTTTTCGAGCGAAACGGGCCGCGCGTTAAAGTGAATGAGGCGGGACGCACCCTCGCGGGACAGCTTACTGAGGGGTTTATGAGCATAGAGCGGGCCTGCAATGCCTTCAGAAGTCACAGCCAACTTTTGCGTCTCAAAGCCCCCTCAACGCTGACCATGCGATGGCTTCTTGACGTGCTCAACGATTTCCGCAAAAACCATCCTACCCCCCGGGTCGAGATAACCAGCGTCTGGATGGACACGGATGAGGTAGATTTCAGCCGCGAGCCCTACGACTGTGCAATTCTGCTCGGTAACGGTCATTTTGGTGAAGGGACAGAGAGCAGGCTGCTTTTCAGCGAGTGGCTGATACCCGTCTGTTCTCCTGCGATGCTTGTCAAAGCCCGGGAGTCTCTTCCTGACTGCGAGCTTATTCATCCGTCTCCGGACCGTCGTGACTGGCGGAGGTGGCTTAAGAAGACGGGACATTTTGCGGGACTGAGCATCAGTGGAGGGAAGGTATTCGACACGCTGGAACAGGGAAATCTTGCCGCCCTGAGCGGACACGGCATTTCGGTCGGCGACCTACTCCTGAGCACTGACGCGATAAGAAGTGGTCTGCTTTGCCTGCCTTTTCCGGAGGCAGTGGCAACCGGAGACGGATATTATCTGGTGTGGCCAAAAAATTCTGCCATAAAGCAAAACGTCGAAATGCTACTGAACTGGCTAACATCTCATAGCCCCCTGTTTCCGGAGGAGAGCCTGATTTACCTTCAAGCCGGGGAAAAATAGAACTCATGAGCGAGGCTGGCTCAATGAACATTATTTGTTGTGGCAGTGTTTCAGCTTTGACCTGTTCGAGGTTGAGCAATGCTCTATTTTCCATTTGTAGCAAGAAAACTGCAGACCTCCGCTTCGCTCATGGCTGC
Organism: Pantoea sp. EA-12; assembly: GCF_030053355.1. Taxonomy (NCBI): domain Bacteria; kingdom Pseudomonadati; phylum Pseudomonadota; class Gammaproteobacteria; order Enterobacterales; family Erwiniaceae; genus Pantoea; species Pantoea sp. EA-12. Next base: position 397,176 of record NZ_JASGBY010000001.1, on the reverse strand, counting down.
CCCAACCTAACGTCTTGATGGGCAGCTTCGTGCCAGGAGCGGAAGTAGATAACTACACGAGCAGGTCGCTTAATTATCAGCTAGCAGTGATGTTTGCCGCCAGAGCATGACTGCAACTGGCGGGAAAAAAGGGGTTATTGCAGTTTAAAGCCGCGAGCCTGCACTGTTTCGCGCAGATTCTCTCTTCCGCCCATATAGTCCATGCTGGTCGCAGATTCATAGACACTATCCTGCCAGACTTTAGGCTTCATTGACTGAGCAGTCCTGAAATCAAGGAACACTTTCTCATAGTTTTCAATATGGTCGCGGTAACGCTCACGATCGTACTGGTTATAGTGCAACACTACGGGTTGCTCTGGGCGCGGACGGATGCTGCTTGTGCGACTACTGTCCGGTTTGCCGACGACCATGCCAAAGGTAGCAAAACTGTGCTGAGGCAAATTGATAATCTCCGCCACCTCTTTTGCTGCGTTACGCATCATCCCCATAAAGACAATGCCAAGCCCCAAAGACTCTGCAGCTAATGCGGCATTTTGCGCTGCCAGAGAGGCATCTACGGATGCCATCAAAAACGAGTCGAGGTAGTCAAAAACGAAGGGGTCTCCGCCTTTCTCTTTAGTAATTTCCGCCCCACGGAATAAGTCAGCTACCCACAGCAGTAGTACCGGCGCTTCTTCAAGATATGGGATGCGATCAGTTGGCACAGTGCGGGCTACCGTATCGGAGATTTTCTGCTTCAGCTCCCGGTCAGTTACGGCGACCACACTCCACTGATGCAGATTTGATGAATTAGATGCTGACTGGGCAGCGGCCACCATAGTCTCCAGTGCGCCATCAGGTAAGGAATCCGGCAAGAAAGTACGTACAGATTTGTGGCTCAGCATCGCCTCAACCTGTGGTGTCCAGATAATGTTATCGGGTATCTGCTGGGATTTACCGTAGCGTTGCTCCAGAAGCGCAGCCAGCTTCTCTTGTGATGCAGACATAAAACTTATCTCCTTAGATAAAACGTGATGGCTGCAGAATAACGGCAAAAAACGGTAAGATAATCCCTCTAAAAATGTTTTCTGTTTCCACTGATATGCACAATAGAACATTTAGAGGAAGCTCAACTCATGGATCATCTCATCGCCATACGAACCTTTCAGCGTATCGTTGAAACACGTTCTTTTACCAAAGCGGCTGCTCACCTTGGAATGCCACGTTCAACAGCCAGCAAAGCGCTGCGCGATCTCGAAAATCATCTGGGTGTAAGGCTTATTCAGAGAACAACCCGATCTGTCATTCTGACGACAGAAGGTGCGGAGTATTACCGGCGCATCAGCAGGCTCGTCACTAAAATAGATGAAACCGAAGCTGACATGCGAGACATGGGAACTGCTGCAAAGGGACGGCTTCGCATAGATTTGCACTCTTCAATGGCAGGCTTTGTGCTAATTCCGATGCTTGAAGAGTTCAGGGAGCGTTACCCGGATATTCAGCTCGCGTTTGGCGTGGGAGATCGCCCCGTAAATCTTATTGAAGAGGGAGTGGATTGTGTCATACGCGCCGGTGAGCTTGCCGATTCTTCGCTGAAAGCCAAAACACTCTTCAAAGATCGATTAATTACCTGTGCCAGCCCGGAATATCTTGCCCGCTACGGCGTACCCGAGAGTCTCGCCGATCTGGAAAACAATCATAAGATTGTTGGGTATTTCAGCGCGGCGACCGGAGAAGTGTGGCCAATGCGGTTTCGTAACCGGGGTAATGAAAAGCATATCGTCCGTTTCGACATAGCGGCAAATGACAGTGCGTCTCAGATTAATATGCTTACCTGTGGGCTGGGTGTAGGCCAGACACATGCGTCCGTAGCAGATCGATTTCTTCGCTCTGGGCAATTGGTGACCGTCATGGATGAAATGACCAATTTGCGAATTCCAATTTCCATCATCTATCCGCCCACTCAGCAGCTTAACGTCAGACTCAGATTATTTATCGACTGGGTTGCCGAACGTTTCTCCGCTTTTAACTGAAATAGTGCGGATACGTATTGTAATGCGGTGCTGACCAGAACCCCGTGTTTCACTTAAAACGCTGTTAGTAATGTCTGCTGTTCGCTCTTAGCTGTCCTTCAAACCCGACCTTTTGCCAGCTTTCCACCAGGAGAGCACCATCCCCCCTCTCTTCGTTACCGAACGAAACAGATGACGGCCTATCATGATGTTGCGTAAGGTAAGTGCAGTTTTTAAAACCGGACAGGAGCAATCATGGAAAGGTTTCAAGGTAAACGCATTCTCATTACTGGCGGCACCAGCGGCATGGGCCTGGCTGGCGCTCAACGCATCGTGAATGAAGGTGGCTTGGTTGCCATCACGGGGCTGAATGAAGAACGACTGCAACGCGCCCGTGCGCTATTGCCTGAAACGTCACTGATCCTCAAAAATGATGCGGCCAGCGAATCCGATATCAGTGAGCTACAAGTGGCAATCCACAACTGGGGCTCGCTTGATGGACTTTGGCTTAATGCAGGATTTGCCGAAGTCGGCTCCCCTGAATCAGTAACCGCCGATGCGTTTAATCGCATGATGAATGCCAACGTCCGGGGGCCAATGCTACAACTTGCGGCCCTCTCTGATACCCTCAATGCTGGCGCTTCCGTGTTGGTCACGTCTTCCTCATCGGCATATGAAGGCGCGGCGATGACAAGTCTGTATGCTGCAACCAAAGGTGCCGTTATCGCGATGGTGAAAAGTTGGGCTGCCGCGCTGGCTGAACGGGGTATCCGTGCCAATACCCTCGTGCCGGGCCCGATTGAAACGAACTTCAGGCATTTCATGCCGGAAGCTTCACGCCAAGAGTTTGAAGATTTTGTGGTCAGTCAGGTGCCGCTGGGTCGGGCGGGTACCGCAGAGGAAGCGGCTGCTGTCGCGCTATTTCTGCTTTCCGATGATTCTTCTTTCGTCACTGGCAGTCAGTACGCCGTAGATGGCGGCTTAGTACGTTATTAGGCCGGCAGCAGAGCCTGGATTACAAATTTTGGTGTAAAAGGAGTGTCGCCATGAATGTGCTGAATATTGAAGTCTCGGACTCAATCACCCCTGAGTTCGCGTTACCGATTGAATCAGGACTTAATCAATACAATGATGAGGCCGTTGGATTTAACGAAAATAAACCCCTCGCCGTCGTAGTTCGGGATGAGCATGGGGTTGTACTGGGTGGAATGCTGGGCCGCACCTATCTCGGACTTTTATTTATCGATCTGGTCTATCTTCCCCCTGAAATCAGAGGAAAAGGCATAGGAAGTCAGATCCTAAAATGTGTTGAAGATGAAGGCAGAGAACGAGGATGTAAAACTGCCGTGTTGTATACGATTACTTTCCAGGCACCTGCGTTCTATGAAAAAAACGGCTGGCAGCGCTTCGGCGAAATACCTTGTCTGCCTGAGGGAACCAGCCGTGTATTTCTTAGAAAAGACCTCTGATCACCCTTGACGATTTCAGGCTTAATTTAGTTTTAACAGTGATCGGTACGTCCTTGTTGGCACCTTGCCAGTCGATGGATTGGCGAGAAAGATTTCCGAACCCTGAGCGCTATGGATTGAGAATGGGGTGAAGAAAATGCTCATTTCAAGTTACCTTACGATATCTCAAATAAGTCCTGTCACACGGGTGTCAGGTTGTTGTCGGGTTTTGATCGTGGTGTGACATACCAACTACGGTAACTATGCCCTCTGACGACTAAATGCATGGAGAGGGGCAATGAGTGACACGAATAAATTTAAGGCGCTGCGACTTAAGCGCGCCTGGTCGCAGGAACAGCTTGCTGAATTGTCCGGGCTAAGCACACGAACTATTCAGCGGGTCGAAAACGGTGATCAGCCAAGTCTGGAAACATTGAGTGCTTTGGCCGCCGTGTTTGAAGTAACCGTGGCAGATATTTCTGCACCAGATAATGTCAGCGACAACGCACTCGATCAGCGCATAACCGAAACGAGAAACAGGATTGTCGAAGAGGGCCTATTTTACCGCTCAATCATTAAGGCGCTGTAGTGTGCTTGCTGCTGTTCATACTTAATCACTTCACCTCTCCAGCAAATTACTGGTCGCTATGGGTGGCGGCTATCTGGTTTGCGCTAATTGCGGTGAGAGGCATGAGGATGTTTTTGTTTAATGGACTAATTAGACAATGGCAGCAAAAGAGACTTCAACAATTGCTGCGCAAATAAAATATGGCTAAGACTCTGTGGAATTAACGAAACAATATTAACAGGTTGGATACCGGCTTAAACCTTGCATCCAGAACCGGCTGAGTTCAGCAGCCGAAATATTGGATGCTGGTAATAAGGGTTCAGATTGGTCAGAAAAAATCTTTGTAGCGAATTCTCTTCCAACCTTCTACGCGGATGACTGTGACCGCGAACCCGAGGAGCTGGTGTTATATGCACTGTATTCCGGCAGAAAATATTTAAAGGTTAAAGTGAAGGCGTTTCTGGAGCACCTGCAGCGGGCTATTGCCGATTTGCAGCAGGATTAAGTGTCCGAGGATCTCACTGCTTAAAATCATGGTGTTCTTCGAGTAATCTGTTACACCGAACCGCTTCAGCTTGAGGATCACCACATGAGCCCCTTTTATCAACTTGATGCCACTAGCCTGCGTGGACAGTCCATCGCTATGGCCGATTATGCGGGCAAAGTGGTGTTGGTGGTGAATACCGCCAGCCATTGTGGATTCACACCACAATACGCGGGCCTTGAAGCGCTCTACAAGAAATATGCCGCCCAGGGTCTGGTGATCCTGGGTTTTCCCTGCAATCAGTTCGGTAAGCAGGAACCCGGCAGTGCCGATGATATCGCGCAGACCTGTCATATCAACTACGGCGTGAGCTTTCCGATGTTCGGGAAAGTGGAGGTCAACGGCGCTGCGGCACACCCGATATTTCGTTATTTGAAGGATGAGTTGCCTGGCGTGTTGGGCGGGCGCATCAAATGGAACTTCACCAAGTTTCTGATCGGACGCGATGGTAAACCGATCAAGCGCTTTGCACCATTCACCACTCCAGAGAAAATGGACGCTGTCATTCAGGCAGCGCTCGAAAGCTAGCTCACCCCGTCAGCTAATTTCCGGTTATCACAACGTCATCAGCATCTCATGCCACGCCATACCACCGTGATCCGACTCTGAAGGTTTGATGTACTGGTAACCGAACTTCTTATACAAATCCACGTGGCGGGTTTTGCACATCAGATGGATGGTCTGTTTATCCATCTGCTTCATGGTGTCAATGAAATGGCGCATCATCAGCGAGGCATAGCCTTTCCCTTGATACGCCGGGTCTAAAACCACCGACATAATCACCACATTGGGTGCCGCGGGATCGTGTCCAATCAGCTCTTTGAACGCCTCATCGGACATCACCACATCCCAGGCACAGCCAGCATTAATGAAGCCCACGACCTCGCCCGCGATCTCCAGACAGATAAAGCCTTGCGAATACTGCGCAATACGCGTGGCGATTTTCTCGCGTGTGGCTGCTTCATCACCTTCATAGGCTTCGGTTTCAATGGTGTAGCAACGATCAACATCAGCTAAGGTGGCATTTCGGAAGGTTAAATTCGACACAACAACAACCTGAGATTCAATTTTTGAGGCGGGTATTCTAGCAGGGCTGCATCAAGGAAGGAAAATAGCGCCACCCGCAGGCAGCGCTCCGGGTTTAAGCGACATCCACCACACGATTTTCGCGTGCGCTGATAAAAGCGGCATCCAGCACGGCAAGCACTTCTATTGCTTGCTCAGCGGTGACTGGTGGCGGCGTACCCTGCCGAACCGCCTCGGCAAAGGCTTCGTAGTAAGCATGATAGGCGCCTTGTGCGGAGGGCACACGCTCGCTGCCCTGCTCTGTATTCAACGTCCCCCAGTTTGCCTCTGCCTCATAGCCCCAACCGGCTAAATCATCAGCCGGACGCTTACCAGCGAAGATCGCCTGCGCCTGAACGTCGGTGCCGTAGGAGGTGAAACTGCCTTTTTCGGCATAGACGCGCAGCTCGCGCGCTACCAGGTAATTGATTTTGCTGGATGAGACGTGAGAATGGCTGCCGTTCTGATGTGTCAGAGTAAGGACAAAACTGGCATCCGTGGTCCCTTCGGCCACCTCAACGCGATCTAACTGGGCGTAAACACTCTTCACCGGTCCCAGCAAGCAGATAGCCTGATCGACCAGATGGCTTCCCATATCACGCAGTAGCCCACCGGTGGGTCCACCTTCCAGCGTTTGCGGTTCATCCAGATCCATACGGTTGTGCAACCGCCAGACCTTCCCTAACCGCTGCTGTTCAATCAACTGTTTTAGCGTCTGCAAATCCGCATCAAAACGACGGTTGTGGTAGGCCCCTAGCACCACGCCTTTGGCCTGTGCTGCTGCCGCCAACTCACGGCCGGTTTTGGCATCCGGCGCAAACGGCTTATCGGCGATCACCGCCACACCGGCGGCAATCGCTTCTAATACCAACTCGCGTCGGGTTTGAGGTGGTGTGGTGATGGTAACGATATCGATGCCAGCAGCCAGCATCTCGGTCAGGCTGGCGTAAATCGGTACGTCTGGGAAATCAGCTTTCACTTTCGCAATGGTGGCAGGCGCGCGCGCCACAATTCCCGCCAGTTCCAGTCCTTGTGCTGCTTCAATAAAAGGCGCATGGAAATTTTTCCCGCCCGTGCCGTAACCCACAATACCGATTTTCATACTGCCTCCTTGAGAGTGAATACTGTGTTGATTGCCTTCAGTAATAACATACTTGCAACAAACAAACCCGAGCCCACCCGCAAAAATGGCACAAAAATATCATTATTTCAGAAAATGGCTTTATTGTGCCGCTGGGAAATTACGCTTAATCGGCGCGAAATCACCGGCGCTTCTCCCCATCAGCCGCTGAGGGCGGAAATCGGCGAGCAGATCGCTGGCATGATCTTGTACCAACTCCTCAGCCACCAGCCGGCCAATCAAGGGCGACAGCGTAATACCACTGTGTGTGACCGCAACATAAACGCGCTGCTCTGATGTGACGTAGCCTATCGCCGGTAAGCCATCCGCTGGGCGTGCACGTTGACCCACGACGATCTTTTCAATCTGCAATTCACCGGCATCCGCAAACAGGGATTGATAGCGTTCACGAAACTGCTCGGCAATGGCGCTTTGTGTGGAAGGCGGCGCGGCAGGATCGGCCAAATCATCTAGTTCCAGCGCTTGTAACAGCAAGCGCCCGCCGCCATCTGGCCGCACGTTCAGTTGCGGCGCTATCAGGTTGGCACCCAGAGAAAGCGGCTGCGGTGCGGTACGTGCCAGGAAACTGCAGGCCACGGCATTCGGCTTACTGGTGTCGAGCAGTGCCAGGTCGACATCGAGGGTGTTTAACAGTTGATTGGCCCAGCGTCCGGTGGCAACCACCACACGATCACCCTGCCACTGCTCGCCGTTCTCAAGGTGCAACGTGACGCCATCAGCCTGTTCCGCGATGCGCTGGATAGCCTGATGTTGCTGCAGAATTACGCCATGAGCACGCGCTTCAGACCAAAGCCGCGCCAGATACAGCGCCGGATGCAGCACCGACTCGGTTGGAAAATGCCACACCGCGCCGCTGACCGTTTTCCGCCGCAATTCAGGAATTTCACGTTGCAACTGATCGGGCGTAACTTCGCGCGCCGGATAGCCCAGCGATTGCAGTGACGTGGCGCGTTGCAGCAGGCGCTGCTGGGCCTCACCTTCTGCGGCCCATTCCCAGGTACCGCAGGTTTCCAGCCAGCGCAGGCCATTTGGCTGAGTGAGCTGTAATTTGACGTGTTCTTCCATCGACAGCGCATTGAGCTGATGATAGCTGAGCGGTTGCTTGCCGTTGGAGTTAACCCAGGCGAAGGTGGTGCTGCTGGTGCCTGCACCGATATGCTGTTGTTCGAACAGGGTGACCTGAACGCCTTGCAACGCCAGCGCGCGCGCCACCGCTAATCCGATGACGCCGCCGCCAATAATTGCAATCTTTTGAGTTGTCATGAATGGCTCCCGGTTAAATGGCCATAATCATAACAACTTCAGTAGAGTGAAATTGCAATGGTTAAATAACAATCATTGCGGTGAATATAAGAAAATCTTCTGCCACCAGAAAATTAAATTATATTGCTGTCAGCATTTTTCCAGTTGAGAAAAAGGCCAGCATATTCTCCAGTACATTATTTGCCATGCCTTCACGCGTTTCATGGGTAGCGCTGGCAATGTGCGGGGTTAATAGCACATTATCGAGCTCACACAGCGCTGCAGGAATAACCGGTTCCTGTGCGAAGACATCCAGTGCTGCACCTTTAATGGTGCCTTGCTGCAGCGCCTGAATCAGATCGTTTTCATTGACCACCGTACCGCGCGCGATGTTAATCAGCACGCCCTCTTTCCCTAAAGCGGCCAGTACCCTGGCATCCACCAGCTGAAGGTTTTCCGGGCTACCCGGCAACGACAGCACCAGAAAATCGCTGAATGCGGCCAGCTGCTCAATGTTGTCACAGCGTTTGTAAGGCACATCTTTGGTGCTGCGCGCTGTGTATGCAATCTCCATGCCGAACGCCTCGGCACGCCGTGCAATCGCCAGTCCAATCGCACCTAAACCCGCAATACCCATACGTTTTCCGCTGGCTTTGGTGGCCAGTGACGCACCGGTGCTTTCCCATCCTCCTGACCGCGCGAACAGGTGATTCGCCACCAGGTTACGTGAGAAGGCCAGCGTCAGCGTCATGGCGAGATCGGCCACATCGTCAGTGAGAATATCGCTGGTAATGCTGACCTGAATGCCATGATCAGTGGTGTAACGCAGGTCGATGCGGTCGGTGCCAACACCAAATACGGCAATCGCTTTGCAAACGGGCAGCTGTTCCAGAATGGCCGTTTCCACACCCACATCACCACGCGTCACGATCCCTTGAATATCTTTTCCCTGTCGCTGAAGAAACAGTGCGGGATCCTGATAGTCATATAAACGATGGCACTGGAAATGCTGTGAGAGTTTGGCATCCAATTGCGGCATCAGCGGCTGAATAATCAGAATTTGTGGTTGCGTAGTGCTCATTTTATTTTTCCCGAATGGAGAGTCATTACTCACCAGCCTACCGGAGTAATTGATGTTACGGCACCGCTGTTACTTATTTCGCTAATAGGATCACGCGGAAAATAGTATTCATTGCGCCTTAAAAATATAACGGGTCGACACGACGAGAGAGTCAATCACGCTATCTAACCTGTGCGCCCGGTGGCGAACTCACCTTACGCAGTCTACGGTTAATTAAAAAAACCATAACAATTCAACTAACCATGGAAAGCCACTATGACCGCCCATGTCGACATCACAGCAGACCAGGAAAATGAACTCAGCCAATTGCACCTGACTTTGCAGGCGCACCTGGAGCAATTACTTCCCGCGGGCCAGCAAACCGATCAGGTGCGTGCGGCGATGCGCGCCGGGGCACTGGCGCCGGGTAAACGTATTCGTCCTTTACTGCTGCTGTTGGCGGCACAAGATATGGGGTGTAATGCCAGCGAGCGCGGCCTTCTCGATTTGGCCTGCGCGGTAGAGATGGTGCACGCCGCCTCACTGATCCTCGACGATATTCCCTCGATGGACAATGCGCAGATGCGACGTGGTCGCCCTACCGTGCATCGCGAATTTGGTGAAAGCGTCGCGATTCTGGCCGCTATCGCCCTACTCAGCCGGGCGTTTGAAGTGATTGCCATTGCGCCAGGTTTACCGCCGCTGCAAAAATCGCAAGCCATCGCCGAACTCTCGTCAGCGGTTGGATTACAAGGCCTGGTGCAAGGGCAATTCCAGGATTTGCACCAAGGCGCGCAACAGCGCAGCCCGGAAGCCATTGCCATAACCAATGAACTGAAAACCAGCGTACTGTTCCGCGCCACGCTGCAAATGGCGGCCATCGCTGCCGATGCCACACCACAGATGCGCCAGAAACTCAGCTATTTTGCGCAGGATTTGGGGCAGGCTTTTCAGTTGCTTGACGATCTGGCAGACGGTTGCAAACACACGGGTAAAGACATCAATCAGGATCAGGGCAAATCCACGCTGGTGCAGATGCTGGGCGCAGAAGGCGCAGAACGCCGCTTACGCGATCACCTGCGCAGTGCCGATGCCCACCTGGCCTGCGCCTGTCATCGCGGTATCGCGACTCGCCAATATATGCACGCCCTGTTTAACCAACAGTTGGCGATGTTTCACTGATCGCGGCACCGCCGATGGGGCACTATGCCGTGATTGCGCCACCGCTCTACAGCCATTTCCATGCGCTGCAGGCGTTGTCGCAGATTTTAGTGGCGCGCGGCCATCGCATCACTTTTTTCCAGCAGGCCGATGCGCACAGCCTGTTAAGCGACTCACGCATCAATTTTGCGCCAGTGGGAGAACGCTCACATCCGGAGGGTTCACTGGCAGCCGTGCTGCATCATCTGGCCTCACCGCTGTCACTGTTTCGTGTGATCGGCGATATCGCTGCCAGTACCGATATGCTGTGTCGTGAACTGCCCGCACGCTTTAGAGCCTTACAGATTGATGGTGTGATTGCCGACCAGATGGAGGCCGCGGGCGGACTGGTAGCCGAAGCGATGCAACTGCCTTTTGTCTCGGTTGCTTGCGCATTGCCCGTCAACCGCGAAGCGGGTATTCCGCTGCCCGTGATGCCGTTTCGTTTTGGCCAGGATGAGAAGGCATTGCACCGCTTTCAGGCCAGCCAGGATATCTATGATCGGATTATGCAGCGCCACGGGGAGGTTATCGCCCATCATGCGCGCAGCTTTGGTTTACCGGAACGGCACGGATTACATCAATGCTTGTCTCCACTGGCGCAAATCAGCCAGATCGTGCCTGCGTTTGACTTCCCGCGTCAGCATCTTCCCGCCAGTTTTCACGCGGTGGGCCTGTTACGCGCACCCTTCGCGCAGGCAGCGCTGAGCGCCCCCTGGCCCGATCTGCCGCATCCGGTGGTTTATGCCTCTTTTGGCACGCTGCAAGGGCAGCGTTTCCGTCTGTTTCTCCATCTGGCGCAAGCATGCCGCCACCAGCGCCTTTCGCTGGTGATTGCGCACTGCGGCGGCTTAACTCCGCAGCAAGCCATTGAGTTACAGCAGGCGGGTGCCGCCTGGGTCACCGATTTTCTCGATCAACGCGCAGCTTTGCAGCATGCGCGGTTGTTCATCACCCATGCTGGCCTGAACAGTGCGCTTGAAGCGCTGGAATGTGGCACGCCGATGCTGGCGATACCGCTGGCGTTTGACCAACCGGGCGTGGCAGCACGTATAGAGTGGCACGGTGTCGGCCGTCGCGCATCGCGTTTCAGTCGCGTCCAGCAACTGGAACAGCATCTGCAACATCTGCTGGCTGACGAGGGTGAGGTATTAAGCCTGTCTGCGATTCAGACTCAGCTACAAGGTGCAGGAGGATGTGAACGGGCGGCGGATATTGTGGAGCAGGCGTTGGGCCAGCAACGCGTGGTGTTGGCGGAGGCGACCTGATGCGAGATCACTATGATGTCATTCTCGTTGGGGCCGGTCTGGCAAATGGGCTGATTGCGTTGCGCCTGCGCCAGCGGCAACCGCAGTTGCACATTCTGATGCTGGAGAGCCACACCCATCCCGCGGGCAACCACACCTGGTCATTCCATCAGCATGATCTCAATGCGCAACAGTGGCAGTGGGTTCAGCCGCTCGTCTCGCATCAATGGTCCGGCTATCAGGTGCGTTTTCCAGCATTACGTCGCAATTTCAGCGGTGATTATTGTTCCATTGCCTCCGCTGATTTTGCCCAACAGCTGTATCAAGCTATTGGTGATGATCTCAGAACTGAGTGTGCGGTGAAAGAGGTTAAACCTACTCAGGTGACGCTGGCGAACGGGCAGGTTATGAATGCCACCGTAGTGATCGATGGTCGTGGTTTACAACATACGCCACACCTGCAACTGGGCTATCAGGCCTTTATCGGGCAGGAGTGGCATCTGAAAAAGCCACACGGACTCACCCAGCCCATTTTGATGGATGCCACCGTTGATCAGCAGCAGGGCTATCGCTTTGTTTACACCCTGCCGCTCGGCGTTGACCGCCTGTTGATTGAGGATACGCACTACATCAATCACCCCACCTTAGCAGAGGATAAAACGCGCCAGAATATTGCTGAATATGCGCAAACACATCACTGGGACCTGGGCATGTTATTGCGCGAGGAGCGCGGATCGCTACCGATCACCTTAATCGGTGATATCGATGCCTTCTGGCAACAGCAGCACGGCCAGCCCTGCAGCGGTCTGCGTGCCGGTTTGTTTCATGCCACCACCGGCTATTCGCTACCGACGGCGGTGGTGCTGGCTGACACCATTGCCAATCTGCTCCCGTGTGACGCCGCCACACTCAGCCAACAGATTGAAGCCTTTGCGCGCCAGCACTGGCAGACGCAGCGCTTTTTCCGTGCGCTCAACCGGATGCTGTTTCTTGCCGGACGCCCCGAGCAACGCTGGCGTGTGATGCAACGCTTTTACCAACTTGATCCCGGATTAATCAGCCGCTTCTATGCCGGGCAACTGCGCCTTGCCGACAAAGCGCGCATTTTGTGTGGCAAACCGCCGGTACCCATCGTCGAAGCGGTACGTGCACTGTTGATGACCTCTTCTAATAAACCAGGGAAGAAATAATGAAACGCACCTATGTGATTGGCGCGGGCTTTGGTGGGCTGGCACTCGCCATTCGCCTGCAGGCCGCGGGCATTCCCACCACCTTGCTGGAACAGCGTGATAAACCGGGCGGACGCGCCTATGCCTGGCAGGATCAGGGCTTCACTTTTGATGCCGGTCCGACAGTGGTCACCGATCCCACTGCGATTGAAGCGCTGTTTACCCTCGCCGGGAAATCATTGAGCGATTACGTCGACCTGATGCCGGTCACCCCTTTCTATCGATTGTGCTGGGAGGATGGTAAGCAGCTCGATTACGACAATAACCAACCGCAACTGGAAAAGCAGATTGCCGCGTTTAATCCGGCAGACGTTGCAGGATATCGTCAGTTTCTGGCTTATTCACGCGAGGTGTTCCAGCAGGGCTATCTGAAACTCGGCACCGTGCCGTTTCTGCATTTCAGTGACATGCTGCGCGCCGGGCCGCAACTTGGTCGATTACAGGCATGGCGCAGCGTGTATAGCATGGTGGCCAAATTCCTTCAGGACGACCATTTGCGCCAGGCCTTCTCTTTTCATTCGCTGCTGGTCGGCGGTAATCCTTTTGCAACGTCCTCGATCTATACCTTAATTCATGCGCTTGAGCGTGAGTGGGGCGTGTGGTTTCCGCGCGGCGGCACTGGCGCGTTAGTTGCCGGTATGGCGCGCCTGTTTACCGATCTCGGCGGTGAACTGTTGCTGAATGCCGAAGTGAGTCAACTGGAAACAGAAGGCAACCGCATCAGCGGCCTGCAGTTGAAAGATGGCCGCCGTTTTACTGCCGCTGCGGTGGCGTCTAACGCTGATGTGGTCCACACCTATGACCGTTTGCTGCAGGGTCATCCTGCGGCGCGCAGACGGGCCGCCACGTTGAAACGTAAGCGCATGAGTAACTCGCTGTTTGTACTCTATTTCGGTCTGAATCACCCGCATTCCCAGCTGGCGCACCATACCGTTTGCTTTGGCCCGCGCTATCGCGAGTTGATCGACGAGATTTTCAACAGCAGCCAGCTTTCGGATGATTTTTCGCTCTATTTGCATGCCCCTTGCTCCAGCGATCCGTCGCTGGCACCCGCGGGCTGCGGTAGCTTTTACGTATTAGCGCCGGTGCCGCATCTCGGTACCGCCGCCATCGACTGGCAACAGGAAGGACCGCGTTTACGCGATCGCATTTTTGCTTATCTGGAGGAGCACCATATGCCGGGATTACGTCAACAGCTGGTGACACACCAGATGTTTACCCCCTTTGATTTCCGCGACACGCTGCACGCCCATCATGGCTCGGCGTTTTCGCTTGAACCGATTTTGACGCAAAGTGCCTGGTTCCGCCCGCATAACCGTGATGCTGATATCGCCAATCTCTATCTGGTGGGAGCCGGAACCCATCCTGGCGCGGGCGTGCCGGGCGTGATCGGTTCGGCCAAAGCCACCGCCCAGCTGATGCTGGAGGACCTCGCCGGATGAACCGTCAACCCTTACTGGAACAGGTGACCCAGACCATGGCGGTGGGCTCGAAGAGTTTCGCCACTGCCGCCAAACTGTTTGACGCCCCCACGCGACGCAGCACCCTGATGCTGTATGCCTGGTGTCGCCACTGCGATGATGTGATTGATGGCCAGACGCTGGGCGAAGGCGGCACACAACACCCGGTTGAAGATGCTCAGGCGCGCATGCTGCATCTGCAAATTGAAACCCGCCGCGCCTATAGCGGTGCACACATGGATGAGCCCGCCTTCAAGGCGTTTCAGGAAGTCGCGCTGATCCATCAATTGCCGCCGCAGCTGGCTTTCGACCATCTGGAAGGATTCGCGATGGATGCACGCGAAGAACACTACGCCAGCTTCGATGATACGCTGCGTTACTGCTATCACGTGGCTGGCGTGGTGGGTCTGATGATGGCGCGTGTTATGGGTGTGCGCGACGAAGCGGTGTTGGATCGTGCCTGCGACCTGGGCCTCGCCTTCCAGCTCACGAATATTGCACGGGATATTGTTGAAGATGCGCAGAATGGGCGCTGCTATCTGCCACAAAGTTGGCTGGATCAAACCGGATTGGCCGGTAAAGACCTCGCGGATCCCCAGCATCGTGCGGCGCTGGCCCCCCTGGCAGCTCGGCTGGTTAGTGAAGCCGAGCCCTATTACCTCTCTGCGCGTGCGGGCCTGCCGGGTTTGCCGTTGCGCTCGGCATGGGCGATTGCCACCGCGCGTGGCGTCTATCGGGAGATCGGTGTGAAGGTGCAGCATGCAGGTGCGCACGCGTGGGATGCCAGACAGCGCACCACCAGCAGCGAGAAACTGGCGCTGCTGGTGAAAGGCGCCGGATTGGCGCTTACTTCACGCTTGTCTCGTCCGGCGGTGCGTCCGGACGGCTTGTGGCAGCGTCCGCGTTGAGAGGTTTATGGCGCTGACGCAACGCCGCCTGCAATTTGTGCAGCGGCGGCGCGTAGAGGAAGCCAAACGAGACACAACCTTCACGCCCACGCACCGCATGATGCATGCGGTGCGCCATGTATAAACGCTTAAGATAGCCCTTGCGCGGAATGTAGCGGAATGGCCAGCGTTGGTGCACCAGGCCATCGTGCACCATAAAATAGAGTGCGCCGTAAACCGTGACCCCCGCCCCAATCCATTGCAGTGGCCAAACGCCGTTCACGCCGATATAGATCAGCGCAATCGCCATCAGCATAAACACCACGGCGTAGAGATCGTTGAGTTCAAACTTGCCGTCATGGGGTTCATGGTGCGAGAGGTGCCAACCCCAGCCCCAACCGTGCATGATGTATTTGTGCGACAGCGCCGCAATCACTTCCATCACAACCACTGCTGCCAGCAGAATCAGCGTATTCCATAACCAAAGCATGGTGCGTCCATTTGTTTTGAACCGAGGCTTTAAAGGTGGACGCGGATAGGCTGTGATGCAAGTTAATGTGGGTTTAAAAGAGGGTCGCGGCGCGATTTATCGTGTAATAAATTGCGCCGCTTCGGATCACCCGGTGATGATGTTCACAATCTCACTGACGATTTTATGCCCATCAATCTGTGTACAGACTTGCACGTTAACAGGTGCATCACGCAGTGGCACCGTTTGCCCGACGGTTAGCCGCCCCTGGGTTTCGATACCAATAGCCATGGCCTCGAAAGCGCCAACCTGAGCATCAGCCGCCACGGCAACCGCAAGCGGATCGTACAGCACACAGCCTTCTGACCAGTCAAACATCGGTGCATCGAAGTAACAGGCGCATACCTGCTTAAACAACTGCGTCAACGGCTTATCGTCATCCAACCCTACCAGATGTTCACGCGTCAGCACCAAACCCGCATCCGCGTTAGTGACATCGAGACTCACCATCGCCAAGGGGATACCGGAACGGAACACAATGTCAGCAGCCTGCGGATCAAACCAAATGTTGCACTCGGCTACCGGCGTGATATTACCGCGCCCCCATTTTGCATCCATGCCCAGCGCACCCGCCATCATCACCACGTCTTTAATTAGCGGGGCGATATCCGGTGCTTTGATCAGTGCCAGCGCCAGGTTGCTCTGCGCGCCAATACACACCAATGTAATTTCGCCTGGATGCTGACGCACCAAATCGATAATCAACTCGCTGGCATGCTGACCGCAGTGTGAATCTTGCAAGGCCGGCAGCGCAATGCTGCCCTCTTTACCGCGATCCCCCTGATACTCCTTTTGCAGTAGTTCAGGTAAGGTGCCGCTCATTGGCACCGCCTGCCCTATCGCCACCAAAATCTCACTGCGTCCGGCAACCTGTAAAATTCGTGTGGCACAGCGCGCCCCGAGTGCTGGCGGGCAGTTGCCAAATACGGTGGTGATCGCCAGCAGTTCCAGCCGCGGATCTTGTAACGCCAGCATAATAGCGATGGGGTCATCCGCATCGGTGCCGGGAATACCAATCGCCGGATCGGTATCAATAATGATTTTACGTCTGCTCACGGCGACTCCTTACAGGCCCATTTTGATCAGTTTCGGGAGATTGTCTTTATCCAGACTTTCGAGGCTGTCACCAAACAGCGTGTGGTTGGCGCTATCGACGCGCATTTTGCCCATGCCTTCAATTTGGGTGCCGTCGGTGATGGTTTTTCCCTCCGCGACCATCTTGCCAATTCTGACAAACAGTTCGCCTGCGGTCATCGGGTTCCAGATATAGCCCCCTTTGATATTGCCATTCCGTACCAGAGCCGCAGCCTGATTCGGGCTGTACGCACCCACTACGCAGACTTTATCTTTGGCCCCGCGCTCTTGCACCGCACGTCCGGCACCCACTGGGCCTGGTGAACCAAAGGCCATCATGCCTTTGAAATCAGGATATTTAAGCATCATCTCTTTGGTGACGCGCATCGATTCATCCACCGACTCGCCAGTACCAAGCAGATCGCCTACCTGCTGCATTTTAGGGTAATGCTGTTTCTGATAATCAATTGCCGACTGCGCCCAAACACGGTGCAGAGGAATGGTCAGACTGCCGACAATAATCGAGTATTGCCCCTGTTCATGCATGCACTGCGCCATCAGCTGCATATGGCGCTCGCCAAAGGATTTGGCATCCACCAGTTCAAAATCCCAGTCGGCATATTTCTGGCCTGGAGATTCATGCACAATCACTTTGATGCCCGCGTCTTTGGCTTTTTTCAGCACCGGCTCCAGTGCAGCAGGATCGACCGGCACCACGCCGATGATATCGACCTTTTGCACAATCAAATCTTCAATCGCTTTCACCTGCTGTGCGGGGTCCTGCGCAATTGGGCCGACCTGCCACGCATTGACGCCCTCTTTCGCAGCCTCTTTTTTGATGCCCTCCTCCATAGAGTTGAACCAGGCGTTTCCGCCCACTTTGACCACGACGCCCATTTTGAGCGGTTCAGCGGCAAAGGCGCTGCTACAAAGGGCAAGAGAGATTAAGGCTGCTGATATTTTTTTCATTATGTTCACCATTATTGTCGTTGTAGGTTTTTGAAATGTCGGGGAAGACATAACGTGCAGGTCGGTAAAAAGTGTTGCTATCGAGGAAATAAGTTAGAGGAATCGTTGGGTCAGAAATGTGCACGAGACGAGATAATCGGCACGCGCTTTGGTTGCGCAGTTAAATGTGAACAGTGATGGCTTTAAGATGAAATATCTTGGTGGTTACATTTTGCACAGTGATGGATGTCACGACTGAAAGGATTCGTCTGCGCAGACATTTTCTAGATATGGGTTTGCTGAGCAGGATGCGGTCAGCAATTTATGCCCGAAGATGACGGTTTCTGTGTGGATGACTGTTTGAGTATGATAGGTCGAAGATGGATTTATAGCCGTAAAGTTGCAAGTCTCTTAGAATGACGCATCTTGAGAAAAATCAACTACACACTAACTTAATGGATTATTAATATGGATAAGCGTTCAGAATTAGATGTGGAAGTTACTGTGCAAAAATCCTTGTCGGATGGAGAGCCAAACGAATTCGACACCACCATTGATAAAGTTCATTTTCGTCAACTTAACGCAGACGGGATTAGAGAATTAAATCGAATAACAGAAAAATTTGGGTTATTTTCCGATGAATATCGGAAGTTTTAATAATGATGTGATTAATCGTAACTTTACTTCCCCACTTGCCCTCGCTAGTATTGCCCGCTCTCAGTCAACGTGAACGGCTGCGTAAGCGTTAACGTCAATCAACGCACCATATGCAGCGTCGGCTGCCTCATTTCTATGGTGCGAAAATATGTCCCATACTGCTGTTACGCCACACCCTGCCCTGCAACGCACCGGATTTTTCCTGTTCCTGTTGCTGCTTACCGCTGCTAACCTGCGCACGCCGATTACCGCCACCGGACCGGTGCTGGAAAATATTCGTCTGAGTTTTGGACTGAGCGCCAGTGCCGCCGGGGTGATTAACTTCTTGCCGCTGCTGATGTTCGCGACCTTAGCCCCGCCTGCTGCCTGGTTTGGCAATCGCTTCGGCCTGGAGCGTAGTTTGTGGGGATCGCTGCTGCTGATTACCCTCGGCTCCCTGCTGCGTATTACCGGCAGTGAGAATGCCATGTGGGCCGGCACGCTGATTCTCAGTTCGGGTATCGCCGCGGCTAACGTGTTACTGCCGCCGTTGATAAAACGTGACTTCACTGAACACACGGCACGCTATATCGGGCTGTATGCCATGGTGATGGGGATTTCAGCGAGTATTGCCTCGGGCATTGCGGTGCCACTGGCAGAGATCAGTTCAGCCGGTTGGCGCTTGTCGCTGGCGGTGTGGTTAATCCCGGCGTTTATCGCGCTATTCGCCTGGCTGCCTTACCTGAAAAGACCCACAGCATCACCTCACGTAGCAGCTGCACCCCCGGTGACCCGTTCGCCCTGGCGCTCGGCACTGGGCTGGCAGGTTTCGTTATTTATGGCCAGCCAGTCACTGCTGTTTTACACCCTGATTGGCTGGTTCACTCCTTTCGCGCAGGACAACGGCATCAGCCAGATTGAGGCCGGCGGCATGCTGTTTATCTATCAGATTGTTGCCATCGTCTCGAACCTCGCCTGCATGAGCGCATTGAAGAAACTGCGTGATCAGCGCGCGATTGGTTTTGTCGCTTCACTGCTTATTTTTGTCGCCGTGCTGGGCTTGTTACTGATGCCTTCGTGGTCGCTGCTGTGGTTGATTCTGGCGGGACTGGGCGCAGGCGCATCCCTGGTAATCAGCCTGTCATTGTTCAATCTGCGCACACAAGATCATCGTCAGGCCTCGAAACTATCCGGCATGGCACAGTGTGTCGGCTACGGGCTGGCGGCGCTCGGCCCACTCTGCTTCGGCATGCTGCATGACGCCAGCGGTAACTGGTTGCTGCCGCTGTTCATGTTGCTGGCCATCACCCTGGTACAGATGGTAATGGCACTATTGGCAGGCCGCGCGCGCCATATTTGAGGTCAGACTGACACCAGACTCTGCTGGCGTTCCAACTCTCGCACCCGTGGAATGACTTCACGACCGAAGAACTCGACCTCTTCATGGAAGTGCAAAAACGCCAGCAGCAGCAAATCGACACCCGCGTGTTTTAACGCGATGATGCGCTCGGCTATCTGCTGTGGGGTGCCAATCAGATTGGTTTTGAAGCCATCGTTGTACTGCACCAAATCCTCGAAAGACGATTTTGCCCAGTTGCCTTCTCCCTCAGGGGAGGCGCTTCCGGCATTTTTCACCTCATGCTGGAACCCTTTCACCGCATCTGGATTAGCCTTAGCGATGATCTCCTGTAACACCGCTTGCGCTTGCTGCTCGGTCTCACGGGCAATCACAAAACCGTTTACCCCGATTTTGACCCGATGGCCGTTGATGGACGCTTTCGCCTGAATGTCCTCGACTTGCTGTCGTACGCCGTCTGGTGTGTTGCCATTGGTGAAGTACCAATCCGAAACGCGCGCCGCCATATCACGTGCAGCACGTGAACTGCCGCCCTGGAAGATTTCCGGCAACGGTGACAGCGGTTTCGGTTTTAAGGCGTAATCGCGGAAGCGATAGAAATCCCCGGCGAAAGTGAAATTGCTTTCACCCCAGATACCGCGCAGGCAGCGGATAAACTCTTCAGAACGCAAATAACGCTCTTCGTGATCGAGCCAAGGCTCGCCAATCGCTTTAAACTCGCCACGGAACCAGCCACTGACGATGTTGACCGCAATACGTGGACCGTAAAGATGGCTAATGGTGGCGATTTGCTTCGCGGCTAACACCGGATTCCAGGGGCCCGGTAACAGCGCGGCAATCACTTTGAGTTTGGAGGTGTGACTCAGCAAATCCTGCGAGAAGGTCACGGATTCATGCTGATTATCTGCTCCGTATCCGGCTGTAAAACGAATCTGCGTCAGGGCATACTCAAATCCCGCCTTTTCGGCGATCTTCGCCAGTTCTCGGTTATAGTCTGCGTCCCAGTGTGTGCGCTGTTCGATCTGGCTAATCACCAGTCCCCCGGACACGTTCGGCACCCAATAGGCAAACTGAAGGGGTTTCTTTTCTGACATCGGCTGCTCCTGTCGAGTTATAGCGTAATGAAATAGAAGATTGTCGTGTCCAATCTTTTGGCTATAAACCTCAGTGCAGCCATCGTGCCATTTTTGCAGAATAAGCAGAGAGTTGATTTTGCAGCGTTTAGTGCCAGTCTCAGGGACAAATGCCGCTGCAAATGCAGCAGCGGCTGTCGCGGCATGGTTGCATTTACAACAGCGACGGCTAATTAGCCGCAAAAAGGGCCTGCAGAAACGCCTGAATCAACGGCCTGCTATCGTCCTTGCGCCATACTGCGTACAAGGCTATTTCGAGTGGCAACCAGGGCAGCAGTACCAGTGAAACCGTCTCAGGCACCCTTCCCGCCAGGCTCTGCTGGATAAAGGTAAAACCCAGCCCTGCTTCAACGCACGCTAACGCTGCCAGTGGCCCACTGACTTCCAACGTGATATTCGGCTGGAAACCGGCCTGTTGGCACACAGCAAGCAGTTTTGCGCGAGCGGCAGGATTAAGATGCGCGTGATCGGCTATCCAGCGCTGCCCCTGTAAATCGTCGGGTGTTGGTACGGCGATGGCATGCGCTTTTGGCATCGCTAACAGGATCGGCTCCGTCAGCACTTGTTTCTGCAACAGCAGGCGATTGTTCTCCGGGGGCGTGTACAGCAGCGCCACATCCAACGCCCGCTCTTCAAGCAGTTCACACTGTTGTCTCGAACGCATCGCGTGCAGATGAATGTCGATACTATTCTGCGCGTTGAGCCGGGCAATGGCTTCAGGGAGCAAACGTGAGTGAATTGCCGCCTCAACATAGCCAATATCCAGACGCCTTACGTCAGCCTGCGTCAGGCTCTGCCCATATAATTTCAAACGCTCGTGGTGTTGTAAAAACGGCGTGACCTCATCCAAAAATTTTTGACCCGCTTCCGTCAGCCGCAAGCGCTTTTTCTCGCGATGAAACAGCGTCACGCCTAATTCACTCTCCAGTTGTTGAATCTGTCTGCTCAGCGGAGAGGATGAGATATGCAGTTTTTCAGCAGCCTGACCGACATGTTCCAGCCGGGCCACCGTGGCAAAAGATCGCAGTAATTTAATGTCCACAGCTATTTCGGTCTCAACTCAGTCGTAAATGATGATAGTCACACCGCTTTGTTCACTGCAATATTTCATTGTTCATGCAGGTTGATGATTAAACAGGCCTTTTTTCTCTTCTCATTATCACTAAGGCGGTCATTGTGACGATATCCTTTTCATCCCAGCGCGTAGGGCAGTACCAGGTCACCGCCATCAGCGATGGCACCATGCAAGCCAGCCTGGAACTTCTCTCGGGGATTGACCTACCCGCAGCGGAAAAGATTCAATCGCAATCCGGCATCACTGTACCCGGTGATATTCACATCTACTGCTATTTAATTCGCGGTGCAAGACGCACGATATTGATAGATAGCGGCAGAGGCGCGGTCGGTGAGCTGCAGCGCAACCTGCAGGCGCTGGGGGTGACGCCGGAGTCTATTGATACCCTATTACTCACCCACGCTCATCCTGATCATATCGGCGGTTTATTGAATGAAGCTGGCCAACCCGCTTTTATCAACGCACAACTCTATGTGCATCCGGCGGAAGCCGCATTCTGGCTGGATGATGGGCAGCATACGGGCAATGAACGTACGCAGAGAAACGCCTTATTGGTACGACGAGCGTTAGAGGCTTATCGCCCAACGCTTCGCTTGATTGAAGAGCCAGCCATTACCCCCGACATCCAGGCCGTGAGTCTGCCGGGCCACACGCCAGGCCATACCGGCTACCTGATTCACTCTGGTAACGAGAGCGTGTTGATTTGGGGCGATATCGTGCATTACCCGCACATTCAGTTGGCGCGACCCGAAGTGTCTATTGTATTCGACCATGATCCCATACTGGCCGAAGCCACGCGCAAAGCCATTGTTGAGCAGGTAATTCGGGACAAGACTTTGGTGGCAGGCATGCATTTTGGTGAATCGGCATTTGGCTATATTGAGGGTGACTCGACAACGGGTTATGTCTTGCGTGGAATACCTCAGGATGCTTCGCGGTGAAAATCGCTAACCGTATCGCGCGTCAGCCCATCTTGCGCAGTAGCGGTGAGAAGCGCGTCCAATAGCCCAGGAAAACGTGCGTCTAAATCTTCGCGGCGCAGTGACAATAAGTTTTCGCGCCCTGATGGTTTCTGCCAAATGACGCCGCTGTCACGTAGCACCCGCCAGTGATGGGTTAAGGTCGATTTGGATACGCCTTTCAACAACGATCCGCAGGTGTATTCGCCACCTGCAGCCAGAGTGCTGACGACGCTCATGCGCATCGGATTACCGAGTGCCGCCAGCACATTCTCCAGACGAATATCCGCGCGCTGCGGGTGATTTTCCAGCATTGGCTGCCTCTTAACTGTTCGTATAAATACGAAGTATCAGGCAGCCAACGCGGGATGTACAGCCTCTACTGACTAATCGTCTGTTTCAATGCGGCAATAGATGAAGTCACCCCCGCCTCCACTGACATGGTGAGATCTTCCATCTCCAGCGATACCCAGTCGTTGTAGCCCATCATGCGTACCACCGAGAAGAACTCTTTCCACCACTGCAAATCCTGACCGCAGCCCACGGCAACATAGTTCCAGGCGCGGTTGGCGACATCCTCTACCGGTTTGGTTTCCAGCAAGCCATTCACACTCACCAGACCGCGCTCCAGTCGCACATCTTTACCGTGACAGTGGTGAATCGCCGGGCCCAGTGCCCGCGCCGCGGCAATCGGATCGGCCCCCATCCATAACAGGTGGCTGGGATCGAGGTTTAAGCCCACGCTATCGCCCACCGCATCACGTAGACGGAACAGGGTTTCCGGGTTCCACACCAGCATGGAACTAAAATTCTCCAGCGCAAACTTCTCCACGCCGCTCTCTTTCGCCTGCGCCACCAGCCCCTGCCAGTAAGGGATCGCCACCTCATTCCACTGATAGTCGAGGCAGTTTTTCAGCGTGGGTGGCCAACTCACGGTATAGGTAATCCAGTTAGGGATAGTGTCATTGGGGCTGGCGGGTGGAAGTCCGCTCATCATGACGATCTTTTTCACCCCCAGTTCACCGGCCAATGCCAGAGCGTTGTCGGTATCGCGCTTATGTTTGCTGCCAAGCTCACCCGGGTCGAGCGGATTACCCGACACATTCAGCGCCGCAATCGACATGCCACGGCTTTCCAGCGCCTGCAGCAAATGACGGCGCTGTGTGGCGTTGGCCAACAGCTCTTCGGTGCGCAGATGCGGCGCAGATGACCAGCCGCCGGTGGTCATTTCAACGCCATATACGCCGAGCTCCAGTAACTTATCCAGCATCTGCTCAAACGGCAAATGCCCAAGGCTATCAGTACAAAATGAGAGTTTCATGGCTGTCCTTATTGATAGTTAACCCAGCTCGCACCGTTGTCGGCAGAGCGCACACAGTTTTCAATCCAGCGCACCCCTTCCAGCCCGGCATTGATATCGGGATAAACGAGATTATCGAGGGTGTACTGATCGCCGCGCTGCGTAGCACTGATCGCAATAGCAAATTTCAGGTAAATGTTGGCCCAGGATTCAGCCAGTCCTTCGGTATGCAGCGCACCCAGACGCTCATCTGCCAGCGCACTTTCGTGCAGATAAGGCATGCCGTGATGCATAATTTGGTTCGGCTGGCCCTGCACCTCGAACTTCAGTTCGCCCGGGTTGTAGTCGCTCCACTCCAGGCTGGCGCGCGAGCCGATAACGCGAATGCTTTGGCTATCCATCGAACCCGCATTGATTGATGACGCCCACATGCGCCCGACCGCACCGTTGTCGTAGTGCATCAGCACCATGGCGTTGTCCTCCAGCGGCGCACGCGAAGGGATGAAACTCTGGCGATCGCACAGCAACGACTTCACCTTTAACTGCGGCAACACCAATTGCGAGATGTAGAAGGTGTGCGTTGAGATATCACCCAAGACAAACGAAGGCCCGGCGATTTTTGGGTCAACACGCCATTTTTGCGCTTCACTGAATTTGTCGGCGCTGTCATTGGCGCTGAAACCATGGGTGTACTGCAGTTCAACCATACGCACGTCACCGATTTCGCCATTGGCGATCATCGCACGCATCTGCATCAGCAACGGGTGCCCCGAGAAGCCGTAGGTCACGCCTACAATAAGCTTTTTCGCTTCGGCCAGCGCTTTGATCTCCAGTGCCTCAGCGGTGGTGAAGAACAGTGGCTTTTCGCAAATTACATGAATACCGGCATTCAGCGCCGCCTTGGTGATCTCGAAATGAGTGCCGTTGGGGGTGGCAATCGACACCACTTCGACCCCATCGCTACGTTTTGCCTCTTCTGAGAGCAGTTGCTGGTAATTGTCATAGCAACGTTCAGGATCAAGACCAAGATTGACACCGAACTCGCGTCCGCGCGCCGCATCAATATCAAACGCGCTGGCCACCATCTGGTAGGCAGTGTTGTCTCGCAGCGCGCCCGATCGGTGTTTATACCCGACCTGACTCAGGCGACCACCGCCGATCATCGCCCAGCGCAGTGGGCGAGGAATACTTTTTTCACCGTTGAGCATATTTCACTCCTGTTATTTTGCACCCGGGTGCAAAATGGGTCGAGGTTAGATGTCTGTATGTTTCTCTGTTTATTATTGTTATGGCCTGAATGACCCGTAAGGGCGGGCGAATTCATCATTCATGTTGCCATCGAGTGCAAAATGGGTGGTTTTAAGGTGATAAAAGGATGATTCTTGTCATTCATTCAGCACAATGTCTTTGAAGGCGAAGTTTTAGTCAATTGTGAAATGCATAAATCAGTGGGTGTGATCACAAAAAGCTCACAAACTGCACCCGATTGCAAAAATCATTGCAATCGGGTGCAAAGATCAAACATAATCGCAACATCGCAAAAACAGGGTTATTCGATCGCATTTGCACCATTTGCTTGCGCTTAGGTGTTTATTTTCAGTTGGCTTTCACGTTCAATGCTGGGGTCTCCGCTTTTTCCCTACGCAGGTGCTATGAGTAAACCAACCATAAAATCCCATAAAGCCACAGCAAGCGATGTTGCACGCCTGGCGGGCGTCTCAAAATGGACCGTATCGCGTGCCTTCACGCCCGGCGCATCGATATCCGACAAAGCGCGCGATCGGGTACTGAAAATTGCCGGTGAGCTGGGTTACCGCCCTAACCTGCTGGCACGCAGTCTGTCGCAAAAAAAGACGCACATTATGGGTGTGGTGATTGATGAGCTGAAAAATCCACACTCCATGCTGATGCTGGATACCGTGACCCGACAGCTGCAACAGCGTGGTTATATGGCGCTGTTACTGAATATCGGCAACGGCGAGAATCACAGCGCGGTCATGACCTTAGCTGACCAGCTACAGGTGGACGGATTGCTGTTTCTCGGCACGGTATTGACCGATGACATGATCGGCATTGCGCGCGAAATGCACCAGATTCCGCTGGTGCAGGTGTGCCGCAATAATGACGAGCCGGATATCGATGTGGTCAACATTGATGGTTTACGCGCCGGTAAACAGCTTGGCGAACTGCTGCTGGCACAAGGTTTTACCCGCATCGGCTACATGATGGGGCCAGACACCAGCAGCCATCACACCCAACGCCTGGATGGGTTGCAGCTGGCACTCAAAGAGGCTGGGCTTGAGCTGGAGCTGCTGCTCACCACCGGTGTGTATTCGCGAGAGCGCAGTTATGAAGTGTTGTGTGATTACCTCAACAGCCACGCACCGCAGCAGCGCATTGATGCGTTGTTTTGCGAGAACGACATTTTGGCGTTGGGTGCGCTGGCGGCTTTGCGCGACCACGCAGGCAACCGCTTTATGGCGGTCGTGGGCTTCGATGATATCGAAGAAGCCAGTTTGCCAAGCTGGCAGTTGACCACTTTCAGCCAGCGTATTGATTTAATTGTCACAGAAGCCCTCAACCGGCTGATTGATGAACGTGCCACTCCGGGTGGTGTTTGGTCTCAGGGAGAATTGCGCCTTCGACGCTCTCACCTGAAGCCGTGAGGTAACAAGGAGGAGAGATGAAGTTGTCGTTGCATGGTGTTTCTGTCTGGTACAGCAATGCCGTCACTCAGTTACGTATCGCCCATGAAACAGGCTATAGCGGCCTGGAGATTTTGCCCGAGCACCTTTATCGCTATTTGGATAACGGCGGCAGTTACGCTCAGTATCGTGAGCTAATGGCTCAATATAAAATTGAGATCACCTGCATCAACGCCCTAAAACGCATTGGGCGCTTCCAGCCTGACGAACGCGCGGCGATGCTGCGCGAAGCCGAAAAAGTGGTGCAGGCTGCGGTTGAACTGCACTGTCCGGTGGTGCAAATCATGGCGCTCACCGAATTGGATCATCTGCCAGACGCCGCACGTGATGCCATTCTCCTGGACAATATCTCCGCCATTGCCGATATCGGTAAACCTCACGGCATCAAATTCCAGATTGAGGTGGTGGCCTTCACCGCCTTCAACTCACTGCAACATGCTTTGGATTTGATTAAACAAAGCGGCAAAGACAACCTTGGCGTGGTGGTGGACTTTTGGCATCTGCATGCGGGTGGCGGCACCACTCCAAATGACGTGGCGCGCATGGATAAAGATCTGATTTACGGCGTCCATTTCTGTGATGGCCGGGCCGCGCATCCGGGTGAAATCTGGGACGAATGGGTCCAGCGAAACTACGCGCCAGGTGAAGGTGATGTGGATATTCCCGCCTGGGTCGCAGCCGTTAAGGCCACCGGTTATCACGGCGTCTGGTCCCCTGAGTTATTAAGTCCTCGCAACTGGGAAGATGATCTCTGGGATATCGCGCGTCACAGCATTGATGACATGAAAAAATATATCTATTAAAAAATAAAGGAGACCCGAATAACGGGTTTTCCGTGAAGACAATTGGCAATGGCGGGAATACTCCAGCCTGCGGAATCGCGTATTGATTAACAGTGCGCGCTCACGCTTTTTCAATACCTTCTGAAAATAAATAATAACGAACGCGGATTCGTCGTGAACGGCTGCGCGCGATATCGCGCGCGGCATTTCAGTGTCTGAATGCCCGGAACGTCGTGCTCTGTAATAACATTCATCTGTTGTAGGGAAAGAAGTATGAACCGAAGAGAAGCGCTCTTTTCGCTCAGCGGCATTGTTGCGTCACTCGCCGTGGCACCGCAACTGCGCGCCAAAGAGTTACACAATGTACCGCTGGAAACTCAGCTCAGTGCCGACCATCTGCCACAACCGGCGTGGCAAGAGGGTTATCAGGTGCTCACTAACCCATTGGATCGCCAAAATCTGCAAGCCATTTTTGATCGTTTGATCCCTGCCGATAAGCTTGGCCCGTCCGCCACCGAAGCGGGTTGTATTCAGTTTCTCGATAACCAGCTAGCCGGTGATTACGGCTCAGGTGCCGCACTCTATTTGCAAGGGCCGTTGCATCCAGAAAATGAAGAGAAAATCATGGGCAGCCCGCAATTTCTCTCCGCGCCTAAACAACGCTATTTAACTGGACTTCAAGCACTGGAAAACTGGGCACAGAAAAATCATCAATCGTCATTCCATCACTTAAATGCCGACCAGGTAGATGATTTTCTGACAAACATGGAAGCCGGAAAAATCGATTTAGGCACGGAAGTGAATAGCCAGGCCTTTTTTGAATTAATGCTGCAAAACGCGCGTGAAGGATATTTAGCGGACCCGATTTATGGCGGCAATAAAAACATGGCGGGCTGGAAAATGATCGGCTTCCCTGGCGCACGCTATGACTATCGCCCTTATATTGAGCGTCGGAATGAAAACCTCGCACTTATTCCCGTCAGTCTGATCCCCAACGATTAATTACCCGGAGCTGAGTCAATGTCATTAGTTAGAAATAAAGCTGACGTGGTTATCGTTGGTATGGGTTGGGCCGGTTCAGTGATGGCCGAAGAGTTGACCCGCGCGGGACTGAACGTGGTCGGCATTGAGCGGGGCGCATGGCGTGACACCTCAACCGATTTCCCGGTGGCGATTGATGCCGATGAACTGCGTTTCCACACGCGCCGCAAAATTCTGCAGCCGATGAGCGTCGAAACCACCACCTTCCGCAATCGCAGCGATCAGCTTGCCGCACCGGTACGTAACTGGTCGGCGTACCAGTTTGGCTGGAACGTGGGGGGCGCAGGCACCCACTGGGCGGGCATGTCGTGGCGCTTTACCCCCTGGGATTTTGAAGTGGCGACCCAGACGCGTGAACGCTACGGCGCGAAGAAAATGGCGGGCTTGCAACTGCAAGACTGGGGTGTGACCTATGACGAGATGGAGCCGTACTACGATCGTTTCGAGCGTATTGCTGGCACCTCTGGCTACGCAGGCAACCTTAAAGGCGAGAAACGCGCGGGTGGCAACGTGTTCGAAGGCGAACGTCAACGTGACTACCCCACCCCGCCGCTGAAAGATACGCACTGGATGAGCAAGTACCGCAAAACCACCGAGCGCATGGGCTACAACCCCTTTACGGTGCCAGCGGGTAATCTGTCGCAGGCATACGTCAATCCGCTGGGCGTCAGCATGGGACCCTGCACCTACTGCGGATTCTGCGATTTCCACGGCTGCGGCAACTTCTCCAAATCGTCACCACAGGCCTGCATTTTACCGGTACTGATGCGCCGCCCAAACTTCACGCTGCTGACAGAAACAGAAGTGCTGCACGCGGTGAAACACGAAGATGGCAAAACGGTGACAGGTGTGAAGTTTGTCACTCAGGATGGCGTTGAAGGTTTTCAGCCTGCTGATGTGGTGTGCTTCACCGCTTACCAGATGGACAACGTGCGCCTGATGCTGCTTTCGGGCGTGGGTGAGCAATACGATCCGCTGACTGGCCGTGGCACTATTGGGCGTAACTACAACTATCAAACCTGTTCCAGCGTCACCGGTTTCTTCGATAACGAATACATGAATCCGTTTATCGGCGGCGGTGCGTTGGCGGTGCAGATCGATGACTTCAACGGGGATAATTTCGATCACAGCGACCTCGATTTCATCGGCGGCGCGGGCATTATGGGCTTCTCCACCAATGGACGTCCGATTCAGAACATGAACGGCCTGCGTCCCGGCACCAAGCGCTGGGGCAGCGAGTGGAAAGCCGGTTATGCCCGTGATTACCAAACCGCCGGGACCATCTTCTGCCAGGGCACGTCGATGCCAATGCGTGAAGCTTACCTTGACCTCGATCCCAACTATAAAGATCGCCACGGCCAGCCCCTGCTGCGCCTGACGTTTGACTGGAACCAGAATGATCAGCGCATGGCGAAATTCGTTACCGATCGCGCCATCGACATCATGAAAGAGGTGGGCGGCCAGCATTTGGTGGTCGACAACCAGGCGGAGAAGAGCTGGAACCCCTATATGCAGCACAGTTCGCACACCATTGGCGGTGCGGTGATGGGGGCCGACCGCAGTACTTCGGCACTCAACCCGTATCTGCAAAGCTGGGATGCACACAACCTGTTTGTGGTTGGGGCGTCGGCATTCCCCAACAACGGCGGCTATAACCCAACGGTCACGGTCGGCGCGCTGGCGGTACGTGCCGCGCAAGCCATCCACCAGAAGTACATTCACAATCCGGCACCGCTGGTGGGAGCATAATCATGGCGAAGGCAAAAAAGATCACTTATACCCTCGCTGCGTTAGCGGTGGTGGCCGCCATCGGCGTGACCGGCAGAATGTGGGTGGTAATGGACAGCTCACGTTCAAATGTGGCGGATGACCGGGTTAAACTGGCCGATTTTCACAGCAGTGATACCGACGCGATCAAACGCGGTGAGTATGTGATGCGACTGGCGGATTGCGCCGCGTGCCATAACGCGGACTTCTCCGGCGGCTACAAAATCGATACCCCGTTTGGCGCTCTGCAAACCTCCAACATTTCTCCTGACCGCGAAACCGGCATCGGTAATATGACCGAGCGCGACTTCTTCAATGCAGTCCGCCAAGGGCGCGGCGAGCACGGATTCCTTTATCCGGCGATGCCCTACACCGCCTATACCCAGATGAGCGATGCCGACATGCACGATCTCTGGGCCTATTTCTCCGCGCAGAAACCGGTGAAGAACGCCATCGACGAAAATGCGGGCATGCACTTTCCGTACAATATTCGACTGGCGATGGCGGGCTGGAACCTGCTGTTCTTCGATAACCGCGCCTTCAAACCGCAAACGGCGCAAAACGATGAGTGGAATCGCGGTAAGTATATCGTTGACGGCCCCGCGCACTGCAGCGTTTGCCATACCGCGCGCAATGCACTGGGTGGCGAGATCAGCAGCCAGTATCTGCAAGGCGGCAACCTTGGCACCTGGTATGCGCCGGATATCTCAACCAACCCCCATGCGGGCATTGGTAAATGGAGCGATGAGCAGATCGCCGATTACCTGAAAACCGGCTCCAATGGCGAGAGCGTTGCTGCCGGTCCCATGGCGGAAGCGGTTGAACACTCAACGCAGTATTTCAACGATCAGGATCTGAAAGCGATTGCCACCTATCTGCGTAGCTTGCCCGCCTCTCCGACCGCCCAACCCACTGTGTTTGTGATGGAGAAGGCAAGGCATGATCAGGCCGCGCTGCGTTACGAAGTGGATTGTTCAGCCTGCCACGGCTTGTCGGGCGAAGGAATCACCGGGATGGTACCCGCTTTTGCCGGTAACACCGCGATGCAGAACGATCCTACCAATATGATCCACGCACTGTTGGACGGCGCCCGCGCGCCCTATACTGAAGGACGCCCAACGGCTGCCGGGATGCCTGCGTTTTCATGGAAGTTAAACGATCAGGAGATGGCTGATGTGCTCAACTATGTGCGGAATTCCTGGGGCAACCAGGCTGCCGAGGTGAAAGCCAGCGATGTTGCCACGCTGCGCAAAGCGACTCATGCAGGAGAAAAATTGCAGGTGCCGACGATGAAATAGCGTTAAAGCGGGCGGCCCAAGGGCCGCTCCTACAAGTTGAGAGATCAGCGTAATAGCTGAGTAATCCCCCACAACGCTAACGCGTGGTCGTCTTCGGACGGCAAACCACTGATACTGACCGCACCAATAATCGCGCCTTGTGGGCTGAGCAGCGGGAATGAACCGCCGTGATCGGTGTAATCTTCTTGGCGAATATTACGCTGCTGTGCCATACGCTCACCCTTCTGCTCATTAGCGAACCCAACGTACATCGACGAATGACCGGTCAGCAGCACGGTATTACGCTTGCGACGCATCCACTCCAGGTTTTCAGGGGCCGATCCGGGCAAGGCCGCCAGAAACAGCACCTGGCCAAACGCATAAACCTCAATAGCGATTGGTGCATTCATTTCACGTCCGCGGTCGCGCAGGCTTTGTCCAATTTGCCATGCCAAATCGAAATCAAACTGCGGTAAACGGTGCTCAGCTTCTTGCTGCAACAGGGTTTCTAACGAAGGCAGTGCTGACATTGATAGCTTCCTCTCAAAAATGAAATTTATCTTCCACTTTTTATAACATGGAAGATATTTTCCGAAAGTGATGAGGATCGCAGTTCAGCCTGGGTTAGCCGGAATCACGCGGCACCATGGTAAACCCCATATCGATAATCGGATTGTCTACCACTTGATTTTGTAGACGCTTTAACAACTGATCTGCCGCCAGTTCGCCCATACGCTGACGATCAATACGTACAGTAGAGATGGAGGGGAAATTCGCTGCGGCGAAATCGAGATCGCCAAAACCAATCACCGCAAGCTGTTGTGGAATATTTAAACCGCGAGCCTGCGCCGCCATCAGTGCTCCCTGTGCCAGCGTATCTGAACTGCATACCAACACGTCAACCTCAGGATGGCTATCCAGCAGTTGTACAGTCGCTTCACGGCCACGCGCCATCAGTGCCGGCAATGCGACGGGCACATCCGCGCAAGGTGCAAGGTTGCGTCTGGCAAGCGCATCCACCAGACCCTGTTTACGCTGCAGTGCGCGACGGTCATCCGTCCATATCAAACCTGGCTTTTGATAACCCCGTTCAGCGAGGTACTCCGCCACGCTTGCGCCAATTTTCTCATGGGAAAAACCCACCAGCATATCGATGGGCGTCGGCGTCATATCCCATATTTCCACCACCGGCACACTGGCCTGCAACAGCACTTTTTTCAGCTGCGTGCTGTGATGAATACCGGTAAGAACTATGCCATCCGGTCGACGGGACAGCAGCGTGGAGACGGTTTCGGCTTCCGTTTCCGCCTCATAACCGGTCACGCACAACAGCATGTGATAGCCGCGCGCGCTCAACGTATCGTTCAGGCTCTGAATGGTATCAACGAACATATTGTTGTTGATTTGCGGTACCACCACCGCAATCAGGCGACTGCGGTTGCTGGCGAGACTGCCCGCTTGTGCGTTGGGGATGTAACCTGTCGCGCTGATGGCGGCCTTCACTTTCGCGACGGTCGCCGGGCGTACCTGCTGCGGGGAGTTGAGGGCACGGCTCACCGTCATCGGCGAGATACCCGCGACGCGAGCGACATCTTCCAGCGTGGGCGCAGTGTTGCGCTCAGGATTGCGTTGTTTCATGGCGGCTCAGGATGCAAACAGATAGCGCTAGCATAGCAGGCCGCGGTGGCAAATCCAGCGCATATGTCCACAAATGTTAGGGCTATCATTATTCATAACCGATTGCCGATTTTGTGATCGATAAGGCATTAATGATTCTGCTTAGTGGCGCATAGTCTGCTTCGAAGATAAATGTTAGCGCAATCATTTACAGGAGAACGTCATGTCGAGTGTGAATTCCAGTGCCGTCAGCTATGCCAAATCTCAAGGCGCGGGCAACGCCACCGAAAGCGGTGACCGTATCGTTTGGGTCAATCTGTCGCTGGCATTTTTGCCGCTGGCAACGCCAGTGAGTGATGCCAAAGTGCTGACCGGGCGCCAAAAGCCGCTCACGGAAGTGGCGATCATCGTGGCGGAGATCGAAACGCGTGACGGATTCCAGGGCATCGGCTTCAGCTATTCAAAGCGCGCGGGTGGTCAGGGTATTTATGCGCATGCCTGTGAAATTGCGGACGCGCTGATCGGCGAAGATCCTAACGACATCGACAAGATTTACACCAAACTGCTGTGGGCAGGTGCCTCAGTGGGCCGCAGCGGCATGGCGGTACAGGCGATATCACCTTTCGATATTGCGCTGTGGGATATGAAAGCACGGCGCGCCAAATTGCCTCTGGCCAAGCTACTGGGCGCGCATCGTGATTCGGTGCAGTGCTACAACACCTCGGGCGGTTTCCTGCATACCCCGCTGGATCAGGTCATCAACAACGTGGCGATTTCGCGGGAAAACGGCATTGGCGGTATCAAACTCAAAGTCGGCCAACCCAACACCGCGGAAGATTTGCGACGCCTGACGGCGGTACGTCAGACGCTGGGGGATGACTTCCCGCTAATGGTTGATGCCAATCAGCAATGGGATCGTGAAACAGCGATTCGTATGGGACGTAAAATGGAGCAGTTTAACCTGATCTGGATTGAAGAACCGCTGGATGCCTATGACGTCGAAGGCCATGCTGCGTTAACGGCCGCGCTGGACACGCCAATCGCCACCGGTGAGATGCTGACCAGTTTCCGTGAACATGAGCAGTTAATTCTGGGCAACGCCAGTGACTTTGTGCAGCCGGATGCGCCGCGCGTCGGGGGCATTACGCCGTTCCTGCAGATTATGGATTTAGCAGCCCGCCACGGACGCAAACTGGCGCCTCACTTCGCGATGGAGATCCACATACACCTGGCCGCTGCCTATCCCATTGAGCCCTGGCTTGAACACTTTGAGTGGCTCAACCCGCTGTTTAACGAACAGCTGGAACTGCGTGACGGTCGGATGCTGATCTCCGACCGCCACGGTTTGGGCTTCAGCCTGAGCGAACAGGCACGCCGATGGACCACGCTGACCCACAGCGTGGGCAAGCGTCCTTAAGGACTTTTGGCGTGGGCGCTCAGCTGTGCTTTGGCAAGCGTGCGCGCCAGAATAGACGAATAAAGCGGTTTGCCACCAAATAATTGTGCCGCCAGGGTAGCACCAAGACAGGTGATGATCATCGGCAGGATAAGTTGATAGTTGTTGGTCATCTCCAGCACCAAAACAATACCCGTCAGCGGAGCGCGCACCGAGGCCGCAAACAATGCCCCCATCCCCGCCACCGCAAAGGTGGCGGCTTCCAACTGATAGTCCGGGAACCAGTGCATACACAGCTGACCAAAACAGGTGCCGAGCAGCGTGCCCAGCGTCAGCATTGGGGCGAAAATGCCACCGGGCGCACCCGAGGAAAAGCAGCAGATAGTGACCAACGTGCGCAGTGCAAACAGCCCGAACAACGCCAGCGCACCAAAGTGTCCGGAGGCAAAATCAGGAATCAGCGTGGTACCGCCGCTCACCGCGTGAGGTAGAAAATACCCCAATACGCCGCATAAACCCGCCAGCACACTGCCCCACATCACCCAAGATGCAATGCGGCCTTGGTGCAGACGCTGGAACTGATCCTGCGCGAGGAAAATCATTCGGTTGAATGCCACACCGCAACCGCCAAACAGCACCCCGAGCAGCAGGTAGAGCCACAGCGTATTGGTAGGCGCATCGCGCAACTGGCCGATGTTGATAATGGCTTCATTACCATTACACACCCGAAAGACGATGCTCGACACAATCACGCCGACAAACACCGCTTTTATCGAGATTAAGCTGTAGCGAAACTGCGGACGCATCTCTTCAATAATAAAGAGAATACCCGCCAGCGGCGCGTTGAAGGCGGCGGACAAACCCGCCGCCGCGCCAGTGGCCAGCAACGTGTGACGTGACTCTGACGATTTGACCCGGAACAGATCCAGACACATGCCGCCGATGTTGCCACCAATTTGCACTGTCGGACCCTCGCGCCCCAGCACCATGCCGGAACCCAGCGCGCCAAGGCCGCCAATAAATTTCACTGGCAGCACGCGCCACCAGCGCACCGGGCGCAACTCTTCCAGCGCGCCTTCGATCTCGGGAATGCCCGATCCGCCCGCTTCCGGCGCAAAGCGACGCACCAGATAGTAGCCCACGGCACCTAACAGCGCCGCCGTGATAAAGGCAGAAATCACACCTAACAACGGGTTGCTGATGGCATCGTCCAGCCAATCGAGGCGCAGATGCAGGATGAAATTGACTGCGCGATCGAAGGCAACACCCACCAACCCGGTAAGTACACCCACCAACGCAGCCAGCAATAATAAGGCCACTGGCGTTTTGTCACGGCGCAGCAGCTTTTGCAGCAGCATAAAGCGCCCGGCACGCATCCCATTATCAGGCTGAGTGGCATTGTGTGAAACAGACATGCAGATCCTCAATAACTTCAGCGCCGCGCATCCCGCGACGGAAAACCGTCAGCATAGCCAAAGCCGACGGCAGCGTAACGCAATCATTAGCAACAGAATTTTACGGTTGATCTGAGATCTCACCGTAATGCACCGCCAGCCAGACCGTCGGCCCGCCGCTGTCGGTCCAGTTAACGCGATGGCGACATTGGGGCGGAATATTCACGCAGTCGCCAGGGTACAGCGTGCGCTCTTCGCTCTCCCCTTCCAACTGCAAACCGGCCGCGCCCTGCAAAACCAACACCCATTCGCCTTGCGTCTGGCAATACCAAAAATCCGGCGGGCTGGCCTGTCCGGTGGAGACAATACGTTCAATGCGTAAACCCGGCTGCGACAACAGGCTTTCAAAGGTCTCGGCTGTGCCGTTTTGCGCTGCTGCCGGAAAATCGCGCAGGAGATGGCTGATCATGAGTTGGCTCGCTGTTGTGTGCAGGATATTGGCACTGTAACGCAGGCTTCACCCGGAAACCTCACAGATTTTTGCGCCGCCCGTTGACGCGCAACAGGCAAAACACCATGATCCTGGCCTGCATGATACGTTGACTGGTGCGCATCAATGCGCATCCTACGAAAATCGCACGAAGTCTTTGTCGTGTCGCCATGCATGGCGACCAAAATGAAATGATTGGCGATTCTCCTCAAACGACAACATTATCCCCCGGAGCATCAAGGTGTCAGAACTCACTAATGGATTACTGGAAGAGATCGTTGACGAAGTTAGACCGTTAACGCGTCAGGGAAAAGTTGCCGACTACATTCCTGCACTGGCGGGAGTCGAAGCCGATCAACTTGGCATCGCGATCGTCACCTCTGACGGCCAGCGTTTTCAGGCCGGCGATGCCTCAACGCGGTTTTCCATCCAGTCGATCTCTAAAGTGTTGTCGCTGACCGTGGCACTGACTCTGTATGAAGATGCCGAAATCTGGCAACGGGTAGGCAAAGAGCCTTCAGGTCAGGCGTTCAACTCACTGGTGCAGCTTGAACTGGAGCAAGGCAAACCGCGTAATCCGTTTATCAATGCGGGGGCGCTGGTGATGTGTGATTTGCTGGAGAGTCGTTTAACCGCCCCTCGCCAACGCATGCTGGAAATTGTGCGTCGTCTGGCCCAGCAAAATGACATCCATTACGATCGGGTGGTCGCACGCTCGGAGTATGAACACTCAGCCCGCAACGCGGCCATTGCCTGGCTAATGAAGTCTTTCGGCAACTTCCATAACGACGTCAGCAAAGTGATGGAGACCTATTTCCACTACTGCTCGCTGGCGATGAGTTGTGAAGAACTGGCGCAAACCTTCCTCTATCTCGCCAATCACGGTCGTAGCCAGCAGGACGAATGGGCAGTGATTTCACCCCGTCAGGCGCGACAGGTGAATGCCTTGATGATGACCAGCGGTATGTATGATGGCGCAGGCGAATTTGCCTGGCGCGTGGGGATGCCCGCGAAGTCAGGCGTGGGTGGCGGTATTGTGGCGGTGATCCCAGGGGAAATGAGCATCGCCGTCTGGTCACCCGCACTGGACAATTCCGGTAACTCGCTGGCGGGCACCGCCCTGCTGGAAAAACTCACAGAGCGGCTTGGCCGATCGATTTTTTAAGCGCTCAACTCACCACGTGACGCGCCTCACCGGCGGCAAAGGCGGCAAGATTTCCCTCAATACCGCGCAGCAGGTTTGCCACACCCTGCTGGCTGGCCCAGGCAATGTGCGGTGTCAGCAGCAGATTGGGCACATCGGGTTGCAACAAAGGATGGTCTGCTGGCGGTGGCTCACGGGTTAACACATCCAGCGCGGCCCCTGCAATCACACCCTGGCGCAACGCATGCGCCAACTCGGATTCATTGATAAGTCCACCACGTGCAGTGTTAATCAATAAGGCGGAGGGCTTCATCTGCGCTAACGCGTGCAGATTAATCAGCTGTTGGGTTTGTGGCGTTAACGGACAGTGCAGCGTTAACACATCACTGCGCGCCAGCACCTCTTCAAACGGCACATAATTCGGGCGCGACTTGGTGCTGCCCTTGCGATCGGCATACAACACCGTCATGCCCAACGCTTGCGCCATTGTCCCCACGGCACTGCCGATATCCCCCTTGCCGACCACCCCTAAGGTGGCA
The DNA here is from genome assembly GCF_030053355.1 of Pantoea sp. EA-12. Lineage (NCBI taxonomy): Bacteria > Pseudomonadati > Pseudomonadota > Gammaproteobacteria > Enterobacterales > Erwiniaceae > Pantoea > Pantoea sp. EA-12. The sequence goes on along the minus strand of NZ_JASGBY010000001.1, from coordinate 358,931 downwards.
CCGAAGATATCCTGAATCGGTTGGCGATGTACGCAGAAGTGCGATGAAGCGGGCCAGACACTGCGCGTACTCGTGGCGTAATCCATTAACTGACGACGTAGCGCAAACAGCGCAGCAATGACGCCTTCGGCCACACTGCGCGTGGAGTAACCCGGCACATTGCTGACCACAATACCCTGCTCGCGGCAGGCCTCTAAATCGATACAATCATAACCGGTGGCCGCCACGCAGATGTAGCGCAAGTCAGGCAACTGCCGCAGTGTCTCCGCACGCAGGGGGACTTTATTTGTTATGGCGATGTGCGCGCCGCGCAGCGCCGCAACAATCTCATCGGGCTGAGTGGTACCACGAAAGCTCCATTCCGTACACCATTCAGGACGTGCAGGGGGTTGCGGCAAGGTGTCGCCATCCAGCATCACTATCTTCATCGCGTCTCCGTTTATTGTTTCCGTACTGTTCTCATCAGGTTGCATTAAGGTTAACAAATGCAGCCCGTAAAGTGACTTTTTTCAAAAGGTGCGAATTTTTTCTAAAATAGCCTGAGTTTTTTTAACCCTTACACGGCAATGGCGTTACACTTCGGCCTCATTTGTTGAATCAATCCGTACTCACCATGACGTTTTCACACCAACTTCGCCAGCGCCTGACTGCCTGCGTCGCCATTGTGGCGGTGCTGTTGCTGTTTGTCGCGCCGATCGTGTCGAAGACGTTGATGGAGCAGCAAAACCGCATGATGGCGATGCCGTCGCACGGCACGATGTCGGGCATGTCGATGCAACATCATGAAATGATGATGGATATGGCGATGCCAGGCATGGACCATCACATGATGGATGACGGCGAGTTTGCCTGCGGCTACTGTGATTTGCTGGTGCATGTGCCCTTGATGATATGGGTGTTTGTCCCCTTCATCTGGCTAATCACGGTGAGCTCACGTGCCCCGCCGCTGCCGCATGTGGTCACGCCGGTGCTACGCCGCTACAGCGGTAACCATCGTCCACGCGCGCCACCACAACGCCTCCTCCTGACTGAACAATATCTATAAACGGCACAACGGATTGTTGCGCCACGTCATTCTCTAAACGGAAGGAAGACGGCTTTGTCAGCTGCTCACTCTGCAGCACCGCGCGGTGCGGTGCTTAATCTACTACGTCGCTTACATTTCTATATCGGTCTGTTTGTTGCGCCTTTTATCTTTGTGGCGGCACTCAGCGGCACCCTGTATGTGCTCACGCCGCAACTGGAAAACCTGATTTATGCGGATGCGTTAACGGCACAACCCCAGGGAAGCGCACAGCCGCTATCAGCACAAATCAGCGCGGCGCGTGCCTGGGCGGGCGAAAAACAGCACATTTATGCGGTGCGACCTGCGCCGGGAGCCACTGACACCACCCGTGTGCAGTTCAGCGATGCTTCGCTGGGCGCATCGCAATCGCGCGCGGTGTTTATCGATCCCTACAGCCTGAAAGTGAAAGGCGATATGACGGTGTACGGCACCAGTGGCGTACTGCCGCTGCGTACGACCCTCGATCTGCTGCACAGTAGCCTGCTGCTGGGGGATTTTGGTCGTAACTACAGTGAGCTGGCAGCTTCGTGGTTATGGGTCGCCGCGCTCGGTGGCGTGTTGTTGTGGCTGGGGACGCGTCCTAAACGCAAGTTGAAAACGGCACGCACCGGGTTTGCCTTCAGCCGCCACTGGCACATCACATTGGGGTTCACCTTGTTGCTGGGGCTAGTGTTCTTCTCAGCCACCGGGCTCACCTGGTCACAATGGGCAGGCGGTAATATTGATCGCTGGCGTACCGAACTCAACTGGCTGACACCCCAGGTGAACACGGCGTTGAGCAGTGATGCGCCTGCCGCTCCAGCCGATCCTCATGCCGATCACCACAGCATGCCGGGCATGCCCGATATGGATATGCCGGATATGAGCATGCCGATGTCTGCCATGACTAAACCGGTCGCCGCTCCCGCAAAACCGATGCCGAATAACCTGCCTGACGCTGACTGGGACCGGGTATTGAATGCGGCACGCCAGGATGGACTCCAAGCCACCAAACTGGAGTTGCGCCAACCGAAAAGTGCAGACAAAGCCTGGACGGTGTCGGAAATTGATCGCAGTTGGCCCACCCAGGTGGATGCGGTTTCGGTGAATCCACAAAGTTTTGCCATTGTCGATCATGTCTACTTTGATCGATTCCCGCTGGTGGCGAAGCTGACACGTTGGGGTGTAGATGCCCATATGGGCGTGCTGTTTGGCCTGCCTAATCAGCTACTGCTGGCGTTCTTTGGCCTGGGCTTGTGCAGCATGATCGTGCTGGGGTATCGCATGTGGTGGATACGTCGTCCTAAGTTGGTTGAGGCGAGTCCGGCGCAGACGCTGACCGAAACCTGGCTGGCGATACCACACTACAGCAAAGCGACCTGTTTAATTGTCGCGCTGGCGCTGGGCTATGCGTTGCCGGTGATGGGCGTCAGCTTACTGGCGTTTTTGCTGGTGGATATCATGCGCTGGCGCAAGCAGCAACGCGTGCCGATGACGGAAGCAGAGATTCTGGCATCGCAGCAATCCCCGCTGGGCATTATTCGTGCTCGCTTTACGGTAAAGCGTAAAGAGATGCGCTATTTCCTGCGTGGCGTCTGCATCCTGGCAATCATCGTTGTCTCTGTGATGAACAATGCAATTATTGGCGGGGTAATCGATCAGTACGGCATTCCGTTCAGCCACTGGTCATTGACGATGTACATCACGCAGGGCTTTATGATTGCGCTGTATAGCTCGGTGTTTACGGCCTTGATGTCGATTCCGCTGTGGTACTTCTTCCTTGGCGAGAATGATCCTCGCGGGTAATGCGTTGCCTGGGCGCCATTAATGGCGCCACTACGAAGACTTTGCACCGTTTATATGGCCGGGTGCACATTCAGGTGCACCCGGTTTAAGGTTAAAAATCTGCTTTCAACACCACGCGGTAATTGGCTTTCCCCGCCCGTACGTGTTCCAGCGCGGCATTGATTTGTGACATCGGAAACGTTTCCACCTGTGGAGCAATATCCACCCGCGCCGCCAGCTTGAGCAAGGCTCGCAATTGCGCCGGTGAACCGGTCGAAGATCCCGTCAAAGCCCTATCTCCCACAATCAAACTGAACGCGGGTACTTCAAAGGGTTTCATCACCGCGCCCACGGTATGGAACGTGCCCTGACGTGCCAGTGCCTGATAGTAGGGCTTCCAGTCGAGATCTACCGCCACAGTGCTGATGATCAGATCGAACTGTCCGGTCAATTCACTTAACGCTTCGACATCACGGCTGTTTATTACGCGATTAGCGCCCATGGCAAGAATGGCGTCGGTTTTACTGGCATTCGAACTAAACGCGGTAACGTCCGCCCCCATGGCGCGCAGCAGTTTAATCGCCATGTGCCCTAATCCACCGATGCCAATCACGCCCACTCGGCTGGTGGCGTTGATGTTGTGCATCAATAAGGGTTTGAACACGGTAATTCCGCCGCACAACAGTGGACCGGCTGACACGATATCCAGGGTTTCGGGCAGCGGGATCACCCATTGCCAGTTGGCGCGCAGATGGCTGGCAAAACCGCCGTGGTTGTTGATGGTAGAAACTTTGCCGCTCAGGCAGTTGACCTGATCGCCGGCAATGCAGGCGTCACAGTGCTGGCAGCTTTTCGCCGTCCAGCCAATGCCAACCCGCTGACCGATGCTCAGTCCTTTATTCTGCGCGGCATCACCCAGTGCCACTACACGCCCAATCACTTCATGACCGGCGATCAGTGGATAGCGTGAACCGCCCCACTCGTTATCGATCATCGAGAGATCGGAATGGCACACGCCGCAGTATTCGACTTCAACCTGCACATCTTCCGCTGCCAACGGACCGGCATCATATTCATAAGGCACCAACGCCTCACCGGCTTGCAGCGCGGCATAGCTGGAAATCTTCATCGTTGTCCTTGGGGTTTTGCTTGAGAGAACAGCAGATTAGCAAAACGGTGGGCAATATAATGCTGAATAGTCAGAGGATTAGGGCGCTGAATGCTGTTTTAGAACGGTGCGCAGAGCTGCGCACCGGAAAGGATCAAAGCGAGGTTAGAAATCCGCTTTCAGTACGACACGGTAATTGGCTTTACCCGCGCGCACGTGATCCAATGCATCGTTGATTTTGGACATCGGGAAGGCTTCTACCGTGGGTGCAACATCCGCACGCGATGCCAGTTTCATCAGTGAACGCAACTGGCCGGGAGAACCGGTTGACGAGCCAGTGACTGCGCGGTCGCCCATGATCAGGCTGAAGGCAGGCACTTCAAACGGCTTCATCACCGCTCCGACGGTGTGGAATTTGCCGTGTGGAGCCAGTGCCTGGAAGTACGGCTGCCAGTCAAGATCTACCGCCACGGTGCTGATGATCAGATCAAACTGTCCTGCCAACGCATTTAACGCCTGCGGGTCACGGCTGTTTACCACACGGTCCGCACCCATCGCCAGGATGGATTCGGTTTTGCTGGCGTTAGAACTGAACGCAGTCACTTCCGCTCCCATCGCCCGCAGCAGTTTGATGGCCATATGACCGAGACCGCCAATGCCAATGACGCCCACGCGGCTGGTAGCATTGATGTTATGCATCAACAGCGGTTTGAATACCGTGATGCCGCCACACAGCAATGGGCCGGCGGTGGTGATATCCATCGATTCTGGCAGTGGGATCACCCATTGCCAGTCTGCACGCAGATGGCTGGCGAATCCGCCTTTATTCATGATGGTGGGCACGGAGCCATTTTCACAGTTGACCTGCTCGCCGTTGATGCAGGCATTGCAGTGCTGGCAGCTCTTCGCCGTCCAACCGATGCCGACACGCTGGCCCACTTTCAAGCCTTTGTTCTGCGCCGCATCACCCAATGCGCTGATGCGGCCAATCACTTCATGACCCGCAATCACCGGAAACGCAGAGATGCCCCACTCGTTATCAATCATCGACAGATCGGAATGGCATACGCCACAGTAATCGACCTCAACCTGTACCTCTTCAGCTGCCAGCGGACCGGCCTCATATTCAAAAGGCACCAGTGCTTCGCCAGCATTCATCGCGGCATAACTTTTGATTTTCATTACTGTCCTCTGTTTCAGCGTTTTCGACCACACAGTCTAGCAGAGCATCATTTAGGATTATGACGATTAATCAGTCGATTAGACTGAAACAGGCGATAACAGAGACGAAAAGCATCCAGGGTTAAAGCGGTCAGTGATTAACAGGCCCGCGATACGCGAGGCGCGCGGCTTCCACCAGTTGGCTGGCCGTAACGGTGGGAGGTAAGCGCATCAGGACCTTACACGCCTGCCAGTAGCACAACACCATCTCCTCGTCTGTCTCGTTTTCAGCCATCTCGCGCAGCCGACGATGCAGGGTTAACACATCCAGAGTTTGCTGCTCATCCACCATCTCCGCAATGGTTTGATTGATCACCTGATGGATGATTTTCCAGGAAAGTTCGGCAAACACATTTAACCTCGTTGCTTGACTATTGGCTCCAGGCAAATGAATAAAACGTGCGGCGAACACCGCACAAAAAGAAAATCCAGAATGGCATAACTATAGTCGGTTATTTTCTGCGCAGACGCTGCAACGGCGGGTTTTCTCGTAGTTAACGGATCTATAAAACGATTTTTCTTTGAGGCGGTTTACGCCCAGCGAATGCCCTTGTAACAAAAAAGCCTAAGCCGATGCTGGCTGTCGCTTTCGCATTTTGCCAAATTAGGGCAACGTCCATCCTCGCAACAGGGAATGAAAATGAGTCAAACCACTGCTTTACATGCTGATCCGCTGGTCTGGGGCCATGGCCCTAAAGTCTTCGAGGTGTTTTTGGAGCCTACCTGCCCGTTCTCAGTGCGTGCATTCAATAAGTTAGACGCGCTACTGGCATTGGTCGGCGAAGATAAGATGACGCTGAAGATTCGACTGCAATCGCAGCCGTGGCATATGTATTCAGGGCTGATCGTGCGCTATATTCTTGCCGCTTCGACGCTGCCAGAGGGCAAAGCTGCCGCGAAGCGTGTGTTACAGGCGGTCGCCGATCACCGTGAAGAGTTTGAGTTTACCGATCACAGCCATGGCCCCAATATGGATGCCACGCCGAATCAAATTCTTGCGCGTTTACAACAGTATAGTGGCGTGGATGCTCAGGCGCCTTTCTTGCGTGCTGAGTTGCAGAACGAGATCAAATGGCATTGTAAGTACTCACGCCAGAACGGAATTCATGTCTCACCGACCTTTATCACCAATGGCTTAGTGCAGCTGGATATCGGCAGTGGCGACGATATCGAATCCTGGGCTCAGCGCATTCTCGCCTAGTATTTCAGCCCGCCACGGCGGGCTATCCCCATATTTCGCAACAGATTTCAGCTTGCACTGCCGACACAATTTCCGATAATCGTTATCTACATAATTATATAGCGAGAAAGGGAATGCACGTTAAATACCTCACAGCACTGTTGTTAACCACCGCCGCTGGGCTCAGCCTGCAGGCGCAAGCCAATACCGATATTCGTGTGACTTACGCGGGTTCGATGGGCAAAGTGATGGACCAGTCTTTAGGTCCAGCCTTTGCTAAACAAAATGACGGCAAATATGAAGGCCAGGGCCAGGGCGCCTACGGTATGGCGCGTCTGCTGGCGAGCAAGAAAATCACCGCTGACGTTTTCGTTTCCATCACGCCAGGTCCAATGCAAATTCTAAAAGATGCGGGATTGATTGATGATGCGGTGCCTGTTGCCAGCACCAGCATGGTGATCGCCTACAGCCCGAAAGGCAAATTTGCGCAGCAGTTCGCGCAGGCTAAAGGCAGTGATGCGAGCTGGTTGAAAGTATTGGCGACGCCAGGCATCAAGTTCGGCCGCACCGATCCCATCAACGACCCGAAAGGTCAGAACATCGTCTTTACCCTGTTGCTGGCGGAGAAATATTACAAGCAGCCGGGCATCGCCGATAAAATTATGGGTGGCTACCAGAATCCTGCCCAGACGCATCTGGAAGGCGGCCTGCTGGCGCGTTTAGAGAGCGGCCAGGTGGATGCGGCTGCGGGTTATGAAAGCGAGGTGATCTCGGCACATCTGCCGTATGTGGCCCTGCCGGATGAGATTAACCTGAGTAATCCAGAGATGGCGAAACAGTGGTATGACACGGTGAGCTTCAGTGTGAAAGATAGCGCGGGCAAAGATAAAGAACTGCACACCCAACCGCTGGTTTACTACGCTGCCGTGCTGAAAAACGCGCCTCATGGCACCGCAGCAGGCAAAGCGTTTGTTGATTTCATGCTGAGCCAGCCGGGTCAGACGCTGTTTAAACAGAATGGCTATGCCGCGCCGAAAGGCGGTGCTATTTACCCATAATGAAAACCGGCCATGCCACCGCGCTGTGGCTATCACTGCCAGCACTTTTGTTGCTGGCAGTGCCGTTTGTCACCCTGATTGGTGTGACGCAGTGGCAGCATCTACATCTTGCCTGGGGAGACGGCAACGCCATCACCACCTCTCTGGGTTTGGGCGCGATTGCACTGCTGTTGATTTTTATCAGTGGGCTACCGGTGGCGTGGTGGCTTTCACAGGCGCAAGGACGTGCACGTGCGATTGTCGAACTGCTGGTCATGGTGCCGCTGCTGACGCCGCCGCTGGCGATGGGCATTCTGCTGGTCAGTGCTTACGGCCCTTACAGCGTGCCGGGCGAGTTGCTGGGTAAATTCGGCTGGACGTTGGTCAACAATCCAGCGGCGTTTATTCTGGCGCAATGGTACGGCGCACTGCCCTACTTCATCACCACTGCGAGGTCCGCGTTTGCGGGTGTTCCGCAGGATATTCTGGATGCGGGTCGCACGCTGGGAGCATCATCCTGGCAGGGGTTTTGGCGTCTTTCTGTACCGCTGGCAGCGCCGGGTTTGGCTTCCGCTACGGCGTTGGCGTGGGTTCGGGCGATGGGTGAGTTCGGCATTGTGATGATTTTTGCCTATTTCCCGCAGGGGATTCCGGTGCAGCTTTACAACAATCTGCAAAATGACGGCGTGGACGCGGTGTATGTTTTGCTGTGGTTACTGCTGCTGTTTACCTTGCCGGTGCCGCTGTTGTGTTTTATGGCGTCGAAGCGGGTAAGGCCAATGTAAGGTGCGCATTCATGCGCACCTTCTCAACCCTCTGATTAATCACTCATTACTGAATCGCTTTTAACGCATCCAGCGCGCAGGCTTCATCCAGATTACCGCCCGGTGCACCGCCAATGCCGATGGCGCCAATCACCTGATCGCCACTCTTCACTGGCACACCACCTGCCAGCAACAGGAAGCCGGGGATGTCACGCATGTTTTGTGCGCCAGCATTGTTCTGTGCCGCTTCCATTACTTTACCGCTTGGGTTTTTGCTGCTCAGTGCGGTGAAAGCCTTCATACGGCTGGCATCAACGGTATGGGGTCCAGCGTTATCCATGCGTTGTACGGCTTTCACCAGACCGGCACGGTCCACCACTGTAACGGTGACATTGTAGTTTTTTGCCGCGCAGGATTGGATCGCTGCGCTAGCCAGCTTCTGCGCTTCAACGAGTGACAGATTGGTTTCAGTCACAGCTGCATAGCTGCCAAAAGATGCAAATGCTGCCGCAGCAGCAATGAATGAAAGACGAATGTTCATGTGTCACTCCTGAATTAAGTAGAGCGACACTTTAAGGCTTGAAAGGGTGAATAAACATTCGGGCGATTACGCGGCAAACCAGGTAGTTATACCTGGTTGAGCTGCTGCCAGGCGTGAATCAATTGCGCCAGGTTATCCATTTCCAGCTTAGCCAATACTGCCGCACGGTGCGCTTCAACCGTGCGCGGGGATAAAGCCAGATCACGCGCAATCTCTTTGCTGGTTTGCCCGCCGATCATCAGTTGCATCACTTCATTTTCTCGCGCAGACAAAAGCGCAAAACGCGTCTGCAGTGCCTGCTGTGCTTCCCAGCGCTGCGCGCGCTGTTCACTCTCATGCATCGCCTGATGCAGGGTTTCCAGCAGCGGTTCTATATCCAGCGGCTTGGTGTAGAACTCAAACGCCCCCTGACGAAACGCACGGCGGCAGGCCTCGATAGTGCCATGGCCGGTCATGATGATCACCGGCAGCAGCGGATGGCGTGCCCCCTTTTCCGCCAACCAGCTGAGACCACTGATGCCCGGCATTCGCACATCCAGCAGTAAACAGCCGCGCAGCGGTTCCTCCGCTTGGGTTGCCGCTTCAAACGACGCTAAATCGGCAAAATCGGCAACGTCATACTCCAGTGTTTTCAACAAAAAACCCAATGATTCACGTACTGATAAATCATCATCCACTAACCAAACTTTTGCGCCCATTCCGTTACTCCGCCAGTGGAAATATTAAGGTGATTTCCGCGCCACCGTCGGCGCGATTTGCCAGCCGCAGCTGACCGTTCATGCGTAACATCAGGCTTTCGACCAGCGTCATGCCCAACCCCATGCTTTGTGGGCGCGTGCTGTAGAACGGCATACAGGCCTGCGCTAATCCTTCGGCAGAGAAGCCCGGTCCGTTATCACTGATGATGATTTTGATTTCGTGCGGTAGACACTCAGAGGTTATGCTCACCCCTGCGTCAGCCCGCCCCTGCTGCATGTGGATGGCATTCTGTAAAAGGTTATGAAATACCTGCTCAAGCCATTGATCGTCGCCAATCACACGCATGTGTTCGTGCCGAAAGTGTGTGTGGATCTCAATGTCCCCCGCATCCAACTCCTGTTGTAGCAACACGGTGACGCGCCGCCACACCACTTCAGGGCTGATGGCTTTCATCGCCACGGGTCTTTCGCTGACAATGTCACGAAAGCGCTGCAGCAAACCCGCGAGGCGTTCAGTTTGCAGATTGATGGCATTGAGCGCTTGCGGCAAATTTTCGTGCTTACCCTGTTTCAGCAGCAGTTGGCTGCTGTGCAACCAGGTGTTAATAGCTGTCAGCGGTTGATTGATCTCGTGGATGATGCCCGCTGTAAATTCCCCTAAGGCTTCGTGTCGCGTGCGCTGGAAGTAATCGGCGCGCAATCGCATCTCGACGTTACGTCGCCAGTGGCGCAACAGACTCCAGCCCAGCACACCGATAATCAGCCACAACAGCAGGGCCAGCAGGAAAGGAACCGCATGCAACGCATGCCAGTCGGGGTTTGCACTGCCCTTGATCAGAAAGGGCTGATAGAGATTGATAAAGGGTCGTTGCCACTGCCAACGCGCTTGGTCTGAATAGGTCGGCGCGGAAATCACCGGCTGCGCATGTATGTGAAATGCCAACGCCAGCGCGACATCCGGTGATTGCACGGCAAAGTGCAAATCCACCAGCATGCGAAATTGTCGATAAGGGTTATAAAGCCAGTAGCGACCAGGGCTGACTTCTTCAAATCTTGGCCCCGTCAGCGAGCGATTTTGCGTGTGTTCAAGTTTGATAATCTGAGGAAACTTCTTCTGCAACTCGGCCACATCCTCATCACCCGTTAATAACGGCAATAAGGTTTCGTTTTGCGTTAAATAGGCCGCAATGCGGTTAAACTGCTGATGAAACTCTGCCTCCCGCGTACGCTGCTGCTGCAGGATTTGGTCGGCGAACAACGCCAGTAGCGTGACCAGCGTCAGGAGTAGCCAGACCAGCCAATACCTTTTCATCCATCGGCGCTGTTTATGTGGCATGGTTTTCCGTTGTCAGGCAGTAAAAAAAAGCCCTCCGTGAGAGGAGGGTTGTCGAGAACGCACAGGCGTCCGGTCATATGATTTGCAACGTTTTAACCTGCTCAACCAGCGGATTCAATCTGTTTTGCACGCAGATCACTTATTTCAGAAGTCTGCCGCATACGACTTTGATTTAGATTGGCTTTTTAGTGCATCGGTGCTGGTTTGGGCTTTTTCCTGCTTCAAAAGCTGATAGCGCAGCGTTAATTGCTCCAGTAACAATTCCGTTTGCGACTCATCACTCAACTGATTTCCGCTTCCCTCGGCATAGCGTCGCAGTTGCTCTTCCACGGGAATCCGTTGATTAAAAGCCTGTATCGCGGAAAATATCCCCGTTTTAAGCTCGCTCACGGTGAGATACTTACCTTTGACCTTGTCCAGACCATTAAGTTGCTCAGCCATGTTTTCCAACTGTGCCATACCGCGATGCCAGCTCTGCAAGCGATCCATCGGTATCGCCTGTTTGGCTCGGTACTGCTGTTCGATCAGCGCTTGCGCAGCCACAGCGCGCTGATGATGTTCAAAGCGATACCAGCTGCCGCAGGCTAATACCACAGCCCCGGCAAGCAAGGCACAGCAGGCACCGCCGACAAAAGATTTCAGTGAAAAAGTTTGGGGGGGAGCATCTTGCTGCACTTCGGCTTCAGGATAGACGACATAAACGTGGGTGCTGCTTTCCGGCTGATTTTGGATCGGTACCCGTTGAACTGGCATCGGTGAGGCGGGTTTTGCCCGCAGACGAACGAGTGAATGCTTGACCTGGTGCAACAGGGTAGTCGCGGCTGAGGTTAAAGATGAAGTCCTGGCCGCGCATGCCGTGCCGGTCGCGCAGGATGGATTCCACAATCTGCGGCACCGACTTGTCCTGCCAGATGGCGTTCTGCCGGGTACGCGCCAGCAGTGCCAGCCGCGGCTGCAGCGTAATGGCGTAGCGCGCTTCATCGGCCGAGACGCCCAGCGCCTCAAAGCCGGTCACCACGCCCTGCACCACGCGCAGCGGCTCAGCTTCCGGCAGGTACGTGGCCTGAACGGCGGAGGTCTTCAGCGTCAGCGCCGCCGTTTTCAGCAGCATGGCGTCACGGCCCAGCTGTTTATCGACGCTGGTAAAGGTGATGTGCCAGTTGAAGGGTTCGCTCAGCGACTCATGCCCGGTAAAGCTGAGCACGTCGAGTGGAGAGGAACATTCGCGCACGGTCAGGTGGTGGTGACTGTGGCTGAAAAGATGAGTAGCCTGTTCTGTCATGGTGAATTCCTTTTGAGTCGCCGCCCTGGCGTGATCCTTCTCCCGCTATGCATCTGGCAGCGGGAGTACCTGAAAAATCAGGGTTGCGGTTCCTGATATTCTGTAGCATTGCTGTCCGTCACGCCGTGCATGCCGTCACGAGTGTTTTTCTGCACGGCAACGGCACCGAACAGAGCCATAAAGAATGACACGCCATAGAAACCCTTTTCACTCGACTGGAGGGTGGCATTCCACAGACCGATCACCAACAACACTACCGCAATGGTAAATGCCAGCAGACAAACCATATGGTAAAGGTGCGTAGTGGGAATGCCCTCCAGTCGATCGCGTACAGTCTTTTGCAGTGAAACCGCTGCAAACAGGCCGAGGATAAGCACGGCGAAATAGTAGCCTTTTTCATTCAGCTGCATTTCCGCGCGCCACAGACCGGCCATATAAACCAGCGTGCCGCCGAGCATGGCAATCCAGGAAATGGCAATAAAGGCAGGTGATACCGGGATATTCTGAGTTTTCATACACACTCCTTGTTGTTAAAAATGAACGTCTCACGTTCAGAAAATGAAGGACACTTCGCCTTCGTCATTTGTATCCAGCGTCAGGATGTTGCTCAGGGTGCCATCGGCGCGGTGCTGCAAGAGCATCTGACTCAGCACCGGCAAAATCTGCTGATTGAGCAGGCTGTCGACGTTGCGCGCGCCGGTGTCCGGCAGCAGGCAGGCTTCGGTAAGCATCTCGTACAAACCCTCCCCGATGGTTGTGCGGATACCGTAATGCCGTTGCAGACGTTTGCTGACCTGATTGAGCTTCATCTCCACGATGATGCGCATCGCTTCCTGTGCCAGCGGGCGGTAAATTACCGTCTGGAAACGCGCCAGCAGCGCGGGCTGGAAGTGGTCGCGCAGTATTGGTCGCAGGCACTCCTGCAACTCGGATTCGGTGGATCCCGGCGCCTCCTCCAGTTGCTGCATCAGCGCGTCGCTGCCGAGGTTCGAGGTCATCAGGATGACGGTATTGCGGAAGTCGATTTCACGCCCTTCGCCGTCGCGCATGAAGCCGCGGTCAAACACCTGGTAGAACAGGTTAATCACGTCGCGGTGTGCCTTCTCGACCTCATCGAGCAGCACCACGCTGTACGGGCGCTTGCGCACCGCTTCGGTAAGGATGCCGCCCTGACCGTAGCCGACGTAGCCCGGCGGGGAGCCCTTCAGCTGGCTGACGGTGTGCGCTTCCTGATACTCGCTGAGGTTAATGGTAATCAGCGACTTCTCGCCGCCGTACAGCAAATCGGCCAACGCCAGCGCGGTTTCGGTTTTGCCTGTGCCACTGGTGCCGACCAGCAGGAACACGCCCTGCGGGCCGTTTTCAGAGGTGAGACCGGTTTTCGAGGCGCGCAGGCGCTGGGCAATGGCGCTGAGGGCGGTATCCTGCCCGACCACACGGGTGCCAAGCTGGTTTTCCAGCGCCAGCAGCTCTTCCTGCTCATCCTTCATTAACGAGGAGAGCGGTACGCCGGTCCAGTCGGCAATCACGCCAGCCACAATACGCGCGTCCACGTCCAGCGTCAGCAGCGGTTCGCCCTGCTGCAGGGCATATAGCGCGCCTTGCAGCTCCTTGGGGCGCGCCTGCTGCGCACGGTCGCTGCGGCTTGCCAGCAGCGTCTGCACCAGCTCGCGTTCGGCGGCGTAGCTCAGTTCCAGCTGCTCCAGCCGCTCATCGCCTTCCGCCAGCTCGAGCGTAATGTCGCTGATACGCTTGTCGTCCACCGCACCGCCCAGCTCCGCGTCATCCAGCAGCGCGCGCTTTTCGGTGTGCAACCCGTCCAGGCGGGCGCGCAGCAGCGTGATGCTCTCCGGCACCGTGTCCTGGCTCATCACTGAGCGCAGGATCTTTGAGGATGGACTCCAGCTCTTTGCGGAAGGTCACGTTGTCGAGCAGATTGGATTTGAGGTCGCGCAGCAGATTGCGCATCGCCAGCATCGCTTTGAGTTGGGGGATCTGACGTGCGACCTGCTCTGGCTCGAAGTCTTTCATGTTGCTGAAGGTGAGGTTAACCGCCTGCTCGCTGCCGTCGCCCGCCAGGGTGTCCGGCACGGTGAGACGTACAGCGGGAGAGAAATCCGCCAGCACACTGTCGAAGTTGTTTTTGTTAACGTTGACCTTCTCGCGCTCAGAAAGCACGCGATCTTCCTGGCCGTTGCTGAAATCACCCGTGACCAGCAGCTTCAGTGGCAGTTCCATTTTGCGGGCTGCACCGCCGGTGTGTACGTCAAGTTTAATGTTGACGCGCGCTTTGGGTATTTCATTTTGATAAGAATTACTCATATAAACTCCTGTAAGAAAAGCGCGGAAAGCACGCTTCAAGCACACTTTCCTTGTGTGTTTCAGCGCGAATATAGCTCAGGGCGATTTGAGTTAGCAACAGGCAATGTTGATCTTTATGATCTGATTTATATAAGAAATTTCTGATATGTGGTTTTAAGTCGTTGAAGTTAATCCGGGATTCTGATTAGGAACACTCCGAAAAAAATTTATTTTTGTTGATCATCCCTACGACTTCACCTTAAGAATAATCGCAAGAAATATCCTAAACACTAATGTATTTAGAAGAGAAACAGTCCCCATTAAAAATCATTCAGCAGGCGAGATTCAGGCAGAAAAAAACCCGCAGGAAGCGGGTTTGAAAGGGTCAGCTATTACGCTGTAAATGGCTACTGACAAAGGCTCGACAGCGCTCAGAGAGTGGGTCATTAAACACCTGCTGTGGCGGGCCGGACTCCTCGATTTTCCCTTGATGCAGAAACACCGCTTTGTTGGACACGTCGCGCGCAAAACCCATTTCATGGGTGACGATAATCATCGTGCGCCCCTCTTCTGCCAGGCTGCGAATAACCCGCAGCACTTCGCCCACCAACTCCGGATCGAGCGCTGATGTAGGCTCGTCAAACAGAATGGCCTTGGGCTGCTGTGCCAACGCGCGCGCAATCGCCACGCGCTGTTGCTGCCCACCCGAAAGCTGCGAAGGCCACGCGTTGCGTTTTTCATACAGCCCGACACGCTGCAATAAAGCTTCGGCTTCTTCAATCGCTTCCTTGTTGCTGCGCTTCTGCACATGAACCGGCGCTTCAATGATGTTCTGCAATACCGTTTTATGCGGCCAGAGATTAAAACTCTGGAACACAAAGCCGAGCTGCATGCGCATCAACTTGATGCGGCGTTGCTGCTCGCGAGTCAGTTTCTCATCGGGGTTATCGATGGTCACTACCTCATCCCCAACCGCGATTTCCCCGCCCTGCGGCACCTCCAGGAAAGGAATACAGCGCAGCAGCGTGCTTTTGCCAGAACCGCTGGCACCGATCAGCGATATCACATCGCCGTCATGCGCGGTCAGGCTAATGTCATGTAGCACTTCATGCCCGCTATAACTTTTTCTGAGATGGCTCAGGGCGATAGTGGGTTTACTCATTGTCGTGCTCCAACATGATAAGGGGACAAACGGCGCTCCAGCAGCGCCACTGCTTTGCTCACCAGTACGGTCAGCAGCAGGTAAATAATCGCCGCGCTGATAAACACCTCCAGCGCGCGGAAGGTTTCCGAAACGATTGAATCCGCAATACCGGTCATCTCCATCAGGCTGATGGTACTAACCAGAGAAGTGGATTTAATCATCGAGATAATCTCATTGCTGTATGCGGGTAGCGCCTGACGCACGGCCAGCGGCAAAGTAATCCGGCGCAAAGTGGTGAAGCGCGACATGCCGCACACCTTCGCTGCCTCCAGCGACTGGACGCTGACAGCATTCAGCCCGCCACGCAGTATCTCCGAGGTGTAAGCCGCATCGTTCAGCACCAGCGCAATCAAGCCACACCAGTAAGGGTCGCGCAGCAGCGGCCATAACACGCTTTCGCGCACTGCGGGTAAGCTACCAAGTCCGTAGTAGATCATGAAGATCTGGATCAACAGCGGCGTACCGCGAAACAGCCAGACGTAAAAGCGCGCGAATACACTGCCGAATCGATTCTGTCGCAACAGATTCAGCAACAACGCCAACACTCCACCGCCCAACAGCGACAAAACGGCCAGATTCAGCGTGAGCGGCAAGCCACGCAGCAACGCGCTCAGCGTATGCTGTAAGAACGTGAAATCCATGGTGGCTCCTTACAACCGCGCGCGTTGTTGCCCGCGCATGGCCACTTTTTCCACATAGCGGAAAACAAAATCGGAACAGGTGGTGATGATCAGGTAGATCACCGCGCCGACGCTGTAAAAGAAGAACGGCATTTGTGTGGAGTTGGAGGCGGTGGAAATCTGGTTCATGGTTTCCACCAAGCCAGTCACTGAAACCAGCGCAGACTCCTTAATCACGGATTGCCACTGATTCCCCATGCCGGGCAGTGCCGTTCGCAGCGCTTGCGGCACAATCATGCGGCGGAACAGCATCAGCCGTCCCATACCGGTGACGGTTGCCGCTTCCAGTGTGCCCTTCGGGATGGCGTAAAACGCACCGCGAAACACACCACTTTGATAGGCGCCAGAGATTAAGCCAATCGCGATGGCGCCCGCGACAAAGCCGTTCACATCGAACGGTCCCTGCAAGCCAAGCGATTCACCAACGAAAGACACCACCTGGCGTCCACCAAAATAAAACAGGTAGATCACCAGCAGCTCAGGCACGCCACGGAACAGCGTAATGTAGCCATTGGCGAGGCGCTGCTGCCAGCGCGCGCCACCAATCTGCATCCAACAGAGCAGGCTGCCGAGCACTGCGCCCAACAGCCATGCACACAATGAAACGGTGACGGTCACCGTAGCGGCGTTAAGCAACACGCCGCCCCAGCCTTCATCACCAAAACCTAACAGTTGCCAGTCAATAGTCATAAGCGCTTAGCATTACTCCGCTGGCGCGACGTTCTCGCCGAACCATTTTTCTGACAGCTGTTTCAGCGTGCCATCTTTGATCATCGAAATTAACGCGGTATCCAGCGCTGCTTTCAGCTCAGGATTGTTTTTCTGAATGGCAATAGCGGAACCCTGCCCTAACACACCACCGGAGAAGCCATAGCCGGTGCTGTTCACGGTATCGGCGTGTTTTTTCACATAGGCATTCAGGTTGGTACGTGAAGCCATCACCGCGTCTACACGTCCGTTAAGCAGATCGGCGAAGGTTTCTGGACCGGCCTGATAAGTACGGATGGTCGCCACATCGGCAAGGTATTTGTTAAGGAAATCAGCCTGGATGGTTGCAACCTGAACGGCGATGGTTTTGCCTTTGAACTTGGCTTTCAGTGCATCAATGGCTTTTGTCATACCTGCATCATCACCTGCCTGCACCACTTCACCGTTACCAGGCAATGTGTCAACGGCGCTGCCTTTCAGGGTCACGAAACCCGAAACGCTCACAGTGTATTGATGGGTGAAATCCACCACTTCTTCACGCTTTGGCGTCACGGTGACCGCATCAATTACCGCGTCGTATTTGCCATCGACCAGGCCTGGGATCATGCCCGACCATTTTTGCGCCACGATTTCGTATTTGAAGCCCGCGCGTTTTGCCAGTTCAGCCACCATATCTGGCTCATAACCGACGATCTTGCCGCTTGGCGTAGATTGGTTAAACGGAGGATAAGCCGCCTCAGTGGCGAATTTCAGGGTGCCAAAATCTTTGGCCTGTACCAGTGCAGAAGCAGCTAACAGCAACATGCCTGCGGAAGCGGTGAAAAGCCCTTTACGCATCATCATAAAACCTCAGTGTTCATTATTTTTAAGAGAGTAAATCGATGGCTAAACGGGCTAATGCCTGAGTGCCTGCGTGAATACTGCGCTCATCGGGTTGGTAATCCGAATTATGCAGATGGTCATCGCGCCCTGGGGCACCGGAGCCAATGTGTATCTGACAGCCCGGCGCACGTTCGGTAAACAGCGAAAAATCTTCCGCGCCGAAACTGGCGCTGGGTTTACCGATTATCGGCTTGCCAAACTGGTGCGACAAAATCGCCTCTAACGCATCAATTAGCGCATCATCATTCATTAACGGCGGTACACCGCGCTGATAATTGACGTCGATTCGCGTGTTGAGCGACAGTGCGACACCGGCGCAGATGCGTTTGAACGCCGTTTCGATATGCGCACGTGCCTCTGGCGATTTCGCCCGCACCGTGCCCTGAATGAGACAGCTATCGGAAATGATGTTGTGTGTCGTGCCGCCATGTATGTGGCCGATAGTCAGCACCGCAGAATTGGCCGGATCGAGTTCACGCGAAATGATGGTTTGCAGTTGGCTAACCAGACTAACCGCCGCAATGATTGGATCGGTGCCCATATGCGGACGTGCCGCATGGGTCGATTTACCGTGCACCACCACATCAAATTCATCACTCGATGCGGTACTGGCACCGCGCGTCAGGCCAATCTCGCCCGCCGCCAGTTCGGGTTTGTTATGTAGCGTGATCGCCAGATCAACCCCTTCCGCTGCCCCATCAGCGATCATCGCTTCGGCGCCGCTGTCGGGTGTCTCTTCGGCAGGCTGGAAAATCAGGCGAACGGTACCTTTTAACTGGGCACGGTAGTGCGGCAAGATCGCGGCTACGCCCAGCAGGGTGGCGGTGTGAATGTCGTGGCCGCAGGCATGCATTTTACCCGGATAGGTGCTGCTAAAGGGTAAACCGGTTTGTTCGTGAATGGGTAATGCATCCATATCGGCACGCAGCAGGATTGTTTTCCCAGGCTGGTCACCGACGATATCGACCATCACCCCCGTTCTGCCCACACCGGTTTTTGGCTGCAGGCCAAGGCGCACTAATTCACGCTCTACGAGACTGGCAGTACGGATGGTGTCGAAACCGAGTTCAGGGTGTGCGTGAATATCACGGCGGATGGCGATGAGGTGCGCCTCTAAACTTTCACTTCTAGCGCTGATATCCCTGGCTAAAGCATCTTTAAGGTCGGTCATGTTTGCAGTGATCTTTTCAGGCGGGTGCCTGGCCTTTATGGCATTTTTATTAAGCTTGGCCTCGTATTTATTCACAGCCCCCATCAGATTGCAACGCGCAATACCATGGGTTACTTGCTGAATTTTCGTGATATTTCCTAATACACTGCCTGAGCAGGATAAAACACTGCCACTGCATTAGCAGTCAGTTATAACATTCATGATCCCGCCAAGATCATCAGTTTTACTGATTTTGATATTGAACAAAAAATCCCAGCATTCCCCCTCACTTTACTTGCGCCATTAACCACTCACGCACCGCCAAAACCGTGGCTTGTTCCCTCGGGCGACGTGGAGAAACCAGATACCATCCGGCATCCACTGTCATATGCTGGTTGAATGCCGACACTAAGCGTCCGCTGGCGAGATCGTTTTGCACGAACTCTGGGCTGGTGAGCGCAATACCTTGTCCACTGATGGCCGCCTCCAGCGCCAGCGCCGTCTGGTTAAAGCGCAGATGATGTTGATGCTGCATAGTGGCATCCGGGAAAATGAAAGACAGGAACGCAGGCCAGAGATGGTGCCCGTCATGCAGCAAGGCATAGCGCAGGCAATGATCACGCACCCGCGGATCGCCCAGCTCCGCCAACAGGGCTGGGCTGACAACAGCCATAACATTTTGACTAAACAACAGTGTGGCATCCAGCCCTGCGCCAAACGGCGGGCGGCCGTATCGCACCGCTAAATCTACCCCCTCATGATGAAACTGCACCAATCGTTCTGAAGCCAGCACGCGCAGGTCGATATCCGGCCAGGCTGCAGTAAATGCCGGTAAACGAGGCAGCATCCAGCGGCTGGCAAAAGTGGGCGTGACACTCAAGGTCAGGTGATTGGGTTCGGGCCGCAGAGCGCGGGTTGCCTCATCAATTAACTCGAAAGCCTGGCGTACACTCACGGCGTAACCAGCGCCCGCGCCGGTTAACGCCAGCGTGCGGGGCAAGCGATCAAACAGCTTTAAACCCAGACTGCTTTCCAGCCCACGGATCTGTTGCGCCACCGCGCCCTGTGTCACGCCGAGTTCTTCCGCTGCTAAGCGAAAGTTAAGATGCCGTGTCACCGCTTCAAAGACCTTAAGCGCGTTGAGCGGTGGCAGCGTAGTAAATCCTTGGATCATCCTGTAGTTTTCCTATCGTCAATTGCGAACCAGACTGACTCTCTCATGATGCTAACAACCACTATACTGCGTGAAATCAGCTATAAGTCACTAAGGAATTAAAACCATGACAGTAGAAAAAGTAGCAGTGATCATTGCAGGCGGCAGCGGTATGGGTGCGGCAGCGGCAGAAAAACTGGCGAGTGAAGGATTTAAGGTCGCCATTCTCTCCTCGTCGGGTAAGGGAGAAGCGCTGGCTGATCGTTTAGGTGGCTTGGGCATCACCGGTTCTAATCAGTCGGTTGACGATCTGACAAAACTGGTTGAGACAACCATCGCACGTTGGGGTCGTATTGATGTGCTGGTAAATAGTGCAGGTCACGGTCCACGCGCCCCGATTTTGGAACTCAGCGACGATGACTGGCAGCGCGGCATGGAAACCTATTTCCTGAATGTGGTGCGCGCTGCGCGCCTGGTCACGCCCTTTATGCAAAAACAGGGTGGCGGCAGCATCATCAACATCTCATCAGCCTGGACGTTCGAACCTACCGATATGTTCCCCACTTCAGCGGTATTCCGTGCGGGTTTGGCCTCATTCACTAAGATCTTCGCTGACACCTACGCGATGGACAACATCCGTATGAACAATGTGTTACCGGGTTGGATCGATAGCCTGCCGAAAACCGATGAACGTCGTGATAGCGTGCCATTGCAACGCTACGGGACATCTGAAGAGGTGGCCGCGACCATCGCCTTCCTGGCGTCACCGGGCGCGGCTTACATCACCGCACAAAACATTCGCGTTGATGGCGGGGTAACGCGCAGCGTGTAATGCGTCGTCAATACTGCACAATCTTTTGAGCAGCGTAACCATAACGTCCTCACAGTCGGAAAACCAAGACGGGTCTCGTCGATCGGTGTTTAAAAAACCGTCAGAATAGTCTTATTCGCAGCGGCTACCGGTTAACCGCAGCCACTGACTACTCCTTTAAACTTTCTGACTTGAGGTCGTTATGCAAATGATTTTACGTGCGCGCCTGAATGCGCTTTTCAACCCTGAACGTCACCAAATCTGGCAGTGGATGCTGAGTGGCTGTGCGCTGTTCTGGATTTTAGTGGTGGTTGCCGTGATGGGTCTTCGTTGATTCAGTGTGGCTGCAGCCGTGCGGAAAGTTGTTCCGGCGGCAGCAGCTCAAACGCTTTTTTCATTACCCGCGCTTCTTCCGCCGGACTGCGGCCAAACATGCGTTTAAATTCCCGATTAAACTGAGAGTCGCTTTCATAGCCCACTCGTGCCGCCGCGCCCGCCGCCGTCAGGTTATCCCGAATCATCATCAATCGTGCCTGATGCAAGCGCAGTGATTTGAGATACTGAATCGGCGATGTCTGGGTGACAGTTTTAAAATGCAGATGGAAACGCGCTACGCTCATCCCCGCTTCGTTCGCCAGGTGCGGCACATCCAAAGGCTGTTTCCAGTCAGCATGAATACGTAGTAACGCCCGCGCAATACGACCAAAGTGCCCCTGATACGTCAGCGCTGCACGCACCGCCCCACCCAGCTCACCCATTAATACCCGAAAGCAAATCTCCTCAACGCGTGCCGGCCCCAACACTTTCGCCTCAAGCGGATCGCTCAGCGCTTGCAACAAGCGTAAGGTGCTTTCCGCCAGAGCATCATTGACAGGCGTTGAGACAATCCCGGCTGGAGGTTCCGTCAGCGCCTTTTCAACATCGGCCAGTTGTGCCACCAAACGTGCCACCATGGTCGCATCCAGTCGAATGGCAATACCGAGCAAAGGCTCTTCCGAGGTCGCTTCGGTCTCGGCAGAGAAAGGCAGCGGCACCGACAGCACCAGATAATGCTGCGCGTCGTAGCGATACATCTTATCGGCAAGAAAAGCCCGCTTTGAACCCTGACAAATAATGATGATGCTGGGCTCATAAAGTACCGGCGTTCGTGACCATTGTTGGTCGGCGCGCATAAAACGCACGCTCTCCAGCAACGACTCGGTATAGCCTTCCTGACGCGCCAACTGACGTAGCAGATGGCAAGTTTGCTGTTGCACGCTGTTCGACATAAGAATTTTCCTGAGAGATTCAGGCAAAGCATAGCCTTGTAAATTTCATTAGCACAATCGCGACGAGAGAATCAGGCAAAGATGCACCACTTTCCGGTCTATTGGCCCTAAGCGTTTTTTTTAACAATGGCTTCCTCAACCAAAGGAGAAGCCACCATGAACCCCAATGCAAAAGTGATTATTCTGACCGGTGCCAGCAGCGGTATCGGCGAAGGGATTGCCCGTTACCTGGCACAGCAAGGCCACACCTTGGTACTTGGTGCCCGACGTACCGAACGTCTCGCGACGTTGTGTGATGAATTGCGTAGCCAAGGCGCAGTCGTCGATTATCTTGCCACGGACGTCACCCAACGCAGTGATACGCAAAAGCTGGCGAATTTTGCACTGGAAAAATATGGCCGCATCGATGTAATGATCAATAACGCGGGCGTGATGCCGCTCTCGCCGATGAGTTCAATGAAGGTCGAGGAGTGGGATGCGATGCTGGACGTCAATATTCGTGGCGTGCTGTACGGGATAGCGGCGGTGTTGCCGACGATGCAGACCCAACGCGCCGGGCACATTATCAACATCGCCTCGGTAGGGGCGCTGACGGTGTCACCGACCGCCGCCGTCTATTGCGCGACAAAGTTTGCCGTGCGCGCCATCTCAGATGGTTTACGCCAGGAATCACGTGAACTGCGTGTCACGGTAATCAACCCCGGCGTAGTGGAGTCTGAACTCGCTGATAGCATCAGCGATAGCGTGGCGCGCGAAGCGATGAAAAGCTATCGTCAGATTGCACTCAAACCCGAAGCCATTGCTAAAGCCGTCGGCTGGGCCATCGATCAGCCTGGCGAAGTTGATGTCAACGAAATCACTGTGCGCCCTACTGCCAGCGGGCATTGAGGCTAAATAAGCGTGGCGATTTCAGGCTGAAATTCGTAAAAATCGCTGCGGCGTTTCGCCCATTAACCGACGAAACATGGAGATAAAAGCGCTGGGGCTCTGATAACCGAGTTGATTGGCAGTGCGCAACACGGTTTGCCCCTGCGCCAGTTGCACCAGCGCTTCTGAAAGTCGCAGTTGCTGACGCCACTGGGTAAAGGTAATGCCGGTTTGCTCGCGGAACAGTCGCGCCAGCGTGCGTGAACTGGCACCCACCCGCTGCCCCCACTCCTCCAATGTATCGCTGCTGGCCGGGCTTGCCAGTAACTGCTGGCAGATATTGAGCAAGCGACGGTCGCTCGGCAGCGGTAAATTGCACACCGGGCCATCGGCAGCGCGATGAATCTCATCCAGCAACAAAGGTGAAATCAATGCTACCCGAGTCAACTCGGGCTGCGGTTGCAATTCAATTTCCACTAGCGCTTGCATCAACGCCTGCAGCAACGGCGAGATCAACATACTGCGCGCCTGTGGCCAGAAAGCGCGGGCCAGTTTCGGATCGAGATATAAGCTGGTACTGCGGATATCGCTTAGCGCTGTCAACGCATGCGGTAACGTCCCCGGCAGCCAGAGTGCGCGACCGGGCGTTAAGGTCCAGGAAGCCGTCTGCGTTTGTACCCGCATCACTCCTTGCGTGCAAAGCACCAACTGCGCCACCTCATGCGCGTGCCAGCGCTCCTCACGACCCGCGTGATAATGCATCTCGCGCGTGGCGAGTAAAGGCTGTGGTGGCGTCATCTCCGCCGCAAGTGGTTTCTGCAACACCCTTTCACCCAATCCCGTTAATTTGCCGTTTGATGTCTGCTCTGCGTGATTAGTGGTAAACACCGCGTGAATCCGCCAGCAGGACGCTATTAAATAAAATAGTAATGATTATCATTTGTATCACTAATTGGGGCCATTGGAACATATCGGGGAAAATAAATGCCGGGTCATCGCACCTTTAAGCGCAAGCCATTGAGCGCATTGCTGCTGATAATGATCAGCAGTGCGCCGGGCTGGGCCGCTGATAATAATAATTCAAACAATACACTGACCGTGACGGCCAACAGTGTCGATAGTGACAGTGGTGATGCCGACAGCTGGAATCAGGTGGCTAAGAAAGCTGATTCTGTCACGAAAAGCACGCGGCCGATTATCGAAACGCCACAAAGTATCGCCGTGATTACCCAGGCACAAATGGCCTCACAGGCGGCGTTGAATGTTCCGCAGGCCTTGCGCTATAACGCCGGGATTGGTGCGGAAGGCGGCGGTGCGGATTACCGTTTTGACGATATCTATATCCGTGGTTTTTCCGCTGACGAGTACCTGGATGGCCTGCGCTTACCCACGGTAACCTATTGGTCACGTCCGAATTACGACACTTTCCTGTTGGATCGCGTTGAAGTGGTTAAAGGCCCAAGCTCGGTGACATTCGGACAAGCCAGTCCTGGCGGCGTGATTAACCTGATGAGCAAGCGCCCGACGGCGGAGCCAATTCATCAGATATTCGTCAGTACCGGTAGCCACAATCTGTTTGAAACCGGCCTCGATCTCTCGGGCGCATTGGATAACGATGAACACTGGCTGGGCCGCATCACCGGCACCTGGTCACGCAATGATACTCAGGTCGATTACACCAAATATAAGCACTATGACATCGCCCCTGCGCTGACCTGGCAGCCCAATGACGACACGCGCCTGACACTACTCGGTCAGTTCCGCAAAGATCCCTACACCGGTTTCTATAACCAGATGCCGCTGGAAGGTAGCCTGATCAAACTGGCTCAAGGTAACTATTCAGACAGTTTCTATGGGGGTCAACCGGGCTTCGATTATTACCGTCGCGAGCAGGCCAGCATCGGCTATGACTTTATGCACAAATTTGATGACGTCTGGAGTGTGCATCAGAACCTGCGTTATCTGCACACCAGCAGCGACTATCAGATGGTGTATCCAACGGCCACGATAACCGATGGTTCGGCCACGGTGAGCCGCGACAGCATGCGGGTGATCGAATCGTTCAACGCCTTCGATGTTGACACCAATCTGCAAGGTAATGTGGATACCGGTGCGATCAATCACGCGCTGACGCTGGGCTTCGATTTTGTGCATGACGATCTGCGCCAAAACAGCGGTTATGGCAGCGCTTCGGACATCAGTTACCTCAATCCAGACTACAGCACGCCGGTTGAGTCACCGTCGATCGATTATCACAGCCGCTCGTTTATGACCCAGCAAGGTATCTACCTGCAGGACAGCATGAAGTGGAACAACTGGGTGCTGAATCTGGGTGGACGTTATGACAAAGCGCAAACCCGCAGCCAGAACTGGGTCAGCGGTGTGCGCACCGAGTTAAATAATTACGCCACCACTGGCCGTGCCGGGTTGTTGTATCACTTTGATAACGGCATCGCGCCTTATATTAGTTACGGCACCTCGTTCCAGCCGCAGGCGGGCACCTCCTTTGGCGGCGATCCATTCAAGCCGACCAAAGGCAAGCAGTCCGAAGTGGGCGTGAAGTATCAACCCAACGGCTTTAATGCGTTGTTTAGCGCCGCACTGTATGACCTGCGTCAGACCAACGTCTTAACCGCCGACCCGGATCACGCTAACTACTCGGTGCAAACCGGCGAAATTCGCTCACAGGGACTGGAGTTGGATGCCAAAGCGAATATCACGTCACGCTGGTTGGTTAATGCGTCTTATGCGCTGACCAATCCGAAAGTGCTTTCGGCCAACGACGATACCCAAGGCAAACAG
This sequence comes from Pantoea sp. EA-12, assembly GCF_030053355.1. NCBI lineage: Bacteria > Pseudomonadati > Pseudomonadota > Gammaproteobacteria > Enterobacterales > Erwiniaceae > Pantoea > Pantoea sp. EA-12. The sequence goes on along the minus strand of NZ_JASGBY010000001.1, from coordinate 333,108 downwards.
CCGGTGGCCATTGCGCGTCAGACGGCAGCACTGTGGACCGAATATGCCTTACCTGGCGTGCTAGATGGCGTGACCATCGGCGGTGGCGGGCGCTACGTCGGCACCAGCTATGCCACCACGGACAACAGCCTGAAAGTGCCGGCCGCGATGATCTACGATGCGATGATGCGCTACCGCTGGCAAGACTGGCAGTTGGGGCTGAACTTGCAAAACCTGACCGACAAACAGTACATCAGCAACTGTAACGATCTCGGCTGCCACTTCGGCCTGCGGCGTCAGCTGATTGCGACGGTCAGTTATCAGTGGTGATACGTCGTCGAACACTGATTAAGGGGGCGCTGGCAGGCGCTGCCCTTTTTTCATTTCCGGCATGGGCACAGCCTGCGCCGCGTTGGGTGATCCTTGACTGGGGATTAACCGAAATGGCGCTGCTGTTAGGCATCACGCCGGTGGGTGTGGCTGCACCGGATTGGTATCGCCGCCTGTTCAGCCAGCCCGCTTTACCCTCCCAGGTTGCTGACGTGGGTTTGCTGTTCCAACCGAATTACGAAACGCTGTTTGAACTGCGCCCGTCTCAATTGCTGGTCACGCCCGCACACCGCATGGCGGAGGCACAGCTCTCCCGCATTGCGCCACTGTCCTATTTTGCCACCAGCGGCCCGAGTCCGTGGCAACTTGCACAGCAGAACTTTCAAAAGCTGGCACAGCTTGCAGATGACCCTACTCAGGCCGACAACGTGATGGCCAGACTGCAACAGCGCCTTGTAGTGGCGCGTCAACAAGCCGCGCGCTTCAAAAACCAGCCCATCTACTTGCTGCATCCACTGGATACCTTACACGTGCTGGCCCTTGGCGCAGGCAGCTTGTTTGTGGATGTGTTGGCGCTCTTAGACCTGCAACACAGCATACCGTTTGCCGTCAGCGCACAAGGTTACGCGACCCTGGAATTAGAAACACTGACTCAGCTCGCGCCCGGTTGGTTAGTGCTGCTCCCCTCCTGGCCCGAGATCGATATGACGCCCGTTTTACAATCACCGTTGTGGCATACGCTGACGCGCCCTGAAGGCCATCGCTTACTGTTGTTGCCGGACGGCCTCTCAACCGAGGGTGGCGTGCTGACTGCCGTGCGTTTTGCGGAAGCCCTGGTCAAAGCGCTGCAGGAGGCGAATCCTTGAGTCGCCATCCCGCTTCACTCACCTTACTGCTGTTTGCGATGGCCCTCATATTGTGTCTGGAGCAATTAGGCCATCAACTGCCTTGGCACGAGGCTTGGCAAGCACTGCGCGGTACCACTCGCCCGACGCTGGCGCAACAGGTGTTTACCCTGATGTGGTTGCCGCGTCAGGGTATGGCAATCCTGTGCGGCCTGGCACTGGGCTTTACCGGCGTGGTGATGCAGCAGGCATTGCGTAATCCGCTGGCGGAACCCATGACGCTGGGCATCGCATCCGGCGCAACTTTAGCACTCTCTTTGGTGACGCTGATGGCGCCCGCCTGGCTGTTGATTGGCCGGGAATGGATTGCCCTGAGCGGTGCATTCGTCGCCTTTGCCATGGTGATTTTACTCAGCCTCCGCCAGGGATTTACCCCACTGGCGTTAACCCTGGCCGGTATGCTGGTGAACCTGTACTGCGGTGCCGCCAATCTGCTGTTATCGATCATTTATGATCGTTCACTCTCAGCCGTATTTATCTGGGGCGGTGGCTCGCTGACGCAAGAGAATGCGCACGCACTGTGGTGGCTGTTGCCGCGCTTGCTGATGGCTGCCCTTCCTGTTTTATTCATTCTGCGCCCCTTGCGTCTGCTGGCGCTGGATGAGCGGGTCACGCGATCAATCGGCCTGCCCGCCGGATGGGTCCGTGCTATCGCGATTGCCTCAGCTCTACTGATCAGCAGCCTGGTGATCAGCGTGGTGGGAGTGATTGGCTTTATCGCACTGGCGGCACCGCATCTGGCCGCGTTAGCAGGCGCAAAACAGCTGCGGCAGAAACTTATCTGGTCGCCGCTGTTAGCTGCCGGATTGCTGTGGCTGACCGATCAAGGAGTCAGTCGGCTTAATGGCATCGATGGCCTGCTGCTCCCCACCGGCATGATGACTGCCCTGGCTGGTGCGCCGCTGCTACTGTGGTTTTTGCCGCGCCTGCGCCATATATTTCAGCCCGATGTTAACGAGCCTCAGACCTCGCCTTTTCCCGCTCGCCGTTTTGCGTTGCTTCCGGTAGTCATGCTTTTACTGATTATGTTGGCCGTTGCACTTGGATTTGCGCATGGGGTGAATGGCTGGCACTGGAATTCACTCAACGAAATGCGCGTGATGTTGCCGTTTCGTCTGCCGCGCCTGCTGGCGGCGATTGCGGCGGGTGTGTTACTGGCAGCCGCGGGGGTGATTTTGCAGCGTATTAGCCGCAATCCTATGGCAAGCCCTGAACTGCTGGGGATTGGTGCCGGTGCATCGTTGGGCATCACGCTGCAGTTGTTGCTGTGGCCAATGGCGGGCATGTCAGGAATGTTAGTCAGCAGCGCCGCCGGTGCCCTGCTGACGTTGGGGCTGACGCTGTGGCAAGCGCGTCACTATGCCCTCAACCCTCAACGTATGTTGCTAAGTGGATTGGCGATCACTGCGCTGTTCCAGTCGGTTGCCGCAATTGTGATCAGCAATAACGGTATGGCTGCCGCGATGCTGCGCCAGCTGATGACCGGCTCCACCTATTACGTCAGCACACCGATTGCCGCCATCGCGTTTTCCCTGGCACTGGTGCTACTGGCCATCACGCCGCTGCTGCGCCGCGCCTTAGTACTGCTGCCGCTGCATCAAATCCCGTCGTCGTTGGGTCTTAACATCACCCAATCCCGGCTGTTGCTGATGCTACTGGCGGCAACCATGACTGGCGTTGCCACCTTGATTGTTGGACCGCTGTCATTTATTGGCCTGCTCGGTCCCCAGTTGGCTCGCCAGCTTGGCGCGCGCAGGCCGATGGGACAACTGATGCTCGCCTCGCTGATCGCGGCAATGCTGATGATGCTGGCCGACTGGGCAGGCAGCAATTTGCTCTATCCGCGCCAAATCCCGGCAGGACTGATGGCAACACTAATGGGTGGTCCATGGCTGGCGCTGTTGCTGTGGCGACCGCTGAATAGCTCAAACTCATAGGAGATGAGGTGGCGATTTATTTGATGTTACTGCGCACCACCGGTGTGTTGTTCATTGTCGCGCTGGCGTGCAGCGTGATTGGCGGGTTAAGCAATGCGGCACTGTTGGCGGTGATTAATCAGGGTTTAGGCGCCAGTGATGCACAGCGCTGGCACTTAGCGTGGCAGTTCGCGCTGCTGGCACTTCTGATGCTTGGCACGCGCACGCTGAGTCAGTCACTGTTTATGGCAATGGGTCAGCGCTGCAAAGCCGAGTTGCGCCGCAAGCTGGTACAACAGGTGGCGGATGCCGGTTACGCCCAGCTGGAACGGCACGGCATGCCGCGCGCACTCAGCATCCTGACGCAAGATCTCGATCAGGTGGTGGTATTTTTTATCGCCCTACCCAGCTTTGTCATGTCGCTGGCGGTGATCCTGGGTTGCATGGGTTATCTCGGCTATCTCTCGTTGAGCGTGATGGTGATTGCGCTCGTGACCGTGCTGGTTGGCTCGCTCGGCTATCACTGGGTTCACGGCCGCGCGTTGAAGTTGATGCGCCAGTCACGCCAGCGTGAAGAGACGCTCACCGGCGAAGTCAGTGCGTTGTTTAGCGGGGCGAAAGAGCTTCGCCTGCACGCACCGCGCAAGCAGGCATTCCTGCACAACAAACTGTTTCACACCATTGAACAAGTGCGGGTCGAGCGCACGCGTGGCTATGTGCTGTATGCCCTCGCCAACATCTGGGCCAGCGTATTTTTCTTTGCATTTATCGGCGTGGTGATGTTTTTACTGGCGGACAGACTCAATGTGCAAGGTGCCGTAATGTCAGGCTTCGCCATGGTGTTTCTCTATATGATCGTGCCGATTGAAAATGCGCTCTCCGCCCTGCCCGGCCTAACCATGACGCAGGTGGCACTCAAGCGTATCAACGCCATGCAACAGCAACTGCCACCCGAGCACACCCACTTTGACGCACCACCGCTCAGCTTCCAGCGCCTGGAACTGCGTGCTGTCACCTATCGCCACGATGCGTTTCAGCTTGGACCGATTACGCTGCAGTTTCAGCCCGGTGAGTTGGTGTTTCTTACAGGAGGCAACGGCAGCGGAAAAACCACGCTCGCCAGGTTGCTGACGGGCTTGTATCCGGCTGATAGCGGTCAACTGCTGCTGGACGGCAAAGAGATAAATGCCGTCAATCGGGCGGGTTATCGTCAGCTGTTCTCTGCGGTATTCAATGATTTTCACTTATTTGAAGATTTGCAGGGTATTAATAGCGCACGCTGGAATGATGACGCTCAGGCACTGCTGGCGGCGTTGCAATTAACGCAAAAGGTGACGCTGGAGGAGGGAAAATTCTCGACGTTAGCACTCTCCACCGGGCAGCGTAAGCGCCTCGCGCTGCTGGTGGCCTGGCTGGAGGACCGTCCATTCTATCTGTTTGACGAATGGGCCGCCGACCAGGACCCCGCCTTTCGCGAGGTGTTTTACCACCAGCTGCTTCCCGCGCTGACCGCTCGGGGTAAAGCAGTGGTGGTCATCACTCATGACGATCGCTATTTCCACCTTGCGGATCGCTGTTTAAAACTGGAATGGGGTCAGTTGGTTAACGCTTAAGTCTGGCGGCCGCCGCTTCTGTTGCCACGCGGCGGCGGGTAATAAAATCCTGCATCTGCTTTTGCGCCTGTGAAAGACGTTCGGGTGAGGCGCTGCGTGGCGACCCGGCGTTAAATGGCGGTGCCGGATCATACTCCATCTGCAGCTGAATATTTTCTGCCACCTCACGACCAAACAACTCTTCCGCCACGGTCAACGCAAAATCGATCCCCGAGGTCACACCCGCCCCGGTGATGCGGTTACGATCCCGCACCACACGTTCCGCAACCGGCGTTGCACCCAGAAGGCTGAGTTGATCAAGCGATCCCCAATGGGAAGTGGCGCGATATCCTTGCAACAATCCCGCGGCCCCCAACACCAGTGAGCCAGTGCACACCGACGTCACCCATTGCGCGTTTTGCGCCGTGTGCCGCACAAAATCCAGCGTCTCCTCGTCGTCCATCAGCGCAATTTGCCCTGGACCACCGGGAATGCAGATCAAATCGAGTGGCGGACAGTCAGCAAAGGTGGTGGTCGGCACGATAGCCAGGCCGCGATCGGACATCACCGGTTGGCGATCTTTCCAGATAAGGTAGTTATTCACACCGGGTATGCGGGCAAAAACTTCCCACGGGCCGGTCAGATCGAGTTGTGTCAGATTGGGGAACAGCAGCAGACCAATGTTCAACGGCGAGGAAGCGGCCATGATAGGCTCCAAAGGGGAATCAGAGCGTTATCATGGCCTTGTTGCTAAAACGATTGCAATACGTTAGTTAAGTATCGGTTTTGCTAACGGCTGTTTTACGCCATCGGCCAGGGCAAACAGCGCCTCCACACGGGCTTTCTCTTTGTCATCGACAGGGATAAGGATGCCACACAGCACAAACACCGCGACGTTGCCCGCCAGTCCAACAATCCCGCTGGTGAGAGAACCCAGCGCCGGGATGTCATCTGGGAAGAACACCGTCAGAACAATGGCGATAATGATGCCAGTCATCATGCCCATTAACGCGCCTTGCTTGTTGCCGAAGCGGCTAAAGATGCCAAAGAACAGCGGGACCGCCAGCTGGATAATGCCCTGATACGAGATCTGTGCCAGCAACTGCAAACGTGAATAGTTAAAGGTAAAGTACGCCAGCAGTGCCGCAGCCACGATAAACACCACCATGCCCGATTTGGCCAGCACCGTCAGTTGGCGATCGCTGCGCGGTTTATTCCAGGTGGCAAGGTCGTTGGCAAATTGGGTGCCACACACCTGCACACAACCGTCCACGTGACCGATACTCGCCGCCAACACGATGACCAGCGCCAACGCCAGCAGCCAAGGGCCGCCTTGATCAAACAGCGCGGTAAAGAAGCCGTTTTGTGGATTGGCCTGAACGTTAGGATCCTGACTCACTGCCGTGGCAAACAGCATCAGGATGGCGTAAAAACCGCCCACCAGCAGAATGGTCAGCAAGGTGCCTTTCTTCACTGCGCGAATACCACTGGCGGTGTAAATACGCTGGAAGCTCATTGGCCAGCACATCGAACCAATCACACCGGTAAAGATCAGGCTGAACATATACCACGGACCATAATGCGATCCTTCAGCGCCGGGGATCTGCAACATCGCTGGCGGCAGTGAGGCCAGTTGCCCAAAGCCATGGTCACCGCCAAACAGCAGAGCGACACAGACTAATGCACCCAAGCCATAAGCGATGATGCCTTGATACATGTCTGTCATGATCAGACCGCGCATCCCCATGCTCACCGTCCAGTATTGACGGACCAGGATCAGCAGCACACCGGCGATCAAACAGGTGGTGACGCCCCAGCGGCCAAAGCTGGCGAACTCCACCAGCAGTGCCAGGGCCTGAATGCCCATCACCACCCACGGGAACACGCAGATGATACCGATAATCGAGGCCACGCGTTTTACCGCTGGACTGTTAAAGCGCATGCCGAGCAAATCGGGTTGTGTGGTGAGATTGAAATGCTGCCCCCACTTCCATGCACGTCGAGCCATCAGATACATCGCGGTGACACCCAGCGTTGAGTAAACCGCACCGTAAAAACCAATGACGCCGCTGACTGACAATGAAAAGAATGCGGTGAAGGTTGCGCCCGGCCACCACGAGTTGGTGTAACTCATGGCGATGTACCACGGACCATAGGATCGACCGCCCACTGCATAATCAGAAAACGAGGTGCTTTTACGGTTAGTGGCGTACAACACCGCGATCATGATCGCCAGAAACAGGCCAATCATGCCAAAGGTAATCAAATAATGGGGTTCTGCTGCGCTAATGTTCATGCTACTTCCTCGTCATCCGGAATCTCACCAAAGGCACATTCCGCCAGGTACATCACCCATAATCCCACACCGAGAAATACCGCTATTGCCAGCCAGTAAATAATCGGCAGTGGGATCCCCAGAAATAACGCGCTGTTACCGCTCACGCTTAAATAGAGTGGCGGGCACAGTGCCAGCAGTAATAATGCTGCCAGGTATAAGGCAAATATTTTATTTTTAATACTAATGCGGGCGCGCAATTGCTGCGCCATGACCATCGAACTCATAACAACCTCCGAATATTACAATGACGATGAGCGCACTCCTTTACCTGCTGAAAAACAGCATTTCCCCGTTGGTGCTATTTAAAATTCTTTTAAAACAATCCTACGCCCTGAATCATTCGCGGCACAGCAAGGCGACAAGAGAGCCCATCCCCATGAAGTCAGTGACTGGGGTGGACATCCGCAGCCAACGCCGCTGTGACTCGAAGTTTGACGGGAATATTAGACAGCGCGCAGCCAGTTCTCCCAATCCGGATGATTCAACACGCTGCGTGCGCGTAAGTTCTTCCACGCCCCATATTTAGAAAAGTCAAAATCAATATCCGCCACATGATGCTGAATAATGGCCCAGGTAGACCACTTCATATCGGCAAGATATTTATGAATTTGTACGCGAGCAAATAAGGCGTTATCGACTTTGCCGAAATAATCTTCCAGTAATTCCTGCTCAATTTGTGGCGTAAAGAACATTTCGCCAAACCACAATGCCAGTTCATAGCAGCGATCATTATTCGAAGCGTATTCAAAATCCACCAGCCGAATATCATCGCTATCATTAAGCATGAAATTACCCGCGAGAGTGTCATTCATGCAGGGCACCAAATCCAGCCCTCCGGCCTCTAATGCGCGCTGCGCACGCTTGGCCTGTTTGTGCAACCAGGCGGCATCGGCGGAGAACGGTACGTTCAGCGCCGTCACCTGCTCAATGTGCTCATCCAGCATGTCGAACACGGTTTTATTCTGTTTGAGCAGCGGCTGATCGTTGAAACTCTTCAACCCCTGTAACGCACGATGGCGAATGGCCCGCTGCTGAAAATCCAGGTTCGACGAGGCACGCCAGCCGTCAATAAATTCGAAGATCTCAACGCCCAGGTCGCGCAGATAAGCCACCACCGGCACGCCATAACCGGTTTGTGCCGCTTTCAGACTGGCTTCATGCGCGGTATCACGATTGATGAAACGTTCTGTACCTTCACCCGGAATCTTCACAAAGTAGGCACAAGGCGCACCCTCCACCGCAACGTGCCAGTTTGCGTTGGAGATCCCGCCACTGACCGGACGATAGTGCACTGCCCTACCCTGCCATTCCGGCATCGCTGCAATCGCTTGTTCAACCCGCTGCTCTTGCCAGCTCTGCGCTTCACCCAAGGATTTACTCATTTCGCCTTCTCCGCAGTCAGGTTCAACCAACGTTCAAAACGGGGATCGCTCGCACTCTGGCGACAACGCAACAACTGCCATTGCCCGAGTTTGGCAAACTCCAGCCCACGCGGGCTGGTCGCGCCGTTTAGCATCCCCCACAGCGTCCAGTGATAATCATCAACAAAGGCATACAACCGGCAGCGTGCCACATCGGCTTCACTGCAACTGCCGCGCCACGTCCGGATGGCATCACGCCAGCGATCGTCAGTGGGCAGCTGTTCATGGATTAACGTGGCAATATCGTGCCAGGCATCACCTTGTGCAGCGTAATCAAAATCGAGTAAACGCCATTCACCTTGTGGGTTCACTACCCAGTTGCTGGCGATGTTGTCCCCGTGGATCAGCACCGGCTCAAAAGGGGTGGCATTGATTGCCTGCCAGGCGAGATCGACACACTCCCCCAGCCAAAGCATCTCATCAGGCAGCACCAGCGCCGCCTGCTCCGCTAACCCGCGCAGCCGCAGCATATCTTGCTGACGAGAGTGTGAGGGCAACGGCAATCCGGATTGATGCAGTCTGTCCAGGGTGCGCGTCAACGCGGCAAAATGTTGCGGGTCACGCAATTGTTCCAGCCTGGCCCAGTGAAAATCGCTATCCAGTGCCGTAAAGATCAACACGCCTGCAGCTGAATCGACATGACATAACGTTGGCGAGATACCGAGTTCGCCTGCCTGTCGACTGATTTCAGCGCTGCGTTGAATATCAATCAGTGCCTGTTGGTCATCAAATAACACTTTGGCGTAATAGTGCTGACCGTTCGAGGTCAGGCGAAATCCTGCCCACTCCGTCGCTAAACGATGCGGTGAGGCAACTCCCGCCGTTCCCGGCTGAAAATCAAACTCAAGTGCTGGCTGCCAGCCCGCCAGCGCCTGCTGCAAACGCGTCAACATGGAGTGCCCTCGCTGGTTAGACAGAGTTGACTCAACAACGCCATCAGTAAATCGAGACCCGTATGCAGGTCAGCCGTGGCGGTAAATTCGTGCTCGTTGTGGGAAAGCCCACCGGCACTGGGTACGAACAGCAGCGCACTGGGGCAGTGATAGCTGAGGCTGATAGCATCGTGCCCCGCCACCGATCGCATGGGCATTGCGCTTAATCCCAGCGCCGTTGCCTGAGCAAGCACCAGCTGACTCAAATCAGCATCCAGTTGCTGGCGCGGACGATAGTGCGCGCGGTCGAGGCTGACATCCGTTGCCGTCATCTGAGCAATCGATTGCATCTTTTGGCTAAAACTCTCCTGCAACTGTTTTAACAACGCCTCATCAGCAGAGCGAAACTCAATAAACAGCGTGGCCTTTGACGTCACCACGTTGGGGGAATTCGGGGCGGTTTCCACTCTGCCCACCGAGGTATGCAGGATGTTGCCATAATGATCAGCCTCGGCGCGCACAGCGACAATGGTGTGTGCGGCGGCCAACAGCGCATCACGCCGACGCTGCATTAATGCGGGGCCGGTATGGTTCTGTTCACCACTGAAGGTGACCTGCCATTTCAGCGCCGCCCAGGTTTCGGTCACCACGCCGATCTGCTTGTGTTGCTGCTCCAGGTGCGGGCCTTGCTCGACGTGGAGTTCGAGATAGGCTGATAAGGGCAGCCCCGGTAACGGCGTACCGCAATAGCCGATGTCATGTAAGGCGGTTTGTAGTGAGATACCGTCGCCATCCACACAAGCCAAAGCCTGCTCCAGCGTCATGGCACCGGTAAATACTGAACTGCCGGTCAGGCTGGGCTGAAAACGCGCACCTTCCTCATTGGTCCAGTTCACCACCGCCAGATTGCGCTGAGCAGATTGCGGGCTATCACGCAACTGGCGCACCAAAGAAGCAATGGTGGTCGCCGCACCGGTCACACCGTAGGCACCATCAAAACGGCCACCCAACGGCTGGCTATCCAGATGAGAGCCGCACAAAATCCACGGCGCGCCTTCTCGCAACGTCATCAGACCAAAAATGTTGCCAATTTCGTCGATATGAACCTGAAAACCCTGCTGGGTCAGCCAGGTACAAAAGGCATCGCGCATCTGCTTATCGGCCTCGGAGGCCGTCAGGCGATGCAAGCCTCCTGCGGGCGTCGCACCAATACGGCTACTGAGGGCAAATAGCGCATCAAATGCCTGATAATCTTGCGCTGTCATCCGCGGCATTACCGGGATGGAGGATGTTGACATGTGCGTTCTCCAGACTCGCTACAAAAGCTGCCGCCGGTGGCGCATTGGTCACTAAGGTGTCGACCGCGCTAAACGGCAGCGTATTCACAAACGTTCGCAGTCCAAATTTGCCTTCATCTGCCAGAATCACACTCTGGCGACAGTGCGTGCTCAGCACGCGCCTCAATAACGCCTCAGGCTCTTCGTAATCCATAAACCCGTTCTCCCGATCCACGGCACCAATCCCCATAAAGGCGATGTCGTAATGGAACTGTCGAGCGAACTCCAGCGTATGGGGGCCAATCAGTGCGTTATCATTTCGCCGTACGCGCCCTGGTGTTAGCGTGACAGCATTCTCGCTTTGCTGCGTTAACAGCGCGGCGATATCCATTGAGTTCGTGATCACTTTCAGACGCGAAAACCGCGTTAACTGCTGCGCCAGGGCCAGCGTCGAGGTGCCGGTATCCAGAAACAGCGCCATCCCCTCTTCCACCAACTCGCTGGCCAGTTGCCCGATGCGTACTTTGGCGCGCGGCTTAATGCGGCTACGGATCTGTAATGGCTGCTCCTCACTCGGCACCGGTAAAATGGCGCCACCGTGTACCCGTCGCAACACGCCTTGCTCTTCCAGATACTTCAGGTCTCGGCGTATCGTCTCTTCCGATACCACGAACTTTTGCGCCAACTCCGTCACGCGCACCCGTTTTTCGTGGCTCAAAATCCGTTTTATTTCATCGAGTCGTGGCTGATTAATCATGCTTACCTTCTGTTTATCTACGCCAAACTCGCAGTATACCTTCGTGTGGTCGCAAGCGGCTTCCTACAGAGCGGGTTGATGTTGATCCCATGGCATCAGTGCTTCCAGTGCAGCGCAGAACTGCAAGACATCGCCTTCTGCATAGCGGCGGCCAATCACCTGCAAGCCCACTGGCAGCCCTTCTTTGGTGAAACCACAGGGAAGGGTTGCTGCCGGATTGCCGCTTAAATTGAAGGGCCAGGTGAACGGCGTCCATCGTGCCCACTCCACACCACTGTTGCCGTTGGCTTGCGTCTCCGGCACGTGACGACCGGCCGCGAAAGGCAGAATTGGTAGCGTGGGCGTTATCAGTAAATCGATCTCATCAAAGAGCGCATGCACCTGGCCGTTAAAGGCCGCACGCTGTTTTTGTGCCGCCAGGTAATCCGCCAGGGTCAGGCTTTGTGCACGTTCGATCAGGGCAGCAAAGCCGGGATCGAGTTGGTCAAGCTGCTGTTGCAAAGCAGCACCATAGGCCACGCCACGCCCGCCGCTCCATAAGGTATCGAAAGTATCAAATGGCGATGACCAGGCGAGTGGACCGGTACTGAGCGTTACAGGCAGCGCATGCGCAATCTGTTCCACCGCCTGTTCAACGCAGGCCGCAATTTGCGCATCCACCGGCGTATTAAACAGTGTTGGGCTGTAGTGAACCCGCAATCCAGATAAGGGCTGATCGCAACGCGCCAGCCAGGATTCCGTTTTGGCGGGCAGCGCCTGATGATCACGCGCATCCGGCCCGGAAAGCAGATCGAACAGCAGCGCACTGTCGCGCACCGTCCGCGTCATCGGCCCGGCGTGGCTCAGCATCTCGGTGGCGGACCACGGCCAGGTGGGAATGCGGCCCAAGGAGGCCTTGAGCGCGAAAATACCGCAAAAAGCGCCGGGTATACGTACTGAGCCACCGCCGTCAGAACCCAGCGCCGCTGGCACCATGTGGGCAGCCACACTAATAGCTGAACCGGAACTGGAGCCGCCGCTGGTTAATGCCGGATTCCACGGATTGCGGCCGTGGCCAAATACTCGGGAGTAGCTCGAACCTGTCCAGCCAAACTCGGTAGTGGCGGTTTTGCCGATAATGATCGCCCCTGCCGCTTTTAACCGTTCAATAATGGGCGCATCGCTATCCGGCACATTATTCAATGATGTCAGTGACCCTTTGGTGGTGCGCAATCCCGCAGTGGAAAACAAATCTTTAACGCCAAAAGGCACACCATGTAGCGGTCCACGGATTTTGCCCTGCTGACGTTCGCGATCGCAGATAACCGCTTCTTCCATTGCCTGCTGGTCATAGACATCACCAAAGGCATTTAATGTGGGATTGTGGGTTTTAATCTGTTTCAGGCAATGCCCAACCAGCGCTTCGCTACTGCTCTCACCCTCGCGGATTTGCTGAGCTGCGCTGAGTACATCGGGAACACGCTGGGATAAATCCTGCTTAACCACCATCTTCACACCTTACTGACAGACCATACTATGAGGGTGATAGTCGCAATAGTTGATGTGTGAATCAAGACCGTCAAATGTGGTAAATGTGGGATATGTTGTATTTAACAGGACTGAGTAATAGGAAAAGATGATGGTTAAAAAGTCAGCAACATGACAAGGAAGTGGCAGTTGGATGAAGGTTTAAATCCGCAAGGCGCATCAGCATTCACTTGCGGGCTTTGGGTCCTTATCACTAAACGGGGCGGTTTTTGGCGGATTCAGGCTTCACTGCGTTGCCGAATCGAACGCAGTGATAACAAAATCATTTGGAAGAAAATCGTTGTGGCTTTACAGCCAACCCGCTTTTTTCAAGCGTGACCACATCAGACCACAAATCATCAGCGTGACGATCAGCACCACCGGATAGCCAAAATGGGTTTTCAACTCCGGCATGTCCGAGAAATTCATGCCGTACATACTGAAAACAATGGTGGGCACAATCAGTACGGCCCCCCAACCAGCGAGCTTTTTGTTTACCTCACTCTGCTGAACCGAGACTAATGCCAGATTGACTTGCATGGCGCTGGTGAGCATTTCCCGCATGTCTTCGGCATCAATCATCACATGGTGTGCATGGTCCTGAACATCACGCAGATAAGCGCGCAGGTTTTTCGGAATAATATCTTCATGGAAGCGAGCCAGCTGCGCGCAGATTTCGGTGACCGGCATGGCAGCGTTGCGCAGCGAAAGCAATTCACGCCGCAAGTGGTAAACGTTCTCCAGCGTTTTACTGTCGAAACGCGTGGTGAACATGCCGTCCTCCAAATCCCCAATGCGGGAACTGAGTGATGCGGTGATTTTGCTGTAGTTATCGACAATAAAGTCGAGGATGCAGTAAAACGCATAGCCCGGTCCCTGGCATAGCATGGTGTGATTTTTTTCGGCTTTTGCGCGAATCGCCGCATACCCTTCTGAAGAGCCGTGGCGCACCGTAATCAGAAAGTTTTTACCGAGGAAAAAGTGGGTTTCCCCAAAGCTGATACGCTGCTGGTCGTCAAGGTGAGCGGTTTTCACCACGATAAATACCGACTCGCCATACTGTTCAATCTTCGGGCGCTGATGGGCCACCAGCGCATCCTCGATCGCCAACTCATGCAGGCTAAACTCCTCCTGCAAAGTCTGCATAAAACCCGGTTCAGGCTGGTTCAGGCCCAGCCAGATAAAGGCGTTTTCATCTTTCAGCACTTCGCTGATGTCGGCGACATCGACATGCTCTTCACGTTTGCCGTGGCGATAGGCCACGCAGTTAATCACCATTTTGCTGCTGTCCATGTTGTTATTCACTCTCTTCATCATAGTGTCAGCATCATCTCGACGCAGGGAAGATCGGCTTTGGCTAACGCGGAGGGGTATAAGGCTTCTCGCACTGTGCTGAAACCGTGGAGGAGGTAAAAGCCGCTGGCATTCGGGGTAGCAGCCAGCGTCAATTGTTTGAAACCGCGCAGGCGCGCTTCGTGGATAATCGCCGTCATAATCGCACTGGCGTAGCCCTTACCGTTGCACGCGGGCAAGGTGAATATCGCCTCGACGCTGCCGCTCTTGAGGTCCAGAAAGCCTGTAGCCGCCACGCCATGTTCAGGATCGTCTATGACGAAGAACGGATTACCTTTAATCGCTTCAAAGTACCCCGCAGGTAACGCATCGGGCGTCCACGCGGTGATCACCTCAGCGGGATACACCGACTTGCAACCATGGCGAATGGCAAGATTGCGGATGCGCCAAAGTACGGCGGCTTCGTCAGGGTGTGCTAAGCGCGGGGTCATATGTCCTTCTCTTTAGGCGATTTCCGGATGCTTCACAGTAACAAAATCGATGCGCCGCGTTTGTTGATTTTGCTCACGGCACCCCAAAGTAGCGTAGCAAAGCCGTCATCACTGCCGCGCCGATGATCACCAGGATCAGCGGGGTACGACGCCACGCCAGGAACACGGCAAACAGCACGCCAGCAATACGCGCCACGCCGGCAAAGTGACTGCCTTCAAACAGTGCCGTGGTGACGGCAACCGCTAACAACAACACCGTAGCCGCATCCGATAGCATGTTGCGCACGCTGTCTGACATCTGCATCCGGCTGCCCAGGCGGTAACCGGCAAAACGCATCGCATAGGTGCCCACCGCCAGCAGTGCGATACCCGCAATCACTAAGTTATTGTGCATTTTTACGCTCCCGCCAGCTCAGCAAACCGAGTAAGGAGAACAACACCGGCATACCTGCTGGTACAAAGGGGGTGACTAACACGGACAGCACCGTGCCCAGCGTGGCCGGAATGCGCGTACGACGCTGACGCAAAGCAGGAAAAATCAGAGCAATCAGGATCGCCGGGAACACAGCGTCGAGGCCAATGGCGGAAACATCCGGAATAAACCGCCCGATCACTGCACCGCACACCACGCTCAGCGGCCAGATGGCAAAAATCCCTAAACCACAAATCCAGTAAGCCGCACGGCGCTGGCCGATTTTCTTTTGGGAAATGCCGAACACCACGCTTTCATCATTCATGATGTGGCAGCCTAACAGGCGACGACCGCCCTGCCCGACCAGATCTTTAACGGCAATACCAAAAGGTAAATGGCGCGCGTTGACCAGTAAACCGGCCGCCGCTGCGGTTAATGGGCTGCCTCCTCCGGCGACAATACCGATAAACAGAAATTCTGAAGCGCCCGCCAGCACCAGCGTGGAGAGTGCAATCGGCACCCACAGTGGAAAGCCATCCGCCGCCGCCAGCGAACCGTAAGAGAGACCGACAATCCCATCGGCCAGACAGACAAGGAAAATCGCTTTTAAAACGCCGCGATCAAGCGGAACTGCACCCAGACGCATCACAATTTGATCTCATATCGAACAAGAAAGTCGTTATAATGAACGCCCCTTGGATGTTTTACAAGATGAACAAAACGTTCGATATAAAGAACAGGAGTAACTGTGACACCACCGATTGACCTTATTGCGGCCGGCTTAGTGCGTGAGCGCCAGCGTGCCGGGCTGTCACTTACGGAAGTCGCTCGTCGTGCCGGGATCGCGAAATCAACGCTGTCACAGCTTGAATCCGGCAACGGCAATCCCAGCATCGAAACCCTGTGGTCACTGTGTGTGGCGCTGAATATTCCTTTTGCGCGCCTGATGGAGCCAGAAGTGAAACGTTTGCAGGTAATCCGACGCGGCGAGGGCATGATGGTGTCGGCAGAGTTAGCGGATTACCAGGCCGCGCTGTTAGCCAGCTGTCCGCCGGGCGGCCGCCGCGATCTTTATCTGATCACCAGCCAGCCCGGTGCGCCGCGTGCATCGCATCCTCACCCACCGGGTTCGGTCGAGCACATTATTATTGCGCGTGGCCGCGCACGTGTTGGACCCACGGATGCGCCTGTTGAACTGCATCCCGGTGACTATATTTGCTATCCGGCTGACGAACCGCACATCTTTGAGGCGCTGGAAGCGGACACCATGGCGGTGCAGTTGTCAGAACAAAATTAGCCATAATAATTTCCTATCGTTAAACCCGATGATCGGCGCGTAACACAGTGGCATGCTGTGTTTTTCGTATGATGATTATCAGGAACAAATGGACATTATTCCCGCTCGCCCACATCACGCCGCCGCCATTCAGAAAATCTATGCCTGGCATGTGATTCATGGCACCGCCACCTTCGAAACCGAGCCGCCCAGCGCAAGTGAAATGGAAAACCGTATCAAGGATGTACAGCAGCGCGGTGGATTCTGGCTGGTGGCACAAGAGAATCAGCAGGTGCTGGGTTACTGCTATCTCGCGCCCTATCGCCCTCGCTACGCCTATCGCTTTACGCTGGAAGATTCAATTTATCTCGATCAACAGCAAACCGGACGCGGTATTGGCCGCGCGCTGTTGCAGAAGGCCATTGCGCTAGCGGAAGCGGCGGGGTTTCGCCAAATCATCGCTATCGTCGGTGATAGCGCCAATCAGGGATCGCTGGGATTGCACCGGGCGCTCGGCTTTGAGCACACCGGTGTGATGAAGTCCGTGGGTTTTAAACACGGCCGCTGGCTCGACACCGTGGTGATGCAACGCTCATTAGGTGCCGGAGACAGTCAGCCACCTGAACGTTAAGCCGCCTGCATCGCCAGCACGCGATGGGCGCTTTTTTCCAGCAAATCGCGATCGTGGCTTACCAGCAATACCGCACACTGCTGCTCGTGCGCCATCTCGATAATGAGTTGCAAGGTTTGTTGCTGTACCACCGGATCGAGCCGCGATGTGGGTTCATCGGCGAACAAAAACACCGGCTCCAGCAGCATGACGCGTAACAGCGAAAAACGCTGTAACTCACCGCCGGAAAGCGAATCGGGGAGACGTGCGAGTAATGAGGCGTCCAGTGCCAGTTGCTCCATCAGCTTATCTCTACGCGGCCGGGCGATGCGGTGCAGTCGCAGAACATCATCCAGACTTTGCGCCAGCGTTTGCAGAGGGGGAAACAGCGCAGAGGGATCCTGATAGATCTTCTGATACTTCAACCCGTCAGCGGACGCGAGGCGTGTGATGGTGCCTTGCTGCGGCTTTAATAACCCCAGCAACACATCGCCAAAGCTGCTTTTACCACTGCCGCTCGCCCCCTGTAACCCGACGATTTCACCGGCATGCAGCGTGAAATTTTCCGGTACGCCCAACGCTTTACCGCCACGCTCCAGCCTGATGCCTTGAGCCTGAACCACCGGCTTGCTGCGAATCACCGCGGGTTGCCGTGCGGGCCAGTTGGCAGGATCAGCCGCCAGCAACTCGCGCGTGTAGCGCTGAACTGGCGTCTGCAATACATGCTGTGCCCTGCCCTGTTCAATCACTTTACCCTTGTGCATCACCATAATGTCGCCGTCCAGCTGACGTGCCAGCGCGATATCGTGGGTGATGGTGAGTAACGTGCCGCCCTCCGCCACTTCACGGCGCAATAAAGCAGAGACTTCATCACGTCGTGACACATCCAGCCCTTTGGTGGGTTCATCTGCGATTAAAATCTGCGCACCGCCCGCGCGAGCGGCGGCAAAGGCCGCTCGCTGCGCCATACCGCCAGAGAGTTGCCAGGGGTATTTGAGCGCTGACGCTGCTAAACCGAGTTGTTTAAGGTCATCTTGCGCGGCAGCCTCGCTGCGATTGTCTGAATGACCCCGCACGAAGCGATAGCCCTCAGCGACCTGCTGCTGGATCACCATCGTGGGGTCCAGTGCCCGCCAGGGTTCCTGTGGCAGTGACGCGAGAGTGCGCCCCCACAAACCACGCAACGCCGCACCGTCCTGCGGCAAATGATAGTGCTGACCGTTAATGATCAACGTGCCGCTGGCTTGCAATCCCTGCGGCAAAATCCCCATCACCGCCTGTGCCAACAGACTTTTTCCCGAGCCCGTTTCACCAAGTAACGTCAGCGGCTGACCGGGTTGCAGCGTGAAATTCACCGGATCCACCAGCGTGGCCTCGTCTGCGATGACCGTAATCCCGATGGCCTGTAATCCTTTCATTTGCGTTCCTTTTTCATCATCAGATTGAGGCTAATCAGCAGTAAGAACAGCGCGATCACCGGCTGGAGCAGCAACCACGGCGCTTCCCAGGCAAACGGCAACAGTTCCGTCATCATTAAACCCAGTTCGGGCGTGGGCGGACGCACACCGACGCTGATGAAGCCCAGCGCGGAGACGGCCATAATGGCGCTGCTGAACGAGAACAGCGCTACCGTCAGTAACACCGGCGCCAGCGCGGGCCATAAATGACGACGGAAGCGATAAAAGGCCGAGAAGCCCAGCAGTTTTGAAGCCTGCATGCCCGGCGCCTCGATGATGGGGCGCAGCGTTGCCCGCGTAACGCGGAAGAACTCCACCCACAGCACCAA
The DNA here is from genome assembly GCF_030053355.1 of Pantoea sp. EA-12. Taxonomy (NCBI): domain Bacteria; kingdom Pseudomonadati; phylum Pseudomonadota; class Gammaproteobacteria; order Enterobacterales; family Erwiniaceae; genus Pantoea; species Pantoea sp. EA-12. The sequence continues at coordinate 314,347 of NZ_JASGBY010000001.1, read as the reverse complement.
TGAAATGCCCAGCCACAGCATCTGCGGTGAGTCCGGCGCAATGGCGGCCAGCAATAGCACCAGCAGCAAACCAGGCAGCGCCAGACACATATCAGCCAGCATACCGATCACTCGGTCCAGCATGCCGCCGTACAGCGCGCTCAGCACGCCAGCCAGCACGCCGGTGATCAAAGCGCTGATCACACACAATGCGGCAAGGCCAAGGGAAAGGCGCAACGCAGCGCTTAAGCGCGGCAACATGTCGCGACCAAGAAGGTCGAACCCCAACAGATTGGCATAGCTGGGAGGCTGCAACATATTCAACAGTTCCTGCTGCAAAGGATCCCCGAAGTGAAACAGCGGCAGGAGAAATGCGTATGCCAGCAGCAGGGCTAACAGCAAAAGGCCCGTTCGGCGTGAATTCAGTTTCATGCGCGCGTCCCTCGCGGATCGAGCCAGTAGCAACCTGCATCCACCAGCATGTTAAGTCCAACAAACAGTAAGCCAAGTGTCATCGCGCTGGCCTGGATTACCGGCACATCGCGGGCAAAGATGGCGTGCACCAGCGCATGCCCAATGCCCGGCCAGGCAAACAGGGTTTCCACCACCACCACGCCCTCAACCAGCCAGACAAACTGCATGCCAAACCAGGTGAGGACCGGCGTGCCGAGATTGCGTAATCCGTGACGACGCAACAAGGCGACAGGCGGTAAGCCTTTTTGCGCCCCCCAGCGATAATAATCAGCATTCACCACCTGCAAAGTCGCCTCACGCACCACGCGCACACCGACGGCAGTCAACGACAGCGCCAGCGTCATCGCGGGCAGCAGGAAATGACGCAGCTCGCCGTGTCCGGCGCTGGGCAGCCAATCCAGTTGCAACGCAAACACCACAATCAGCAGCATGCCAAGGGCGAAATGCGGCACGGATTTCAGCAGCGATGTCAGCCAAAACAGCAAACGATCAAGCTTGCCATTGGCGTGGCAGCCGGCCCAAATACCCAATGGCAGCGTGAGGATCAGCGACAGCAGCAGCGAACATCCCGCCAGTGCCAGTGTCTGGCTTAGCTGCCAGTGCAATTCATCCATTACAGGTTCACCTGAAACCAGAGAACGACCAAAATTGAATTGCAGCAGCTCGAATAGCCACTGCAGTAGTGCACTCGCGTGATCGGTTGCGCCGCTTAACTCTTGCTGCACACGCGCCACCGCATCGGCATCAACCCGGTCATAGCCGTAGCGTCCGCTGGCAATACGCCACGCCATATCGCCCGGCAGCGCCCGCACCAGAAACCAGGTCAGCAATCCCACCGACAGCATTACAAATAGCGCCTGCATCAGTCGCCAGCTCAGTTGTTTGATCATCACGGCTCCCAGTGCATGTTGCGCAGGCCAAAGTGACGCTCAAAGGGATCGAGTGCGACGTCTTTTAGCTGGCTGTTAATAGCTGCCGATTGCTGATACCAGGCAATGGGTATGACCGGAAGATCCTGTTGCAGCGCCGTGGTGATCAGTGCGCGAGCCTGTGCGCGTGCGGCTGCATCCGTTGATTGGGTCAGCGTGTGGAGTGCGGCACTGAAGCCAGTGGGATGCCAGTTCATTGCGCCCCAGTCACCGCCGTTTTCCGCATAATCCTGCAGCAATGTGCCGGTTGGGTCAGGCGTCAGTGCAAAATTACGTGAGAACAGCGCCATTTGCAGTTGCCCGCTGTGGTGCTGAGCCGGGATTTCGCTGGCATTGGTCGAGTTGATCTTTACTTCGATGCCGACTTTGCGCAGCTGCTGCTGGATGACCATGGCCATTAATGGCAGTTCGGGGCGATCCGGGAACGTCAGTAACGTGACGCTCAGACGCTGCCCGTTGCGCGTTAAAACACCATCAGAACCTGCTTGCCAGCCCGCTTCTTTTAAACGTTGCGCCGCCCGTTCGGGTTGATACTGCAACGGTTGCAATGCCGCGTTGTGCCACTCCCCCATATTCTGTGGAAACAGTTGTGTGGCAGCTCCAGGGTAACGCAACACCGCCATTGCCATTGCGTTACGATCGATGGCCATGCTGATCGCCTCGCGCACGGGAAGTTCGGCCAACAGTGGGTCGCCAAGATTGAGTTTCAACATCAACGTGCGGGGAACAGGAATCGCGGGTATTTGCAGCCCAGGCTTACGCGCCAGCCGCTGACGACTGGCTGCATCGAGATTGAAAACGTAATCGGCATCGCAACTGTCCGCCAACAGTGCACGCGTTTCTGCACGTCCGGATGAGAGATAACTGGCAGCCGCGATCTGCGGTTTTTTGCCCCAGTAATCTTCAAAACGTTTTACCGCCAGCGACTGCGGCGGCTGGAAGGCCATCAGCATAAAGGGACCTGAGCCGATAATTTGCGTGATGTTGCCCTGCTGATCCCAACTGGATAACGCCAGAATTTGCGAACGGCTCTCCGCCAATACCGAGAGTAACGGGGTGAACGGCTCACGCAGCCTGATAGTCACCACCTGCCCCTCCCCGCTGATATCACTGATTGGCGTTTTATCTAATAAGCCCTCTTTGCTGCGTGCGGCATTCAGTGATTTCACTACGGCTTGCGCATTCAACGGTGAGCCATCATGAAAGCGCACGTTATCGCGCAACACAAATTGCCAGTGCAATCCGTCATCGGATACCTGCCAGCTCGCAGCCAACGCGGGGATTGGCTCAGCGTGTGCATCCACTTCCACCAGCGTTTCGACCACATCCATACGTAAAAGGATGTCGCCCGACAACGCCGGATCTGCGCCTTTAATCTCAAACGGAGCGGCAATGCGCACCGTGTTTTCCTGATGGGGCGCCGCCAATGAGGCGCACGAAGCCACGCCGAGCGCCGTAGCGATCAGCAATTTTTTCATTGATTTCATTATGATTTCCGAAAAATTACACGTTAAAAACCCAGAGTGTTTACGTTATAACATAACAATACACATTTAAACACAGATCCCCTGCAGGGATAAACGGTTTGAGAGAGGTTATGACAAATTGTCGCTGCGTGAGCGGCCCTGGCTGGGTTATGCTGAAACCTGAATCTGAACCCTCAAAGGAGACACGGATATGCCAGAAATCGTTGTTTATGCTGCGGAAGGCCGCACAGTTGAGCAGAAGAAGAAGTTGCTAAAAGCGGTGACCGTCGCCGTGGCGGAATCGTTTGAAATTGATGCCAACTCCGTGACGGTGTCGATCATTGAAACGCCAAAACATCATAAAGCTAAAGGTGGCGTACCGTTTGATGAGCGCTGAGTGAAAGGTACGATATCACAGGCGGCCAAAAGGCCGCCGCTACAACAGAATGCACTACTTCAATGGGGTGAAAATTCAGTATCATAACCCCACCGATTGCCTACCTCATTGAGTGTCACTGTCTGCTATGACCGATCACGCTTCCCTGTTTTCGCGACTCACCCACACGCTGGCGGAAGAGAGCCGTACACCGCTGTATAAGCGTTTTGCTGTGGCAATCAAAGATGCGGTGCGCGATGGCACGCTGGTGAATGAAGAGATTCTGCCCAGCGAGCGCGATTTCAGTCAGTCGCTCAACATCTCACGTATTACCGTGCGCAAAGCCATGGATGAGTTGGAGAAGGAGGGTGTGGTATTTCGCTCTCGCGGTTACGGCACGCAGATCTGCAGCCAGTTTGAATATTCGCTGAAAGAGCCAAAAGGCTTGTCGCAGCAGGCTGTCCTACGCGGTAAAAAGCCAGATACCGTCTGGATTAACAAAAGTAAAATTCAGTGCAGTGCGGAGATTGGTGAGAAGCTGGGATTAGATAAAGGCAGTGATGTTTACCAGCTCAAACGCATTCGCTATGTCGATCAGCAAGCGGTTTCGGTGGAAGAGTCTTGGGTGCCTGCGCGCTTTATCGCAGACGCCGATGAGATTGGGATTTCGTTGTATGACTACTTCAACAAACAGCAAATTCTTCCGGTTAAGTCGCAAAGCAGAGTGAGTGCCCGCATGCCTGATGAAGCCCTTAAAATGCAAATTGCCCTGCCCGACAATGTGCCGGTGCTGGTGATTAAGCAACTGGCACTCGACGCGCAAGGCAATCCGCTGGAATACAGTATCAGCTACTGCCGCAGTGATATGTACGTGTTTATTGCTGAGTGATTTTTTGCCGCCAGTAAGTCTGCAACGCATCGCGATCCGGCGCGCAATCCCCCCCGCGCTGCGAAACCACATAAGAAGCCACGGCATTGCCCAGCGCAACACTCTCCGCCAGCGACCAGCCTGAAGCTAACCCTGCCAGCAGTGCCCCGGCATGGCTGTCGCCCGCGCCGATGGTATCGACCACTTTCGTGACCAGCGCGGGCACCCACCCCTGGGCATGTGCATCGGCAAAACCCGCGCCTTCACTGTCCAGACGCACCACTATCGCGCCACCAAACTGCGATTGCCATTGCGCCATTAACTGTCTGGCATCAAAGGGTTCAGCCTGGTTCAAACGCTCACGCCACAGCAATTCCGCTTCTTGTCTGTTCACTGTAATCAGTGGTTTTCGCCCCATGATGCGGTCAAATTGCGCATCGCCGATATCCGCCAGGCGCGGCCCGAAGTCCACCAGCAGCTGATAGCTTTGCTCCTGCTGCTCAAGCCAATCGATCAGGACATTGCCGCTTTTACTGGTGAGCTGATAACCCGAAAGATAGATCCAGCGATCTTTCGGCTGCGGCACCGCCCTCAGCAGTTCCGCATCCCACAGATTTTCCACGCCACTGACGGAGAGAAACGTGCGCTCACCGTCCGGCTCCACCAGCGCCAGGCACCAGCCGTTATCGCCTTTAGGGGCTTCCAGTACGCTTTCAATGCCATACTCCTTCAGCTTTTGCCGCACAATGCTGGCCCAGGTCCCGTTACCCAGCGGCAGTGCGTTGAATGCTGGGATCCCGAGCCGATGCAGTGCGATCGCCACATTCAGTGCGCACCCTCCCACATTGACGCCCTGCTGGTGGAGTTCAATGTCACTGCCCCGATGGGGTAAGGAATAGGCATCGGCAATCACATCAACGACGGCAGCCCCAATCACGCACACCGGCAAACGCGCTTGCAACCGATTCAGGTCATCAGGCGTTAGCATAAGCGGCCTCACGCTGCTGGCGAAAACGGGTAAAGGCGCTGCTGTAGCGCGTGAAATCCAGCGCGTTCGCCGCATCCAGTTGTACTTTGAGATCGGCGTCGATGCCGTCGATGCCGTGAAGCGCACCACAGATCGCCACCGCCATCGCGCCAATGGTATCGGTATCGCCCCCCAAATTGGCGCAGAGGATCGCGCAGCGATTGGGGTCAGTGCCAGCGAGTTCAACCATGGCAATAGCAGCGGGCACGGATTCGATGGTGCTGGTTCCCGTGCCGACCAGGTCGTATATCTGTTGCATAGTCGATTCCACACCCCGTCCCTGCGCCACCACAGACAGGGCTAACTCAAGACGCGCAGCCATGGATGCGCTAAAGGTGGTGACGCGTTTTTCCTGTGCTGCGCGCGCAATCGATGGCAGCTCATCGCGGATCGTTGTCCAGGTGGCCCCATCGACGGCACGAGAAACCGCCCAGGCAACCACCGTCGCCCCAGCGATGGCAACGTCAGATTTGTGCGTGGGACTGGATGCCAGTGCGACGGCATCAGTAAAGGCACTGAGGTCACGCGCGGGCAGCAGGCAGCCAAGTGGTGAAACGCGCATTGCCGCACCATTGGTCATGCCGTTGTTTTCCAACTGAGCCACAGGGATACCGTTTTTCAATGCATTGAGCGCGATCTTTGAGGTTGGCCCAAGCACGTTTTTATTGAAGGCATCAAAGTCTTCTGCCCAACGCAAAATATTAGCGCCAATGGTTTCCGCGTCGATTTCACCGTGATGGGTCATGATGGCATCGGCCAGCGCCAGTGCCATCGACGTATCATCCGTAAAGGCCGCCTGACCGAAATAACAGGCGGCATTGTTTTCTGCTGGCCCCGGCAGGAAGCGATCAATCCAGCCAAAGTGCTGCTTAACACGGCTGCGCGGCCACAATTCTGAGGGCATACCCATGGCATCGCCCAGCGCCTGACCGTAAAACGCGCCTAAAATCCGTTTTTCCTGGAGTGTCATCGTCATCATTGCTTCTCTTATTTATGGCTATCAGCGGTGGTTGATTGCTCAAACGAGGTTAATTCGTCACTGCGTTTTTTACCGTCACGGAACAGTACGATGAAGGCGACAGTGATAATGATGATCATCACGCTGCCAAACATCCACATACCCGCCCAGTTAAACGTCTGTCCGTTGCGCGGTTGGTCATAAGCGAACATCTCCTGCATCAGATAGCCTCCCAGGCGATAGCCCAGCAAGCTACCAATCCCCTGACAGGCGAGCGTGATCAAGCCCTGAGCGGCATTGCGCATGGCAACAGGCGCTTTTTTATCGACGTAGATGTAGGCGGTGATGAAGTAGAAGTCGTAGCTGACGCCGTGCAACAGGATGCCCATAAACAGCATGCCCATGGTCAACATGTTTTGATCGCCGCCAAACACGAAGAAGATGTAGCGTAAAGCCGCTGTGGTTAAGCCGAGTAACAGGACTTTGCCGATGCCGTAGCGTTTGATGAAGAACGGCAGAGCCAGCAGGAAGAAGATTTCGGATACCTGGCCAAGTGTCATCCAGCCGGTGGCATGGGGTAAGCCCACTTCCGTCAAATAACCTTCAGCGAAGATGTAGTAAAACGCCAGCGGCATGCTGAACAGGAAGGAACAGACAAAGAACACCAGGAAGCTACGATCTTTTAACAGATGCAGCGCATCAAGCCCCAGCGCCACGCGCAGGCTGAATTTTCCGGTGCTTTTGGGTTCAGTGGCGGGCAGCGTCAAGGCAAAGATCCCTAGTACCAGCGAACTGGCCGCAGTGATCAGCAGCGGAACGTTACTGGCGGAGATATCGCCAAAGCCCATCAGAGGAGGTAAGAAACCGCAGGCGATGCCTGAAGCTATCCAGCCTAACGTCCCCATCACGCGTACTCGTGGGTAGTCTCGCTCTACATCACCCACGTGTGAAAAGGCGATACTGTTAGTCAACGCAATGGTTGGCATGTAAGTGAGCGCATACAACAATAGCAGCGGGAAGAAGCCACTGAAGTGGGTTTGCTGAGCGGCAAAGTACATCAGAACTGAGCCGACGATCATCAGTAACGACAGTACCTTTTGTGCCTGGAAGAAACGGTCTGCCAGCGATCCGACCAGGATCGGTGACAGGATGGCGGCAATCGAGGTACAGGCGTAGCACCAGGCGATCTCAACCGGCGAGAAGCCGTTTTTGCTGAGAAAGGCCCAGAGTGGTACAAACCATGCTCCCCAGATAAACCACTCGAGAAACATCATGAACGATAATTTTGGGATTGTTGTTTTCATTAAAAGGGACTCCCCGGTGTAGGTGAGGCCAATCTAGCACCACTAACAATACCTTTATAATACCATTGGCGGATTTTTTGAGCTGCCCCACAACAATTTTAACGGGGGATTTACAGTTGAAGAGTAGCAATGCTGAGGAAATGGGCGCGAGGTTCGCGCCCAGAAGGGGTTAGCGGCGGTTTTTCCAGACGGTCTGGATGTTACAGAATTCATGAACGCCGAAGCTGGACAGCTCACGGCCATAACCACTTTTCTTCACTCCACCGATTGCCACACGTGGATCGGATGCACCGTTACCGTTAATAAATACCGCACCGGTTTCCAGTTTTTCCGCCAGGTCATTGGCAACGCTTTCGTTTGCGGTCCACACGGTGGCACTCAAGCCAAATTCGCTGTTGTTTGCCAGTTCTAACGCATGTTGCGCATCACGAGCGACAGTGATTGCCGCAACAGGACCAAAGATCTCCTGCTGGAACGCGGTCATCTCCGGCGTCACATCGGCAAGGATCGTGGGCGCGTAATAGTTACCCTCACCCTCGATCTTATGACCGCCAAGAACCAGTCGGGCACCTTGTTTAATGGTTTCCTGGACTTGGCTATCTAACTCGTCACGCAGATCGTAACGTGCCATTGGGCCAATAAAAGTCTCTTCGTTCAGAGGATCGCCGATCTTCAGTGCCTGAACCGCAGCGCTGAAACGCGCCTCAAACGCTTCTGCGACACTCTCTTCAATGATGAACCGTTTGGCAGCCATACAGACCTGTCCGGTGTTCTGGTAGCGTCCTACGACCGCTGACGCCACTGCTGCGTCCAGATCGGCATCCGCCAGCACAATAAACGGATCGGCGCCGCCAAGTTCAAGCACGGTTTTCTTCAGAACAGCACCCGCTTGTGCCGCAATTGCCCCACCCGCTCTTACGCTTCCGGTGACGGCTACGGCAGCGATCCGGGGATCTTTGATAGCTTGTGACACACCGTCGTTATCCACGTTGATCACCGTGAAGCCACCTTTGGGCAGATCAGTCGCATCAAACAGTTCTGTCATCAGGTGCGCGGAGCCCATTACGCTCGGTGCATGCTTCAGCACATAGGTGTTGCCCGCCAGCAGCATGCTGACTGCACCGCGCAGAACCTGCCAGTAAGGAAAGTTCCATGGCATCACGGCAAGGATGACGCCTAAAGGACGGAAAGATTGCCAGGCTTGCTGATTCTCCACCAGCGAAGGCTTGTCTGCCAGTATGGCTGGGCCATGTTCTGCATACCAGTCACACAAGTTTGCGCACTTCAGCACTTCTGCGCGCGCTTGCGCGATAGGTTTACCCATTTCGAGAGTCGCGGTTTTCGCGAGCTGATCCTGACGCTGGCGAATTTGCTCTGCTAACTGACGCAACACGATAACGCGCTGCTCCATAGTCGTTGCGCGCCACTGTGCGAATGCTGCAGCACTTTGTTGCAGTGCAGTTTCTAACTCAGCTGCACTCTGCAATGGATAGGTTGCGATGATTTCGCCCGTTGTGGGATTACGCGAGATGACGTTGTCAGTCATAAGATGCCTTCCTAAATGTTTAATAGGGTCGTGTTGGATTTCACCTTACGCCTGCCAAAGGTTGATGAAAAATGAATAATAATGAGGAAGTTGTTCATCTTGAATGAATCAGCACGTTCTTTCTCGCGGAGAACTTATGTTTATCTGTGTTAGTGAGGGTGGCTTTCAAAAGCGGCATGTTTTGACAGTTTCGACCCACAGATGTCGATTCATCATAGGGTTATGCAGTTATACAGTGAATAGATCTCTATTAAAGATCATAGAGAGATCTTAAAGAGATCCTAAGAGATCCCCGATCGTCGCAAGCCGCACCACACAAGGCCTGAGAAGGTGATCGCGTTCACTATAATCAGATAAACGCCCACTGTAGTCAGTACAATATTCACTATAGACTGTAGAATGTTCACTATAAACAGTGTTAATGTTCACTGTAATCAGAAATCGATCCTTTTCATCCACAGAATGAAGACCTCAGGCTATGGCAGATAAAGAGAGTGAAAACAAAGCGTTACTAGAACCTTTTCTGTCGGTGACAAAAAATAGCGGTGAAGTTATCCAGCTCCACCCTAATAAAAATAACACCGTACAACCGGTCGCTTTGATGCGCCTGGGACTGTTCGTTCCTACCTTGAAATCTACCGCACGCGGCAAGTCGGGTGCGATGGCCTCAACAGACGCCACCAAAGAGCTTAAGAACCTCTCACTGGTTAAGTCGGAAGGTTATGAAAAGATTACCATTACCGGCGCGAGGCTGGATATGGATAATGATTTCAAAACCTGGGCTGGCATTATTCAGTCATTCTCACGCTATCCCTCAAAGGGCGATACCGTCACGCTGCCGTTTATCGATTTCGTAAAAATGTGCGGGATCCCTTCGGCTAACTCATCTGCGGCGCTGCGGAAGCGGTTAGATGCTTCTTTACGACGCATCGCGACCAACACCTTGTCCTTTGAAGGTAATGGCAAAGCGTACCACACCCACCTTGTGCAATCGGCGTATTACGATCGCGAAAAGGATCTGGTACGTATCCAGGCCGATCCTAAGCTGTTTGAGCTGTATAACTTTGACCACAAGGTTCTGTTGCAGCTGCGAGCTATTTCCCGGCTGAAACGCAAGGAGTCGGCCCAGGCACTCTACACCTATCTGGAAAGTTTGCCGACGAATCCGGCGCCTATCTCGCTAGCGCGTTTACGCATGCGTTTAAATTTGGGTTCTAAGACTACGACGCAAAACCACGTCGTCAGACGCGCGATGGAGCAGCTAAAAGAGATTGGCTATCTGGATTACTCAGAAGTTAAACGCGGTCGTTCGGTGTTCTTCATCATCCACAGCCGCACGCCAAAACTTGATGGAATGAGCAATCTTGAGAGCATCGACTCTCTCGATGAAATCGAATTCGAAGACTGATTTTCGCGTTCACTGTAATCGGAACGTCCTCTGTGGCAGTGTCACTTTATGAGCAAAAGTGACACTCGCTCTCTTCATTATGTTCACTGTAATCAGCACTGCCTTCCTCATTCACTGTAATCAGTAACATTCACTGTAAACAGTAGAGCGCGCTTATCCCGTAACGCACTGCAAAGCTGTCCATCTATGGCTTGCCTATTTATAAAGCTATTCATGATAGTAAGTACTTACCAGGTGGCTATTCCACCCTCTTAGGATTTCCATGTAAGGTGGATTGCTGATTACAGTGAACATACAGGGTTCGATATCAGTCTACTGATTACAGTGAATCCCTTGAAAGTGCGGTGTGCTGACTACAGTGAACGTTTTTGTTCAACTTATTGTTTATATTGATTTTAATTAGTCTTTCTTATTACGTTCACTGTAATCAGTAAATGACCTGTAAAAGTAAACAGTAAAAGTGACAGGGTTCGTCATCTAAGCTGATTACAGTGAATGTAAGAACCTTGTACCGATTACAGTGAACGTTTTACACCACCCTCCATCGACGTATTTATCACGATCTTTGCGGACGTCACGCTGTCACTGATTACAGTGAATCTTCGGTCTCCCTCCCCTCCTCCGGCTACTGAATCTGATCATTACAGTGGTGCTGGGTAAGTCATTTTACTGATTACAGTGAATGGTTGTTGCAACGGGAGTAACCGCTTTCTACTGATTACAGTGAATGTCTGCTGCCCATGTGTTTCTGTGTGGTGAGGATGAAACGCATATCAGCTTACTGATTACAGTGAATGCTTCAACGCAATATCTGGTTTACTCACACAAAACACACTCACTTGTGAGAGCCAGATTCAGTGGCTATGACGCTGAGATTTACTGATTACAGTGAACGCTGTTGTGGTTGTTAACTCATCCGGATGGACGAGCTTTTGTAAGCGACCACGCGCTGCCAGCTAAGCATCAGGCAGTGCCTGTGCTGATTACAGTGAATGTTTTACTCGCCTGCAGAGTGGGATTTTTACTGATTACAGTGAATGTTTGCGGAAGGTGTATCCATCACTAGCCAAGAACAGAATGCGCTGCGTTCAATGAGTACTGATTACAGTGAACGTTTTATATGACGATTGATTTGAGTTACTGATTACAGTGAACACTCGAATATGAAGTGTACGGACTGACTGATGACAACGAATCTCCAATCAACGGGTATGTATCCGCTTTGCTGATTACAGTGAATGTTTATATCTCAGGATGGATGAAAATGTTGGGTGTTCACAGATTACAGTGAATGTTTCACCTCTCGCGATGAACATAGGATGCGGGATACTTACTGATTACAGTGAACGTTTGAGGTTAATGTGGGGGACTAACGAATTGCATTCGATGGCTCTGTGAAGTCACGCCAACAGTCATTTACTGATTACAGTGAATCTTTCTCATCTGACTACTGATTACAGTGAACCTTACACAGATTACAGTGAATGTTTACTGGTTATAGTGAATGTTGTGCAGATCACAGTGAATGCATGCACGATTTCAACCGCAATGCCCTGCTCTTCTTAACGGGCTATCTTCTCATCCCCTTAATACCGAACTGCTGATTACAGTGAATGTATGCTACCTGTTCTAAAGCTGAGGGAGATCACAATTTCATCAATTACAATAGTCTGGCTAAAATGCATTCACTGATTACAGTGAACGTTTGCATTAACTCGCTCTTACCTAACGTATTTTCTCAACACTAAATGTTCCTCATCAAATGAGATAGATTTGCCTCATGTGCAGGATTTCGGTATAAAGTCATAAATCCTACATGTGTGGAGCAAGTATGGCTAATGATGAGAAGCAAGTTCTGAAGGTCGCACAACGTTCAGAAAAGATGCTGATGAGCCTGACAGAACAAATTCAGGCACAGAAAGAAGAGTTGCAGGAAAATACGTTTTATCAGGTTTACGCAAAAGCGGCGTTAGCCAAATTGCCAAAATTAACGCGTGCGAGCGTTGATTACGCTGTAAATGAGATGGAAGAAAACGGATATCCGTTCGACAAGCGCGCGGCAGGCAGTTCAACCAAGTATGCGATGTCGATTCAAAACATCATCGATATCTACCATCACCGTGGTGTGCCTAAGTATCGCGATCGCCATCAGGATGCGTTCACGCTATTTGTGGGTAACTTGAAAGGCGGCGTGTCCAAAACGGTATCGACCGTGTCGCTGGCTCATGCTTTGCGAGCCCACCCGCATCTGCTCTATGAAGACTTGCGAATTCTGGTTATCGACCTCGATCCACAGTCTTCCGCCACCATGTTCCTTAATCACGAACGCTCGGTTGGGCTGGTAGAAGCGACCGCTGCTCAGGCGATGCTACAAAATGTCGAGCGTGAGGAGTTGCTGAACGAATTTATTGTTCCGTCAATCATCCCTGGCGTGGATGTCCTGCCTGCTTCCATTGACGATGCGTTCATTGCGTCCCGTTGGGAAGAGCTTTGCAGCGAGCATTTACCCGATCAGAACGTCCATGCCGTGTTGTATGAGAACGTTGTGGCCAAACTGAAGAAAGATTATGACTTCATTTTCATCGACAGTGGTCCGCATCTGGATGCCTTCCTTAAGAACGCGATTGCCGCTTCTGATCTGTTAATGACGCCGGTTCCACCTGCACAAGTGGATTTCCACTCTACTCTGAAGTATTTGACTCGTTTACCAGAGCTGATTGGCATTATTGAGGAATCGGGCGCAACCTGCCGCTTGCAGGGCAATATTGGTTTTATGTCTAAGCTCTCCAATAAAGCCGACCACAAGCTGTGTCACAGCCTGGCGAAGGAGATCTTTGGTGGCGACATGTTGGATGCCGCATTACCCCGTCTGGATGGATTTGAGCGCTGCGGAGAGTCGTTTGATACGGTCATTTCCGCTAACCCATCCACCTACGTGGGCAGCACCGAAGCCTTGAAGAATGCCCGTTCGGCTGCGGAAGATTTCGCTAAAGCCGTGTTTGATCGCATTGAATTTATCCGCCTGAACTGAGGTTACTATGAGCGCAAAACGAATCACGATTGGCCGAACCTTCAGCCAAACACCTTTGCAAACTGAGGATGCTTCAGAAGGCCATTCTCAGACGTTTATCCTCTCGACCGGTAAACGTGCCCTCTTCACGCTTGAGCACATTGCGGCGAAAGAAATTGAAGAAAAAACCTATGTGGTGATGGAGACCAATGGCCGCGATCAGTCCGGCCTGACGCCTGAATCGCTACGCGATATTATTCGCACTATCAAATTGCAGCAGTTTTTCCCCGCCATCGGTGTTCTGCGTGGCGACCGTATAGAGATTCTTGACGGTTCACGCCGCCGTGCAGCCGCACTGCACTGCAAAACCGGCTTGGATGTGCTGGTTACTGAAGTGGCTATCTCTGCTGACGAGGCGCGTCGTTTGGCGCAGGATATTCAGACGGCTCGTGAACATAATCTGCGTGAAGTGGGCATGCGCTTGTTGTCGCTCAAAGAGAGCGGCCTTTCACAGAAAGATATCGCACAGAGTGAAGGGCTCTCACAGGCCAAGGTGACGCGCGCCCTGCAAGCCGCCAGCGTTCCGCTGGAGTTGGTCACACTCTTCCCCAATCACTCTGAGTTGACCTATCCCGATTATAAAACGCTGCTGCAGGCTTACGAGAAGTTGCAGGAAACGGGCCAGACAGTCGATGCTTTGATTGATACCATCGGTATGGATGTTGATTCTGTTTGCGCGCGTGATGGTCTGGCTGAAGATGAAGTGAAAAACGGTATTTTACGTCTGGTGCGCAATGGTAGCCAGACGCTGATTCAGTCTCCCGCCAAAGATAAAGTGGTGGCCACGCCATTGTGGACTTTCGCGGACAAAGACCGTTACGCACGTAAGAAGACGCGTGGCCGCATGTTCAGTTACGAGTTTAACCGTCAGTCGAAAGAGTTGCAGGAAGAGTTGGATAGGGTGATCAACGAAACACTCAGCAAGTACCTTAATCAATAATCGAAATGCCGCCTCAGGGCGGTTTTTTTTCGTCCTTAGCTGGGGCTTCGCCAGCGTAATTTCATCGCTAACTGTATGAAAATTAACTGACATGCGTTGAAATTTCAGGCTGAAATCGCCACTAATTTCATCATCCAAGTTTGTCACTGCCGCCTTCAATCGCTTCCAGCCAGATCGGTTGCAGCTAAAGTAACCAGCTGAATATCAAACCGCCTAAACAGCATTCATGCGGAAATCCAGATGAAAATACGCCTGCAATTCACACTGTTCGCCGTAATGATTTCACTCTTAACTCTATGAATTTACGGCGTTTGTCTTTTAAATTTCAGGGTGAAATCGCCAGGTTTCACCAAGGCTACAACGTCTGCCAGAAGACACAAACTCAGTTTAGTCAGATGATATTCAATGATTTATCCACAGAAAAGGTGGATAACTCTCAAGGTGACTAAGCCGTTAGCGTCAGCGAAGTAGAAAACTGCCAGACTGCATCCCGAACCCTAACAGGCTTATTAATCAAACCCAAGGCATAGAAACGATCGGCGATAATCTGTTGCTCTTTAATCACTTCAAATGCCATGGCCCGGGTTCTGTGGCTTCGGCGGCTAAGCGCCCTTTCTACAGATGCTAATTCCAGTCCCAGCTCCTCAGCGAGCAAGCCCGCCGCCTCCTCTCGATGGCTATCAATGAACAACCCGGTTTGCTGTAAACTTTCCACCAGTTGCTGTACCACATCATCATGCTGAAGTACGTAATCACGGCGAGAAAGATAGAACTGGTGGTTACGCACACGTCCTTCGCCATTTGCTAAAACACGCAGTTCAGCATTGGACTCAGCTGCACTCAAAAGTGGATCCCACATCATCCAAGCATCCACCGCCAGATAATCACTAGCGGTTAAAGGGTATTTTGGCGGCGCATAAACGACTTTGACCTCATCCAACGCAATGCCGGCTTCTTCAAGCAGTTGCAGCAGAAGCCAGTGAACGTTTGACCCTTTATTAATGGAGATACGCTTACCGCGTAAATCCGCAAGGGTTTGAATATCACTGTCATACGGCACCACCAGACCCACGCTGTTGGGTGCGGGAGGTTCCCAGGCAATATAGGTCACGGCATTGCCCCCAACCTGAGCGAATATCGGTGGGACTTCACCGGTGGTACCAAAGTCGATTTCGTTATTTTGCAGCGCGTGAAGCAATTGAGGTCCGGCTGGATATTCACTCCACAACACGCTGACGCCTTGCTGAGAAAAGCACTGCTCAAGGCTTTGGCGTGCTTTTAACACCCCCAGGTTGCCAAATTTTTGATAACCAATACGCAGTTCACGTTCCTGACCATCAACAGACGCAGGTGTGACTGTTGCGCCGCTGGTGGTTTTACGGCGGCCTTTAATCATGCCTTGATGGGCAAGTTGAGTACGTAATGTATGACGACTGATGCCGAGTAAGGCCGCAGCCTGAGTCTGATTCTGATCCGTGAGCTCAAGCGCATTATTAATCAGGCTGGCAACCACACGATCAAACAGTTGATGCGGTTCTGACGAAAGTTGCTGACGCAGAAAACTGTCCAGCGTTGAATCTGACGAAGAGATAAACCGATGTTCACTGTAACCTGCAAGCCGCAGTTGTGCCGGGGTCAGCGTTTCATCACGGCTGAGCAGTACCGCGTTATGCAGGGTGTTTTCAAGTTCACGGATATTGCCCGGCCAGCTGTATTCGTGCAATGCCTCAAGCGCGTCGGGAGAAAGCCGCCGTGCAGGACGCCCCAAACGTCGTGCGTACAACGTCAGAAAATGTTGTGCCAGAAGAGGAATATCATCCCGGCGCTGACGTAAAGGCGGCAAGGGCACCACGGCGATATTGAGTCGATAAAAGAGATCTTCCCTGAATCGACGTTCGCGGATGGCCTGAGCTAAGTCTACATGTGTTGCTGCAATGACGCGCACATCCACTTTAATCGCTTTACGTGAGCCGACGCGGTTAATCTCCCGCTCCTGCAACACGCGCAATAATTTAACCTGCAATGGCGGGCTAAGTTCACCAATTTCGTCGAGGAGCAGCGTACCGCCCTGCGCAGATTCAAACCAGCCAGGATGTGCCTGCGTCGCACCGGTGAAAGCCCCTTTCTCATGACCAAAAAGCTCAGCCTCCGCCAGACTCTCGGTCAGCGCTCCACAGTTCACGGCAAGAAAGGGGCCATGGCGGCGCGCGCTATGGTGATGTAGATAGCGGGCGACAACTTCTTTGCCGGTGCCGGTTTCACCCACAATCAACACGGTGGCATCCGTGGGGGCAAATTTATCGAGCAGTGATTGAAAGGCAAGTGAAGCCGGGTCGACTAAACGAGGCGAATCGGTGTGGTTGGCGTAGGTGTTGAGCATGGTTTGATTTCCTTTCAGGAGCATCATCACACGCTAACCATTCAGGTTCACTGTGAACAGCAGGAAAAAAGCATAAGCAGTTGCATATGCAGCAATAGCTGTTGACGTGAAGTTGTGAATGCAACAACGCTTTACGGAGTGCATAAAGCTAACTGGCTGAAATACCGTAAGTAAGGCCCATTACCAAGCTGGCACGCTTTTCGCTAATAGCCATATAACTAAATAAACAGTCAGAAATGACCAATTTCTAATAAAGTTATATAGGAAAAGCATAATGGCCGATTCCGCAAACAACGCTATCAATGTCTTCTGGTTTCTCCCTACTCACGGCGATGGCCGCTATCTGGGCACCACCGAAGGAGGTCGCCCGGTTGACTTAGCCTACTTACAGCAGGTGGCTTTGGCTGCCGACAATCTCGGATTCTACGGTGTGCTGATTCCAACCGGTAAAAGCTGTGAGGATTCATGGCTGGTTGCGTCTGCACTGGCACCGATTACGCGTCGGCTACGCTATCTGGTTGCGGTGCGTCCAGGCTTGCAGCCGCCAACCCTAGCGGCACGCATGGCCACTACACTCGACCGTTTGTCTGAAGGGCGTCTGTTAATCAACGTAGTGACGGGTGGCGATCCGGTTGAGAACAAGGGCGACGGTATCTTCCTGAATCACAGTGAACGTTATGAGGTGACCAAAGAGTTCCTTGACGTCTACAGCCGCTTAATGCGCGGAGAGAAAGTTGACTATCAAGGAGAGCATATTCATGTGGAAGGTGCCGAAGTCCTGTTCCCGCCGGTACAAGAAAATGGCCCACCGCTCTACTTTGGTGGGTCTTCCGAGGCGGCCATAGAGGTCGCGGCACAACAGATTGATACCTACCTGACGTGGGGCGAGCCGCCTGAGCAGGTAGCGGAAAAAATCGCGGTGGTGCGTGAACGTGCCGCCGCACGCGGACGCAAGCTTGAGTATGGCATTCGCTTGCACGTCATCGTGCGTGAGACCGAAGAGGAAGCGAAAGTCGCTGCAGACAAGTTGATTGGTCAACTGGATGAAGAGACCATCGCGCAGGCACAAAAGATCTTTGCCCGCATGGACTCGGCAGGGCAGGCGCGGATGAGCGCCTTACACAAGGGATCACGCGATAATCTCTACATTGCGCCAAACTTATGGGCAGGCGTGGGGCTGGTGCGTGGCGGTGCCGGAACGGCACTGGTGGGCAGCCCGCAGCAAGTGGCAGAACGTATTCGTGAATATCAGGCGTTGGGTGTGACCAACTTCATCTTGTCAGGCTATCCGCATCTGGAAGAAGCCCATCGTGTGGCAGAATTGTTATTACCGCTGCTGCCGTTGGCGCACGGACAACAGCAGCGAGCGCGCACGTTCAATACCGGGCCTTTTGGCGAAACCATCGGTGGCGATAAGCGTCCATCGAAGCAAACGAGCGCCAGCTAATGCAGGAGAAGGCAATGGCGATAGCACATGTGATGATTGTCGGCGGCGGCTTTAGCGGAACCGCCTTAGCGATTCACCTTGCGCGTACCTCAGCCAGCCGATTACTGATTACAGTGGTCGAGCCGCGCGATCGCCTTGGCGGCGGTGTTGCCTATTCGACGCAGGAGCCTGCGCATCGTATTAATGTGCCCGCATCGCGTATGCAATTAAGCGGTGATGAGCAGGG
The DNA here is from genome assembly GCF_030053355.1 of Pantoea sp. EA-12. Taxonomy (NCBI): domain Bacteria; kingdom Pseudomonadati; phylum Pseudomonadota; class Gammaproteobacteria; order Enterobacterales; family Erwiniaceae; genus Pantoea; species Pantoea sp. EA-12. The sequence goes on along the minus strand of NZ_JASGBY010000001.1, from coordinate 295,949 downwards.
TGCATTTGACCGCTGGTATCGTCAGCAGCCGGAATGTTCACTGGACTCAGTAGCCCATTGCACCGACGGATCGGTCTATCCGCAGCGCGGACTGTTTGGTCGCTATCTGGCGGAACAGTTTGCGCTCGCCGCACAAGCGCATCCACATGTCACGCTACGACATGTTCGAGCCCGCGCCATCGCGTGGGAAGGAGATCAGTTGCTACTCAGTGATGGTCAAATCCTTAAGGGCGATGTGCTGGCTTTGGCCGTGAGTCATCCACCGCCGTCATTGCCACATTCATTACAGCCCTTAGCGCAGCATCCAGCCTTGATCGCCAATCCCTGGCAGCAAGGCGCACTGGATGCCATCGATCCTGACACATCGGTGGCGATTATGGGCACCGGGCTGAGTATGGCTGATGTGGTTGCCTCACTGGCCACCCGTCACCATCGTGGCCCGTTAATCGCCTTCTCACGCCGTGGGCAGCTCTCACGCGCTAATCTGACAGGTGAGTGGCCTGAATGGACGTTAGCGCCGCAGAACGCCGCAGAGACGCGTTTGTGGCTACACCATATTCGCGCCGAGGTCGATCGTGCTGCGCAGCAGCAATTGCCCTGGCAGCGCGTACTGGATGAGGTCCGTGTGCAGGGGCAGCGTATCTGGCAATCATTGCCGTTACGTGAACAGCAACGGTTTGTGCGTCATCTGCGCTCCTGGTGGGATGTACACCGCTACCGCATTGCGCCTCAGGTGTCGGCGATCATCACTCAACGTCAGCAGCAGGGCAGTTTGCAGGTGCTGGCGGCCAGACTGCACGCTATCGCTGCGCACGGTCATCAGCTGGAAATAACACTGCACACTCGGCAAGGTGAAACACTGACGCGGCTTCTGGACCATCTGATCGTCACTACCGGTCCAGGTCACGATGCTTTGACCCACAGCCAGCCGCTATTACATTCGTTGAGTGAGCAAGGCCTGATACGTGCCGATGCACTCGGCTTCGGTCTGGATGTGGATGAACAATCCCATGCCCTTAATCATCAAGGCCGACCCAATGCCCGGTTGCTGGTGGTTGGCCCCGCCGCACGCGCACGCTTTGGTGAGCTGATGGGCTTGCCGCAAGTCGCCGACCATGCTGCGGCCGTGGCGCAGCAAATCCTGAAAGAACTGCATATCGCTCATGCCGAGCGATGTCCCCCATCTGATTCTTAATCTCTCAACATCTTAAAAATTAACTGACGAACGCCGGGTCGTAGCACGATCACGGCCTCGCTATGGAGATTGCTATGCCATCGCAACGTGAAATTCGCTTGAATGCATTTGATATGAACTGTGTCGGACACCAGTCACCCGGACTGTGGGCCCACCCGCGTGACCGCTCCTGGCAGTACAAAGATCTGGAGTATTGGGTCGATTTGGCGCGTCTGTTGGAACGCGGGAAATTCGATGGGCTGTTTATTGCCGATGTACTGGGCATCTACGATGTGCTGAATGGCAATGGCGATGCTGCCATTCGCCAGGCAACGCAGGTGCCGGTGAACGATCCGTTGGCGCTGATTACACCGATGGCGCTGGTTACCGAACATCTCGGTTTTGGCCTCACCGCGTCGCTGTCATTTGAGCATCCTTATCCTTTTGCGCGCCGCCTCTCCACGCTCGATCACCTCACCAAGGGACGCATTGGCTGGAACATTGTCACCTCGTATCTGGAGAGCGGCGCTCGCAATATTGGCCACCAGGCACAGACCGATCACGACAGCCGTTATGACTATGCCGATGAGTATCTGCAAGTGGTCTATAAACTGCTGGAAGGGAGCTGGGAACAGGATGCGGTACTGCGCGATCGCGAACGCCGTATATTCAGTGACCCTCGCAAAATCCATCCGATTAATCATCAGGGCACCTTCTTCAATGTGCCCGGTATCCACCTGTGCGAACCCTCGCCGCAACGGACACCGGTGTTGTATCAGGCAGGGGCTTCAAGCCGCGGTAAGCAGTTTGCCGCTGAGCATGCAGAGTGCGTATTTGTGGCGGCACCGTCAAAGGTGCTGCTGAAGAAAACCGTGGCCGATATTCGCCGCCGTGCAGAAGAAGCAGGACGCGATCCGCGCAGCATTCTGATCTTCAACCTGCAAACGGTGATTGTCGGGGAAACCGATGCGGCGGCGCTGGCCAAGTGGAAAGAGTACCAAAGTTGGGTCAGCTACGAAGGTGCGTTGGCGCTGGTGTCCGGCTGGACCGGTATCGACTTCGGACAGTATCAGCCGGATCAAGTGTTGAAGTACCTGCACACCAATGCCATTCAATCTGCCGTGGAAACCTTCTCGACTGCCGACCCCGATCGTCAATGGACGGTCAAAGCATTAGCGGACTGGGTGGGTATTGGTGGTTTTGGCCCGCTGATTGTCGGCAGCGCAGAAACCGTGGCGGATGAACTGCAAAGTTGGGTCGAAGATACCGATGTGGATGGCTTCAACCTGGCCTATGCGTTGACGCATGAAACCTTTGAGGACGTGGTTGAACTGCTGATCCCTGAACTGCAAAAGCGCGGCGTCTATAAAAAGGATTACGCACAAGGCACGCTGCGCGAGAAGCTGTTTGATGCCGGACCTCAGCTCACTGCACCGCATCCGGGCGCAGGCTATCGCGTGAAAAGCCGTGTGCAGCAGGAGGTCTGATGATCGAGATTGAACAGCTGAGTAAGCACTATCGCAGCACTGATGGCCGCGTGACAGAGGTGCTGAAAGCGATAAACCTGCAGGTTCCTCAGGCCAATATCACTGCCGTGGTGGGTCCGAGCGGAGCCGGTAAATCGACGCTGGCAAAATGCATCAGCCTGCTGGAACAGCCCAGCTCCGGTAGCATTCGCGTGAACGGCAGCGATCTTTCCAGACTGGATGGTGAGGAACTGCGCCGCGCACGCCGATCGATTGGTACGGTGTTTCAGTCATCTGCGCTGCTGCAACGCAAAAGTGCGTGGGAAAATATCGCGTTGCCGCTGCGCTATCTCGGCGTGGTAGAGCGTGATATTGCCGCGCGCGTCGGTGAGTTGCTGGAGAGTGTCGGCCTGAGCCACAAAGCCAACGCCTACCCTGGGCAGCTTTCCGGTGGTCAGCGCCAACGGATCGGGATCGCGCGTGCACTGGCATTGCGTCCTTCGGTGCTGTTGGCCGATGAAGCCACCTCAGGGCTCGATCCTGAGGCAACGCTTACCGTGCTCGATCTGCTCAAGAAACTGCGTGACGACTATAAGCTGGCGATTGTGTTGATCACCCATGAAATGGATGCGGTACGCCAGGCAGCCGATGCGGTGGCCGAGATTCGCAATGGGGAAATTGTACAATACGGCGTGGTGAAAGACTTACTGGCTGAACCGGATTCAGCGCTGGGGCAACGCCTGTTCCCGCTGGTGGCAAAACCGGGTGTCGCAGAACTGATCCTGCAACTCCGCTATCGCACCGATGTGCCGGTCGCCAGCGACTGGATTTCGCGGCTTAGCCAGCAGTTTGCGCTGCGCATTGACCTGCTTGGCGCGCATATCGAACAGGTCAATGGCATTCATGCTGGACGCTTGCAGGTCGGTATTCACTTCCAACAGGAGCGCGTGCCGCTCGCACGTTTACTGACGCAACTTGAACAATTCGGGTTAGTCGCCAGTGTCTCTGGCAGCGTGCTGCCATTAAGGGAGGCGGTATGAGCGTCTCCGTGATGAGTCAAGACACGCCATGGCTGGAAATCCCAACCTTGATGCTGCCTGCGTTGGGTGAAACCGCGTTGATGGTGGCAATCGTGATGCTGTTTGTCGTGACATTCGGCGGCATGGTCGGTGTGGTACTGTTCAACACCTCGGCTCGCGGGTTGTTTCCCCATCGCGGCGTGCATCGGGTGTTGAGTTGGATCGTTAACATGGGGCGATCACTGCCGTTTCTGGTGCTGATGGCCGCGATCATTCCGTTCACTTTCTGGCTAACCGGCACCACCATCGGTATTCCAGCCGCGGTAGTGCCGATGATTGCCGCTGGCATCCCGTTCTTTGGTCGGCTGGTGGATAACGCCTTGCGCGAGCTGCCTGGCGAGGTCACGGCGGTGGGGCTGGTGTGTGGTGGCTCGCGTTGGCAAATCATCCGCTCGGCGCAACTCAGTGAAGCCTTGCCCGCTATCGTGGCCGCTATCACGCTCAACCTGATTTCGATGATTGAGTATTCGGCAATTGCCGGCACCATCGGCGCGGGCGGCATTGGCTATCTGGCCGTGGTGTACGGCTACCAGCGCTTCGACAACCACATCATGATCGCCACCATCGTGGTGTTAATCGCTCTCATCCAAACCATTCAATTTCTCGGTGACCGACTGGTTACCGCATTGCGCCATCCTCAGGGGACATCCATATGACAACACAAGAGTTTGAATTACGTAAAACCCGCCGCTGGCCATGGCTGCTACTGATTATAGTGGTCATTGCACTGGCCGCTGCGGCCTGGTTCTGGCGCAGCCAGCAGGCACAAGCGGTGGTCTTTGGTAGCACCTTGCAGGTGCACTTTGAACCAGCAATGGCCGGTGAGCAGAAGCTAATTGAGTATGTCGGCGAACACATCGCACCTGACTACGGCCTGAAGCTGCAAGCTGTGGGTGTGCAGGACCCGGTGCAAGCTGACCGTGCCGTCGCCGAAGGGCAGTATGCGGCCACGGTTTATCAACATCAGTGGTGGCTGAAGCAGGTGGTCGACGCCAACGGCTTTAAATTGACTTCTGCTCTACCGCTGTTCCAGTGGGCATTTGGTATCTACTCGGACCGCTATAAATCGGTGGCCGATCTGCCGCAGGGCGCTACCATCGTAGTTCCCGATGACGGCGCCAACCAAGGTCAGGCACTTTGGTTACTGGCACGTCAGGGATTGATCACGCTGGACCCCAATGTCGAACCGCGTACCGCCAAACTCAAGAATATTGTGGGCAATCCGCACGGCTTTGTTTTTAAAGAACTCGATTTGTTAACGATGCCGCGTGCCCTCAATTCTGTCGATGCTGCGATTGGCTACGTCTCACAGTTTGATGCCGGCAAAGTCTCGCGCGATAAAGGCATCCTGTTCCCGCCAGCACCGCGTACCTTTGCATCGCAGCTGGTGATTGGCACGCCGTATTTAGAGCAGGAAAATATCGTCAAACTCAAGCAGGCATTCTCCGACCCGCGCGTTCAGCAGTGGTTAAAAACCACCGATGACCCACTGGTAAAAGGTGTGCTGGTGCCTGTCTCCGCTGAGTAATCCCGCGGCTTTCAATACCCCCCGGACTCGCGCTGTGCGTCCGGGTTTTTGTGCTTGTTTTGTTTTTATCTTATTGATATATAACACATTAATATCACTATTTGTTGTTTTGGTCCTGCCAGTAAAGCGTTTATAACAACCTCACCTGCATAACTAAAAATAACGTGAGGCGTTATGAGTACTCTTCCTTTAGAAAACACCTTGCCGGCTTCCGAGCCGGTGCGTTCGGTCAGTGATGTGGCAAAGCTGATCAACACCCGCAGTGACAAAAACAATTATGCGCGCATGATTGTGTTCCTCGCGCTCGGCGGCGTCTTCCTTGATGCTTACGATCTCACCACGCTCTCCTACGGCATTGATGACGTGGTGCGCGAATTCCAGTTAAGTCCTTTCATTACCGGGCTGGTGACCTCTTCGATTATGGTCGGCACCATCGTCGGCAACCTGATTGGTGGCTGGCTCACCGACAAATATGGCCGCTACTCGGTGTTCATGGCCGATATGTTGTTCTTTGTGGTCTCCGCCATTGCCGCCGGATTAGCGCCCAACGTCTGGGTACTGATTGGCGCACGCTTCCTGATGGGGATTGGCGTCGGCATCGATTTACCCGTGGCGATGTCCTATCTGGCGGAATTTTCGAAGTTTGCGGGCAAAGGTAACAAAGCGGCGCGTCTGGCTGCCTGGTGTCCGATGTGGTACGCCGCCTCAACGGTGTGCTTCCTGCTGATCTTCGGCCTCTATTTCCTGTTACCAAAAGAGCATCTCGATTGGTTATGGCGCGCTTCGCTGCTGTTCGGGGCGGTTCCTGCGTTGCTGATCATCGCTGTGCGCAGCAAGTTTATGAACGAATCCCCATTGTGGGCCGCCAATCAGGGGGATCTGAAATCAGCGGTGCGCATCCTGCGGGATTCTTATGGCATTCATGCGCATGAAGCCGAGCCGGAAGCGCCACCTGCAGAAGCCGCGCCGAAGGTGAGTTTCCGCGTGCTGTTCCAGAAACCCTGGCGTGAGCGCACTATCGTGGCCGGTGTGATGAACATCTGCATCTCGTTTGAGTACACGGCGATCGCGTTTTTCCTGCCCTCTATTCTGGCGCAATTCCTCGGCGCTGGTGTGTTTGAAACCATATCTGCTTCGCTGGGCCTCAACGCCTTATTCGCCTTTACCGGCGGTTTGTTAGGCATGCGTCTGGCATGGAAATATCCGTCACGCCACGTGGCTATCACCGGTTTTGCTTTGCAGTTCTTTGCTCTGATCGCGCTGGCACTGATTGGGCATCCTGAAGCCATCGCCGGGATTGCGTTCGCGATACTGATGCTGGGCTTGTGGCTGTTTGCTGAAGGCTTCGGTCCTGGCGCACAGCTGATGGTCTATCCGGCGCTCTCGTATCCCACCTTCATTCGTGCCACCGGCGTGGGTTTTAGCCGCGCGCTTTCCGGTATTGGCAGTGCGCTGGCACTGTTTATTCTGCCGATTTTGCAGTCTGCACTGGGCACCAACATGTTCTGGGTGGTGTCACTTGCCGCCATCATCCCGATCTTTTTCCTGCTGGCGGTACGTCACGAACCGACTCGCCATGACATCGACGATCTTTCTCATCAGGAGTGACCATGAGCTTACTTTCAACAGGTACTGATTACGCTGCGCTGGCAGCCCATTTCCGCCCGTTGTTTGCCCGTATTGCCGAAGGCGCAGTGGCGCGCGAACGCAGCCGCACCTTGCCGCATGAAGCCCTGACGTGGCTGAAAGAGGCCGGATTTGGCACGGTACGCATCCCTAAAGAGAAGGGGGGCTGGGGTGCATCACTGCCGCAACTGTTCCAACTGCTGACTGAACTGGCGGAAGCGGATTCTAATCTACCGCAGGCGCTGCGTGCGCACTTCGCTTTCGCCGAAGACCGCCTGAACCAACCTGACAGTGAAGAGCGCGATCGCTGGTTCGGCCGTTTTATCGACGGCGAGCTGGTGGGCAGCGGCTGGACGGAGACTGGCGTGGTGAAACTCGGTGATGTGATCACGCGCGTCACGCCGATGGCAAACGGATGGACCCTTAGCGGCGAGAAGTTTTACAGCACCGGGACGCTGTTTGCTGACTGGATTGATGTCTATGCGCGTCGCAACGACAACCAGGGTGATGTGATCGCTCTGGTGAATACTCACCAACCGGGCGTGACACGTGAAGACGACTGGGATGGTTTTGGCCAGCGCTTAACCGGGAGTGGCACCACGCGCTTCGATAATGCGCATGTTGAACAAGCGCACGTGTTCGATTTCGCCACGCGCTTCCGCTATCAAACGGCGTTCTATCAGCATGTGTTACTGGCTACGCTGGCGGGGATTGGCCGTGCGGTGGCGCGAGACGGTGCACAGGCGGTTGCGGATCGCAACCGCATTTACAGCCACAGCAACGGCGGTGCGTCACGCGACGATGTGCAGGTACTACAGGTGATAGGCGAGATCACCAGCCTGGCATTTGCTGTTGAAGCCACAGTGATCCGCGCAGCACATTCACTGCAATCAGCGTACGAGGCACACTTAAGCCACGATGAGGCACAGCGCCTCGCCGTGAATGCATTGGCGGAAGCGGAAGCCGGGCAAGCGCAGGTGATCGCCAGTGAACTGGTGCCGCGTGCTGCCACTGAGTTGTTTAATGCGCTCGGGGCGTCTGACACGCGAATCAGCAAAGCGCTGGATCGCCACTGGCGTAATGCGCGTACGGTGTCATCACACAATCCGGTGATCTATAAAGCGCGTGATATCGGTGGCTGGAAAGTGAACGGCACGCCACCAACGGGAATTTGGCAGATTGGTCGCGGAGGAGAATAAAAGCCTGTAGGGAGTGGCGGCCTTCAGGCCGCCTGTTATGAAAAAAGCAATTTACTTCTTATCCAGCGACCAGGTCGCGCTGCGCACATCCACTTTCACTGGCAGCAGGCCAACGCGGGTGAACGTATCTGCCAACGCTTGTTGCTCGTCGAATACCTGCGGAGTCATGCGCGTGGCACCGTACGGCAGGCGTTTTAAGGTGGTTTGCCAGATGGTTTTATCCAGCCCCGTCGATTTTGATAAAATCGCAGCTGCCTCATCCTGATGCTGGTTCGCCCAGTCACTCAGCTTGCTTAACTCATCCACCACCTGTTTAGCCGTATCCGGGTGGCCTTCCGCAAACGGGCGGCTGGCGAGATAGAAGGTGTAATGCGGCACTAACCCTTCGGCGTTGCGGATTTCACGGGCATCGGCGTTGGCTTCCACTTCAGCCAGGAACGGATCCCAAATCACCCAGGCATCAATCGCCCCTTTCTGGAAGGCGGCACGCGCATCGGCGGGTGGCAGATAAACGGGTTTCACATCTTTGTAGTTTAAACCAGCATCTTCCAGCGCCTTAACCAGCAGATAGTTCACGTCAGAGCCTTTATTCAGGCCAACGCGTTTACCTTTCAAATCCGCCACGCTTTTAATCGGGGAATCTTTAGGTACCACAATGGCTTCGGTTTTTGGGTTAGCAGGGGAGTGGCCAAGGTAGATCAAGTCGGCTTTGGCGGCTTGCGCGAATGCTGGCGGGGCATCGCCTGTCGCGGCCAAATCAATGCTGCCGACGTTCAATCCTTCCAGCATCTGTGGACCCGCAGGGAACTCCACCCAACGCACATTGATGCCTTCTTTTTTGAAGGTTTCATCCAGCGTGCCGCGATACTTTAGTAGTGCGAAGATATTGGCTTTTTGATAACCAATGGTGACGGTTTCTGGGTTGGCGGCAAAGGCATGCGCAGAGAGCAGGCCGATGCTGAGGGCTAACGCGCTCAGAACAGGAATTTTAGTTTGCATGATGAGTCTCTCGTGGTTTTTTTCTCACCATAACAAAGCGCTTATATAACCAATAAATAACTAATTTCGATTGCTTATAACCTAATTTTTGTGATCGCGATCATTCACTGTAATCAGTATGTCATCCCAATTTGCATAGATGCCCAGATAGTTAGCACGGTAATAATTTGTATAACAAATCAAAATGTCATATCGATAGTCTTCTGTCAGGATAGGCACTTACGTTGCCTGCTATGGGTTGCTTTCGCTCTATGAAGTGGTTTTCACAAAGTGCAGTGTTGTTCTCTGCCAAAACATGTCTTGCTGCCTTTCTGGCTTTTTACATCGCTCTGGAACTCAATTTAGACAAACCGGCCTGGTCACTGACTACAGTGTACGTTGCCTCGCAACTCTATTCGGGGTCCACCGTTTCGAAATCGATATTTCGCTTCTTTGGCACCGTGCTCGGCGGCTTGTTTACCTTGCTGATTTATCCCACCACCGTCGAGTCACCAATGCTGTTTAGCCTGTGCATTTCACTCTGGGTGGCGGTGTGTCTTTATCTGTCCCTGCACGATCGCACACCGAAAAGCTATGTGTTTATGCTGGCAGGTTACAGCGCGGCCATTATGGGGTTTCCCGATGTCACTGCGCCCACAGAAATTACGTATACGGTGATTTCGCGCATTGAGGAGATCACGGTCGCTATCATCTGCAGTAGCCTGGTACACCGCTTGATCATGCCGGTGTCGATGCGGAATCTGCTGGAGCAGAGCGTCAGCCAGTGGTACCAAAACGCGCGTAAACTGTGTAGCGAGTTAGTGACGGCCATGCCTGCAGAGAAATCGCTGGAGCGCGAAGATATCCTGGTGCAAATGGCTAACTATCCGCTCAATGTCGAGACGCTGATTACGCACTGCGTGTACGAAGGCGATGCGGCACGCCGCCTGGTGCGACTGGTTAGCGTGCAGTATCAGCATCTCTCTTATCTTATTCCTACGCTGACAGCCATTGAGTCGCGCCTCAACCTGCTGGCACAGCAGCAAATCCGCTTTCCTGGGCATGTCGCAGAGGCTTTCCAGCAGTTTTTGTTATGGCTGAATGGCGATGAAAGTGTACCGGTGCGCGATATTCTGACTGTGTCACAAGCGCAGTTAAAGCAAGCCTGGCAGGAAGGGCGCTTAAACAGCGAAGAGACTATTTTGCTGATTGGTTTACTGGAGCGTTTGCTCAATTTCGTGCGCATCGCGGATGCCTATCAAAGCGTCAGCGAGCGCGTGAGTGAGTGGACACCAACGGTAAAAGCAGGCAAACCTGCACGCGCGCACAAGCACGTTGATAAGGGTTTGCTGCTGCTCTCTTGTTTCACGGCGTTCTTTGCCACCTTCGCCACCTGCCTGTTCTGGATTGGCAGCGGCTGGAAAGATGGCTCGACAGCACCGATGATGGCGGCGGTGCTCTGTTCCTTCTTCGCGGGAATGGATAGCCCAATAGCGCCGATGAAACTGTTCCTGAAAGGAGTGCTGATCTCCATGGCGATTAGCCTCCTCTACGTCACGGTGTTGATTCCGCAAGCGGTGACATTTGAGGCAATGGTGATATGTCTGGCACCTGGCTTGTTTGCTTTGGGATTAGTGATCGCTAACCCTTCTACCAATCTGATTGGCTTGATCGTAGCCACACAAATTCCCGGTTTGATCGGCATGAGCCATCACTTTAAGCCAGATCTTCTGCTTATAGTGAACGCGATGATTTCGACGCTGGTGGGCATTGTTATCGCCCTGGTGCTCACGCTGCTGATCCGCAACAAGCGCCCGTCCTGGACGGCGAAACGCGCGGTACGTAAAGGGATTCGCGATTTACTGCAGTTCATCGCGGTGCTGCGACTGAATACCGTCACCATGACGGCCCGCCAGCAGTTTGTCGCGCGGACGCTGGATAAGGTCAACATCATCTTGCCGCGCAAACGCGTCGATCCGTCACCTGACCTGATATCTGGCGGGAATCTGATTGCCGAAGCCTGGCTTGGGGCTAACTGTTATGACTACTACACCCGACACAAGGCGTTGCTGACCGCGAATGGCATTGAAAGTGCGGCTATGTTCCATGAGCTAAGTGTGTTCCTGAAACAGCGTCTGAAGTCGTTGCATACGCAGCCTCAGCCCGCGCTTTTAGAGGAACTGAATCGTCTGTTGCTGCGTCTGGATGCGGGTGCTCGTCAGGAGCAGGCCCTGTTCGCGCCGATGTTCCATCTGTTTAATGTTCGCTTATCGCTGTTTCCTTCAGCGCGCTGGCCAGAAATCCCGTACAGTGCAGAACAAGCTCTATAAAGGATGATGACAAATGAAAATGATTGGCTTAATCGGTGGTATGAGTTGGGAATCAACCGCGCTCTATTACCGCATTATCAATGAACAGGTAAAGCAGCAGCTCGGCGGATTGCACTCGGCGCGTAGCCTGATGTACAGCGTCGACTTTCAGGAAATTGAAAAGCTGCAGGTTGCGGGTGAGTGGCAGCAAGCCGGTGAGATTCTGGCGGATGCGGCGCGCAGTCTGGAAAAGGGTGGGGCAGATTTTATTGTGCTCTGTACCAATACCATGCACAAAGTGGCCAATCAGATTACCGATGCGGTGGATATTCCGCTGCTGCACATTGCGGATGCCACGGCGCAGCGCATCCACCAGGCAGGCGTTAAACGCGTAGGGCTGCTGGCGACCGCGTTTACCATGGAGCAGGATTTCTACAAAGGTCGTCTGGCGCAGTCTGAGATCGAGGTGCTGGTGCCTGCTGCCGCAGGGCGCAAAGCGGTGCACGACATCATTTATCAGGAGCTTTGCCTCGGTATTATCCGGGAGGAATCGCGAGCACGTTACCGTGAGATTATTGCTGAGCTGGTGGACCAGGGCGCCGAAGCCATCATTCTGGGCTGCACGGAAATTACTTTGCTGGTGAAGGCCGAAGATGCCAGCGTGCCGCTGTTTGATACCACATTGATCCACGCCGAAGACGCGGTGAAACTGGCTCTGGCAGGAAAATAACTAGCCTGCTAATTATAATTTGTGTTATTATTTGTTCATTGAAGGCACAACGTCTGACCCCACATGGTCGTACAGGGATGTGCCAGAACTGGCTGCCAGTATTGGCAGCCTTTTTTGTGGTCAGAATGCTGTTTCCAGTGAATCTGTGACGCAATATTGGTCATCCACCAGCGGCAAATAACGCCACTTATCGAACGCCGTGCAAGGATGTGAGATACCGCATCCCACCCAATCCCCCGGTTGCAGCGTTTCATCATCAGGCAACAGTAAATAAGCGTGCTGATCATTCACATCACTGATGCGCAGGTGCGTTGCGCAGCGTGCTTCACTGCCATCAGCGTTGCGAATCCATAATGGATTAGGCAAGTCCTGATCAAAAGGCACGTCACGCCGACCAAAATCAACAAACGCTAATCCCGGTTCTGGCCGCGATAACACGCGTCCCCAAATCTCCAGCGCCGCTTCGAAATGGTGGTGAGCGCCAGGTTGCGCGAACGGCGCGATACGCGCATACAAACCGCTGTCGTGCGCCATGTAGGCACCGGAGCGAATCAGTGGAGTCATCGGCAGTGGCAATACAGCAGCGGTAAAACACTCCGTCACCACATCAAACCACGCGCCGCCGCCAGCACTCAGAATGATGTGTTCACTGCTGAACAACTGTTTCTCCGCCAGCATGGCGGCCGTGTTTACCATCATCTGGCAGTAATCTTTGACCTTTTGCATCCCCGCCGCATCACGACCTGCCCCGAGCGCACCTTCGTAACCGGCTACGCCCACCAGATTCAGCGAGGTGCTGCCCTGGATTGCCTCGGCAATCGCCAGCGCTTCCGACTGTGAACGGCATCCGGTGCGTCCGCCGCTGACCGACATCTCAAGTAGCACGGAAATATGTGCACCGCCAAGATGCTGCTCCAGCAGTTTGACGCCCTGCAGTGAATCGACATAGCACAGGAAACCGTGATCGGGATGCTGCTGCTGCCATTGACCAATCCAGCGTATGCCTGCCGGGTCGACCAACTCGTTAGCGAGAAACACGTTACGAATGCCAAACTGGCGCAGCGCTCGCACTTGCGCTGGCGTCGCGGCGCCTAATCCCCATGCGCCGCCTTCAGCAATGGCGCGGCGTAAAATGGCAGGAGACATCGAGGTTTTGCCGTGTGCCGCCAACATAACCCCCTTTTCCTGACAGAACGCCGCCAGTTGGCGCAAGTTATTCTCCAGCGCTGACTGTTTCATGATCATCAACGGTGAGAACACCTCATCACTGCTGAAAATATCGGTGCCCTGCGCTAATGGCGCGTTACCTGTCCCCGCGACCGATTTAAAGCGCGGTGCGCATTGCGGCGCATCCAGTAAACCGTCTGCGTGCAGTGGAAATTGAATCGACATGCTCTCTCCTGTTAGTGCTCAAGCACGCGCGATAAAAATTGCTGGGTGCGCGGATTCTGCGGATTAACAAAGATCTGCTCTGGAGAACCCTGTTCAGCGATGACACCCTGATCCATAAACACCACGCGGTCAGCGGTTTTGCGCGCAAAGCCCATCTCGTGAGTGACCACGACCATAGTCATGCCTTCGCGTGCCAGACTGCGCATCACTTCCATCACTTCACCGACCAGTTCCGGGTCCAGCGCTGAGGTGGCTTCATCAAAAAACATGATTTTGGGTTCGACCGCCAATGCACGTGCAATGGCCACGCGCTGTTGCTGACCGCCGGAAAGCTGCGCCGGATAGTGATGGGCGCGCTCGGCGAGTCCTACACGCGTCAGGGCAGCCATGCCGCGCTTGTTGGCTTCGGCTTCAGACAGCTTTTGCGCTTTAATCAACGCCAAGGTGACGTTGCCCAACGCAGTTTTGTGTGGGAACAGATTGAACTGTTGGAACACCATGCCCACGTGACCGCAAATCTCGCTGCTGCGTTTACGGTCGTGCAGCGGTACTTTATTGACCCAGATTTCACCGCCGTCGGCCGTCTCCAGGCCACTCATGATGCGCAACACGGTACTTTTTCCGGAACCGGAAGCACCAATCAGCACCAGCACTTCGCCGGGTGAAACATCCAGGCTGATCTCTTTCAGCACTTGGGTCGAGCCAAAGGATTTGGTAATGCGGCTCAGCGTAATCGCGGATTGGCTCATGATAACTGGCTCCTGGTTTGATGATGTTGAACCCAACGTGACAGTGGGAAGCAAATAGCGAAGTAGAGCAGGGCCACCAGACCGTAAATCACCACCGGCTGACCGATGCGATCGACAATCGCCTGGCCTTGATGCATCAGTTCGGACATGCCGATCATGCTGACGATCGAGGTGTCTTTAATCAGCGAAAGATACTGACCCGCCAGCGGCGGTAACACGATGCCGCGCGTTTGCGGCAGAACCACGCTCATAAAGGTTTGACGCTTGGAAAGGCCAAGAATCCACGACACTTCCCACTGACCTTTCGGCACGGCTTCAATCCCGGCACGGAACACTTCGGCGATATAAGCGCCTTGATAAATACTCAGCCCCAGGATGCCGGCGGCAAACAGGTTAATCTCGTAACCGAAGTAAGCGACACCGAAGTAGATAAACATCAGGGTGATCAGCACCGGCGTGCCACGAAACAGCTCGGTATAGAGCACGGCAATCTGTTTAGCGACCGGCAGCCGGCTGGTGCGCAGCACCGCAGCCAGTAAACCCAGCAAGGTACTGCCGATGATCGCGGCGATGGACAGCAACAGCGTGATACCCAACCCCTTGAGCAGGATGGGGAAAGAGCTGATGATTAATTCGCTCATAACGCATTCTCCCGTTTCACTGGATTAGTCAGCCATTTTTTTGCCCACCACCAGGCGGACTTTTTTACCGGTGTCACCAGCGGCGGATGGAACATGCGCCGTCCTGCTACCGTGCCCAGCCAGGAGAACAAATTGCTCAACACCAGATACACCAGCGCCACAACGCTAAAGGTCTGGATATAAAGCAGAGTACGGGCATTGATCACTGTTGCTGTCCCGGTCAGCTCTGGCAGCGCAATGGCTGAAAGCAGCGAAGTGCCGAGCAGCAGCTGAATCAGGTTATTGATAATCGCGGGCCACACCGCGCGAGCTGCCTGAGGTAACACCACGCTGATAAAGATCTGCCGACGCGGAATGCCGAGAATATAAGCCGCTTCCAGCTGTCCTTTTGGCACCGACTGAATCCCCGCACGGAAGGTTTCGGACAGATACGCCCCGACGTTGATCCCCAGCGCCAGTACGCCAGCCGTAAACGCACTCATGGTGATACCGAGAGAGGGCAGGCCGAAGAAGATGATGAAAATCTGCAACAGCACAGGCGTATTACGGATAAATTCGACGTAGCAGTGGCTGATCCAGCGCAGTGGGGCAACAGGCGACGACTTCGCGAGTGCCGACAACAAACCCAGTGCCACCGCCAAAATGAAGGCCAGCAGCGTCACCTGTAATGTCAGCCAGGCGGCTGCCAGAAAGGTGTCCGCGTAACGCCACAGGGTTAGCCATTGATAATTCATGGGTTGACTCCTTCGAGCGGCGCGACAGCAACTGTCGCGCCGCGGCAATCAATTAAAATTGCGGGTTCAGCGGGTAACGTGGTTTGCTGCCAAACCATTTCTGATACAGCTGGGCGTTCTCACCTGATGCGTTGATTTCAAACAGGAACTCATTCAGATAGTTGGTCCACACCTGATCCCCCTGTTTCACGCCAAAGGCGTTATATTCCAGCGGCACCAAGGCTTCGTTGGTCACCGTCAGAGTGGGGTCGAGTTTGGCCTGATAGGCGAGGAAGTTGTTATCTTCGATCATCGCATCAGCCTGGCCTTGTTTAACGGCGAGGATGGCGGCCTGCGATGAGTCGTACTCTTGAATTTTCACATCAATGCCGAGGTTGCGGACTTCATCACCGTTGGTGGAGCCTTTCACGGTGGCAATCGTCTTACCTGCCATATCGTGTGCAGATTGAATGCCGCTGTTTTTACGCACCAGCATCGCTTCACTCGCCACCACATACGGGTTGGTGAAACCGATCTCTTTGGCACGTTCCAGATTGCGCGTGAAGTTACAGAACACCACATCAACTTTGTTAGTTTGCAGGTTAGGAATGCGGTTCGCGCTGGTGGTGTTCACCATCTCCAGCTTCACGCCCATCTCTTTAGCCAGTGCTTTCGCGAGATCCACGTCATAACCATCCGGGTTGCCGTCTTTGTCGTAAAAGCCAAACGGGGCAAAGCTCAGGCAGTCACCCACACGCAGCGTGCCGCGTTGCAGTACGTTCTGCAAAGCGGATTGCGGCGCGGCTCCCGCCTCTTTTTTCTCTTCAGTTGGGGTGCAGCCTGCTAAAACCAGTAACGCCAGCGCAGCCGCGCCGAATTTAAGCGATGTTGTGTTCATTTCATGCTCTCTTATAAAATTTAGACGAGACGGCTTACACCGATATTTCACAGAAAAATGAAAAGCATCAATTAATAACAGGCTGTCCTGGTGTGGGCGAAGAAATAAAAAATACGCCAGCCTGTTTTAACCGTAATAATTATTTACGATCGGCGCGGAAGCACTTCATATCGACTTCCACTTTGCAGTCGACCACTAAATCCTGCACGCTACAAATACGTGCGGGTGGGTTTCCGCTGAATATCTCACTGAATACTTTATTAAAGGAGCTGAAATAGCGCGCGTCGGTTAATACCGCTGTGACGTGTACTACATCCTCCACGCGATAGCCCGCCTCGCGCATGATGTTCAGGCAGTTATCGAACGCCAACTGCGTTTGTTCAATGATGCCACCTTCTACTACTTCACCGTCGAGCATGGGGGTCTGGCCTGAAATATACAGCCAGCCATCGGCTTCTACGGCGCGCGCGAAGGGCAGCTTTTGCCCACCGGTGCCGGTTCCGCCTTCAATGCCATAACGTTTAATCGCCATGCAATTCTGCCTCGTTTCTGTGTTGATTGATTGTCCGATATATCAGACTTCAATCTGCAATACCGGATAGGGCAAGATTTGCACAGGAAATTGGCTTTTGCAATATGTGACGCGCTATTTAATTTTTTGTGATGTTGGCGGGATCGCAAAATAAATCGCTTTGCATAGTTTTGTTTAACAAGAGTGTGACCGCTGTCGTGATTTCTCATTTATTAAAAATAAGGCGTGCGCCAAAACGAGGCCCCAAAATAGATCACCATAATATAACGGGCGTGACGATTTTTTATTTTTACGGGGATGGGTAATTGTTGCATTGGGGTGTATGATGCATCTCTTTTTTAGCGTATTCCATTCGCAGTCATGCAACAGGGGAGTGAGCGTATGCCGGATGAAAAACCGTCACGGGCGCGCGGCGTTGACCGGGTTATTGATATTTTTCGTCAACTGCATATTGCCCGTCAGCCGATGGCGATGCGGGATCTGATCGATGCCACCGGCGCACCGCGTTCCAGCGTGTATGAGCTGGTGAGCTTACTGAGTGAAGCGGGTCTGGTGGAGTTAGATGCTGAAGGCGCGGTGTTCTTTGGTCGTGAAATGCACTATTACGGTGCGGATTACATGGCACATAACGATCTTATCCGGCGCGCACATCAACTGATGGTTGAGATCGTGGCTCGTCACGGCGAAACCATTCAGCTTTGCATGCTGGAAGGGGATAAATACACGGTGGTGCTGTCTGAAAGCAACGCTCACCCGTTCAAGATCAGCTCCGATATTGGCGTGCGGGTGCCGATTACCTGGACCGCAACGGGGCGTTTACTGCTGAGTAACTGGTCGGACAGCGCCATCCTCGATCTGATCCCAGAAGAGGATTATCGTCTTGCCAGCGGCCAGATTCTCGATAAACAGGCCTTTCTCGATGAGATTCACCATGCGGGCAAATTGGGCTACTGCATGACGGAAGGGTTATCCGAGAGTTTCACCTGCTGCATGGCGGCACCGATCCGTTCGCGCAGTGGTCAGGCGGTGGCCGCCATCTGCTTTATGGTCAGCCGCGATACCCCACAAGAGCGTCGCCAGATGTTGTTGCAGGAGCTGATCACCTCTGGGCAGAAGCTGTCCGATTTCACTTGATGATGTTTTCCGGTGAGCATCAATGCGCACCCTACGAAAACCGCGATCGATCGTCGTAAGGTTGCCATTTATGGCAACCGAAAAGCGCTAAGCCGACACGTTATACGCCATTGATGGCACCACCTTATCATTCCAACTTTTCGTCGCATTCCGTTACAACCCATTGCCCCGGCGTTTATTTTCCCCGCTTAAGGTTGTGTTAAGGTAATTGATAATAATAACTATTCTTTTTACCACGGAGTTTTAGGATGAAAACGCGCCTGCTACTGGCAATGGGGTTACTGGCTTCCACCGCGGCTTCGGCCACGACTTACCCGCTCACCGTCACCGACATGGACGGTCATACGCAAATCATCAATAAAGAGCCGCAACATATCATCCTGCAGGATGGTCGCGATATTCTGACGCTGGCACTGCTGGACCGCGATGATCCTTTTAAACGCGTAGTTGCATGGAATAACCTGCCGAAAAAACAGGACACTCAAACCTGGGATCTGCTGAAGGGAAAATGGCCGGAAGCGACCAAAATTGTCGATATGGGCTTTAGCGATCAAGGGCAGGTGAATCTGGAAAGCGTGTTGGCGCAGAAACCCGACATGATGATTGCTCAGCTGCGCGCGAAACCGGCACTGGAGCAGTCTGGCGTGCTGACTACGCTGAACAACCTGCATATCCCGGTGGTGTTCGTGGATTACGAACTGCATCCTGCGCAGAATACGGCACCCAGCGTGACGCTGCTGGGTAAGATCCTGAACCGCGAAAGCCAGGCCAAAGCCTACACCGATTTCTACCAGCAGAAGTATGACCACATCATGAAAGGCGTGGCTGAGGTGAAGAACAAGCCGACCGTCTTTATTGAACCCATAGCAGGCAATAGCGATAACTGCTGTTTCACGCACAGCCACAACGGCTGGGGTGGGTTAGTGGAAGCGGTGGGGGGCAAGAATATAGGTTCTGAGCTGCTGCCGGGCAATGCTGGATTTGTGGCACTGGAAAAAATCATCGCGATGAAACCTGATGTTTACATCATGTCAGGCTCTAAGCGTCCGAACACTAATGTGCTGCCATTCGGCTATGGCGTGCAGCCGAAAGAGATCAACGCCACCTTCCAGACGTTGCTGAAGCGCACGGGCCTGGCGCAGATTGAGCCAGTAAAAAATGGTCGTGTATACGGTGTGTACCACCATTTCTATAACCATCCGTACAACATCATCGGAATGGAAATTCTGGCGAAAGACCTCTATCCGCAGCAGTTCGCCGATCTCACGCCTACCGCTGATTTCCGTACCATTGTGAAAACCTTCACCAAGCTGCCCGATCAAGCTATCGACCTGAGCTATCCAGACAACAAGTAATGCTGTTGAGCGGGAGGCTGAGGGCTAGAGGCTTTTCATACCTGCGTGTTGTGGTCGCCATTCATGGCGACCCAACCACTAAAAATTCTCTGACAATATGACATTCAATATTGTTATGTTATAACATAACAATAAACAGGGTTGCGATCAGCTTGCTGACGCAACTGGATTGGTCATTTTGAAGGAGTTGCAATGTCATCACTACCCCCAGACTTTAAAAAATTGCCCGTCACGGTGCTCTCAGGTTTTCTTGGCGCAGGAAAAACTACGCTGCTCAACCACATTCTTAATAATCGCGAGGGTCGCCGCGTGGCGGTGATCGTCAACGATATGTCGGAAGTCAACATTGATGCAGCTCTGGTGCGAGAGGGCGGGGCAGAGCTTTCTCGTACCGATGAGAAGCTGGTTGAGATGAGCAACGGCTGCATCTGCTGCACACTGCGGGAAGACTTATTACTGGAAGTGGATCGTCTGGCAAAAGATGGTCGCTTCGACAATCTGGTAATCGAATCCACCGGGATTTCTGAACCTTTGCCGGTGGCGGAAACCTTCACCTTTGCCGACGAAGAGGGGCAGAGTTTGTCAGAAGTCGCGGCGCTCGACACCATGGTGACGGTGGTGGATGGCTTCAACTTCCTGCGTGACTATGAATCCAGTGAGAGCATTCAGGCGCGTGGCGAATCCATGGGTGAAGAAGACTCGCGCACTGTAGTGGATTTGCTGGTGGATCAGATTGAGTTCTGCGACGTGCTGATCCTGAATAAAACCGATCTGATAGATGAGGCAGAAAAAGCGCGCCTGATGGCGATTCTACGTTCGCTGAATCCTCGTGCGCGCATCGTCACTTCTGAATTTGGCAAAGTGCCGTTGGATCAGGTGCTCGATACCGGTTTATTTGATTTCGAAGCGGCTTCGCTCGCGCCCGGTTGGTTGCAAGAACTGCGCGGTGCACACACGCCAGAAACCGAAGAGTACGGGATTCGCAACTTCGTGTTTCGTGCGCGTCGGCCATTTCATCCCCTGCGTTTTGCTAAGGTCATCGAAGGTGATATGCAAGGAGTGGTGCGATCTAAAGGCTACTTCTGGCTCGCCAGCCGCCCACACCATGCCGGTTCCTGGTCGCAGGCGGGCGGCGTATCACGCCAGGGCTTAGCGGGTTTGTGGTGGGCAAGTGCGCCTAAAGAGCGCTGGCCGCAAGACGCCGAAACGCTGGAATACATCATGGAAAACTGGGTGGAAGGCAGCGGCGATGCGCGTCAAGAGTTAGTATTTATCGGTATTGAGATGGATGAATTGGCTCTGCGCAGCAAGCTGGAACAGGCACTGCTCACGGACGAGGAGATGGCACAAGGAAAGGAAAAGTGGGCAGCGTATCTGGACCCGTTTGAGCCCTGGTTTCAGTGAATAAAAGCCGCGTGGGTCGCCATAAATGGCGACCCCACAACGATTCTGCGCTGTCTTCGTAGTGTGTGCATTCATGCGCACCGACATTAATATTCTTTTTTTGCACTGATTACTGTGAACGTCCCAACCACATTGATACTTCTACACCGTCATTAAAGGGCAGAGACATATAGCCGCGTCCGCTGTGCACGCGCTCCAGATACTCGGGGCTGAAATCGGCATCATCGGCGATAATCAGCGCGCCTGGGCGGAGATGCGGCTCGACCAGCGCCAGTATTTCTGGGTAAATCGCCTTCGCACCATCCAGCACCAACATATCGATCACATCAGGCAGATCGCGGCTCAAGGTGTCGAGCGCATCACCAACGCGTACTTCAATCAAATCGCTCACACCGGCATCGGCGAAATGGTTACGTGCCAGCGCGACTTTACCCGGTTCGAATTCACTGGTGATGATCTGGCCGCCGCCGTTATCGCGCACCGCGGCTGCCAGGTGCAGCGTCGAAATGCCAAATGAGGTGCCAAATTCCACGATAGTTTGCGCTTTGCTGCTGCGCGCCAGCATGTACAGCAGTTTGCCGGTTTCACGCGATACCGCCAGCGGCACATTTTTCAGGTGGCCGTAGAGTTCGAGGTACTCCGTTTTGCTCTGCATCAGGCGATTTTGCTCTTCATCGGACATGACGCGAAAAGCTTCATTGGTCGGATGTGCCATGTTGTCAGCCAGCTCGAACAGATAGTTGAGCAAAGGGGCTAATGGTGCAGACGTTAAGGTATTCATGATGTTTCTCCGTGGATTTCTCTGTGCAAAAAGAATACGATGAATCATTCGCATTTCACTATTCGTGTTCAGGAGTGACTGATGGCTGAACGTCGTAACACTAAGATTTCAGAGAGAAAAAGGCCGCAGCAGGCACGCTCCAGCGAACTGGTTTCTGCGATTTTGCAAGCCGCTACTCAGGTTCTGGAACTGGAAGGTGCCACGCGATTCACCACGGCACGTGTCGCGGAGCGTGCGGGCGTCAGTATTGGATCGCTCTATCAATATTTCCCCAATAAAGCGGCTATCCTGTTCAGACTACAAAGCGAGGAGTGGAAGCGAACCGGCGATTTGCTGGGTTCGATCCTGCGCGATCGCAGCGTTCCGGCGCGTGAAAGGCTGCACCAACTCACATACGCTTTTTTGCACTCAGAGTGTGAAGAAGCGGCGATGCGTACCGCGCTCAACGATGCCGCTCCCCTGTATCGAGATGCGCCGGAAGTGGCAGCAGCGCGTGCGGCGGGTGAGAACGTGGTGGGTGATTTCTTACAGGAGTTGTTGCCGAACCTGGAGGAACAATCGCGCCTCAGGGCGGCAGATTTGATCAACAGCACACTGGGCAACGTCGGTAAGCATTTTTCCGAAACGCCGCGCTCTGATGCTGAAATTCAAGCCTATGCCAGCGATATGGCAGACATGTTCTGTGCCTGGATCAGGGAATTGGGGGCAGAATTGCAGTAAAACATGGGCCTGGAAATCTCTGAAAGCAGTAAACAATCTCATTATTCGCATTCTCATTAATCCACACCGCGAGTAAGCTTTATGAAAACCTTTTCACAGCCGGATGGAAACACGGCCAGCAGATACGGGAGAGCAAAATGGCAGTAAAAATGATTGCGGTGGATATGGATGGCACTTTTCTCGACGATAACAAGCAATACAACGCGCAGCGCTTTTCGCGTCAGTACGCGTTGCTGAAAGAGAAAGGCATCCGTTTCGTGGTCGCGAGTGGCAATCAGTATTACCAGTTACAACGCTATTTCCCTGAGATCAAAGATGAGATCGCCTTTGTTGCCGAAAATGGCGCATGGGTCTCTGACAGCAATGAAGAAATTTTTTGCGGCCAACTGGCACCCGAGCGTGTGCATCAAATCCTCGATATCCTCGCTAAAGAGCCGGACATCAGTACCGTGGTGTGTGGCCGTAACGGCGCCTATGTGCATACCTCGATGCCGGAAGAGGTCATTGCGATGTTAGCCAATCACTACCATCGCCTTGAAAAGCGCGACAATCTGTATGACATCGATGACACCATCTTTAAGTTTTCACTCAACCTGGCACACGAAGGGGTAGATGCACTGCTTACGCGTCTGCACGCGGAGCTGGGCGCGATTGAAAACATCATGCATCCGGTCTCCAGCGGCTTTGGCTTTGTTGATTTGATTATTCCCGGCTGTCATAAGGCGCATGGCATTGCGCTACTGCAGGAAAAATGGGGCATCGATGATTGCGAAGTGCTGGCGATAGGTGACAGCGCCAACGACCTCGAAATGCTGCGTCAGGCCTGCTACAGCTTTGCGATGGCCAACGCCGCCGAAGTCGTCACCGCTGTGTCGCGCTATAAAACCGACAGCAACAATGACGAAGGCGCATTGAATGTGATTGCCCGTTTGCTGGCACGCGAAGAGCCGTTTGGGTAAATATTCCAGGTGCGCATTAATGCGCACCCTACGCCTGCAAAAACCGCGCTCGATCGTTGTAGGGTTGCCATGTATGGCGACCGAAAAGCGCTTAACCGACATGCATGTCAGCATTACCTCAGGAAAAATAACCCGCTTCGCGCATATCCTGCAGCAGACCTGGCCCTGTCGGCTGCCAGCCAAACGTTTGGCGCGTCCATCCACTGGAAGCTGGGTTATCCACGGAGGCAAAGAAGGCCATCCAGCCGAGCCACGCTTTAGCTTCTTCCTGCGCCAGGCTTTTGACCGGCAAGGATAAGCCGGCTCCAATGGTTTCGGCGATTTGGCGAAACGCGATGCCTTCCTCCTGAATCGCATGCAGAATTGTCCCGGCTTCTGCTTTCTCCGCCGCCAGACAAAACAGTTCAGCGGCATCATCACGATGCACCGCGGGCCAGCGATTGCTGCCATCACCGATATAGACCGCAGCCCCTTTCTCCTTCGCCATGTTGATGATCATCGGCACAAATCCGTGGTCGCCTGCGCCGTGCACGGTCGGTGGCAAACGCACCAATGACACGCGAACCCCTTTGTCGGCCATCGCCAGTGCAGCGATATTAGAGTCAGAGCGGGGATGGCCGCCCGATACCGGTTGGGTTTGTTCAACGGCGAGGCGGCCGGGCGACACCAGTGCGGTGCCGGTGGTGACGACCAATGGGCGGTTAGATCCGGCGAGCACCTCGCCCATAGCCAGAATCGCTTGTTGATCGATCGCCGCCGCATGATCCATGCGGCTGAAGTCATGAATGTAGCCGGCATGAATCACGCCATCACTCTGTTCAACGGCGCTGCGTAAGCTGGCAATATCCTCTAAATCCCCGCGTATCACCTGTACACCCTGGTGTTGCAGTTTTTCGGCGGAAGCGTCACTGCGCGCTAACCCGAGTACGTCCACGCCACGCGCCTGTAATTTTTTCACAATGGCAGAACCGATAAATCCGCTCGCGCCGGTCACAAAAAGTCGCATATTGGTACTCCTCTTTCTGGCTGTTGAAGCACTATGATAAAAGTCTGCGGCGCGGCGAAAAGTCGTGAGCTTATACAGGTATATGCACTAACAGGATAACGCCATGCCTCTGCAAGACGACAATCTGCTCGGAAACTATCTGCGTGAACGCCGCCAACGGCTGGATGCCGGCAAACTCGGTTACCCGCTGCAGCGACGTCGCACGCCGGGATTACGCCGTGAAGAAGTGGCGGTGCGCGCGTGCGTCAGTACCACCTGGTACACCTGGCTGGAACAGGGAAGAGGAGGCGCGCCCTCAGAGGAGGTGTTGGAGCGTTTAGCCAAAGCGCTGGAGTTGAGCGCCGCGGAGCGTGACCACCTGTTCCTGTTGGCACAAAACCGGTTGCCGGGCGTGACCTGGCAGGCGGGTGTGGATGTCTCACCCTCTTTACAGCGAGTGCTGGATAGCATGACGCACACCCCTGCGCTGGTGAAAACCGCAGAATGGCAGGTGGTGGCCTGGAACCATGCGGCGACGAAAGTGTTCGTGGATTACGCGCAACTGCCGCCAGAGCAGCGCAACATTCTGCTGATGATGTTCAGCAATGAAGAGATGAAAAAGCGGCTGCCGGATTGGCATCAGGTTACGCGTGGCATGGTGGCAAACTTTCGCGCTGACGTCGCACGGACCGGCGCAAGCGAACATGTGCGGGCGCTGGTGGACGAACTCTGTGCAATGAGTGAGACCTTCCACCAATTGTGGCAATCGCAGGAGGTGAGCCAGCACGGTGAAGGGATCAAACAACTGTGGTTGCCCGACGAAGGCGTGCTGGAGTTGGAGTACAGCACCTTCGCCGTTGAGGGTAAACCCGGGTTAAGTCTGGTGGTGTTCAATCCTCGTTTACAGAGGGATTGTGAGACGGTTGCGCGCTTGATGGCGCGTCCATAGCGGCGCGTAAGTTGGATTCCATAGCATCCAAAGCGGCCTGATTTTCCAGCCCCCACTGATACATCTGCTCAATAGGTTTCGCGAAGGTCATCCCCAGCGGCGTTAAGCGATAGTCCACTTTAGGCGGGATCACATCATAAACGTGGCGCGCGATTAGGCCACGCTGCTCCAGCTCTTTTAACGTTTGAAACAGCATCTTCTTGGAGATGCCCTGCAAGCTGCGCTGCAGTTCGCCGGTGCGCGCTCGCCCATCGGGCCAGTGATAGAGCGCATGGAGTACCATGCTGCTCCATTTCAATGAGAACAGATCCATCAGGCGGCGCGGCGGCGAATCCGCGAAAAAAAACAGCTTTCCATCGACCCATGCTGGCATGGGAATCTCCTCTTATGGTTACCATTTGGTAACTACTATCATTATCGAACCAGGTTGACTATAGTCTGCCGCCTTCAATTCAATAACGCCAGCCATGGCGGAGGCAGCATGAAAATCAACGCATTAGTCGCACAAGACGCAGCCAAACCTCTGGTATCCAGCCAGATAGCGTTGCGCCCTCTGCAACCACAGGATGTCAAAATTGATATCCTTTACTGCGGCGTATGCCACTCCGATTTGCATATGGCGCGTAACGAGTGGGCGGTCAGCCGCTATCCGCTGGTACCCGGTCACGAGATTGTTGGTCGGGTAAGGGAAACCGGTGCCGCGGTAACCAACGTCAAAGTCGGTGATGTGGTGGGTGTCGGGGTAATGGTCGATTCCTGCCGTGAATGTCACTTCTGCCAGCAGCAGGAAGAGCAATATTGCGAAGCCGGTTTTACTGCCACCTATAACGGCATTGATAAACACACGGGTGACAGCACCTGGGGCGGCTATGCGCAGAATGTGGTGGTCGATCAGCATTTTGTGGTGTCAGTGCCACAGAACTTGCCGCTGGCAGGCGTCGCGCCATTGCTGTGTGCGGGAGTCACCGTTTGGTCGCCGCTGCGTCACTTTAAGGTTCAGGCGGGTGACAAAGTTGGCGTGGTGGGCTTGGGTGGTTTGGGCCATATGGCGGTGAAGCTGGCGAGCGCGATGGGAGCGGACGTCACGTTATTCACCACTTCACCGCAAAAGGGTGCGGATGCGAAACGTCTGGGTGCCAGCCGTGTGGTGGTATCGCGTGATGCTGAGCAGATGGCGGCAGCACAAACCTCACTCGACTTCATCATCGACTGCGTTTCAGCGCCACACGATCTCGATCCTTATCTCGCCACACTGAAAACCAACGGTCGTTTGGTGCTGGTCGGTATCCCTGATCAACCCCATCAATCCCCTGACGTGACGCCGATGGTCTTCCGTCGCCTGAGCATCAGTGGCTCTTCAATTGGCAGTATTAAAGAGACCCAGGAGATGTTGGATTTCTGTGGCGAACATAACATTACGGCGGATATCGAATTAATCGCTGGCGAAGCGGTAGAAGATGCTTTTGCGCGTATGCTGAAAGGCGATGTGAAGTATCGTTTCGTGATTGATGTAGCGGCCACCCGCTGGTGATAAAAGTTGGCGATTTCAGCCTGAAATCGCCAACATAAAGCTAGCTTAACAAGGGGATATTAGGCCTGGTTTAACCGCATCGATTGAAATGCGCCGATTTACTGAGCACTATATGGCCTGTTCTAGTCAGAAATGGCAGGAGGCCACATGTATCCCCTCGAACTTCACTTTATAAATGCCCGTCAGACACTTTCTCTCAAACAGCATGAAATTAGCTCTGTATTGCAACGCACCTGGCAGCAAGCTAATAGCCACATTGCCTTTAATCCACTCGATGTGGTGATCAAGGCGGGGCAATTCGTCCTTGAAGGTAAAGGATGTCTGGGATACTGCCCAGAACCGGGTATTGTCTATCTTACGGTTGATCCGCACATCAGCGATTTGACCGAAGAGAGTCTGACGCGCATGTTCGCGCACGAATTACATCACGCCGCTCGCTGGGACGGCCCCGGTTATGGCAGAACCCTGGGCGAAGCGCTGGTGTCTGAAGGTTTAGCCGGACATTTTGCGCTAGAGGTCTGTGGCGGCGGCCCGGAGCCATGGGAGAGACTCGACAGTTCTGTACTTGATGCTTTTATTGAACGCGCTGCGGAACAGTGGTCGCAACCCTGGTACGACCATAATGCGTGGTTTTTTGGTACAGCAGAGATTCCGCGCTGGTGCGGCTACTCGCTGGGCTTTGCATTGGTTAAGGCCTATTTACGCGATCATCCGCAGCAGAACGCGGCATCCTTGGTGCAGGCAGATGCGCAGCTGTTTCACCCGTACCTTAACCGGTTAACACGTTAGCGCAGTTCCAGCATCATTCTGGCTGTGGCGGGAACTGGCCAATCTGCTGGAACATCGCCATCCAGTCTTCCATATGCCAGGTGGTCGTCACGCGCTCGCCGTTAAGCAGGTGAAATTCATGAAGCCGCACGCTGATGCGCTTGCCGGTGGGCGCGATGCCCATAAATTCACCCTCATGCGTGCCGGTGATTTCAGCGCGTACCGCTATTTTCCCCGGTTCCTGCAGCATGTCGTGCACGATGATGTTGATATCCGGGAACGCGGTGATGAAGCCTGCCAGCAACGGCTTGAAACCTTCAGGACCTGGCCCTTGTCCTGGCGCCAGCGGAATATCTTGCCAGTCGGGTGTCACCGCCAGATCCAGCAGATTCGGGTTCTTATCACTGAAAGCACGATACAGATTTTCTACCGCTGCACGTTCATTTTGCAGGCGAGAGGTCGATTGAGTCGCAGACATGTTAGACACCTTTTTGATGAGTTAGCGGTGCAGTTCACCGGCTTGTGCAGTATTCCCGAAGCTGCCACTATCAATCCAACAAATGAACGGTATAGAGCGTTATACAAAAAATGAATTTTGATGGTTTCGATCTCAATCTGCTGGCGGCATTCAATGCGCTGATGCTGGAGCGTAACGTCACTAAAGCGGCGGCGCTGGCCGGGGTGAGCCAACCGGCGATGAGTGCCGCTTTGGGTCGCTTGCGTCGTGCGTTTGATGATCCGCTTTTTATCCGCAGCGCCGAGGGGTTGCGGCCGACCGCGAAAGCACAGGAGATCGCCATTCCAATTGCTGAGGCATTAGGGCAAGTACGCCAGCTGATGAAGCCCGCTGAGGTATTCGAACCTAACGCTAAACCGCGCACTTTCACCCTGGGATTGACGGAATACCCGCTGCATGTGCTGTTGCCGGCATTAACACAAAAGCTCGCGATACTCGCGCCCAACTGCACAATCCACGTGCGTTATTTTATTGACCGCGATGAAGTGGTAGCGCTGCTGGACGCCGGCAAGATTGATATGGCTGTCGGCGTCCCGCCGACCAAAGCAGAAAACCGTATTCTTTCCCAACCGCTGTTACGTGATGATTTTGTCACCATGGTGGGACGCGATCATGCGAGCGCGGGTGAGAAAATGAGCCTGCAGGCATTTTTGTCGATGCGGCATATTCTGGTGTCACCCGAGGGCCAGCATTATGGTCTGGTGGATCAGAAACTGCGTGAGCAAGGGCTGGCAAGAACCATCAGCCTGACGCTGCCCACCATGTTTACCGTCCCCGCTCTTCTGCGAGGCACGGATTATGTGGCGACGGTACTACGCCGAGTCGGCACCACCTATGCTCGCCAGCAAGATATCATCATGTTCGAACCACCGCTGACGCTGCCTTATGTTCCCTTTGATCTGCTGTGGCATCGCCGCACTCAGGATAGCGCGGCGCACCGTTGGTTGCGGCAGGTGATCGAAGAAGTGGGAAGTGGCGTATAGTGGCATCATAAAAATAACGTTTCAGGCCGTTCTAACCATACAACATCAGACCAGGAGTCCACTTTTCATGCTGGGGATTATTCGTGTATTAACCCATCCGGATCAGCACTTTGTCGAAGAACATGCTCGGCTGATCCATCTGGAATACGGTATCAATGCCATCAGTCGGGCGATCCCCGACCAGTACAAAGGCATTTACGATGACGCCAGTGAAGCGCTGGCAGTGCCAAAAATTGTTGCGCTGGGTCAGCAGTTAGAAGCCGATGGCTGCAACGCGCTGTTTCTCAGCTGTGCGGCCGATCCGGGCCTGGCATCATTGCGTGAAGCGGTATCGATTCCGGTGATCAGCGCCGGTTCGGCATCGGCCAGCATTGCACGCATGCTCAAGCGTCCGGTAGCGGTGATGGGCATTGGCGCGGCGGCACCTGCGCCATTCCGTCAGCTATTGGGTGAAGACGTGCGTTATGCCCGCCCTGCAGGGGTATTGAACACCACCGATCTCCTGAGCGCAGAGGGGCGGGCGAGTGCCTTGGCCTGCGCGGATAATCTGTATCGTGAAGGCATCGAAGTGATTGCTTTCTCCTGCACCGGTTTCTCCACCATTGCGCTGGGCGACAGCATTCGCCAACAGCTGGGCAAAGTGGCGGTGGATGCCGTCAGCGCCGCCGGTTTGTTTATCAGCCAACTCGCGCCTGCCACATCAAGATAAAAGTGTTGCGCCGTTGATGAACGGCGCACATCAATCCGAAAAATTTTTGTGCTATTGGCAATAAACAATTCCTGTCGCGTTCCGATAACTCCTCTCGCAAGCTCAACAAAAATAACAATCGCAGGGGAAGAAACATGGGACTGGTTTCACGATTACGCAATGTGCGCATTACCCGCAAATTGTCGGCAGGGTTCGGGATTGTGCTGTTGCTGGTGGCACTCGCGACGGGATTAAGCGTGCAGCGCTTCACCACCATTCACGATATTTATCAGAAAACCAATCTGATTTATGACATCAATATTGAGGTGTTCCAAGCGAAGATTAATCGCCTTAAATATCTCTATGGCGATGATAAATCGGGCAAAGTTATGGCCGATTACGTGACGCATGCACAGCAGCTAAACCGTGAAGCCAAACAGCTCAGCTGGACTGACAGCGCCCGTGCGCTGGTTGATGAGCTGGATACCCACCTCGCCAGCTTCCAGAACAGCATTGGCGCGATGACGCAGGCTACCCAACAATTAAACAGTCTGCGCGCACAGCTTGATTCCTTGAGTCAGCAGGACATGACGTCGCGCTACACCCAACTGATCCGCACGCCGGTGACCAATCCCGAGCTCACCAATCAGATTTATGAGCAGCTGTTTGCCATTAGCAACGTGCGTGAAGAAGCATGGGCGCTGCGCTTCAATGTGTCTGACACGCTGCGCAATACGCTGCAAACCCATTTCCAGCAGGCCGACCAAGGCATGAAAGCGCTGCTGGCTCAGCTGCCGCCGGAACAACAGGGCGGGTTTACTGCGTTGTGGCAGGACACTGAACGCTTTAAAGATCTCAGTCTGCAAGCTGCCGACAGCTACGGACAATTACGTAGCTCGGAAGACACCGTCAAAGTGGCGGGTGATAAAAGTAGTGCGGTGATCAAAAAAATCATCTCGATTGTGAAAGAGCGTAACGATGAGCTGGCGAATGGTTCTGCTAAGCTGTCGCTGCTGATTGGTGGTCTGGCGATTCTGTTTGGCGTGCTGGTGGCGTGGTACATCATTCGCCAGATTACGCGTCCGGTGTTCCATAATCTGGAGCTGGCGGAGCGCATCGCCAGCGGCGATCTCAGCTCGCAATTCACCACTGACCGTCACGATGAACTGGGCAAGCTGACATCCGCTATGGGCCGCATGAACGATCGTCTGCGCAGTATGATTGGCGATGTCCTGAGCAGCGTCAGCAGCGTGTCGCAGGCCGCCAGTGAGATCAATCAGGGCAACCTGGATTTGTCATCTCGCACTGAACAGCAGGCGGCAGCGGTAGTGGAAACCGCAGCGAGTATGGAGCAGTTAACGGCAACGGTGAAAAATAACGCCGCGAACGCCCGTCAGGCGAGTCAGATCGCCGCAGAAGCCTCGCAAAATGCCAATAAAGGCGGTATTGCGGTGCGCGATGTTGTAAGCACCATGGGCGAAATCTCGGATAGTTCGAAGAAAATTGCTGATATCACGGCGGTGATCAATAGCATTGCCTTCCAGACCAACATTCTGGCGCTGAATGCCGCAGTTGAAGCGGCTCGTGCCGGTGAACAAGGGCGTGGGTTTGCAGTCGTTGCCAGCGAAGTGCGTAACCTGGCACAGCGCAGTGCGGGCGCCGCGAAAGATATTGAACAGCTGATCAGCGAATCGGTCAGCCGTATCAGCAACGGTCACCAACAGGTGGCGCGTGCCGGTGAAACCATGGATCAAATTCTTGGCAGCATTGCGCGTGTGAACGAGATTATGGAAGAGATCTCCGCCGCATCCGATGAGCAAAGCCGTGGTATTGAACAGATTGCCCGCGCGGTCGGTGAACTCGATACCACCACACAGCAAAACGCCACGCTGGTGAGCGCCTCGTCGCATTCGGCAAACTCGCTGGAAGAGCAGGCAATGATGCTGGAGCGGCTGGTGGCGCAATTCCGCTTACAGGACGCGGGGCGGTAATTTTCCGACGATTGCAAAGGAGGCCATCAGGCTTAATGCTTGTCAGTTAAGAGGCTGGCGATAACGCCGGCTGGAGCCGCACCGGGGCCGGCGGTCCTCGCGCCGCTACGCGGTACCTTCACTTCACTCGTCTGCCTAACGGACCGGTGCCGATGAACTGAACCCCTTAACCTGGACTGCTTAAGTCAGCTTATTTTGATTCTGAGTCCGGTACTCCACCGGGCTCAGTCCGCCAAGTCCCATCTTTATCCGCGAACGGTCCGTCCGGCACGACGTGGAAGTCGAAGGTACCGCTTTAGCGGCGCGAGGACGGCCCAGAGGGGGCAGTAGTGGCGGCAGAGCCCGCACAGAAAAGAAAGGCCACTTATCAATAAGTGGCCTAAGTTCTTAACTGACAAGCATTAGGCCATCAGGCCGCCTTTGTTATTATAACGGCTTGAGATGATCGTCTTTTTTTAACGTCAGCAGTGCGACAAAGCTCACCAGCGCGGTGAGCGATTGAAAATCGCTGTGGGTTCATAGTTTTAACTGATGAAAAGTCGCGGGATGCTGGCCATATTGCTGTTCTTTGCAGCGTTACGATAAGTTTTTGCACTATTAGTTAAGCGCAAGGTAAATATTCTTAAAATAAAGCGCTGCGCTTGTCCCTTTTGCCGTTAAACTGCTTTTCTTGTCGATCAGATTTTTCCTGTGAATGAATTATTACTCGCCTGATGATAGCCACCTGAAGCGGCGTTCGGAGCGCTTCGTTCGTCGTATGTTTATCATGCGCCAGCTTGGCACAATTTTATGTTTCTTCCCGATTCTCTCTGTATTGATGGAGATGCATCGAGGCGTCGCCTTCTGCGCCTTACTGTTTGTGAATGCCTTTATCTGGCCGTGGATCGCCTGTCGCCGCGCATTGCGTGCCGAAGACCCCACCGGGACAGAACGTAACAACCTGACGCTTGATGCTGCCTTCGGTGGAATCTGGGTGGCGCTAATGGCGCTGAGCCCGTTACCTTCATTTGTCATCATGGCGGTGCTGGCTTCAGATCGTTATGCTGCGGGCGGTGCAGCGCAATTGATCGCCGCTATGCAGGCGTTTCTCTGCGCCTTTGTGATGGTGTGGCTGGTGGATGGCGCAGCGGTGAATCTGACATTCAGCACGCAAACTGTGTGGCTGACGTTGCCGCTGGCAACCTGCTACATGTTGGTACTCAGCGTGACCTCATACAATCTGACCTGGCATCTGCGTAAACGAAATCGTGAATTAGAACGTATAGCACTGATGGATCCGGGTCTGGAAATCCCTAACCGTCGTCTGTTTGAACGCCGTCTGGAGAGTGAGTTTCTCAGTACGCGTCGTGGCGACAGTGCAGGCTATCTGTTGCTGATGGATCTGGATTACTTCAAATCGGTCAATGATACCTGGGGCCATGAAGCAGGGGATTTCCTGTTGGCCGAGATCTCAGCGTTGCTGCGCAACGTGGTGGGTTTGCAGGATATACCCGCGCGCTTCGGCGGTGATGAGCTGGGGGTGATTGTGCACCATGCCACGGATGAATCGGTGGTGGCACTGGCGGAGTTGCTTAAGGATAAAATTGCTCAGGTGCGGTTACCGGCATCGGCTGATTTTCGCTGCTCGGTCAGTATTGGTATTGCGTCTGCTGCGGGTGCTGAATCTCTGCGTCACTGGTTGCGGCATGCGGATGAAGCGCTGTATGAAGTGAAACGCGCCGGTCGTAATGGGGTGCGCCTGTGGCAATCACCCCTCGCCGGCGCGGCGTAACTATGCGAAGGTGGGTTCGCAATCTACCGGGAAATTGAGTGAATTGGCGATGAAACAAGCTTCATGCGCCTGATGATGTAATGCGCTTGCGCGGTCCGCATCTGCCGGATTGCGCAGCGTAATATGTGGCTTCAGAGTGATCTGGGTGAAACGCCCGCGCGTCCCTTCCTGCATCGTCCCTTCTGCGGCATCTTCGTAGGCTTCCACAATAATGCCCGCAACCGCACACAGATGCAGATACCACAATTTATGGCACGCCGATGCGGAGGCCAGCAGTAACTCTTCAGGATTCCAGCGTGAATCATCCCCCAGAAATGCAGGGTCCGCACTGAGTGCAACGGTGGCTTTGCCGTCTGCCAGCAACTCGCCATTGCGATCGTAAGCCGTATAAGATGAAGTGCCCTTACCGCGATTGCCGGTCCAACGTACTGTGACCTGATAATGGTGTTCCTGTGCCATGCCGAAGTTCCTTTCATTACGTAACAGGCGGACAGTCTATATCAAACAGACCGAATATCGCGGCGCATTTTATTGCGACATCCGGGCTAACAAGCGTGATAAATCACGCCGCTACGCATCAAATGCTGTTGATATTCCTTAAATTCCGCGCGTTAAATCCTCAATATGCAATTTTTCTGTCTGGCAGATGGAAATCAGGCTGGCGGGTGCCTCGCTCAGACGGACAAAGGTATGCCGCATGGTGCTGTCGATATAGGCACTGTCACCTTGGGCCAACCGTAATGGCGCATACAACTGCGTATGCAGCATCACTTCGCCCGCCAACACATAAATAAACTCTTCACCGGCATGCTGCGACCAGGCTTCGGGTGGCGGCAGTTCACGCGTTTCAATCTCCATCACCACCGGAATCATCCCTTTTACCAGCAGTTCAGCGGCGTGGACTTCATAGCGAAAATAGGGATTGGTGAACGCTAAGCCTTTCCCGGCCAGCGTGTAGGTGCGACGTCCCTGGATTGCCACACTCTCCACCGGTTGGTGCGGGAGTTCATCGGCAAATAACTCCGCCAGAGAGTAATCAAAGGCGCTGGCAATCTTCGCGATGGTATCGAATGACGCTGAGACCTGTCCTTTCTCAATCTTCGATAGCGAAGAGATTGAGACACTGCTCAATTCAGCCACCTGCTCCAGCGTTAACTCACGCGCCTGTCGTATCGTCTTGATACGCAATCCAAAATCCTGCTCGCCGGTTAAGGCGGCACCCAGCCCGGAGGTTTCATGTTGTCGGGTGGTTTTCATCGGAGACTCTCCTCCACTGAGTGAACTGGAAAGCCAATTTCTCACATATGATAAAAATTTTCACATAAGAAAATTGTATTGGTCTAAATGTGAGCGACATAGCAGTTTAGGGAAAAAATCTCTGGGAGCGGCTATGAACACCACCATTGCAACCATCACCCTGCCCGCGTTCTACGACAAAACGCGCAATCTCAATAATCTGCTCGACTGGATGACGCGTGCCGCGTCTGCCGGGGCAGAGTTGGTGGTTTTCCCCGAGCAGGTTTTACAGGGCTATCTGCCCGATACGCTTAACTGGAGTGGTGAAGCGGTGAGCTGGCAAGTGGCGCAGGCCGAAGTGGTGCCAGAGGGCGAAAGCGTGCAGGCACTGCAAAACCTCGCCACTCAGCTCGGATTGCATGTGGTATTTGGCATGACGGAACGTCATCCCGAACGTGCCGAAGTGCTGTTCAACAGTGCAGTGCTGCTGGGCCCATCGGGGTTGGTCGGCGTATATCGCAAAGTGCATCAGCCTGGCGATGAAAAGCATGTCTACTATCCCGGCAGCGACTTTCCGGTGTTCAACACGCCGTTGGGGCGCATTGGCATGCTGATCTGCTACGACAAAGTTTTCCCTGAGAGTACCCGCGAACTGGCGCTAAAAGGGGCTGACATCATGATCATGCCCACCGCCTGGGGCTACGCCGGTGACGGCAGTGCGGGGGACGCCGATCCGATGGTAGATTGCTACACCCTGTTTGGCCGCGTACGCGCGCTGGAAAATCAGTGCTGGATGATTGAATCCAACCTGTGCGGTCATCACGGCAATCTGCACTATCACGGTCACAGCCGCATTATCGATCCGCTGGGCAATATTGTCGCGGACAGCGGCACCACCGAAGGCATGGCGCTGGCCACCATCGACACGCAACCGGCCATTCTGCGCGCCCGCAGCACCGACTATATCGGCTATCACTTCCTGAAAGATTACGTTCCGGTGCAGGCTCCGCCTTCACCGCTGACGGTTCACAATCGCCACGCGCGACCTTTGGGAGAAAACCATGAATAAAGTTCTGGAAGCCGCTGGCATCCATAAAAGTTATCCCACGCCGGAGGGGGAGGTGACGGTGTTGCGTAACCTGAACTTCCACGCCAATCGCAACGAGTTTGTCTCCTTTGTCGGACCGAGCGGCTGCGGTAAATCCACATTGTTCAACATCATCACCGGCCTGTTGATGCCGGACAGCGGCAGCATCCTGCTGAAAAACCGCGAGACTACCGGCACGCCGTCACCGGAACTGGGTTATGTGCTGCAAAAAGACCTGTTATTCCCGTGGCGCACGGTGATCGACAACGTGATTCTCGGGCTGGAAGTGCGCGGCATGCCGAAAGCGGAAGCGCGGGCTAAAGCGCGTGAACTGTTTGAACTCTACAAAATGACCGGCTACGAGCAGAAGTATCCCTCACAGCTTTCTGGTGGGATGAAACAACGTGTCGCCCTGATGCGCACCATGGTGACCAACCCGGAAATCATCCTGATGGATGAAGCCTACAAGGCACTGGATTATCCGCTCAAGATCTCGCTCGAAAGTGAACTGTTGAGCGTGGTGAAACAGCAGCACAAGACGGTGATCTTTATTACGCACGATATCGAAGAGGCGGTCACGCTGTCCGATCGCGTCTACGTGATGAAAGCGCGCCCAGGGGAGATTGTGCAGGAGATTGAAGTGGATCTCGGCACGGACAGTTTGTCGATCCCTGAGCGCCGCCTGTCACCGCGCTTCAACGAATATTACGAGCACATTTGGCGCAGCATTGGCATCCAGCCTGAGCCGGTCAACTAACGAGAGGACAAGATGGTAATGAATACAGTGTCTACGCGTCCAACCGTGAGTGCCACCGCGAACCGCAGCGTCCGCGAAACCTTTTTCCGCTCGGCTAACGCCCGCCGCTATACGTTGCTGTTCTTGCAGGTGGCGATTGTAGTGGTGTTGCTCGGTGGCTGGGAGTTAGGCGTGCGCAGCGGCAATATCAATGCGTTTCTGTTCTCCAGCCCGTCTCAGGTGTGGGATGTGCTGGTACAACGTTTTCAGTCTGGTGAGATGCTGACCGACATCCGCGTTACCGCGATTGAAACCCTGGTGGGGTTTGCGGTGGGCGCGGTTGGTGGCTCGATTCTTGGGCTGCTGCTGTGGTACTCACGTTTTATTTCCGACCTCGCTGCGCCCTTTATCGCCGCCATTGGCTCCATTCCGGTGCTGGCCATTGCGCCGATGACCATCATCTGGTTTGGCACGGAGATGCTGTCGAAAGTAGTGATCGTGGCGTTTTCCTGCGTGGTGGTCTCTCTCACTACCTCCTACAAAGGCGCGATGCGCACCGATCCTGACTTAATTAACCTGTTGCGCTCCTTCAACGCGGGACGCGGAACCATTTTCTTCAAGCTGGTGGTGCCGTCGGCGATGCTGTGGGTGCTGTCGGGTTTACGCCTTAACGTCGGGTTTGCGCTGGTGGGGGCCATCGTAGGCGAGTACATCTCTTCGGATAACGGTGTGGGTCACATGATCCTGCTGGGCAGTTCCAACTTCGGTATGAACATTGTGCTGGCTGGCATCGTGCTGGTCATGCTGATGATGCTGTGCTTTAACGCGCTGGTGGCATTTCTTGAACGCCTCATTCTCTCCTGGGACAGGAAATAATCATGAAAAAATTCCGTTTGGCTACGATCTCTGCCGTTGTTTCTTTGGCTTCACTGGTGAGTGCGCAGGCGGCTGACACGCCAGTGCGCATCAACCAGGCATTTCAGTCGCTGCTTTACCTGCCACTGTATGTGGCGCAGGAGCAGGGCTTTTTCAAACAGCAGGGCGTTGATGTAAAAATCAGCACCGGCGGCGGCGGGGCGCAATCCTGGGCGGCGGTGATTGGCGGTTCCGCTGATTTCTCGATTCAGGACCCGGTATTCGTGCCGAAAACCCGTGAAAACGGCGGCAAAGGTGTGGTGGTGGCGGGGGTGCAAAATGCGCCCACCATCTTTGTGTTCGGCAAAGAAGCAGCATCATTGCAGGATAACTTATCGCTGTTAGCGGGCAAGCGCGTGGTCACCAGCCCACAGCCGGACACCACCTGGGCGTTTATGAGTTATCTGATCAAACAGAACAATTTAAAAGATGTGAAGCTGGTGCATGTGGCGATCGGTAACGAGATCCCAGCCGTAGCGGCGGGTCGCGCGGATTATGCGTTGGCGGCAGAACCGCAGGTGACCATGGCGGAAGAGCAAAACGGCCTGCATGTGGTTTACTCCTTCTCAGCCGCGCAGTCCTGGTATCCGTTTGCTTTCTCCAGCCTCACCACTACTCAGCAGTACATCGATAAAAACCCGCAGGCGGCACAAGCGGTGGTCACCGCGTTTGAGCAGGCATCGCGCTTTATTTATAAGCACCCGGATGAGTCGGTGACCATCGCACGTAAATACTTCCCGGCATTGCCAGAAGCGGTGGTGAAGAAAGCGGTACAGCGTGAGATTGATGCCAAAGGCTATCCAGAGAATGTATTGGTGTCGCAGAAAGCCTGGGATAACAACATGAACATCGCGCTCTATGCCAAAAACATTAAAGCTTATCCGTCGGAAGCGACCTCTTATCAAAACAACGTGAACACCGCACTGGCGACCAAAGCCAAAGAGGTGGTGGATGCGATGGGTGATAAATAAACCCTTACTGCGTCTCGATATCCGTTGGGGCGGCCTTCAGGCCGCCTGTGAGCCAAATGATCAGGAGTTATTATGGATGCCATTGCCCTTCGTCTGGCACTGATTCAGCGCCACTGTGCGGCCGATGCCGCTGAACTTGAACATCTACTCACCGATTGTGAAGCGCGTGCGGCGGGAATATCTGCCTTCGCCCTGCAACATTTTGCACCGACATTGCTGCCCGCCAACGCCTGGGTTTCCGCATTGCAACCGCCACTGGAGTTACCGCATGAGTGAGTTAATTGACACCTCAATGCTGAAGCTGGCGCAGCAGCTACGTACACGCCAGACCAGCGTGCCGGAACTGGTGGAAGCGTGCCTGGCGCGCGAAGAAACCACGCGCGATCTTAACGCGTTCAATGAAGTCTATGTGTCTCAAGTGCGACAAACCGCCAAGGCCAGCCAGCGCTTGCTGGAACAGGGCTACGATCTCGGCCCGCTGCACGGTATGCCGATTGCCATCAAAGCCAATATCGATTTGGCGGGTGAAGAGATGCATGCCGGCAGTGAGATTCTGCGCGGCAACATCGCCAGCCGCGATGCCGTGATGGTACAGCGGCTGAAACAAGCGGGCGCGCTGATTATCGGCAGCACCAACATGCATGAGTTCGCGTGGGGCGGCACCACCAACAATCCGCATTACGGTGCCAGCAGCAACCCGTGGGATGACAGCCGTATCCCGGCGGGATCGAGTGGCGGATCTGGTGTCGCGGCATCGGTTCGTAGCGCATTGGCAACGTTGGGGACTGACACGGGCGGATCGATCCGCTTGCCTGCCTCGATGAATGGCATCACCGGT
The DNA here is from genome assembly GCF_030053355.1 of Pantoea sp. EA-12. Classification (NCBI taxonomy): domain Bacteria; kingdom Pseudomonadati; phylum Pseudomonadota; class Gammaproteobacteria; order Enterobacterales; family Erwiniaceae; genus Pantoea; species Pantoea sp. EA-12. The sequence continues at coordinate 256,616 of NZ_JASGBY010000001.1, read as the reverse complement.
TTACGTCCTGGGGTGGGGCGACTCTCGACAGAGGGCATTTTCCCGCTGGCGACCAGTCTGGATACCGTTGGGCCATTGGCACGTTACGCCGAAGAGTGCGAAGTGTTGTTTAACGTGCTGGACGGTAAGACGCAGCCGCTGACCACGCTGCCGGAGTTAGCGGGCTTGCGCATCGGCCTGTTACCGGATGTGCATCAGCAGGTTCAGCCGGATGTGGCTGCCGCCTATGATCAAATGGTGCAGTGGTTTAGTGCAGCGGGCGCGCGTTGCCAGACGCTGAGCGTTACCGGGCTTGATCAGGCGGTTAATGCGCTGGTGCTGATCAACCTCGCTGAACCTGCCTCGCTGCATGCAGCGTGGCTGGCAGAACGCCCGCAGGAGTACGGCGCGGATGTACGCAAATTGCTGCAAGCGGGTCTGGCGATCACGGCGGTGGAGTATTTGCAGGCGCAGCGCTTCCGCACAGGCTTACGTATGCAGCTGTTACAGCATCTCAATCAGGTGGATGTGATTCTGGTGCCGACCTTGCCCTTCACCGCGCCACACAAAGGTCTGGAAGCGATTCAGATGGGCGATCGTGAAGAGAGCGTGTTGACGGGCAACATGCGTTACAACGCGTTGGCCAGTTTATCGGCGCTGCCCGCCATCAGCCATCCGGCGGGTTTTGACCGCGACGGTATGCCGATAGGTATGCAGATGATTGGCCGGGATGGTGCCGAGCGTCAGTTATTGGCATTGGCGCGCGCCTTCCAGCGCGAGCATGATTATCACTTGCACACGCCTACCCGGCTGCGCGCGTGAAAGCCGTCTCGTTACGCGATGTGCTGATTCTGCTGCTGGTGGTCAATGGCTGGGCGTTTAATGTCATCGCGATGAAGTTTGGTCTGATGGAGTTGCCGCCGCTTTTTATGCTGACGCTACGGTTTGTGCTGGTCGCGGCGATTTTACTGCCTTTCCATCGCCTGACGTGGCGCCAATTGCCGGGCATGGTGCTGCTGGCCTTCACCTTTGGTTTTGTGCATTTCGGTTTGATGGTCATCGGCATGCAGACTGCCGATGCCGGCACCACGGCGGTATTTATCCAGATGGGCACGCCGATTGCTATGCTGCTGGCCGCTGTGTGGCTAAAAGAGCGGCTCAACTATCGGCAAATCGCCGGAGTGGTGGTGGCGTTTCTCGGCGTGATTATTCTGGCAGGCAGCCCGGCGCTGGAACACTGGCAAGGCATGCTGTGGCTACTGATCAGTGCCTGCGGCTGGGCATGTAGCACGGTGATCATCAAGCGTCTCCCGCCTGTCGCACCGCTGGCGATGACCGGTTGGTTGTCGCTGTTTGCCATTCCGTTGGTGGGTGTCAGTTCACTGCTGACGGAACAGCACCAGTTGGCATTGCTGATGTCGGCGGGCTGGCGCGGTTGGCTCGGAGTGATTTACAGCGCGCTGGGCTCGTCAATATTTGCCTATTCGTTGTGGTACGGCCTGCTTAAACGCTATCCCGCCAGCCAGATACTGCCGTGGTCACTGCTCAGTCCCGCGCTGGCGTTACTGATGGGCGTGGCGATCCTGCATGAAACCCTGGACCACAGCAAAGTGCTGGGCACCTTGTTGATCGTCGGCGGGATTTTATTGGCGGTGGTAAGGGGCACGGCGATCAGGAAAAGGGTGATGGCGTGAGGGAGCTGTCTAATCTGATATGTTTAAAAAAATGGATTTTATCGACATATCGCCAAAACGTGTCGATGCCATAAACATGTCACGGCCATATGTTTAAAAAAATGGATTTTATCGACATATCGCCAAAACATGTCGATGACATAAACATGTCACGGTCATATGTTTAAAAAAGTCGATTTTATCGACATATCCTCAAAACGTTTCGATGCCATAAACAGGTTCACGTCTTTACATCACCCAATAGCAAATCCAGATCGTTGTCAAAATACGGTCAACACCAGGTTGCACTGATGTCATGCCGATGTCATTAGTGTTGCACCTCTATGGCACTTTAATTCTTTCAAGCGCCACGCCTTCTTGGTCTGAACATTCACCATCTCAATGAATTAACAATGAATTTTAAAAATTCTTAAACATGGCATGCATCCTGCTTTGTTAGTTACATGTCAAAACGTAGTGCAATGACAGCTCAATAACATTGAATCCACTATGAATGCGAAAACAGACTTTTTTAATGCCATCGAAGCGGCCTATAGCCATCAGACGCCCAGCGAAAAACGGGTAAGTGCCTGGCTGCTGAGCCATCGGGAGCAGATCCCGTTTGAAACTGCTGACAGCATCGCGCAGGCCACTGGCACCAGCGGCATTACCGTCGGACGCTATCTGCGCAAGTTGGGGTTTCGCAACCTGGACGACGTCAAAAATGTGCTGCGTGAGTTGCCCAATACGCCTTACAAACACTGGGGCGTGATTGATCGTCTGGATGCGTGGGACCAGCAACAGTCGCTGCCCGATCGCGCTAACCAGTCTCTGCAAATGGAGTTGGATGCGATCCGTTACGTCTACCAACTGGCGCAGAGCGACACCTTTGCCCGTGTCAGCCAGCACATTGCGCAAGCTGATGCGGTGATCATCCTGGGGATTCAATCGACCCGCGGCATCGCCCATACCTTTTTCAGTCATCTGGAGTATCTGCGCCCGCGAGTGAGCTACGCCGATGGCAGTTCTGGCAGTTGGCTCGAATCGCTCAACTCTGAGTATGAAAAACCCTACGTGGTGCTGACCGACACGCGCGCCTACTCCACGGTTGCACGCCAGTTTTGCCGGGTGGCAAGCGAACGCCAGCTCTCCATGGCACTGGTCACCGATATCTGGTGCCCATGGGCGCGGGACTATCCGCTGGATTTACTGCAGGTGAAAACCGATACCGCCAACTTCTGGGACTCACTGGCCCCGGTGAGTTGCTTATTTAACTTACTGCTCTCAGCCGTGGTTGAACGCCTTGGGCCGCAACTATCGGCGCGCCTTGCAAAGAATCGCGCGCTGCAGCAGGAATTTGGCCAGTTTGAGCGCTAAAAAAACAGGAAATTGAACATGAATCAGGATACGCACCTAGTCGATCTCGCTGAGCAATTCCCTCAGCTCAACATCGATATGAAATATGCCACCGCGGACAACATTACCGGCCAGCCGATCTATAGCGTGGCGCGCTGCTTATTGCACGTCGATGCCGCCAACGCACTGGAAAAGAGTATTGAGATTGCACGAGTCGCCGGTTTCACGCTTCAGGTACTGGACGCCTATCGGCCACAAAAAGCGCAGGCGTTGCTCTGGCTGGCCTGCCCCGATCAAAACTACGTGGTGCCGCTCTCTCAGGGCTCCAACCACAGTCGGGGCACCGCTATTGACGTCACGCTGATCGATGCGGACGGCAATGCACTGGATATGGGGACCGGCTTTGATGAGATGACCGAACTTTCCCATCCGTACCATCCCGAACTGGCCGCCTCTTTCCAGCGCAACCGACTGCTGCTCAATGCCGTGATGTTCGGTGGCGGCTTCTGCGGTATCGCGACGGAGTGGTGGCATTTCGAATTACCCGGAGCGGCGGCTTATCCGCTCATTGACGATGTTTTCACTTGTATTTCCCCAGCACAGACTGACGGAGTATTACCATGAAAATGAAGTTCAGCGCCTCCAAAGGCTTTCTCTCTCTCTTGATTGCAGCAGCAGTAACCACCGCCAGTGCACCCGCCTGGTCAGCCGTACCCAAAGATATGTTAGTGATTGGCAAAGCGGCCGATCCGCAGACGCTGGACCCAGCGGTGACCATTGATAACAACGACTGGACGGTAACCTATCCGGCCTATCAGCGTTTGGTGAAGTACAAAAACGAAAACGGTAAAGGGGCTACCGATGTGGAAGGCGACCTCGCTGAGAGCTGGCAGAGCGAGAATGAGGGTAAAGTGTGGACCTTCAAACTGCGTAAGGGTGAGTTTTTCGATGACGGTTCACCGGTGACCGCGGATGCGGTCAAACTCTCTTTTGAACGCCTGATGCGCATCAAGCAAGGCCCATCAGAAGCCTATCCCGCAGGACTGAAGGTTGAGGCCGTGGATCCGCAAACGGTTCGCTTCACCCTCGATACACCTTTTGCGCCTTTCCTTTATACCCTGGCAAACGACGGTGCCTCGATCATCAACCCCGCTGTGCTGAAAGCCCATGCCACCGATGATGCACGCGCTTACCTCGCTGAGCACACGGCCGGTTCCGGCGCCTATATGTTGCAACGCTGGCAGAAGGGACAGCAGTTGGTGCTGGTGCCAAACCCGCATTTCGCGGGTAACAAGCCAGCGTTTAAGCGTGTTTCGGTCAAAATCATCAGCGAAAGTTCTGCACGTCGTCTGCAACTGGAGAAGGGTGATGTGGATATCGCCGATTCACTGCCGGTAGATCAATTTGCGGCGTTGAAGAAGCAGGGCGACGTAGCGGTGTATGACTATCCTGCCTTGCGCGTGACCTACCTCTATCTGAACAACAGCAAAGCGCCGTTAAACCAACCCGATTTACGCCGTGCGGTATCCTGGGCCACGGATTACAAAGGGATGGTCTCCGGTATTCTGGGCGGCAACGGCAAGCAGATGCGCGGTCCGATCCCTGAAGGCATGTGGGGTTATGACGCAGGAGCCATGCAATACAGCTTAGATTTAGCGAAAGCGAAAGAAGCCTTCAGCAAAGTCGCGGACAAGCCGAAAACTCTGTCATTCCTCTATTCGGATAATGACCCTAACTGGGAGCCGATTGCGCTGTCGATGCAGGCCAATCTGCAAACCCTGGGCATTGACGTCAAACTGGAAAAACTGGCTAACGCCACTATGCGTGAGCGTATTGGCAAAGGCGACTATGACATCGCGATCGGCAACTGGAGTCCAGATTTCGCTGACCCGTACATGTTCATGAACTACTGGTTTGAATCCGACAAAAAAGGGTTGCCGGGCAACCGATCCTTCTATGCCAATCCGCAGGTGGATAGCTTGCTGAAGCAGGCTCTCTCGACACCGGACCAGGCGCAACGCACTCAATATTATCAGCAGGCGCAGAAGGTGGTTATCGACGAAGCCGCCTACGTCTATTTGTTCCAGAAGAACTATCAGGTTGGGATGAATAAAGCGGTTAAGGGTTATGTCTTCAACCCTATGCTGGAGCAGATCTTCAATCTTTCTGAGATGAGCAAATAGCGATTGATATTCAACCTTAATCAGCAGGGTCAACTCTGACCCTGCTAAGGCAGGCAATATGAGTTTCTGGAGTTTGATCAGACAGCGCAGCTGGGGACTGATATTGGTGGTCGCTGGCGTCTGCGTGATTACGTTTATTATTTCGCATCTGATTCCCGGCGATCCCGCGCGATTGCTGGCAGGTGACCGCGCCAGTGATGAAATTGTGCAGCATATCCGGCAGCAGCTGGGGCTGGATTTACCGCTGTGGCAACAGTTTATTCGCTATGTCGAACAACTGCTGCACGGTGATCTCGGCATGTCTATTCGCACCGGTCGTCCTGTGCTGGAAGACCTGAAGAACTTTTTCCCGGCCACGCTGGAACTGGCTTTTTGCGCGCTGCTGATTGCTTTGGTGGTTGGCGTGCCGCTTGGCGTATTGTCGGCGGTGTACAAAAATCGCTGGCTTGACCATCTGGTAAGACTGCTGGCGCTGACCGGTATCTCTACCCCGGCCTTCTGGCTTGGCCTGGGCGTGATTGTGCTGTTCTACGGAAAACTTAATTTACTGCCCGGCGGTGGTCGTCTGGATGACTGGCTGGATCCGCCGGCGCGCGTGACGGGTTTCTACCTGATTGATTCCTTGCTCAGTGGCGATCTGGAGGTGTTCTTCAACGCCTTGACTCACTTGGTATTGCCCGCCACCACCCTGGCGTTTGTGCATTTAGGGATTGTGGCGCGTCAGATTCGATCGGCGATGCTGGAGCAGCTCAGTGAAGATTATGTGCGTACCGCGCTCGCCAGCGGACTAAGTAAGTTCACTATCGTGGTGCGTTATGCCCTGCCTAACGCGTTGATCCCGTCTGTCACGGTGTTGGGGCTGGCATTGGGTGATTTGTTGTATGGCGCCGTGCTGACCGAAACGGTGTTTGCCTGGCCGGGGATGGGCGCGTATGTGGTCTCTTCCATCCAGGCGCTGGATTTCCCCGCGGTGATGGGCTTCGCCATTGTGGTGTCGTTTGCCTATGTGCTGGTGAACCTGTTTGTTGATCTGCTGTATCTCTGGATCGATCCGCGCATGGGTCGGGGAGCGGAGAAATGATGCTGACACAGGAACAGTCGGTAAACCCCCGCGCGCGCCCGTGGTTGCAGGCGTGGAAACGTCGATGCTGGCTGATCAGCCGAAGCCCGCTAACGGTGATCGGCGCGGCCATCATCGTGCTGATGATGCTATTGATGATTTTTGCTCCGTGGATTGTGCCGCAGGATCCTAATGCCATTAATCTGGCCGAACGCTTACAGGCCCCGAGCGCGCTGCACTGGTTTGGTACCGATGAAGTGGGACGCGATCTCTTCAGCCGCGTGATTGTTGGCTCGCAGCAATCGGTGGCGGCGGGTCTTGCGGTGGTGTTGCTGTCAGGCGTGAGCGGTTCACTGTTGGGCTGCTTGTCGGGCGTATTAGGCGGGCGCAGCGATGCGGTGATTATGCGCTTAATGGACATTATGCTGTCGATTCCTTCGCTGGTGCTGACCATGGCGCTGGCCGCCGCGCTGGGACCCAGCCTGTTCAATGCGATGCTGGCGATTGCCATTGTGCGTATTCCTTTTTATGTACGCCTGGCGCGCGGACAAACGCTGGTGGTGAAGCAGCACACTTTTGTTGAAGCCTCTCGCACATTTGGCGCGTCGCGTTGGCACCTCATTAGCTGGCATATTCTGCGCAACGCCATGCCACCGCTGGTGGTGCAGGCGTCGTTAGATATCGGCAGCGCGATCTTAATGGCGGCAACCTTAGGATTTATTGGCCTGGGCGCGCAACAACCCACGGCTGAATGGGGCGCAATGGTCGCGGTAGGACGTAACTATGTGCTGGACCAGTGGTGGTACTGCGCGTTTCCCGGTGCTGCCATTTTAATCACCGCCGTAGGATTCAATCTGTTTGGCGACGGCGTGCAGGATTTGCTTGATCCGAAAGCGGGAGGGCGCAACTGATGAGCGACAGCATCCTGACCATCGAAAATTTACGGCTGAGTTTCCCGATTTATCAGGGCGAAGTGAAAGTGCTGAATGGCGTCTCTTTACACATCAACCGCGGCGAGATTGTCGGCGTGGTTGGGGAGTCGGGTTCGGGAAAATCAGTCACGGCGATGCTGGCGATGCGCCTGATCGCGCCAGGCAGTTACCGTGTGCAGGGCGGGTCACTGGAGATACTGGGCAAAAACGTACTCACGGCCAGCGAAGCAGAGATGCGCCAACTGCGAGGTAGCAAGGTGGCGATGATATTTCAGGAACCGATGACGGCCCTCAATCCCACACGCCGCATTGGGAAGCAGATGGTGGACGTGATCCGTCAGCATCAAGTGTTATCCACGAAACAGGCCAAAGCACGCGCCATTGAACTGTTGAGTGAGATGCAGATTGCGGATCCGCAAAGCGTACTGGAGCGTTATCCCTTTGAGTTGTCCGGCGGGATGCGTCAACGCGTAATGATTGCTCTGGCCTTCTCCTGCGAGCCGGATTTACTGATCGCGGATGAACCTACCACGGCGCTGGATGTGACGGTACAACGCCAGGTGTTGCGCTTGCTAAAACAAAAGGCGCTTTCAACCGGCACTGCCGTGCTGTTCATCAGCCACGATATGGCGGTGGTCTCGCAGGTTTGCGATCGTCTTTATGTCATGTATGCCGGTGCGGTGATTGAGAGCGGGGCCACCGATAGCGTGCTAACGACGCCCTGTCACCCCTATTCGGCGGGGTTGCTGGCGTGTTCGCCAGAGGGTAGCGAGCCACGCGCCGAGCTGACTTCGATTCCGGGTACGGTGCCGAATCTTGCCAAACTGCCCACCGGCTGTGCTTTCCGTGAACGCTGCTTCGCGGCGGGTGAAGCCTGTGGTATCACGCCCGAACTACACGCCGCAGGGCAATCCAATCGTCAGGTGGCGTGCTGGTATCCGCAACAGGAGCGCAACCATGTCTGAAGCACTGCTTGAAATCAGTAATGTGCACGTCAATTTCCCCGCCAAAACCAACTGGCGCGGCAAAGTGACCGAGCGGGTGCATGCGTTGAATGGTCTCGACTTACGGGTTGAACGCGGCGAGACACTGGGCATTGTTGGCGAGTCCGGCTGCGGGAAAAGTACCCTGGCCAAATTGCTGATGGGCATGCTCAAACCCAGCACCGGCCAGTTGGAATTAACGCGCTCACCGAATTCATGGCTGGGGCGGGGGATGCAGATGGTGTTTCAGGATCCGCTCTCCTCGCTGGATCCCCGTTTACCTGTCTGGCGTTCCATCACCGAACCGGTGTGGATTCAGTCCCGCAGTTCGGAAAAAGAGCGGCGCGCGTTGGCGGCAACACTTGCGGCACAGGTGGGGATTCGCCCGGAATACCTCGACCGTCCGCCGCATGCTTTTTCGGGTGGGCAGCGCCAGCGTATTGCCATTGCCCGCGCACTCTCCGGTCAACCCGACATTATGGTGCTGGATGAGCCGACTTCCGCACTGGATATTTCGGTGCAAGCGCAGATTTTGAATTTGCTGGTGGAGTTGCAGCGGCAGCGTAATCTCACTTACGTGTTGATCTCACACAACGTGTCCGTGGTGCGCCATATGAGCGACCGCGTGGCCGTAATGTATCTCGGGCAGATCGTTGAATTGGGTGAAGCAAAGCAGGTATTAGATTCGCCAAAACACCCTTATACGCAATTGTTGATGGAGTCTGTGCCGCGCATTGGCGCAGCGCTGGACGGTGCGCCGACCAATACGGAACTGCCGGGAAATCGGGTGTTGCCGCAGGGGTGCTATTTTAGGGATCGGTGTCCGCATGCGGGTGCGGGGTGTGAAAAACCTCAGGGGTTGCGGGAGGCGGGGAGTGGGGGGATGGTAAGGTGTTGGCGGGTGGGTTAATGGACTTTCATCCGCTCGCCAGAACGTAAAATTTCACATCTTTCTCATTTTGTTTAATAGTGGCGTTTCACCAATATGGCGTTTAATTAAGGATGAATCATGGAGTTAGTGACTGAGCGTCTGAAATTAGAACCCTTCCGGGCCGCACATTATGATGGCTTACGGGCGATGGAAAGCGATCCTGACATCATGCGTTACATCAGCAATGGTGTAGTGAAAACACCAGAAGAGACATGGGAAAGTATTACGCGTGTTCAGCAACGCTGGGAGAAATATGGATTTTCCTGGTGGGCGATCAGGGAAAAAGTTTCTGGGCAGGTAGTTGGCGCGACATGCTTGCAGCACTTAGCCAATATTGAGGGTGCGCCTTTGGAAATTGGCTGGCGGCTGATCGCGGAGCACCATGGAAAGGGCTACGCGTCTGAAGCGGCTCAGGCCGTTATTGCGTTTGCTAAACAACAGATTGGTACAAGTTATCTGGTGGCCGTTGCCGTTCCGGAAAATCATGCTTCACAACGCGTGATGCAGCGTATTGGTATGACTTACAAAGCGATTGAGCAGCATTATGATGTGCCTTGTGTGGTTTACGAAATGCATATCAACAACCGAAGTTAAACGGCTCTCAATCTCCTGGCTGCCGTAGTGAAATCTGCACGCATTTGTTCTGACTTAACGGTAATTTATGCAGCCTTATTCATTTTCGGAAAGTCAGTGTAATGAAAAATCTGTCGATGGTTGTGGTGACTTTAGGGCTGCTTCTGGCATTCAGCTCTCAGGCTCAGGCGGAAGGCTGTCTCAAGGGCGCGGTAGTCGGTGCCGCTGCCGGGCATGTTGCACACCACGCCGTGATGGGTGCAGTTGCGGGCTGTGCGGTGGGTCATCATATGGCCAGTAAAAAGAAGAAAGAGGATGAGGCGAAACTTCAGCAACAGAAGTAATCTCTCGCCATTAGTCCTTGAGGCCACTTACTTAAGCCTAAAATACATTTTTATCCTGGTGCGCATGAATGCGCACCCTACGAAAACTGTGCATTGTCGTGGTAGATTCGTTATTTATGGCGACCAAAAAGGATGTTCCAGTGATGATAACCATCGAACCCGCCGATCCTTCTTCTCCTGAATCACAACAGCTTATCGAACAACTCTCTACTGAATTGGCGGCTATCACAGGGAATAACGGCAAAAGCCACTTCAGTGCTGAAACGCTAGAGGCAGAACGTGCTGTCTGGGTGTTGGCAAAAGATGAACAGGGCAGAGCGATGGGATGTGGTTCACTGAGATCCCTGTCGCAAGACGCAGCCGAACTGAAACGCATGTATTCAGACCGCAGCGTGTCTGGCGTGGGTGCAGCAATTTTGGCGTATCTACAAACCTGGGCGTTAGAGGTGGGTTATCGAGAAATCCGGCTATCAACCCGTGTTATCAACAAGCGCGCGGTGGATTTTTATCTCAAGCATGGTTTTCAACAGGTTGAAAATTATGGCCCTTATGTTGGGCACGTGGAGTCCGTTTGTTTAGGTAAAAAGCTTTAAGCGGAGGTTATCTATTTGCATCGCGTCTGTGATGCCTGCACGCGTTTTCAGTCGCCATGAATGACAACCCTACAACGTTGTAGCGCGGTTTCAGTAGTGTGCGCATTTATGCGCACTGGCATTCAGCCTCATTGGTTCGTGAGCGGCACGACGCATCACAAACTCGCCATTTCCTCCGACGCCGTCTGCTCAAAAAACTGGCACAGCAACTGCCACAAATGTTGTGCCGCAGGCGTGAAGCGGTGGTCTGTGCTGCGTAACAGATGGCACTGGCTTTCACGGGCGATGCGGTGGTTAACAGGGACGGCCACCAGATTGCGGGAGGACAGGCCATCTTCCACCACTTTGGCAGTCATAAAAGCAATCCCCATCCCCGCCTGGCTCAGGGCAATAGCGCTGGTAAACAGATTGCAGCTATACGCCGGGGCGAACACCAACCCTTCCTGGTTAAACATCACATTCATATAACTTTGGATGCCAAAGTCTTTATCCATGCCAATCAGCGGATACTCGGCGAGATCGGCGACATCCACCTTTTCATACAAGGCGATCGGATGTTCACGATGCACGATGGCGCAGATGGGGCCACGATGAAAGCTATGGCATTTCACGCCGGGTGGTCCAACCGGACCAAATCCCACCGCCATATCCACTTCGCCACGGGTAATCAGGCTGACGGTGGTCTGCATGTCACCGGACAAAATATCGATAAACACTTCAGGATAGTTTTGCGAGAAGGGCTGTAGCACGTACTTCACGACCTCATCCACCATGCCTTGCCCGACGCGCATGGTGATTGAACCGCCGCGTTTGTGGCGTAAATCACGTAAGCGTCTTTCCAGCTGGCTTCGGCGTTGATGTGTCTGCGCGTAGTCTTCGGCGAGCAACTTTCCGGCTTCAGTCAGTACCACATTCCGACCGCGACGCTCCAACAGCGGTAACCGCATATCGCGCGCCAGTTGTGAAAGCTGACGACTAATAGCCGCGGGATCAACGTCCAGCGCCTCCGCAGCACGGCGAATGCCGCCGTGAATACCCACCTCATACAGGTATCTTATGGTTTTGTCGGAATAGAGCAGCATCGTCATAGGTTTTGTTTATCTGTTGATCTCAGGTCAACAATAATAGCGTTTAAACCCCATTTTTTAAGCCTAATTTTATCCTCATACTCGGGATTCACTTGGTGAGGACAGAAGTAATGAAAAATATAATAAGTTATTTGCAACAGCATTCAGGCGAAATTCTCTCGGATATCAAAACCTTGGTGGCAGCAGAATCCCCGTCAATGAATAAGGCGGCGGTGGACCGCTGCGGCGAGGTGCTACAGGCGATTTTTGCCAAACGGCTGGGTGTGGACGCTGAAATTGACGTGCAGGAAAAGTACGGTAACCATCTGAAGTTTACCCTTGGCACGGGCAGTGAGCAGACCGTGGTGCTGGGTCATTTTGATACCGTCTGGGATGAGGGTGAGCTGGCTATCCGCGAGGAACAGGGCAAGCTTTACGGACCTGGCGTGCTGGATATGAAAGCCGGGTTGGTGCAGGCCATCTGGGCGGTGCGTGCCTTACAACAGCAGGACCTGCTGGCAGGTAAGCGCATTGTTTTCCTGTGTGGCAGCGACGAAGAAGTGGGCAGCCCCAGCTCCAGTGACTGGTTATCTCATCACGCTATGGGTTCAGCGCAGGTACTGGTGGTTGAACCTGCGGTGGCGGGCAGCGGTGCGCTGAAAGTGGCGCGTAAAGGCACCGGGCAATATCAGGTCGCCATCACTGGATTAGCTGCACATGCAGGTAATAACCCGGAAGAGGGTATTAGTGCGGTGCAGGAGATGGCGCATCAGGTGCTGTTCTTGCATGGGCTGAATGCGCCAGAGCGCGGTACTACCGTTAACGTGGGGATCGCGCAGGGCGGCAATCGCGTCAATGTGGTGGCCGATAAAGCGGTGCTGGGCATCGATACCCGCGTCACCAGCGAAGAAGAAGCGCAGCGTATTCACGCTGAAATCACCCAACTGCAACCGCATCTGCCGGGCATTAAGCTCGAAGTCTCGGGTGCACAGTCGCGTCCGCCGATGCGTCAGAGTGCGGAGTCATTGGTGTTGATGCAGCGTGCTCAGTCCGTTGCTCAACAGCTTGGTTTCACGGTGGAAGGGAAATCGGTTGGCGGTGGCAGTGACGGCAACTTTACTGCCGCTTTAGGGATTCCAACGCTGGACGGTCTAGGCGCGACGGGTGCGGGCATTCATGCGCGTCATGAGCATATCCAGATTGCGGATATTCCTGCGCGTGCGGCGCTGGTGGCTGGTTTGATTATGGGGGATGCCAATGTCACAGGTTAATGTAGAGAAACACGCGGGCACCCAACCCACTCCCGCTAAAAGCGAACAGAGCCCTTATCTGCTGCTGTTTATTATTCTGGTGCTGGCGGCCGTCGCTACCTGGATTATCCCGGCAGGAAAGTTTGACCACGAAACCCGCAATGGTGTGACCTTTGCCATTAAGGGAAGCTTGCATGAAGTGGCGCGCACGGGTGTGTATCCCGGCGAAATCTTTATGGCGATCGTACAGGGCGTGATTAAAGCCGCACCAATCATTTTCCTCATCCTGTTCACCGGCGGTTTGCTGGCGGTGATTGAAGCCACGGGTGCGATTGCTACCGCGCTGAACTCGCTGTCACGCAGCACCAAAATCAGTGATACCCGTCTGATCCTGATCTTTGGAGTGATTTTTGCCATCCTCGGCAGCACCGGCGTGGTACAAAACTCGGTTGTGGCCTTTGTGCCGATTGGTCTGCTGGTGGCGCGTTCACTTGGTTTGCCGCCGGTGATTGGCATGGCCTTGGTTTACCTGACCTGCGCAGCGGGCTTTAATGTCGCGTTCTTAGGCCCGGCGACAACGGGACTGACCCAGCATCTGGCGCAGTTGCCGCTATTCTCCGGCATGTTATTGCGCGGCATCACCAATCTGCTTTTCGTGTTGACGGTAGCGATTTATTTAATCTTTACCGTTAAGCGACTGCGGAAAAATGGCCATGTGCGCACGGATGTCCAGGTTGAAAACGCCCCGGTAATGGCGATTACCGGTCGTCATAAATTGATTCTGGCGACCTGTGCCTTAACGCTACTGCTGTTTATGGTGGGAACGGTGCAACTGCACTGGGCGACCAATGAGATGTCAGCGATGTTCATCATCTTGTCGATTTTGGTGGGGTTGATTGGTCGTATGTCGGGTTCTGCGATTGCCAACACTTTCCTGAGCGGCTGCTCTCAGCTGGTGAAAGGCGGCTTTATCGTCGGGATGGCGGGCGCGATCTCTGTGGTGTTGCAGCAGGGTAATATCCTCGATCCTATCGTTGGCTTCCTGTCTGATTTGCTGGCGCCGGTGCCACCCGCCATTGCGGCGGTGGGGATGTTTATCAGTGCGGCGCTGATGCACTTTGGGATTTCATCGGGCTCGGGTGAGTCAGCTCTGCTGATTCCGATTTTCTCACCGTTAGGCGATAACCTTGGGCTGACGCGTCAGGTCACGGTGCAAACGGTGCTGCTGGGTGAGGGGATTGTGAACTCAATTAGCCCAACGTCTGGCGTACTCATGGCGGCGCTGGCAACGGCGAATATCTCGTTTGGGAAATGGATCAAGTTCGTTGCACCCGTGGTCGCTATCTGGTTTGCGATTTGCGTGGTGACCTTATTGATTGGCGTGGCGATTAACTGGGGTCCTTTCTAAGTAACTTATGCGGTGGGCGGCCATCAGGCCGCCCCTACAACGCTACTGCAGAAATGCCTGATACTCCTCTCTGAACGCGTCAAACAACTGATGAATCACTTCACCGCCAGGCGCGGTTTCGCCCTGCGCTTCCGCTGCAGCGAGCGCATCGAATAAGCGATGTTTAATATGAAAACGCCAAATCACCGGAACGCGTGACAAGATATCCGTCATCGCCAGGTAACGCTCGGGCGTCCAGCTTTGCTCAAAACGCGTGCGCCATGGGCCAAAGTCGAAATGCGCAACAGGCGCTGCCGCCTCGGTCAGTGCTGTTCGTTTCTGCTGGGTGGCGATCAAATCCAACTCATCGTGACGTACTACCACGCCATAATCCTGCTCGGCACGCGCAGCAGTGACATACCCGCGCTTCACATCCGACAGCACTTGTTGCGGATCGCGATCCAGCGGTGAACCGTAACCGCCGCCGCCTGCACCCGTTAACCGAATCACATCACCCGCCTGGCAACGGATCACATCACTGTTGCCGAGCATTTCCGGTGCATCACTGTCCGGGTTTTTGACGAAAATGGCGTTGCTGCCCGCCATTCCTCCCAGTACGCCCCAAGAGGCGAAATGCGTGCGATCGCGGTTGCGCGCGGTGACGGTGGTATCTGGCGCGAACACCTGAAACTCCATCATCAACCCAGAGCCGCCGCGATATTTCCCCGCGCCGCCCGAGTCGGGAACCAAACAGTAACGCGTAATTCTGATGGGCACTTCTGCTTCATTAATCTCTACGGGCGTATTACGCAGGAAAGCCACATTCGCGCCAGAACCCTCTTCGCCGTCCCCAAATGGCATCCCCCCTGCGCCACCGCCTACCGGACCAATTGAGGCAATCACCGAACGCCCAGCGGTATTCGTGGTTTTCACATTGAGGATCGCCAAACCGCAGGCGGCGCAGGCTGGAAGACGGTCGGGTATGGCTTGCGAGAACGCGCCAAAGGTCAGTACATGCGTTAACTTGCAAGTCAGACTGCGCATACCAACCGCCGCCGGGTAGACCGCATTCATTACGCTGCCTTCCGGCAGTACACATTCCACCACGCGATCCAGACCGGCATTGAGCAGAATGTCGGGATTGAGGGTGTAGAGAACGTAGTGATAGCCTACCAGCGCCAGCGCGTGGCGTGTCATCCCACCTGTCGGCATATTCAACGAGGAGAGTAATTGCGGGTCGCTGCCGGTGTAATCAAGGATGGCGCGACCGCCGCGAATTTTGAGCGTCATGGCCACCCGCATCGGCTTGCCGTTTACACTGTCTTCATCGGCGTATTCTGCGAAGAAGTAGTCGCCATCAGGCACGCTTTGCAGAATGCGCTCCGCCTGTTGTGCCGCATAGTCGAGCAATGCCACCATGCCTTGCTGGAAATCATCCACGCCAAAATGCGCGATCATCTCCAACACACGCTTCTCGCCATTGGCCAGCATGGCCAGTTGCGCATGCAGATCACCGATATTCTGTTCAGGCGCACGCACGTTGGTTTTAATCAGTGTCAGTAGCGACTCATCTAACACCCCTTCCCGGACGATTTTGGTCGGAGGGATACGAATCCCTTCCTGATGAATCTCTGTCAGGGTGCGAGAGAGTGAAGCGGGAACGGCGCCGCCCACATCGGTGTTGTGAATATGACCACCGACAAAACACACCAGCCTGTCTTGCCAGAACACCGGCTTCCACATCACCATATCCGGGCTGTGCGTCGCGACGCTGCCGCTGTAGGCATCATTGGTCATCGCGACATCACCTGGACGATAGTCGTCGATCATCCCCAGTACCGGCCCATAGTCGAGGCCGATATACCAGGTGGCACCCAGGGTTTTCGGTGAGGCGAAAGCCAGTCCCTCGGGCGTCAATAGTGCGCAGGAGAAATCTTCCGTCTCTTTGACGAACGTCGAGTGTGCGGTGCGCACCAGGGTGTGCGCCATGCTCTCCGCTGCCGCCACACAGTAATTGGCCAGAATCTGCAGACCTGAAGTATCAAAAGCCATATTGCGACTCCTTTATTGAGGGGTGTGGGTGAGGTCAGTGAGGATCAGATTGCCGAGCGCATCGACGTGAGCGCGGAAATCCGGCAACACGGCGACAGTGGTGTCAGATTGGGTAATTACCGCCGGGCCGCTGAAGTGCTGCCCTCCAGCTAACTGCTCGCGTTGATACAGTGGAACGGTGAGGTACTCGCCTGACATCCACACATCGATATGCTCGGCAGGCACCGGAGCAGCATCGGAGCGGGGTAACGGCTCCAACTGAGGTTTCGGCGTGGGCATACTGACCACCAGACGCAGTGACACCACCTGAATTTGCGCATCACGATCGCAGTAGGCATAAAGGTGTTGGTGTTGAGCATGGAAGGCTTCTCGCAGTGGCACCAAGTTACCTTGCGCCAAATCATCGCGCTGCAATGGGGTTTCAATCTCGAAGGACTGGCCCTTGTAACGCATCTCAGCCGAGAGGGTAAATTGTCCTTTGCTGGCATCACTCACTTCATGGCTCAACCACTCTCGCGCCTGCTGCTCAAGTTGCTGATATTCTGCTTCCAGTCGCGGTAAGCTCTCAGCGGTTAAATCGCTGTAGATGATGCGTACAAAATCGTTCTTAACATCAGCAACTAACCCTCCCAGCGCACTTAATACGCCTGGCGTTAGTGGCACCAGCACTTCGCGCATATGCATCGCTCGCGCCAGATAGCAGGCCATCATCGGACCGGCACCGCCAAACGGCATCAGAGCAAAAGCGCGCGGATCGATGCCAAAGCGGGAAACCAGTCTGCTGATACCGGCGTACATGCCTGAAACGGAGACATGAATAATGGATTCAGCGGTCGTTTCAATGGATTGACCGAGACGGTCGGCGAGGGAGGCAATGGCGTTTTTCGCCGCTGCAACATCGACATTGACGGCGTTGTAGCCTAACTTTGCCTGGCCGAGAATGCCCAGGGTGACAAACGCATCGGTGATGGTGGGTTGCGTGCCACCGCGCCCATAACACACTGGACCCGGCGTTGAACCTGCACTTTCGGGGCCGACCTTCAGCACACCTAACTCATCGACGCGTGCCACCGATCCGCCACCATCGCCAATCGACGTCACGGATACCGAAGGGATATGGATTTGGTAATCACCAATATACTCACCGGTATCGTACTGCGCCTCACCGTTCACGATCAGTGCCACATCGGCCGTGGTACCGCCAATATCCAGGCTCATTACGTTTTCGCGTCCGCACTGGCGCGCCACCCATGCCGCACCCATCACGCCAGATGCCGTACCTGACAGGATCATCTGCACGCACTCGGCTTTGCCGCTTTCGGCGCTCATCACGCCGCCGTTAGATTTGGTGACTTTAAGGTCAGCAGTCACGCCCGCCTGTTTGAGCGCCTGTTGTAAGGCGCCGAGATAATGTGAAACGCGAGGCTGCACGTACGCACCAATCACCGCCGTTTGGGTACGTTCGAACTCGCGAATGGTGGGCCAGACATCGCTGGAACAGCAGACAAAAAAGCCAGGCAGGGCGCCCTCAATCAGTGCCTGAACCTGCTTTTCATGCTCGGGGTTGCGGTAGGCATGCAGCAGGGCGATCACCACTCCTTCGCAACCCGCGGCACGTAAGCCTTCAACAGCGGCCAGCACGCTCTGGGTATCAATTGGGGTGAGGACTTTGCCGGCGGCATCTAAACGACCATCAATGCCAAACACATGTTCGCGCGCCACCAGTGGCTCAGGACGCAGGGAATGCAGGCTGTACATATCCGGGGTTTTCAGTCGGCCGAGTGCCAGCACATCCTCGAAATAGCGATTGGTGATCAGCCCCAATTTTGCGCCTTTTTTCTGTACTACAGCGTTCACGCCTACCGTGGTGCCGTGGGTGAAATAGTGGATATCTGCCGGGTTGATGGCGTAGCGCTTGACCAACTCCTGAATACCCTGCAGCACTTCCTGCCCTGGATCATCGGGGCGTGAAAACACTTTTAGGCTGTGTAACTGACCTGATTCTTCATTAAATACGGCGAAGTCGGTAAAAGAACCGCCGATATCGACACCAATGCGTAATCCCATACTTCCCCCTTAATTGGTTTGCGAATGTGCGGATTTATCCAGGCGATCGCGCACCTGGTAGTAGCTGCCAAGCAGCGGCATAAACCAGGTGTTGCCGGTATACAGCGGATGGCCCGGTAATGGCGTCACCCCGTAAGGACTGGTATTAAGCGGTGTGCTTTCCAGCAAATGGCGGGCTAAGCGATGGCCGAGCCAGCTCATCATGGTGACCCCGCTGCCATTGCAGCCCACGGCGTAGTAGCAGCCTTGCGGCGTCTGCCCTATATGTGGCAGATAATCCAGCGTGACCGCGACTTTGCCGCCCCAGCTGTGACTGATTTTGATATCGCGTAACTGCGGAAAACGTTGGGTCAAATGTTGGTGCAGTACGCGTGCTGACTGCTGGCGATTGAGCGAGTAGAAACGCGCGCGACCACCGAACAGCAAGCGAGTGCCATCGGGCGAGTAACGGAAGTAGTGCGTCACGCGTTGGGTTTCTGCCACGCCGCGCTGGTTGGGAATTAAGGATTGACGCAGCTCAGCGGAGAGCGGTTCAGTGGCAATCTGGTGGCTGGTGACCGGCACCACCCGCGCATGCAGATGCGCCATCTCCGGGCCGGTATAACCATTGGTGGCGATGATCACCTGTCGCGCATTGATGCTGCCACGTCGTGACGTGACGTTAAAATGCCCACCTTGCTTATCGATCTGGCTCACGGCCGAACCGCTGCAAATCACTACCCCGGCTTTTTGCACCGCTTGCAGCAAACCCGCAAAGTAGAGTGCAGGATTGAGCAAGCCAGCACGTTTAATCAGTACCCCACCGTGGTAAGCCGGGCTGTCCAGTTCATCCCGCAGCTCTTCACGTGTCAGGACGCGCGCCTCAACCTGGCTAATGCCGTTGAGCAAGGGTAAACGCTTTTTCCAGCCCTCCAGATGCGCGGGGATCCATGCGGCGGCCAGGCGACCGGTTTGGCGGTAATCGCAGGCGATATTGTGCTGAGAGATCAGGGCTTCAAGGTAGCGATAACCCTCAGCGGCGTCGCGCAATAAAGCCTGTTTTAACTGCTCGCCGCCTTGCCGCAGGCCCTTTTTCGACGACATGGTTTTGCCCACGTTAATGCCGCCGGTAACCTGACCCCCGCTCAGGGTGCTGGCACCGCTGCCCGGTACGTCGGCCTCCAGAATCACCACCTGTTTACCGTGCTGCGCTAACGTTAATGCGCAGCACAACCCGGCATAACCGGCACCAATGATCACGAACTCCGCCTCTGCTGGGACGTCGTCAGGAGACGCATCTTGCGGCTGCCACTGCTCCCACCAATAGGGTGACGCCTTAAAATCTTCAGTAAATATCGACGGATGACCTGCCATCACTTCGCCTCGCAAACACTAACCCACGAAATCAGCGGCTGAAAAATTAGCCGTTCCACAATAAGGAATGCCATTCCATAAAAATAACCTGGCATGATTTCATTGCCCCTGCAAGAACAAAATTTAAGCGTTTGGATGGCGTGTTGAGCGACCCTGGCGTAAAACGCTGAGCGACGAATGGCAGGCTGTGCCATATTACGGCACAGCAAACGGAAACGTTGAAGTCCATAAAATCGAGGATGGAGTGATGCAAAGCCTGATTAAAAGCCTGAAAGTGCTGGAGAAGGTCGCCGAAAAGCAGCCGGTCAGCGTGGGCGAATTGGCAAAGATGATGTCGATGCCGAAAACCACGGTTCAGCGCATCCTGTGGACCTTTCATGAGGCGGGCTGGTTACGGCTGATTGAGGGCGATATGCCACGCTGGAGCGTCAGCCCGCGCGTAATGAGCGTACGCCCCATCGAGTTGGCGGGCGGCGGACTGGCGGCAGCGGTTCAGGATCCGATGGCGGAATTACGCAATGCGACGCAAGAGACGGTGTATGTCTCAGTGTACGACGGCAACGGTGCCGTGGTGGTAATTGATCGACTGGAGAGCCCGCATCCGGTGCGAGCTGTCAGCCCCATTGGTGATATAGCACCGATCCACTCAACCGCAAACGGCATGGCAATTTTGGCTTTTTTACCGCAAAGCCAGGTTGATACTCTGCTCAACGGCGAGCTGAGCGCGTTCAATCCCGCCACCATCACCGATGCTGCTCAACTTCGCGCTGAGTTGGCACAGGTGCGCGATCGCGGCTACTCCATCAACCGTGGCTATTATCGCTCGGGTATTTTCGCCATTGGTGCGCCGATTTTCGATGCTGCGCACCAGCCGGTAGCCAGTATTTGTATCTCCATGCCGGACTCGCGCTACCACGAAGAGAAGATCAGGGAGTGGGGCGAACTGACCATAAAAGCGGCGCAAGCAATTGGCTTCCAGAGAAATGCCAGAGGCTAATCACATGACAAACAAGCAACGCTGAGGCGTTGCTTGTTTCTAATAACATATTGTTTTATATGATTATTATCAATCTATCTTCATCCCGGCTTTGCCTTTTCTCACGTAACGTGACCCATAGCGAAATCCTCTCACCTGCATATTGACGTCTATTTTTCACTCAACTAACGTATTTAACGGAATGCCATGCCGTAATGTGGAATGAGTGATTTCATTCCGACTCACGTTCAACTGACCGTGCTGTAACGCGGTGAAGATGGGGTTAATCATGACAACTTCTGCCACGCTTCCTAAGGTGACACCTGAAATGCAGCGGAAAACGCTGATTGGGGCTGTAGCTGGCAATCTGGTCGAGTTTCTCGACTTTGCCCTGTATGGCCTGATGGCCAGCGTGATTTCGCGGATATTTTTCCCGCAGGATGCACCGCTCACCGCATTACTCTCGGTGCTGTTGCTTTACGCATCCAGTTTTCTGGTGCGACCCATTGGCGGCATTGTATTAGGTCTGGCAGGAGATCGCTGGGGCAGACGTTCGGTGTTGATGATCACCATCACCGGGATGAGCGTGGTTACCGGGTTAACCGCGCTGTTGCCAACCTATGCGCAAGCGGGTACTACCGCCACGGTGCTGTTGGTGATTTGCCGCTTGATTCAGGGCTTTTTCGCGGGTGGCGAGTATGCCACGGCCACCGACTACATTGTGGAAAACAGTCACGATAAACGGCGTGCGTTTCGCGCCTCGTTTTCGCCGATTGGTGCCTACATCGGCACGGTCATTGCAATTGGCCTCTACACGTTACTCTCTTCCTTGATCACGTCAGCGCAAATGGAAATCTGGGGATGGCGCGTGTTGTTTGCCATCGGTTTTCCGCTGGGTTTAGTCGGATTACTCATCCGTCGTAAACTCGATGAAAGCCCGGAGTTTCGTGCCGTTGAACGCGCGCGCATTGAGCAACGGCTGAATCCGCCGACTGTCACACAGGTGATCCGCTCGCAGTGGAAGAACATGCTGGTGTTTATGTCGATCCTGATGAGCCATACGCTGCCGAACTATTTGATTCTCGGCTTCTTCGCCACTTATCTCACCACTTTTGTCGGTTTAGCTAAAACGGATGCGGCAATGGCGGTGCTGGTGTCGCAGTTTGTTTTAATCTTCAGCACCTTGCTGCACGGTTATCTCAGCGATGTGATTGGACGAAAACGCTGGTTAATGCTGGGTTGTGTGCTGATCATTCCGGCGATGTTCTTTGCGTTTACCTACGCCGAGCACGGCACGCTGAGCAGCGCGATTATTGCGGCGGTGGTGCCGGTGATGATTTTCCCGATGGTCACCAGCGGGATGACCATCAGTCTGGTGGATATGTTCCCGGCCGAAATGCGTGCCTCGGCGGGTGCCATGGCTTACAACACCGGCACGGCGTTATTTGGGGGGACGGCACCGCTGATTGGGGCCGCTTTAATTGGCTGGTCTGGCAGTGCGTTTACCTTGGTGTATTACGTGGCTGCGGTGGCAGTAGTATCACTTATTTCAATCGGATTATTCTTCCGTTACCCCCATCGGCAAATGTCTGTTGGTGTACATGAATATGTATCCGTAATGACCGCCAAAAAGTAATAAAAAAAAGATTGGCAGCTGTTCAGGCTGCCAATCACTTCCGGTTAACGGTTGCGGCCTCGAAATATTGTGGTATGGTAAGTTCACGATTAATTCACCGGAGTGTATGTCGCAGGCCTGAAAACAGAAGCAAGGTCTGTCACCCAATATCATAATGATGAATGCTGACTTGTCGTTTTTCACCACTTACAACACCCGTCTTCGTTACGCACGCCATTATCTCCAGCAGTAGCCTTCAACTCTAAGTTATTCCCTCTTTTATCTCTTTATTGCAGAGATATTCTGACGCCATTTATTGGCATGAAAAAATAATAAGGTTTCCATTATGACCAGGAAAAGTCTGCTTGCTGTTTCTCTCGCTGCGTTAATCAGTTCCTCTGCGGTATATGCTGCCGAATTACCGGGCAAAGGCGTCACTGTCTCGCCGGTGCAGAGCACCTTGCCGGAAGAGTCGTTTCAAACTGAATTGATTAACAGAGCGTTAGAAAAGTTAGGTTATGAAGTTAAGCCAACGGAAGAGGTCGATTACAACGTGGCCTATACGGCGATTGCCTCCGGAGATGCCACCTACATGGCGGTGAACTGGGAACCGCTGCAAAAAGATATGTATAACGCAGCCGGTGGCGACGCGAAATTTTATCGTCAGGGGACCTATATCAGCGGTGCGGCGCAGGGTTATCTGATTGATAAAAAAACCGCCGATAAATACCACATCACGGATATTTCGCAGCTGAAAGATCCGAAACTGGCGAAGCTGTTTGACGCGAATGGCGATGGCAAGGCCGATCTGGCCGGTTGTAATCCTGGCTGGGTATGTGGACAGGTCATTAGCGCGCAAATCGCCGCTTATGGCCTGAGTAATACCGTGCAGCAGAATCAGGGGAATTATTCTGCCATTATTGCTGATACCCTGACGCGATATAAAACCGGTAAGCCGGTGCTCTATTTCACCTGGACGCCTTACTGGGTCAGCGATGAATTAAAACCGGGCAAAGATGTGGTGTGGCTTACGGTTCCCTTCTCTGCCACGCCGGGTTCACAGAAAAATGAAAATACGGCGCTGCCGAATGGTAAGAATTATGGCTTTAAGCCTAACAACGAACATGTTGTTGCCAATAAAGCCTGGGCGGAAAAGAATCCGGCTGCCGCCAAATTGTTCGCCATCGTCAAACTTCCACTGGCTGACGTGAACGCGCAGAATCAACGTATGCACGCGGGAGAATCTTCGAGCGACGATATACAGCGCCATGTCGATGGCTGGATCCATGCCCATCAAGCTACTTTCGATGGTTGGGTGAAAGAAGCGGCGGCAGCAGCCAAATAACGCTGATATGACTCACGCCCTGTGAGAGTGCAGGGCGTGACGTGCTTTTAACGCACCTCATTCACGTACATAAAGTGCTCAGTACTGAAGCGGTGGTGCGCCAGTATCACCGGTATTGCGCTCTGGTCAAACGACACCTCATCAATCACCATCACGGCTTGCGGCAACGTCAGTTCCAGCAAGGCGGCATCCTCCTCATCAGCAAGCTGTGCGGTGATCTGTTCGCGCACTGCGGCGACGCGCAAATCGTAATGTTCAAACAGATAGCGATACAACAGCGGTGGCAGCTGAGCGGCAGAAGGAAAATCGGGCAGACGAGCGGCTGGCAACACCAGACGTTCATGCATGGCCGCCATTCCTTTTACCCGACGCTGTCGTTTCAGGCGAATCACGTCATCGCCCTCCGCAATCTGTAGTTTCTCCGCTTCAACCAGCGTGGCTTGCCCGATCTGGTAATCCAGCAATGTGGTTTCAGATTGCAGCAGCCCACCTGCCTTATCGTGCAGGCGGAAATACTGGAAGAAGTGGCTGAGATTGTGCAATGGCGCCCAGCCGGTGACCACCGTGCCAGTTTTCCGCCGCCGCATCAACATCCCTTCCGTGGTCAACGCGGCCAGCGCTTTGCGCACCGTGCCCACCGACACGCCAAACTTCGCTGCCAGGCTATTCTCGCTCGGCAAAATGGTGCCAGCGGGTAACTCACCTTGCAGGATGGATTCACTGATATGCCGCTTCACCACTTCATACAGCGGTGCGCCTTCGCCTTCACTGAGCCGAGTGAATTGCGGTGTGTCGCCTGCGTCATAGTTTTTTTGCATGTTTCTGATTACCGATTGACCTGCGTCGTTAAATTGCATTATCTATAAACTATATAGAAATACAACAGACGATAATCCTATGTTGCGAAACTCTCGCCTTAACAGTGCGTTAGAAAAAATAGCGGATGATACCGATCAAATCACTGACGATATGCAGCGCATGTTAGCGGTGGATACCTGCTTCCCACCGGGCAACGGATACGGGCAATTTGCTGACCTGATAACGCAGTTGCTAACGCAGATGAATTTCAGTTGCCAGCGTGTTTCCGTGCCCGAACATCTGTGGCAGGCACCGGATGGCAGCGCGCAGGGCGAACGAGTGAACGTCCTTGCGACACTCAACAGCGGGGCGGCAGAAAACTGCAATCTCTACTTCCACACCGATACCGTGCCTGCCGGTGATGGTTGGCGCTTTCCGCCACTGGCGCTCACCGTGGCGGAAGGCAAACTGTATGGTCGCGGTGCAGCTGATATGAAAGGCACCATCGTGGCGGCGATGGCCGCGGTTCGCGCAGCCCAAGCCTGCAATCTGCCGTTGCGCTTTAATCCGGTTTTCCTGCTGTGCACCGATGAAGAGGGCGGCCTTTATCCCGGTATTCGTTACCTGGCGGAACAGCAGCTGTTCTCCGGGCACTTGCTGAGCTTTAACGGCGGTGCGGTGCCGCGCATTTGGGCGGGCTGTTTTGGCAGCATCGATCTTAAAGTGGTGATCACCGGGCGCTCAGCGCACTCCGGCGATCCGCTGCTGGGTGTCAATGCCATCGAAGCGGCACTCCCCTTGATGAACGCTCTGTATCAACTCAAAGGTGAAGTGGAACAGCGCACCTCAGCGATGCCATCGCCGCCGCATTATCAGGGGCAACCACTCACATCACTGCTGACCCTGGCCGCTGCCCACGGTGGCAGCAAAGGCTCCACCATCCCGGAACGGTTTGAGCTGTTGATCAATCGCCGTTATGCGCCGGAAGAAGCATTTGACGATGTCTGGCAGGAACTCACGCAGTGCATCGATCAGGCGATGGATGGCAGCCGCGCACTGGATGTCAGCTTGCAGTTGATTGGTCATCTCGCCCCGGTCGCCGATCCTTACGGCCCACACTGGCCGCGCTGGCAGGCCGCACTCTCTCAAGGTTTCGGCTTCCCCCGTGAGGCGTTCAAACCCTGGGGATCGTCCACCAGTTCTGACATGGGCTGGGTACAACAGGCCGGTATTCAGGAGATTTTACTCGGCGGCTTAGCCCGCCCCGATAACCGCATTCATGCCGCCGATGAGTTCACAACGATGGCAGATGTGATCGCACTTTCGCAGTCCATTTTGGCGTATCTCGCCGATGATTTTCAGCCAACCCAGGGTATTTAACTCACTAACGAGGAAGAGAAGATGTGCGCAATGAAAGGGTTAAACCGCAGACAGTTTATCACCAGCTCAACCGCTCTGACTGGTGCAGCCATGCTGCCTTGGTCATTCTCGGCCCATGCCGCGCAGGTCGCCAGTGCCACGCCAGGCGGCACACCGCGTAAAGGCGGTGTATTACGCATTAGTGTCGATCAGGCCGTCAGCGTGCTGAATCCGCATCAGGTGCGCGTCAACCCGGAGTATCTGGTGGCGGAGTTGCTGTACAGCGGCTTAACTCGCCTGACACAAGAGATGAAGGCCGAAGCCGATTTGGCGCAATCGTGGCAGGCAAGTGCCGATCTCAAACAGTGGACCTTTACCCTGCGGCCCAACCTCAAATTCAGTGACGGCAGCGCGTTGACCTCTGCGGATGTGGTGGCCAGCCTGCAAGCTCTGCTGGATCCGAAAAATGCGTCCCCGGCGTTGCACAACATCGGCCCGATTAAAGCGGTGAGTGCCAAAGATGACAACACCGTATTGATTGAAACCGACGCTCCCTACGCGGATTTGCCGGTGATGCTGGCCTATCCCGATGCCAAAATCATTCCTGCCAGCATTGCTCAAGGGCAGTTCGATAAGTTGAGCAAAGCCTCGCTGGGCGCGGGTCCGTTCCAACTGGTTTCTTACGATCCTGAACGCAAGATTGTGGTGAAGCGTAATCCGCATTACTACGATCCGGTACGCCCGTATCTTGATGGCGTAGAAGTGGTGGTGTATCCCGATGGTATCGCTGAGAGTTCAGCACTGATCTCGGGCGATACCGATTTGATGTTGAGCGCGCAATCAAGTGAGTTCGCGCGTCTTTCCAAGTCATCTGGTGTTCTGCCACTGCGCGTTGCTTCTGGGCAGTTCCTCAACGTGAACATGGGTTGCGATCAAAAACCCTTTAACGATGTGCGCGTGCGCCAGGCGCTGGCACTCTGTGTTGATCGCCAGGCGTCGGTGGATTTTGTTGCCGATGGCCTCGGCTCACCGGGTAATGACACGCCGATCAACGCCGCTTATCCGTTCTATGCCAACCTGGCAAAGAAAGCGGTGGATTACAGCAAAGCCAAAGCGCTGCTGGCCGAAGCAGGCTATCCCAATGGCCTCGACCTCACGCTGATTGCATCGGACAAACCGGCGACCCGTACGCAATTGGGTATCGCGCTGCGTGAAATGGCCAAGCAGGGCGGTTTCCGCATTGAGGTGCAAACCATGGCGCACAGCACCTATCTCGATCAAGTGTGGAAAAAGGGCAACTTCTACGTTGGCTTCTACAACATGCAGCCGACGCCAGATGCAGTGTTCTCCCTGCTCTACACCTCCACCGCATCGTGGAATGAAACGCGCTGGAACAATGCCGACTTTGATAGCGCCGTGAACGCCGCACGTGAAACCCATGACGATGCGCAGCGCACCACACTGTATGGCAAGGCGCAGCAGTTGATGCATGACGAAGTGCCATCGCTGATCCCCACCTTCTTCGATCTACTGGCCGCCAGCCGTGACCACGTCGCGGGCTATCACCTGCATCCACGCGGTGCGGTGTTCCGTCTTGACCACACCTGGCTGACCGACAAAGCGCCAAAACGCGCTGTTTAAGGAGAGACCGTGACCGCGAGCTATCTGCTTAAACGTCTGTTGTTGATGATCTACACCTTGCTGGTGGTGTCATTGCTGGTGTTTGGCATCACGCAGCTGTTGCCAGCGGATGCCGCTGTCACCTTGCTCGGCCAGAACGCCACGCCGGAGGCACTCGCCGCCGTGCGTGAACGTTTAGGGCTGGATGCACCCGCCTGGCTGCAGTATTGGCACTGGCTGACGCAGGCACTGCAGGGTAATTTTGGTGTCTCGATGCGTAATGGCCTGGCTGTCGGGCCAACGTTGATGACAGCGCTTTCGCGTTCGCTTTTGCTGGCGGCCTGTGCGCTGGTATTGATGCTGGTGATTGCCATCCCGCTGGGGATCTGGGCGGCGGTGCGTCGTGGCAAGACCGCCGATGTGTTAGTTAGCGTGATCTCCTACATCGGTATCTCATTCCCTGAATTTGTCACCGCTACGTTGGTGCTGCTGCTGTTTGCCGATGTCTGGCAGATTTTGCCTGCTACCGGCTATGTGCCGCTGAGTGAAAACTTCGTCAGCGGCGTCCAGCACCTGATCCTGCCTTCGCTCACCGTCGCGTTGATTCTGGTGGCACACGTCTCCCGCATGGTGCGTTCAGAAATGGTGGATGTGCTGCATACCGATTACATCCGCGCCGCCTGGCTGAAAGGGTTATCGCGTAGGCGCATTCTCTGGCGTCATGCGTTGCGTAACGGCCT
Organism: Pantoea sp. EA-12; assembly: GCF_030053355.1. Lineage (NCBI taxonomy): Bacteria > Pseudomonadati > Pseudomonadota > Gammaproteobacteria > Enterobacterales > Erwiniaceae > Pantoea > Pantoea sp. EA-12. Next base: position 228,380 of record NZ_JASGBY010000001.1, on the reverse strand, counting down.
GCTACCCACTATCACCATCGTGGCTCTCGATGTGGGCTATCTGCTCGGTGGGATTGTGGTGGTGGAAGAGATATTCGCCATTCCAGGGATTGGCCGGGAGCTGATCGTGGCAGTACAGGCGCGCGATCTTCCCACTATCCAGGCGGGCGTGATGATTCTGGCCGCGACCTATTCGGTGGTGAACTTCCTGGCAGATTTGGCCTACGTGACTTTGGATAAGCGAATTTCCTATGCCTGAGATTGTAAAACGGTTACTGCGATCGCCACAGGGTGCGATGGGCGTGCTGATTATCCTGCTGGCACTGCTGATGGTGGTGGGTGGGGCGCATATCGCTCCCTTTGATCCGGAGTCGATTTCGATTCTGACGCGCTATAAACCGCCCAGCACAGAACACTGGTTTGGCACCGACCAGATGGGGCGCGATATCTTCAGCCGGGTGATGGTGGGCGCACGCTCCACTATTTTGCTGTCACTGCTGGCGACCGCATTAGCCATGGTGATTGGCTCGGTGCTGGGCACGGCGAGCGCCTACCTTGGCGGCAAGATCGATGAATTTATGATGCGCACCATGGATGCGGTGATGGCGATCCCCAGCCTGCTGTTCGCGTTATTGATTGTCAGTACCCTGGGACAGAGCAGCATGAATGCGGTGTTGGCGATCACCATTGCCTTTGTGCCGGGCATGGTGCGTATCTCACGCAGTGTGGCATTGGCGGCGCGTCAGCAGGATTACATCAATGCGGCGATTGCGCGTGGCGAAGCCGGACACTACATCATTCTGCGCGAGATGCTGCCAAATATTCTGGCGCCGATCATTGTTGAAGCCACCATCCGCGTTGCGTTCGCCATCATGCTGTTTGCCACCCTGAGTTTCCTCGGCTTAGGCGCGCAACCTCCCGAGCCGGAGTGGGGCTTAATGGTGTCTGAGGCGAGAACCTACTTCTTCAGCGCCCCGTGGATGATGATGATCCCCGGATTAGCCATTGCGCTGGTGGCGATTGGATTTAATTTGCTGGGTGACGGGCTGCGTGACGTGCTCAACCCAAGGAGCCACGGATGAACGTGAAACCTGCACCGGTGCTGTCGGTGGAAAATTACAGCCTGGATTACGCACTGCAAAGTGGACAGGCGTTGCCGGTACTGCGTGACATCAGCCTGCAGGTGATGCCGGGTGAAGTGCTGGGTTTAGTCGGTGAATCCGGTTCCGGCAAAACCACGCTTGGCTGGGCGATCATGCGCTGGCTGGCGAGCAATGCGCAGGAGAAATGGGGCGATATCCGTCTCAATGGTGAGAGCCTGCTGAGTTTGCCGGCCCCGAAATTGATGGCACTGCGTGGCGCAAAACTGGGGATGATTTTCCAGGACCCCAGTGCCTCGCTCAACCCAACGTTGACACTCGGTGAGCAGGTGACGGAAGTGTTGCGCCGTCATCGCGGCTTAAACGCCCGAGAAGCGCAGGAGTTGGGCGAGTCACTGCTGCAGGATGTCGAACTCAAGCATCCGGCGCGCATGATGCGCCGTTATCCGCATCAGGTGTCGGGCGGCGAGAAGCAGCGTATTTTGATCGCCACCGCTTTCGCCTGTCAGCCGGATTGCATGATTTTTGACGAGCCGACCACGGCGCTGGACGTGATCAGTTCAGCGCAAATTCTCGATCTCTACGAACGTCTGCGCGAAGAGACCGGAGTGGCTTCCCTCTATATTTCTCACGATCTGGCGCTGGTGGCCAAAGTGGCTGACCGGGTCTGCGTGCTGGATAAGGGGCGCATCGTGGAGCAGGCCGATACCCATAGCCTGTTTAGCGCACCGCAAAACAGTTACACCCGCAAATTGATTGCGGCGGTGCCTAATCCTCAGCAGCGACTGGTTGCGGATGCCGCTGGCTCGCAGCCGCTGCTGAAGCTGGACAATCTCACCATCGATTATGGTCAGCAAGGTTTTCTCGATCGCCTGCTCAAGCGCGAGGCCAATACCACGCGTGCGGCCAACTCGGTGGCGCTGACCGTGCATCAGGGCGAAATTTTGGGTGTGGTGGGGGAGTCGGGTTCGGGTAAGTCCTCACTGGGCAAAGCCATTACTGGGTTAGTGCCGTTCAGCGGTGAACTGGATTTTTGCGGCTACGCATTGCAGGGCCGTGCGCAGATGGATAAGGAGTATCGCCGCCGTGTGCAGATGATCTTCCAGCACCCGGATGCCTCACTCAATCCGCGCATGACCATCGGCGAAATCATTGCGCGTCCGCTGCGTTTGTACGGTCTGCCACCTGGCGAAACCGAAGCGCAAGCGGTGGCACGCTTGCTGGAAGAGGTGCGCCTGCCAGCAGAGTTTGCTTCGCGCTATCCGCATGCGCTGTCGGGCGGGCAGAAACAGCGCGTGGCCATCGCGCGCGCCTTTGCTAATCCGCCGGATTTAGTGATTTGCGATGAGATCACCGCCGCGCTCGATGTGTCGGTGCAGGCCACCATTATTGAGCTGTTGCTGGAACTGCGCCGCCGCTACGGTACGGCATACCTGTTTATTACCCACGACCTCAACCTGATCCGCCAAATCGCCCATCGCGTGGCGGTGATGTATCGCGGTGATGTGGTGGAAGTCCTGCCCGGTGAGAACATGACCGCGCTGGCGCAACATCCTTATACCCGTGCGTTGCTTGAAGCGGTGCATGTTCCCGACTTATCCCAATCCGTTGCTTAACGAGAAACGCATGAATCCTGAACAGTTAATTCATCATATTGATCGCGAGTTTTGTCTCTCTTTTCTGGCGAAAATGGTGCAACACAAAAGCTACAGCGCCACTGACGGCGAGCGCGAGTTAGCCAAATATATGGCCGAGCAGATGGCACAGTTGGGTCTGGAAAGCGAATTGCAAAAGGTACCCGGCGATCGCCTTAACGCCATCGGACGACTGGTGGGCAGCGGTGGTGGCAACAGCCTGCTGTTTAACGGACATCTGGATACCAATCCGGTCACCGAAGGCTGGACGGTCGATCCCTGGGCGGGAAAAATTGACGACCAGTTTATCTACGGTATTGGCGTCTCCAACATGAAAGCGGGCGATGCGGCCTATTTCTGTGCGCTGAAAACCCTGATTGATGCCGGTGTGAAGCTGAAAGGGGATGTGATTCTGACCTACGTGGTGGGTGAATTGCAGGGCGGTATTGGCACCCTGGCGGCGATTGAGCAGGGCGTGCGTGCCGACTACTTTATCAATGCGGAACCCACCGATTTGCAGGCGCTCACCATGCATGCCGGTTCGTTGATGTTCACCATTGAGTTGACGGGCGATACGCGCCATCTGTCGAAACGTGAAGAGGCCGTGGATGCCATCAGCGCCGCCGTGGAGCTGATCCCGCAAATCAACGGCATGGTTTTCAGCGGTGCGAAAAGTGACGAGCACCTGAAGGTGAACCGTGGGCACATCGGCACGGTCCATGGCGCCCTGGGGCGTGAACTGGAGGAGTGGCGACCGCCGCAGGTGGCTGATTTCGTGCGTTTGAAAGGCTCGGCACGCTTTGCTCCGGGCCAAACGGTGGAAGGCGTGCTGGCGGATCTGCAAGCGCTGCTGGATACGCTCTGCCAGCGATATCCTGGCTTGAAAGCCGAGTTATATGATGATGGTATCCGCGACAAACCCACCATGTTGCCGTTTGAGGTCTCGCCAGAGTCACCGATTGTTAAGGCGGTCAATCGCGGCTGGAAAACGGTGCGCGGCACCGAACAACCAACGGGTGTAATCACCCCACCGGCTTTCTTTGGCACCGATGCGGCGCATTTTTATCAGCATGCGGGAATGGAAGGCATCGTCTGCGGCCCTGGCGGTAAGTACAACACCATGCCGGATGAGCGCGTTGAGATCACCGAATTCCTCGATATGGTGCGCATCTATTTACTCGCCATCCTGGAAATCTGCCAGCCGGTTGAGAGCAACTGATGATTAGTGCCGCACTGAGTCGCCTGCGCGCTGCCATGCAGCAGGCCAACGCCGAGGTGATGATCGTTGATCATGGCGAACTGTTGGCCTGGCTGACGGGCTATACTGTGTCTGAAACCCTGTATCGCGCCTGCATGGTTCCTTTGCAAGGGGAGCCATGGATGGTGCTGCGCCAGTTGGATGAGGCACCGTGCCGCAGCCAGTCACCACAGCTGGTGGTAGAGAGCTATCGCGATGATGAGGATCCCTGGCGGGCAGTGGCACAGAGCCTGGTGCGGCGTGGTTATCAACAGAGTCGCATCGGGGCGGATTTCCACTCCTATGGTATGACCGTGCACAGCTGGCAGCAGCTGTCACGCCTTCTTCCGCAGGTAGCGTGGTGCGATCTCAACGGCATCAGCGACCGGCTGCGCAGCGTAAAATTCCCGGCAGAATTAGCGACCTTACGTCAGGCAGCGGCAATAGCAGATGCCACGCTGGAGAGCATTGGCAACCAGGCACGTGAGGGCTGGCGCGTGCGCGATGTCGCCGCGCTGGCTGCCGGGCAGTTTCTGCAATTGGGTGCCGATACCGGGGAAACGGGACCGATTGTTATCGCCAGCGGTGACAATGGCTTCCTGCACGCCAGTGGGCACGAACAGCGTTTACAGCGCGGTGATGTGCTGCACGTAGAGCTGATCCCCAAAGTGCAGCACTACAGTGCGCGGCTGATGCGGCCGTTTATTGTCGGTGAGATTTCGCCGCAGCGGGCTGAACTGGCGCGGTTATTGATTGCCATTCAGGATCGCCAACTGGCGGCGATGAAGCCGGGAGTGAGCGCCTGTGAAGTGGATGCGATTGCACGTGAAGCGGTACTGAATAGCGGATTGCGTGCTGACTACCCCAACATCACCGGCTACGCGCTGGGGCTGTATACCCGCACGCCGCGCCCGAGCGATTTTTCCTGTAGCTTCCATGCCAAAGCCGAGTGGCGACTGGAGGAAGATATGGTGTTCCATATGTATATTTCCGCGCAGAGCCTGGCCTTTAGCGAAACGGTGCGTGTCACCCCGCAGGGGGCGGAGCGCCTGACGCACTTACCGCGCGAGCTACTGTCGCTGCCGCAAAACGAATAAACACCATCACTACGCCATCGCGCGGTTACGCCCACCTCGTTTCGCCTGGTAGAGTGCTTTATCGGCATCCAGTTTCAGCCGTTCCGCCTCACCAGGCTGACCTGTGGACGTCAGGGTGCTGAAGCCCGCGCTGACGGTGACCACGCCAGTCGTCAGTTCGGTGCTTTCGTGCGCGATACCCGTTTCCGCAACAAGGCTCACGGCACGTTCAGCGACTTTTTGCGCCTCCAGTGGCGAGGTGCAGGGCAGAATAATGGCGAACTCTTCACCGCCATAACGCGCCACCACATCACCGTGATAATGCACGCTGTCTTTTAATGCCAGCGCGACGTCTTGCAGGCATTCATCCCCCGCCACGTGACCATAGGTATCGTTATAGCGTTTGAAATAGTCGATATCGATCATCACCAGCGATAACGGATCGCCTGTCTTTTCTGAGCGCAGCAGCGCTTGTTCCAGCAGGGCATCAAACTGACGACGGTTAGCCAGGCCGGTGAGGCCATCCACCAACGCCAGCGACTGCAAGGTATGGTTGATGGTGGTCAGTTCGTCACGCACATGGGTCAGTTCAATCTGGTTGCGCACATTGGTGCCGACCTGGCGTAATACAAACAGGCCCATGCCAGCGATGGTAAACAGCAAGACAATATTCAGCAGCACGTTGGTGAGGTTAGCTGTTAACCACTCCATGCGCAGTCGGCTCAGGTCATAGCCTGCCGTGACAATCAAGGGATAGCGTTCCAGACGAGCGTAGCCGAACACACGCTCTACACCATCCAGCGTTGATTTCCACGTTGCGCTGCCGCTGGAGGCCGCTTTTAGCTCCGTTTTAAACAACGGACTGGCGGAGAGGGTGCGGCCAATAAAGCTATCCGGGAAAGGGCGCACGTAGATCGCGGTTGCATCGGCCAGAATCAAGCCTAAGGCATCTTTTTCACCTAAGGTGTAATAGCTGTAATACTGACGGAAATAGTCCACCTTCACCGTTGCCAGAGCCACGCCGGCAAATTTACCCGTACTGTCGTTCAAACGAACCGATACCGGTATCACTAAGTCACCTGTTGAACGGCTGCGGATCACATGGCTGATGTGAATATCCAGGCTGTCATGCGTCTGGTGCCAGATAAAATAATCGCGATCGGCATTACTGGCATTGGTCGGCACAAAGTTACCGGATGACGCCACCCAATGACCCGCCGTGTCGTAAACAAACAGGCCGTGCAATTGCGGCAACTTACTTTGCTGGTCTTTAATCTGGTGTAAAAACTGGGGTGTGGCGGCAAACTCGTTGCCGTTTTGTCGAAGCTGCCGCACCGCATCTGCCAGCGTAATATCCACTTGCAGAAAGGCATCTTCCGCCTGTTTCGCCAGCGACAAGGAGAGGTTGCGCGCGTCTTCTTCTTTTTCCGTGAGATTCTGCTGCCAGGAGTGCCAGAGTGACCAGGCATTAATGGCAATTACCAGCAGGCTGACCAGCAGTAAAAATACCGCCATGCTTCTGCCCAATGAGGTCTTTAACAGGCGTGGCGCACCATCGGAGAGAACTCTTTTACGCATTTATACTCTTATTAAATCGCTGACATCGTGGGCCTAATATAAGACCAATATTACTCGAATATTTCAGGGGTAATAAGCCGATATCAGGATTATTTGTTACTCGGGGTCATGTTTGGTTGGTCTGTCACGTGGTAACCACGAGATGTCCGATGAGTACACAGAGCTCAACCCCTGTTAAACAACTATAATATTGACTGAATTGCTGCCTGGAATGGGCACGCAGATCACGCTGGCTGTTTCTCTTGATCACTATCATCGGTGCTTTTGCAGAAGGATGTCCCATGCGTAGTATTCTGACCTCATTCATTTTTACGTTAAGTTTATGGGTTTTACCCGCCAGTGCAGCCGGCACGCTAAGTGATGGCTGGGAGTGGCTCAAGCAGGACGTTTCACAAACCTGGGAGCAACCGCAATATACCGACCTCTATCTCCCGTTTATTAGTTGGCATGCCCGTTTTGCTTACGACAAAGAGAAAACCGACAACTACAACGAATCACCTTGGGGTGGGGGGCTGGGCGTCTCACGTTACAATGAAGACGGCGACTGGAGTGCGCTCTATGCCATGGCCTTCAAGGATTCACACAACAAATGGCAGCCGATTATTGGATACGGTTGGGAGAAGGGCTGGTATCTCGATCAGGCCCGCGATTTTCGCCTGGGGTTAGGGCTGACGGCGGGCGTTACCGCGCGCGATGACTTTGCCAACTATGTGCCGCTGCCGATTGTTCTGCCACTGTTCTCCGCCGGGTATAAACGCTTAACGGTACAGTTCACCTACATTCCGGGAACCTACAACAACGGCAATGTGCTGTTCTCCTGGTTCCGTTATGGCTTCTGACACCCTCTTCAAATGGTTTAAGCGCCTTATCATCGGTGCTCTGGCGCTGCTGTTAATGTTTTTGCTAATACGTGGCTATCAGTCTGAACAAGGGCCGCCGCTGCATCGCTGGCATACCTGGTCTGCGGATGAAATGACCGCTGATGAAATTGATCGCGCCAGCTTCGCCGATTATCTGGCACGGGAAGATATCATTTTCCGCGATTTGAAAAGCGAAGTGAGCGATACACTCAGCGATGAGGAGAAAACCGCACTTAACCGTTTTAACCCGCACAGCCCGGTGAATCCTGAAGGATTCCAGACCGACTGGAATCGCTCTTTTGTGCTGCAACCCACGGGCACGGTGAAGGGCGCGGTTGTCCTGCTGCACGGCTTAACTGACTCACCCTACAGCGTGCGCTACCTGGCGCAGGCGTATCAGCAACAAGGGTTTATCGCCGTGGTACCGCGACTGCCAGGACACGGCTCAGCACCGGGTTCGTTGACCAAAGTCGACTGGCAAAGCTGGCTGGCCGTGACACGATTAGCAGTGCGTGAAGCCACACGGCTGGCAGGCTCCCAGGTCCCCTTGCATCTGGTGGGCTACTCAAATGGGGGCGCGCTGGCGATGAAATATGCTCTCGACAGCCAGCAGGACAGCCAGTTGCGTAAACCGCAGCAGATTGTGTTGCTGTCACCGATGATTGGCGTCACCGCCTATGCGCGCTTTGCCGGACTGGCCGGTTGGCCCGCAGTGTTCCCGGTGTTTGCCAAGGCGGCGTGGCTGAATATCGTGCCAGAGTATAACCCTTTCAAATACAACTCTTTCCCGGTTCGGGCGGCACGTCAGTCCTGGCTGTTAACTCAAGCGTTACAGGACCAGATTGTGCAACTGTCTCGCACAGGACAATTAAGCCACTTACCCCCCATACTGACATTCCAGTCGGTGCTGGATTCCACTGTCAGCACGCGTGCGGTCGTCAACACGCTCTACCAATATTTGCCTGACAACGGCAGTAAGCTGGTGATTTTTGATATCAATCAGGCGGCCAATTTACGCGCCTTATTCCGACCTGCACTCTACTCGGCGGTCAACACCTTGCTGCCTGCTGCCCCGCGTCACTACACGACCACGGTGATCACCAATGCGTCCGCCACCACCTATGAAACGGTGGCGCGTACTACTGAGGCGGACCAAAGCACCGAGGTCATGCAACCTCTGCATATTGCATGGCCGCAGGATATGTATTCGCTGTCGCACATCGCGGTGCCCTTCCCGTTAACCGATTCGCTGTATGGTCGTGAGCCAACGGAGAAAAACCGCTATGGCATCAGCCTGGGAACCATCTCACTGCGTGGAGAGACCTCCAGCCTGACGGTGGGGCTGGATACGCTGATGCGCAACACTTCTAATCCGTTCTTTGACGTGATGATGGCGCAAATTAATGCCCGCATTGTCTGTAGTCAACAAAGCGATCTGCTGCGCTGCCTCAAAGGGTGATGACTTTCTTGAGCCACGAACTGGCCAGGATCAGTTGCGAGATCAGCACCGAGGCAGCGAAGGTGACGACCAGCAGCGCCAGTTTGGTTGCCAGCGAGTTGATCGGGATCCATGCCGTAATGAGATCAAAGACGGAATAGTGAAGAATGTACACGCCGGTCATGGTTTTGCTGATGGTAGCGAGCACCGTCTCCTTGAACACCACATTGCGCCGGAAGCGCACACGACTGGCGGCCACCACCAGTACCACCACCAGCAAATAGATTTGTGAGCCGGTCAGAAGAAAGGCATTTCGGTCGGCCTTGAACAGCGCAAAGAAAAAATGTTGCTCGTAGAGCCAGGTAAACAGGTAGATGAAGGGCAGCGCAATTGCCGCAGCACGCGTCACATTCCGCCGGTTGAGCCATTCGGCAATGACGGGCTCGCACAATAACTGCCCCGTCAGATAAAACAGCAACCAGGTCCAGATGCGATACTGCGGCTCGAGGCGAAACAGGCTGACATCGGGATACAGCACCGCAAGCAGGTCATAGCCATAAGAGAACAGCAACAGGGTCAGCACCAGAGCGGCAAAGGTGATGCGATGCAGGCTGAGCCAGGCGACCAGCGGGTGGAAGCTGTAAATCACGACAAAAGAAAACACAAACCAGGGCTGAATCAGGTAGCCGCGTTGATAGGGCTCCCACAGGTAATACACCGTCATCCAGAAAAGAAAAACGATCACCACATTCCTGATTTTCGTCAGTTGCCAGCGCAAGTCCTGCTCGGCGCGTGCATCCATGATGCCGGCCACCACAAAAAACAGCGGGGTGGCGATGGTGGAGATAAACGTCAGAAAGGCCAGAATCCAGTGGTAATCATAATCGTAGCGATCCCAGGTGTTATACAGGGTGAAAAAGGTCACCGCCGCCATGCAGCCCATGGTTTTAATGACGTTGAGCCCGGTGACATTCATGGCGAGACGGCGGATGTGGGTCGATGGAAGCAGGCGTAAATCACCGGCAACACCAGCAAGGTGAGCACGGTAGCAAAGCCCAAACCGAACATAATCACCACCGCCATGCTCTGGAAGAACACATCGCGCAGCAGCGGCGCAAGGCCCAGCACCGTGGTAAAGGCGGTCAGCAAAATCGGCCGTAAACGCGAGGTGGCGGCGTAGAGAATGGCTTCGTGTTGCGGTTTCGCCTGTTTCTGCTGCTCAATCTCCTCAACCAGCACAATACCGTTGCGGATTAACATACCGCTGAGGCTGAGTAAACCAATCAGGGCCATAAAGCCAAACGGAATGCCGGTGATTAAAAAGCCTGGCGTCACGCCAATCAGCGCCAGCGGCACTGTCAGCCAAATGGCAACGGCATTTTTCAGTGAGCTGAACATCAGCACCGTGATAACAAACATTACCAGATAGCCGATAGGTAACGTCGTAAATACCCCTTGCTGGGCATCGCTGGAGCTTTCGGCGTCTCCTCCCCACTCAATGCTGTAACCGTGTGGCAGGGGGATCTGATCAATCTGCGGTTTCACCCGCGCCAGAATGTCACCGGAAGTATCGCTGCTCAGCGGGTTAGGATCGGTCTGCACTGTCAGTACGCGACTGCGGTCGCGGCGTAAAATCAGCGGATCTTCCCACTCCAGCTTGAAGTCACTGACCACGTTGCTAAGCGGGATATAGTGCTGCTGGCTCTGACTCCACACCAGCACATTGTTGAGATGGTTCGCATCCTGGCGTTCGCTGGCCGGTGGACGTACGATCACCGGTAACAGATCTGCGCCTTCGCGATAGAGCCCTACGCGACTGCCGGTAAAATTCATCTGCAGGGCGGTATCGATCTCTTGTTTATCCACGCCCAATTCACGGCCCAGCGCGGGGTTAAACTGCGGACGAATCACTTTGCTGCGGTTTTGCCAGTCATTACGCACGCTATCGGTTGCGGGGTCCTGAGACAGAATATCGCCGACCTGACTGGCAATCAGTCTCATGCGGTCCGGATCGGGGCCTTTAATGCGCACCTCAATCGCACTGCCGCCAGAGGGGCCAAACATCACGCGCTTAGTACTGGCATTCACCTGCGGATATTGCCGGGCGATATCCGCATCAATGGTGCGCGCCAGCGCCGCAATTTTTCGCTGATCGTCCATGCGCACCATGATTTGGGCGTAGTTGCTGTACTGGCGCTGCCCGTTATAGGTGAGGATAAAGCGCATGCTGCCCTGGCCGATGGTGGTCACCGTTGACACCACGCCGGGTTGACCGGTGATCGACTTTTCAATATCGCTGGCCATTTGCTCGGTGGACTTAATGTCCGTGCCATACGGCAGCCAGAGATCGACAAAGAAAATCGGCGTGTTAGAGGAGGGGAAGAAGTTTTGTCGTACCGAACCAAAGCCCCAGACAGAGAGCGCCAGCAGCACCGCCATCACAGATAACGTCAGCGTTTTTTGGCTTAACAGCGCTTTCAGTATGCGCTGATACAGTTGATAGAAGCCGCCGTCATACGGCGATTTTTCCGTTTGCGTGCTGCCATCGCTCCCGGCTTTAAACAACCACCATTTGATCAGCACCGGCGTGATGGTGAGGGCGGAGAACCAACTCAACATTAACGAGATCAGCAACACCTGGAACAGCGATTTACAGTATTCACCCGTGGAGTCTTGCGACAGGCCAATCGGTGCGAAGGCCAAAATCGCAATGATGGTGGCCCCTAACAGGGGAAAGGTGGAGCGTCGAATGACAAAGTTCATCGACGAAACCAGCGATGAACCCTGCTGGCGCGCAATCAGTACCCCTTCGACGATCACAATCGCATTATCCACCAGCATGCTAAGGGCGATAATCAGCGCACCCAGCGAAATACGCTGCAACTCAATGCCCCACAGGTACATGATCAACAGCGTACCCAGCACATTCAACGCCAGCGACAGGGCGATAATGATGCCGCTACGTACTCCCATGAAGATCAGCAGCACCCCGACTACAATCGCCAGTGCCATCAGGAAGTTGGTGATAAAGCCATTGACGGAGTGCGCTACTTCGGCGGCCTGGTCGTAGAACATATTGATCTGAATGCCGGCCGGTTTTTCGGCTGACATTTGCTGCATTTTGGCTTCCAGCGCATGCCCGACATCAATCACGTTAACGCCAGGAATGAAGGAGACGCCCATGGTGACTGCGGGTTTTCCGCTGGCGTGATAGATGCTGGTAGGCGACTCGCTGAGTCCACGTGACAGGGTGGCGATATCGCGTAAGCGGGTGGTCGCCGTTGCACCGACCGGGCTGATCAACAGATCGCTTAATTCATCGAGACTTTGAAACTCTCCGGTGGGATGCAGGCGAATCGATTCGGTGCCAGACTTGATCTCCCCGGCGCTGGAAACCACATTCAAGCGGCTTAATGCGCTGGAAAGCTGCGTCAGGGTAATGCCGCGCGCCGCCATTTTCGTCAGCGAGACATCGACATTGATCTGCTGGGGAATCACACCGCCCAGCGTAACTTTACCGACGCCAGGCACCAGCACCAGTTCGCGCCGAAGCTGCTCGGCGTACTGCACCAGCTCAGGATTGCTAAAATTGTCACCGGAAATGGCGAAGAAAAAGCCAAACACATCGCCAAAATCATCATTAACGAACGGGGCTGCCACACCGGGCGGGAAGAAGCGCGCCGCATCCCCCACGCGCCGCCGGAGTTCATCCCAGATTTGTGGCAATTCGTTGGAGTGATAGCGCGAAGCAATGTTCACGGTGATCTGTGACAGACCATTGGAGGAGATGGAACTGACGTTGTCCAGATAGGGCAGCTGCTGAAGGGCATTTTCCAGCGGCAGCGTGACTTCTTCTTCCACCTGTTGTGCGGAAGCGCCGGGGTATTGTGTCACCACCACGGCGGTCTTGATGGTGAACGCGGGATCCTCCAGGCGCCCAATATTCAGCAGGGCAAAAATCCCCCCAACGCCCAGCAGCAAAATCGCCAGCCAGACGCGAATCGGGTTATCTATAAACTGTCGGGAAATATCCATTACAGACCCCGCTCACGCGTCCAGATGCGCACTGCTTGTTGAGCGTGCAATTCATTGACGCCCGCCGCGACCACGCGTTCACCTGCATGTAATCCGGAGGTGATCACCACGCCCTGATCGGTGACCTCACCCACGGAAACTTTACGATCTTCGAGATGGAATTGATCGCCGCTGCCTTGCACCACCCAAACATGGGGTTCATTACGCTGGCTGCTATCCGGGTTAAAGACCGCCTCTACCGGAACAACCAAGGATTCGTGATTTACGTTAGCCGGGAGATTCGCCAGATTGATGGTGACAGTGCCGCTAACGCCACCGACAGCAGGGAAGTCGGCAGGACGCGGCATGGTCAGAATCACCTGCCAGGTCAAGGTATTGCTGCTACTGCTGCCGGTGTGTTCTTTGTATTCAGCCTGAAACTGGCGATCGGGTAGGGTGTTTATCCGCACCACGGGACGGTAAGCCATATTCCGGATGTCGAGAGAGGTAAAAAGGTTTTCCGGTACATTGAACACCACATCGAGCAAGTCAGTGCGTGTCAGGGTGGCAATGGTTTGGCCGGCAGCGACCACCTGATGATTACGCACGTTGACCGTTGCCGCGGTGCCACTGAACGGTGCGGTGAGCGTCATCTGACTTAACTCTTCGCGGGCGATTTGCAGTGCGGCATTGGCGGCATCACGATTAGCGCGCTGCACGTCCATTTCTGCCTGAGAGATGGCCTGACGGCCTGAGAGGGTTTGAAAGCGGGCAAACTGTCGTTGCGCTAAGGTCGCTGCAGTCTGGCGTTCATTCACTCGCTGCTGTGCTTCACGTGACACCAATCTGGCAAGCACCTGACCCTGAGTCACACTACTGCCCTGACGCACTTCCAGCGCATCAATTTGTCCACCGCGCTTGAACGATACGTCAGTGGAGTCACCCGACTCAATACGGGCAGGGAAAATACGCTGTTGAGATTGACCTGAAGCCACCACCTCAATCACTTTCACCATGCGAGGCAGCGGTGCAACTTCCTGTTTTTTTTGATCGCAACCTGTTGTTATTAAAATAACAACGGCAATCAGAGAAAAATAACGCATCACAGAGTTCCTCTTTGCAATAACGATGTAATTTTTTGCGTTATTATTAGCGCCTCATTTATTCGCCCAACATGGAAACCACCGCGTAAGTGAAAAGTCCGACGGCAGAACAGGTGATAATCGCTAACACAACATACAGACTTAGACGGAGCAGACTATAGTCCGGCATCGTTGCCTCCATTAACCTTGATCGCCATCAAACAGCGCCACAGTTATAAACAGAGTGAGAGGTTTATGAGATTGTTTTTGCTATGGATGAGCATAGTCGTAGAGATCAAAGTTTGTAAAGTTTGATAATTGCAATAACTTTTACGATATTTTTGGTTTTTTGTTCTGATTTTGTTTAAGTAAATGGTGTTTTTAGCCTGGTTAACGAAATAAAAACAGGTCTCGCCATGGAGGGTGAAAATGTTAACAATTCACTTTGTTTAGTTTGTTGTAAGTCAAAATAGCTTATTAATCTTTGGGTTAATAATGGCGATTCTTTTTATTTGGTGTTTTTCTTACTGTTTTTGATTGATGGGCGAATAAGTTGAATGGCCCTGTGCTACGTTTATAACGTCTAATTTTCAACTTGATAATATGATTGTATAGATTATTCCCCTGCTCACTTGCTGTGAGTAGCGACTAATTGCATATCTTTCAGTTATAAACGGACCTCATCTCAGGCAATTTGTGGAAATTTGTCTTTGTATTCGACGTGGTTCTGTTAATAACGGGATATCACCGCCTTGATTTCCGAAACAGGATTTGAGGAGAAAGCGATGAAAATGGGTAAATCGGAAAGTGCGTACTATCAACTCTCGGTCGATGAGACGCTCAACAAGACAGAGAGTTCAATTGAGGGTATTAGCAGTGCGGAGGCTGCAGCCCGTTTACAACAATACGGTGAAAATGCGCTGCCGCAGAAACCCGGCAAGCCAGCATGGCTACGTTTTCTCGCCCACTTTAATGATGTCTTGATCTATGTCCTGCTGGCTGCCGCGTTGCTGAAAGCCGTCATGGGGCAATGGGTCGATATGTCCGTGATACTGGGTGTAGCCGTGGTCAATGCGTTGATTGGCCATATCCAGGAAAGTAACGCGGCAAAGTCGCTGCAAAGTATTCGCAATATGCTTTCCAGTGAAACGGTGGTGGTGCGCGCGGGCCAGCATGAAACCGTAGCCACCACGGCACTGGTGCCTGGCGATGTGGTTGTGATCCGCGCCGGTGACCGTATTCCAGCCGATCTGCGCGTTATCGAAGCCCATAATTTGCGGGTGGAGGAAGCGATCCTTACCGGGGAGTCTACGGTTGTAGAGAAAGGCACCGAGGCGTTGACCGGCGATTTGCCTTTAGGCGATCGCACCAACCTGCTGTTTTCCGGTACCACCGTGAGTTCGGGTGGGGGTAAGGGCCTGGTGGTCGCGACCGGGGGTGAAACCGAGTTAGGGCACATCAACCAGATGATGTCCGATATCGAAAAACATCGTACACCTTTGATGGTACAGATGGATAAGCTGGGTAAAGCCATTTTCGTGCTCATCCTGGTCATGATGGCAGCACTGTTCGTCTTTAGTTTACTGTTCCGGGATATGCCAGTTTCTGAACTGATGCTCTCACTGATAAGCCTGGCAGTGGCATCCGTTCCTGAGGGATTACCCGCGATTATCTCTATCATCCTTTCTCTCGGTGTGCAAGTGATGGCGAAGCAGAAGGCGATCATCCGTAAACTGCCGACGGTTGAAACCCTGGGTGCCATGACGGTGGTCTGCTCAGATAAAACCGGCACCCTGACCATGAATGAGATGACGGTCAAAGCGGTGATCACCGCCGATCATATCTATCGGGTTGAGGGTGACAGTTATGAACCGGTAGGGGCGATTCACAAATCAGATGATGCAATCCCGGTTACGGTCACTGAAGACTCCTTGCTGGGGCGCTATCTGCGCACCATCGATCTGTGCAATGACAGCCAACTGATTAAGGATGACAGCGGGTTCTGGAAAATCACCGGCGGCCCGACGGAAGGGGCGTTAAAAGTGCTGGCGGCCAAAGGGCAACTGCCGGTGGTGACCACTGAACTGCGCAGTAAAATTCCGTTTGATTCGCAATACAAATACATGTCGACGCTGTATCGCATCGGTGATGAGGAGCGGATACTGATTACCGGCGCGCCGGATGTCTTGTTCAGGCTGTGTCAGCAACAGCAAACGGAGACGGGCCTGCAGCCGCTGGATCTTCCGTGGTGGGAGGCCAAAATCGAGGAGTATGCGCGGGAAGGTCTGCGCATGGTGGCGGCAGCCTGGAAACCTGCATTACCGGGGCAAACAGAGTTAGATCACGCTGACCTGCAGCAGGGGGTGATTTTGCTGGGCATCGCCGGAATGATGGACCCACCGCGCCCTGAAGCGATCACCGCGATTGGTGACTGCCTGCAAGCCGGTATCCGCGTCAAAATGATCACCGGTGACCACCCGCAAACGGCGATGAGTATTGGTCAGATGCTGGGTATCGGCAATGCTAACAGCGCTATTACAGGGCGTGAGTTAGAAGTGATGGACGATCACCAGTTGAGCGAAGCGGCGCAGACCTACGATATTTTTGCCCGTACCAGCCCCGAGGATAAGTTCCGTCTGGTGCAGGCGCTGCAGAGTAGAAAAGAGGTGGTCGGGATGACCGGGGACGGCGTGAATGATGCGCCAGCGCTGAAACAAGCTGATGTTGGCGTGGCAATGGGGATTAAAGGCACCGAAGTCACCAAAGAAGCCGCCGATATGGTGTTAACCGATGATAACTTTGCCACCATTGCCAGCGCGGTGCGGGAAGGGCGTCGGGTGTACGATAACCTGAAAAAAACCATTCTGTTTATCATGCCCACCAACCTTGCGCAGGGCTTGCTGATCATTATCGCGCTGTTGGCGGGGAATTTAATTCCCCTCACGCCGGTACTGATTCTGTGGATGAACATGGCGACATCCGCCACGCTCTCCTTTGGCCTGGCTTTTGAGGCCGGTGAGAAGAACATCATGCGCCGCCCACCTCGCGATCCTAAGCTGCACGTGATGGATGGTTTTGCGATCTGGCGCGTGATTTTTGTCGGTTCGATGATCGCCATCAGCGCCTTTGTACTGGAAGCCTGGCTACAGCCGCGTGGCTACTCTCCGGAGTTTATCCGTACAGTGTTACTGCAAACTCTGGTGACCGCACAGTGGTTCTATATGCTCAACTGCCGCGTCTCCGATGGCTTCTCGTTGACTAAAGGCTTACTGATGAACAAAGGGATCTGGATCGTCAGTGCGGTGCTGTTAGTGCTGCAACTCCTGATCATTTACGCGCCCTTTATGCAGATGCTGTTTGGCACCACCGGACTGCCGTTCCGCTACTGGGTGATCACCTTCATCATCGGATTTGTGATGTTCCTGATTGTTGAAATCGAGAAGCCGTTAACCCGCAAATTCAGAACCGCGTAAACATCAACAGCACCTGCGCTTGTGGGTGCTGTCCGTTTTCTGCTGGCTTGACACCTGAGCGGGCAGCATCCTAGACTGCCGCTTGTTCCAAGGGGTGCCCGAGTAGCGGGCTGAGATTCTACCCGCTGGCGATCTGTCGCTGGCAACGTAGTGACCCTCCGAACCTGATCCGGCTAATACCGGCGTAGGGATGCGGGACACAGGGCACTTTCACGCCCTGATTCCATCTTTGTGCTTTGTAGCGGACAGAACATCCTCACCAGGCTTTGCCTGATAGAGACCTCGCACAATCACAGTAGGTGGAATCCATGACCGAAGCTGCACTTATCGATGCGCTACTGACCTTTCTGTCTCGTCAGGACACCGGCGATGACGATTTTAACCGTCTGGCACTCGCTATCTTTGCTTATCAGTTTGAGCACAATCCACCTTACCGCCGCTTTGCCATTCAGCGTGGACGTACACCGTTCACGGTAAAACACTGGCGCGCCATCCCCGCTATCCCGATTACGGCCTTTAAAGATCTCACGCTGAGCTGCCATGCCACGGATGACGTGGAGGGGGTGTTTATGACCAGTGGCACCACCGGCACGGTGAAAGGGCGCAGTTATCATCCCACGCTGGATGTATGGAAATGCTCCATGACGCTCAATTTCCGCCAGCGATTTATGGCAGGCCGGGAACGTATCCGCATGGGCATCTTATTCCCCGATAGCAGCGTATTGCCGAACTCCTCACTGGCGCATTACCTGACGCTGGCAAAACAGACTTTTGGCACGCCCGACAGTGCAGTGATGTTGAATGACAGTGGCATTGACTGGGCGCGTTTGTTTGCCGCGCTGGAACAGGCCGAGACCCGCGGCGAGCCCTATGCTCTGCTGGGGGCCAGCTACAGCTTTGTGCATCTAATGGATGAGTTGCAACGTCAGGGCCGCTGTTTTTCCCTGCCCGAGGGCAGCCGGATACTCGACACCGGCGGATTTAAAGGGCAGTCACGCGAGGTTGAAGCGGACGATTTTTACAACGCGCTGACCAAATCCTTGGGCGTGCCGCGTGAGCAGTGCATCAACATGTATGGCATGACTGAACTCAGCAGCCAGTTTTATGACAACGGCAATGTCGAATGCCCGTCTGTAAAATCAGGCCCGCACTGGATCCGTACGCGGGTAGTCAATCCCCTCACGGGTGAGGATGTGCCCGAGGGAGAAATCGGGGTGCTGGTGCATCACGATCTTGCCCATTTCAATTCTGTGTCGGCCTTACTGACCGAAGACGCGGGCGTCGCCGTAGCAGGTGGTTTCCAGTTACTGGGAAGGGTGACTGGCGCGGATGCAAAAGGGTGCTCACTGGCGATGGCCGAATTTCTCGCAGCCACGCAAGGTGCCCTGTGAAAGAGAGCGCGGGTTACCTGCCGAGCGGCTTCACATCGTCTGAGGTGCAGTGGCATACGCTGAGCTTCACCCATCATGGTAAACAGCTGGATGTCGCCGTGCCGGATCTCAATGCGGCGCAAATCGAGAAGTTGAGCGGCCATATCCGCCGCCATGCGCGTGACTATCTGAGCACGCTTAGTGTGACCAGGATTGTCGCCATCGTGGATGAAGCGATTTCGCGTCTGCTGGACCGCAACCATCCACTGCGTAGCAAAGCGGAAGCGTTACTGCCCATCGTCACCGGTTTTGATGCCGAGATGATTCGCACCGGACTGACTGGCTATCTCAAAACCTTTCGCCAGCCACAGTTGAAACGGTTCCTGGCAGAAGACTTTACCGACCCGCACATACTGGATGATTTCCAGCCGCGCCCCAACGGTGGCTTTGCGCGCGCGTTTGGACCTGAATTATTGCTGCATATCTGGGCAGGCAATGTGCCGGGGTTGCCGCTGTGGAGTTTGATTAACGGTTTGCTGGTTAAAGCAGGAACGGTTGGCAAACTGCCCGGCGCAGAACCACTAATGGCGGGATGGCTTGCCCAACTGCTGGCCGACATCGATCCGCAACTGGGTGAGTGTCTGGCGGTGGTGTGGTGGAAGGGCGGCGACAGCACCGCAGAAGCCGCGTGGTTCCAACAGCCCGATGTGGTAGTGGCGTACGGTGGCAATTCGACGCTCAAGGCGATTCAGCAGCAGCTACCTGTCACCACCCGTTTTCTGCCGCACGGTCACAAGATCAGCGTTGGTTTAGTGGCGCGATCGGCGCTGGATGCGCGACAGGGGGCGGAGCTGGCGCGCCGTGCCGCTTTTGACGTGATGCGCTATGACCAGGCCGGATGTTATTCACCGCAAATGCTGTTTGTGGAGCGCGGTGGACGCGTCTCACCGCAGGAGTTTGCTGCTTATCTCGCCCATGAGTTGCAGGTTCTGGCACGTAAATATCCACGGCGCGCACTTTCGCAGGCTGAGGCCCATCACGTCGCCGCCTGGCGCAGCACCGAAGAAATCCGCGCATTGCAGGGCGATCGCACCTTGTATGGCGAAGCAACCGATAGCTGGGCTGTGGTGTGTGTGGATGTATGTGAAGCGCTCTCACCAACGGCGCTTGGGCGAACGTTGAAAGTTGTTGCCGTGGATGACATCGAAGACGCGATTCCACTGATTGCCCGGCAAAAAATCTATTTGCAGACGGCTGCCGTGGCAGCAGAACCGGATGCACTGTTCCGCCTGTCTTCGCGACTGGGGAAAGTGGGCGTAACGCGTATCACCGCCTTTGGTGCAATGACGTCGCCCGCGGCAGGCTGGCACCACGATGGGCGCTTTAGCCTGCTGGATCTTGTCACCATGACCGAAATTGAACATGCAGCGGAACAGGCGGCAGAAAAATTCGCGCCTTACGCTGACTGAGGGTGTTTTTCTACAGGAGGTAATCTATGAAATTTGCTGATCGCACGGTTTTGGTCACGGGCGCGAGCCGAGGCATTGGTGCGGCGATCGCCAAAGCCTTTGCCGCTGAAGGCGCACTGGTGGTAGTGAATTATCTGCACAGTGAGGAGGCCGCAGCCGGAGTGGTGAAAAGCTGTGAAGCCTTGGGCGGTGCGGCTGTGGCGATTCGTGCGGATGTGACGTCACCTGAGCAGGTGGCGGCGATGATGGAGAAAATCCTCAATACCACGGGGCGTCTGGATGCGGTGATCAATAATGCGTTTGCTCCTTATGTGTTTGATACCGACAATCGCCAGCGCTTTTGGGAAACCTCATGGCAGGGCTACCAGAGCCAGTTTGAGGGTGCAGTCGGGGCGGCCTATAACGTCTGCCAGGCCGCATTGCCTTTGATGCGAGCGCGGGCACGCGGCAGCATCGTCAACCTGTCGAGCGATCTGGTTGCCCGTCCTTCAGTGCCGTACCACGACTATGTGACGGCCAAATCCGCCTTGATTGGCTTCAGCCGTTCGCTTGCCGCAGAGTTGGGGCCGCTCGGCATTCGCGTCAACTGTGTCGCACCGGGTTTGGTATATCCGACCGATGCCAGCCGCGCGACGCGGGAAGATGTACGCGATTTTATCACCGCCCAAACCCCATTGCGCCGCATTGCCGAACCGGGTAATGTCGCCGGCCCGGTACTGTTTTTAGCCTCGGACTGGAGCGAGTTTGTCACCGGGCAGACATTGTATGTGGATGGCGGATTGGTGATGGGGTGAGGCTGGTGTAACGCTTGTCAGTGAAACGGCTGACGGTCGCCTTGAAGGGCGACCGTGCACGAACGGACGCGTTTTTCCTGGAATGCGCATTCATGCGCAATTGTATACCTATGCAGATTATTGCTTAACTGAGCGAAAGCAGAGAGTCACTGGCGCCCCTTTAACTCTTCCAGTAACCACGCTTTGCTAATGGGGCCTTGGCTCGCCTTTTGGATCATTGCGCTCTCCGCATAGTTCAGCAACCATTCACCCATTTCTGCCATCCCGGCCTCGTAAGAGCCATGAACTTCGATGAATTTCTCCGACAGGATCAGCAACTCCATGCGTAGCGCGTTGCTGCGCGTCATAAATTCCATATAGCCTTCGCGGTCGGTTTCATAATCGGGGATTTTGGAAAGCACGTTTGCATCCTCTGCACGCCATCTAGAGCCTCAGTGTAAACCGCAAGGGGCCTTGTGTGCAGAATAATTATGCGTATTGAATGAATATCTGATCCTGACCTTTATGGGCGGCTGACAACAACGCACCGGTATCCAGAGCAGGCTATCTTTGTTCGTGAAGAGGTTTTGGCATCAATCCAGATTTTCTGCAGTCACAATGCGCAGTTCCACGCGTCCGTCTTGATACAGGTCGGGAATAAACCCCTGTTCAAGATAGCGAATGAGCAGATCGGTCGCCAGCACAGCATGTTGGCGTGCATTCTGATCTAAAGTGTAGGAGAGGGCGCCAGTTTGCAAAAGCCGCCGGGTCACATCATACAGTTCGTGAGTGATATAACAGCAGCGCCCGGTTAACTGATGCTGATGCAATACAGCACTGATATCGCTGTTATTATCGCCTGAGTTATATAATCCCACGACATTATCGGATTGATGTAATGCCTGATTGAGCAGAGCACGTATTTTATGCCGCTCATCTTCACCGGCCAACACTTCGCGTAAACGCAACCAAGGGGCACGTTGTGTTATGGCATCACGGAAGCCGGAAATACGTTGAATATGAGCACTAAAATCAAAACGGCCGCTAACCATGATGACGTCGCCTGCGTTTGGCATCGTTTGGCTCATTAATAAACCAGCGGTGCGCCCCGCCTGATACTGATTTATTCCAACATGACAGAATCGATGCGAATCGGCTAAGTCGGAAACCAGTGAGATCACCGGAATACCTCTCTCCTTGCAGTATGCTAAGGCGTCATGAATAACCGGATAGTCATGACCATAAACAATAATACCGTCACGCAATTCACTGCTTTTTTTTATCTTTTCGGCGAGTTTATCCGGTGGGTTTTCGTTCACCAGAGTACGGAATAATTTAATTTTCCGGTAGCCAAGTCGGTCGGCGATGTTGGCAAACTCATCCGCGAGTTGTTGAAAAAACCAGGTGCCGTTACTGCTGAGGAACACCTCTATTTGCCAGGGGTGCTGGGTATCATCAGGCAATAGACGTTGTAAGCCCGCCTGCCGTGCTGCGCGTAACACCTTGCGCACCGTCTCAGGACGAACACCGCCACGCTCATTCAGCACGCGATCCACTGTGGCAATCCCAACCCCGGCCAGTTCAGCAACCTTTATCAGGGTGAGTTTTTTCATTTTAAGTCAGTGCCCCAGCAGGATGTCTAATATTTAAACCATACTCAGTGCGTTTCGCATCACAGTATGGCGTTTGCGTGTGCCGTATTATGCGTAACTGCTCCTCGCTGGCAAGATGTTAATTGTTGCGAGGCGAAACGATACTCTAGCGCTTCTCAATAAATGGATGATGAAAATAAATGATGGGAAACCATCAATAAAAACCTTTTAAAGCGCAGGGGGAGTCATTACTCTTTGCTGCGTTGTTAAGATTTAATTAATTCCGTGATTTGAATGTAAAAACTTACCTCGTTGTTAATCTAATAAAAGCCCACTGGGCAACGTCCTAATAAATCCATTAATCCTTATTGATATGGCTCAATGCCAGGCACAAATACGTCTGATATTTGGCCCGGTTTGCAATGTGAAAGCAGGGAAAATATGAAACGCAGAGAATTCCTCACCTCCATGACCGCATTGGGCGTGGCTTCCTCGATCCCGACGCTGACTAAGGCTGAAGAGGTCAATGGCGGTCAGCCTTGGGAGCCAGGCAAAGTCCAGACGCCTCCCGCACCGCCCCGTAAAGGTGGTCTCCAATATCTTACCCAGCATGAATTCGACACCGTGGGAGCCATTGCCGAACGTTTTATTCCGGCCGATGAAACCAGCCTCAGTGGTAAAGAGGCCGGCTGTGCCATCTTCATTGATCGTCAACTGGCCGGTGATTACGGCAATGCGGTCGCGATCTATCGTTTGGGTAAGTTTGTCAAAGGTACGCCAGAACAGGGACCGCAATCACCGCTGACGCCTGCGCAACGCTATCGCCTGGGGATTGCCGCACTGGACAACGCTATGCAGCAACACTATGGCAAAGACTTTCTGTCGCTGAGTGGCGAACAGCAGGATCAGGTGCTGACCACCATGGAGAACAATAGCCTCAATCTGGGCGAAGAAGTGGAAACCAAGGTGTTCTTTGAATTGCTGCTACAGAACGTGCGTGAAGGCTTCCTCGCTGACCCGATTTACGGCGGCAACAAAGACATGACCAGTTGGAAAATGATTGGCTTCCCCGGCGCGCGTTACGATTTCCGTGACCTGCTGCCGAAAAAAGGGCAAAAGCTCAACATCATCCCGACCAGCCTGATTGATAACACCCTTTAATTTTTCGCCTTAGCTGAGCAATAAAACATGAATAACGTCCGTCCAAAAGCTGATGTCGCCATTGTCGGCCTGGGTTGGTGCGGCTCTTTGATTGCCGAAGAGCTGACCCGCGCCGGTCTGAATGTCGTTGCCATTGAACGTGGCCCGTGGTTTGAAACCGCCACTGATTTTCCGCCGTCGGTCGATACCGATGAACTGCGCTGGGATACGCGCCGCAGCATGCTGCTGCCACCCGCCGTTGAAACCACCACTTTCCGCAATAACACAACGCAGACCGCTCTGCCTACCCGTGAGTGGAACCTGAATGAACTGGGTTACAACGTAGGAGGTTCCGGTACGCACTGGGCGGGCATGGCATGGCGTTTTACCCCCTTTGATTTTGAGCCTTACACCCAGACAATGAAGCGATACGGCAAGCAGCAGATCGCCAAAGGCGTGATCCTGCAGGACTGGGGGGTGACCTATGACGAGCTGGAGCCTTTCTACGACCGCTTCGAGAAAATCGCGGGTGTGTCGGGCAAGGCAGGTAAGTTAAACGGCGAAACCGTGCCTGGCGGCAACCCGTTTGAGGGAAATCGCAGCAGCGAGTACCCCTTACCCGCGCTGGAAAGCATGCGTCTGACCGATATCTTCGCGGAAGGCGCGAAGAAGATAGGCCTCAATCCCTTTATGGTGCCCGCGGGCCAGGCGTCACGCGCTTATGTTAATCCGCTCGGTGTACGCATGGGTCCTTGCACCTATTGCGGTTACTGCCTCTATTACGGCTGCGGTAACTTCTCCAAATCCAGTCCGAACGCCTGCGTCATCCCGGCGCTGATGCAGCGTGAGAATTTCACCGTATTAACCGATTCTGCCGTGGTCCGTGTGAATAAAGCGGAGGATGGTAAAACCGCGACCGGGGTGACCTATCTCGATAAAAACAAAAAAGAGTGGGTACAGCCTGCAGATATCGTCATCTTGTCTGCATTCCAGATGCAAAACGTACGACTGTTGCTGCTGTCGAAAATTGGTGTGCCTTACAATCCGGTGACCAAAACGGGGGTGGTAGGACGTGCCTACAGCTTCCAGACCGTCTCTGGCGCAGCGATCCACTTTAAAGATGAGAACCTGAACCAGTACATCGGAGCCGGTGCACTCTCATCACAGGTTGATGACTGGAATGGCGATAACTTTGACCATACCGGTCTTGGCTTTATCGGTGGTGCAGGCATTCTGGTGGTTGCGCGCGGGGCGCGCCCGATTGGTAACGCAGATGCACTGCCGCCAGGCTCTCCACGTTGGGGTAAAGACTGGAAGAAGGCCTATACCCACGCTTTCCAGAACACCACTTTTATATTCGGCCAGGGCACCAGCTACTCACACGAAGATTATTACCTCGACCTCGATCCGGAATACAAAGATGACAACGGCAATGCCTTGCTGCGCGTCACCTTTGACTACAACGATAACGACCGCAAATCAGCGAAATTTATCGAAGAGAAAAGCGTCGAGATAGGTAAAGCGATGGGCGCGGAGTTGGTATTAGGCACAAACTCAGCCACCGGCGCGTACTCGCCTTACAACTTTGCCAGCGACCACACCATTGGTGGTGCGGTGATGGGAACCGATCCGAAAACGTCAGTGCTCAACCGCTACCAGCAGTGCTGGGATGCCCACAACGTATTTGTGCTTGGGGCCTCTTCATTCCCCAACAATGCCGGATATAACCCGACCGGCACGATTGGGGCACTGAGCTTGTGGACGGCGAAAGCCATTATTGAGCAATACCTGAAAAATCCAGGTCCGTTGGTAAAGGTGTGAGATGAAAAAGACCAAACTGATTGCGGGCGTGGCGGTGGTCGCTGCGGCGGTTGCTGCGGGTATGCTGTGGGTCAACGGCGATACCTCAGCGGATAACGTCGCCAGCGACACGGTATTGACCAGCCAGCCGCCCACGGCAGCAGATAGTGCCGCTATTGAACGTGGACGCTACGTCGCCATCGCCAGCGACTGTACCGCTTGCCATACCATGCCGGAGAGCAAGTTGCCATTGGCTGGGGGTTATAAGATTAGCACCCCGTTTGGTGGCATTTATGCCAGCAACATTACGCCGGATACCGAGACCGGGATCGGCAGCTGGACAGAACGTGATTTCTTCCGCGCGGTGCGTCACGGTAAAGGTAAAGAGGGCGAACATCTCTATCCTGCCATGCCATACAACGCTTACGTGAAGCTGACCGATAAGGATATGCATGATCTGTGGATGTATATGCGTTCGGTGAAGCCAATCCATTATCAGGTGCCGGAAACGAATCTGGGCTTCCCGTATAACATTCGTCTGGCCATGATGGGCTGGAACCTGCTGTTCTTCAAAAACGCTGGATTCCAGGTGGATAACAGCCAGTCGGCGCAATGGAATCGCGGAGCGTACCTGGTGGAAGGACCAGAACACTGCGCAGCCTGCCATACGGCGAAAAACCTGATTGGTGGCGACAGTAGCGATTATCTGCAGGGCGGCAATCTGGGCGAGTGGCATGCGCCTGATATCACGCCTAATCCACATACCGGCATCGGTAGCTGGTCCGAGCAACAGGTGGTGGACTACCTCAAGCTCGGCAGTAACCACGTTGCGGTTGCGTCAGGCCCTATGGCTGAGGCGGTGACCAACTCAACGCAGCACCTGACGGATGATGATCTCAAAGCGATCGCGGTATATCTGAAACAGGTGCCGGCATCTACCACCTCTTTGCCTCAGCCACTCTCTCTGGATAATGCGCAGATGAAGATGGGGGAGAATGTCTACTCGGCCAACTGTACTGCCTGTCACAACAGCGACGGTAAAGGGATCCCCAATCTTGCGGCGAGCCTGGCGGGCAATCCCGGCCTGTTAGCCGATGATGCCTCTTCCATTATCACCACGGTGTTGCAGGGTGGGCGCGGCGCTGTGACGGCCGGTAACCCCACCAGTGGTGCGATGCCTTCCTTCGCCTGGAAGCTCTCTGACGAGCAGGTGGCGGCGGCAGCAACGTATTTACGCAATAGCTGGGGGAACGCAGCTAAACCGGTGAGCGTTGAAGAGGTTGCCAAAGCACGCGCTCAACTGGCACTCCCGGAGCAGATGGCATCACACTGAGTGAGGTAACTGACAAAGGCTGTCATCTCTCTGGAGGTGGCAGCCTTTTTTGTTGGCTGTAGGGGAGTGCTGTGCTGCTGATTTTACTTTTCCGGTTTAGTAATTAATTAAACTACTGACATTGTAATTACCCTGAAGGTGTACAGTTTGTTGGTGTCTGTACAAATATGTTGGTTAATTATTGATTGTTTATTTAATCAGGAATTTTAAATGATCATTAATAAATAAAGAGAAAATCATTAATAAGCGAAGCGGTAATTAGTGAGAAATCGATCAAGAAATGATCGATTTTTTGAGGGGTTCGATAGGAATAACTCTCCTGGCGAAGCTAATCTTGCATTTAAGCGAAGCGCTAATACACGACAGGAGAGTGTTGTGAAGAAGGTTAGCCAGACTAACCCTGTATTATCTCAGATAGAGTGTTATTTACGGCGGCTGATCTTTCCTCCTTTCCTGCCGGCCTCTACGGCACGGTTAGGATCATTTTTAAAATTGCCGCCGCTCACCTGGCCTCCCTTGCGGCCTGCTTCAGCTGCGCGTTCCTTATCCTCGGCGAAGTTTCCTGTGCCCCCACGACGTTGCGTCTTTTTCTCTTCCTCTTCAGGATGCTTGTTAGGGTCCGTCATGCGTTCTCCTCGTTATATTCATACCAACGTAAAGCAAAATAAATGTAGTGTCGTTTTTACCATAATCAAGCCAGGATTAATCTTAAGTTTTAATATTTTTGGCTTTGTTTGTTTAAGTCTACGTCAATTAACGCCTATTTTTATGTGTGGCAGAAAGATAATTCATTGTTATCGCATTTTATGCCTCTAGTAAAGTCTGTTGTTGGTATATATAAGCGAAGCGGTAGTTGGCTTACTATTAGGTTCTTGAAAACGAGTTGCTAAAACGGTGTTGAGTTGCGATCATTCTTCCACAGGTTAATAAAGAAAGAAGATCTTTAAATTAACGCTTCGCTTATTAACGCCACTTTAGTCATCAGAAATGCGTAAAAATTGATTCGCAAGCTAAGCATTTAACGCTGCTTTTGCAGGCGCGTTTTCATGATGAAGCCTGCGAAGGATCACTAAAGTGCCAGCTGGGTGCGATTGGACAGTTGCATTGAATGTTAATGAATAACTATTAACAGAAATTATTGATAGTTCGCTAAAAGTGACTTTATGTTAATCGAATGCCAGGTAACGAGTGAGATCATTGGTTTAGTAAATAATGTCTTTAAATTAAACACATGATGATTTCCAAAAATAGTTCAGTTTAACTGATCAAATTTATTTTTTAACATATACACACTAAGTAAATCCTCTTGGGTCATTAAGTAACAGTTAAGTAAAACTATTAAGGTTAACGTCGTCACTGACGATAACAACAACGATGCTGTTGATTCATGATGGCGTCTATTCTTTTATCGGCTTTTAAAAGACACCTGGCAATTTATGACTTATCAATAAAATCATTGAGGTTTCTAAATGGACGTAGTTCAAGGATTTTCACGTAATGTAAAATTACGCACCAAACTTATTATTTCCTCGCTCATCAATATCGCGATGTTGCTGCTGGTCGCAGCCATGGGACTGAATTCACTATTCCTGGCACAAACGGGAGTTAATGGCATGATGAAGGATGATTACCCGACCATCTCATTGGGTAATCAACTGATCGCTGAGATCAATGCGACCATACAGCAGCAGGCTTTGCTGTTGAGCCCCATTGACGAAGAGCGGCGAGCCACTATCATGAATGGCTTACAACGTTCAACCGGGCAGATCTCCGAGATATACCGAAAACTAGATGTATTGGCGAGTGACGAAGAGTCACTGGCATATTTGAAAGTGCTAAATGAGAAACGTGCTGCTTATTTGCAGGTGCGTAATGAATTCCTGCAACTCCTTAAACAGAATCCCGCAAAAGCACTGGACTATTATCTCACGACCATGGCTGCAAGGCAGGGTGAATATACGGGTGAGGTTCAGCGTTTCATTGCGCTTCAAGAGCAGCAGATGAATGGGTCTTATAATAATTTTATGGGGTCTTATCACAGTACGAAAATTTCCATGGTAATTATTTTTATCGTGGCTATTGGACTTTCGGCTGTGCTCGGTTGGATTATTATCCGTTCGATTACTGTTCCTCTGAAAAATGTTATTAGCTTCCTGGGTCGTGTAGCGGATGGTGACCTCAGCTCTGGTTTTTACGAAAAGCGTAAAGATGAAATGGGAGAATTAATTTGTGCCATTCAGCAAATGCAGGAGAAGATGTCGGAGATTGTCAGCAATATACGCATTAGCGCCGAACAGATTTCCGGTGGTGCCAGCGAAATCATGTCGGGCACTAACGATCTTGCTGCACGCACGGAAGAGCAGGCCAGTTCAGTAGAACAGACGGCGGCATCCGTTGAGGAATTTACCGCGACCATCAGTAATACGCGAAACAACACCCATTTCGCAGCGGGATTGTCGCAAAAGGCGGAAAGTGCAGTAGAAGAGAACGCCAGCATGATGAATAATGTTTCGACTAAGATGGCTGAGATTCATGATTCTGCAGGCCGTATGGCCGAGATTATCAATCTTATTGATTCTATCGCGTTCCAGACCAATATTTTGGCGCTCAATGCAGCAGTTGAAGCCGCCCGTGCAGGCGAGCATGGCCGTGGTTTTGCTGTGGTAGCACAGGAAGTCCGTGCGCTGGCACAGAAAACAGCCACTTCATCACATGAAATTCGTCACCTGATTGAAGAATCCTCCACACGCATTGTCGATGGACGTGACATGGTGGCGGATGCCAACAAACTGATGTCAGAGATGATGTCGAACGTGGTGAATATGAAAGAAGTGTTGTCACAAATTAACCAGGCCAGCGCTGAACAGGCTGATGGTATCAGCCAGATTAATACCGCGATCAGCCAAATCGACATCACCACTCAGCAGAATGCCTCTCTGGTCGAGCAGTCGCTGGCAGCTTCGGCCATGTTGAGCGAGCAAGCAGCCAATATGGTGCAAAGCGTCAGTGTGTTTACACTGCGGAAACACGTGACCTTGCCGTGATGCTTGCCAGTTAAGGACTTAGGCTGCTTATTGATAAGCGGCCTTTCTTTTCAGTGCGGGCTCTGCCGCCACTACTGCCCCCTCTGGGCCGTCCTCGCGCCGCTAAAGCGGTACCTTCGACTTCCACGTCGTGCCGGACGGACCGTTCGCGGATGACCATCCATGGTCGGCCGCGAACTGACCCACGCCTCCCCGCGTGGGGCTCCTGGCCCAACGTAAAAGTCTCAGCGCTGCGGATAGCCCTGAGGGTGCAGCAGAGGCGTCAGAGCTTCAGGCAATGTGCCCTTTTTGACAACCCGCACTCAATAAGTCACAAGTCGATCACCAGGTTCGCTGACTTACTGCGTGAGCAGCACAATGCAATGTACTGCTCAGCGCCGGATTTTTCGGCGTCAGACTGAACGGTATCGCGGTGATCGATCTCGCCTTCAGTGACACGCGTCAGGCATGCGCCGCACATGCCCATTTCACACGAGAGCGGCACATCGACACCGTTTTCCAGCAGCACACGGGCGATGGTTTGATCGGGAGAAACAATGCATTGCTGCCCGGTACGGGCAATCGTGACAGTGAAACCTTCATCAATAGCCATTGATGTGGGAAGCGCGGGCTTAAACGCTTCGGTGTGAATATTCTCACTGCGCCAGCCGCGAGCTGTGGCCTGCTGCGAAACCTGCGTCATGAACTCTTGCGGGCCGCATAAATAGAGATGGGTATCCTCCGCGATCGTCAGCAACTCGGCGGGAAGGTGGTCGCGTGGACTGTGGCCTTCACTGCTGTACCAGATTTCACAAAAACCGTGCGCAAAGGGCTTTGATAGCTGCGCCAGAAAGGCTTCATCGCCACGCTGTTTCACATAGTAGTGCAACACAAAGGGCACGCCAGACAGCTCCAGCGCTTCCGCCATGGCATACAATGGCGTGATGCCAATACCGGCGGCCATTAGAATCACTTTGCCTGCAGGTTGCAGGGGAAACAGATTGCGGGGTGCCGATATATTCAGCACCTGACCCGGCCTCAGCGAGTCATGCACGTAACGCGATCCGCCACGTGACTGACGATCGCGCGCAATACAGATTTGATAATGGCTGCGTACGCGGCTTTGACCGGTCAGCGAGTATTGACGAATCAAACCATCACGTAAATGAACATCAATATGTGCACCCGGCTGCCATTCGGGCAGTGGCTGACCATTATCCGCGACCAGATTGACGCTCAGGTTATGACGACCCTGACGGTAGATACCATCCACTATAACCTTCAATTCTGTTTTCATGGGCGCCTCCACTACACCAGGAAGAATTCACCAAAGCCCATGCGTTTCAGGCCACGACGATAGGCGATGGAACTGCGGTCTGCCGGAATGTGCGCTTCCAGCGCCAGATCCAGTGGCAAACGTTCCGGTTTTTGCGTTTCGACCATCAAACGGTCTTCTTCAAACACCTTTAGATTGAAGGCGTGCACGTCTTCCACTGGCACGTGCAGATCGAAATTACGCGCGATGGGGGCAAACATCCGTGTTTTCCGGGCAGATACCGGAGAAGCCGCGTTCATAATCACCAGCCGTGATTCACCAGGAAAATGGATGGTGAGTGTGGCGGTAAAAGGCAGATGCATTTCAAAATGGCGCAACCATTCAAATCCTTCAGGGGCTTGCTGCGGACTGTCGGCGGCGAAGTTGCTCACAGAGCTCCAGTAATCCACGGCAAAACCGGTGTCGGTTTCAACGGGGTTGTAAGCCGGCACGACCTGATTATTGGGGTCGGCAAAGGTTTCAGTGTGCACCCACGCAAAATGTGCCACATCCAGGAAACCTTCCACCTGACGGCCAGCGAACCCATCTACTTCAAAACCGGGGCAGTTAATCTGCTGGAAACCGACGTCGTCCCAGTGAGGCATACTCGGCAAAGGTGACGGATTATCCGCATCGGGCGCGATGCACACCCAGATCAACCCGAAGCGCTCTTCGACTTGATAACTGATCAAATTGAGCTTGGCAGGAATCGGCTGACCTGGGCTGGAGGGGATACGGTTGCAACGCCCATCATCACCAAAGCGCAAGCCGTGATAAGGACAAACCACGCCCTCTTCATCATGAAAGCCGAGTGTTAATGGAACGCCGCGATGCGGGCAGACGTCCCGTGCAACCACGACTTTGCCATGAATCCGATAGACCACTAATTGCTCGTCCAGCAGGACAGCTTTACCCGGCGCGCCAGTGATATCGCAGGAGCGCGCCACAGGGTGCCACTGACGCGCCAGGCGCAGCCAGTCATCGGGCTCGAAGGTACAATGTGCAGGAGGAGTCGGTGTATGCATGGCGATGTTCCTGTTAGTGGCTCACAAAAGGCGCTGCTGAAAGACTTCATTTTTGTCAGGACATTGTGAATAATTAGCCCTGTACAAATCCATCAGTAAGAATTCACTTAACTGTTGCAAAAATCAGTACAGGTGGCGCATGAGTCCGTTTTCACGTTTTTCAATCTATTTTGCGGAAGTCGCGCGCAGCGGAAGTTTGCGTAAAGCAGCTGAGAAACTGCATGTCTCAGCATCGGCGATTAACCGGCAGATATTGCAGGCCGAGGAAAGCTTTGGCACGCCGCTGTTTGAGCGCTTGCCAGAAGGGCTGCGCATGACCACTGCCGGAGAATTGCTGTACGACGATGTGATGCGCTGGCAGCGGGAATTTCGCGTGACGCGGCAACGCTTCGACGATATTCAGGGTTTAAAACGCGGCAATGTCAGCGCGGGTTTGGTGCAATCACTGACCAAAGGACCGGTAGCAGATGCGATCGGTGACATGGCACGTGAGCATCAGTGGCTCCGGCTTGAACTCACCGTGGATAACAGCCACGCCATTAGTCAATTGATCCGCCAGTCGGCGATCGATTTTGGTCTCATTCTCGACCCGGCGGGGCAGAGTGGGTTGGATGTGCTGGCGTTTGCCGAACTGGAGATGGGCATTGTGATGGCACCTTCCCATCCGCTGAGCAAACAAGATTCGCTGTCACTGAGTCAGTTGAGCATGGAACGTCACATCATTCCCGGTGATTCACTGGTGGTGCATGAACGCGTGGCGGCGTTATACCGTAAACAGGGCATGGCGCCGGATAACCGTATCGCCTGCAATGATATTCGGTTGATTCGGAGTTTGGTGGCGCAGGGCACAGGGGTATGCGTGCTGAGTTTGTTGGATGTGATGACGGAAGTACAAGAGAAGCAGCTCTGTTTTGTGCCGCTTAAAAACAGCGTGATGCGCCCGCTGACGCTGGCACTCTGTACGGCGCCGTCGCGTCAGTTGTCACGGGCGGCGCAGAACGTGATTCAACGCATCACGCTGGTGATTGATCAGATGGGGCGTTAAGCGTCAGTGGCCTGCTTCGGGAACTTATTACGCAGCTTTTGCAGTTTCGCTGGAATATTCATCATGCAGAAGGCGTTTTCCTGCCCCTCTTTTTCCCAGAAATTCTGGTGATAATCTTCAGCCGCATACCACTCTGCCAGCGGTTCTAAGCGCGTCACCAAGGGTTTCCCGAGTTCGGCTGCTGCGCGGGCAATGCCTTGTTCAGCGGCGATGCGTTGCGCATCGCTGTTGGGGAACAAGGAGGAACGATAGCGGGAACGGACGACGCCATCTTTGATATTTTCCTGCGTCGCGTCATGCGTGGCGAAATGGATATCGAGTAAGTCGGCGTAGCTGACAATCGTCGGATCAAATTCGATTTTAACCGCTTCCGCATGACCGGTGGTGTCACTGTAAACCTGGTCGTAAGTGGGCGATGGCAGATGGCCTCCGATGTAACCACTCTCCACGCTTAACACGCCATCAATTGACTGGAAAATCGCTTCGGTACACCAGAAACAGCCGCCGGCAAAAATGGCTTGTTCACGCATTAACTTGAATTCCTGATCGCAGAAAAATGATGGTGCGCATCTTACAAGAACCCGACAAGCTATTGTAGACGCGCCCTGTATGACGCCCGCTTTTAAATCGCCGCGTAATCGCCTGTTCCCTCTGGCCAGGGTGTTAACAAGTCAAACCCCGTTTCGGTGACTGCGACAGTATGTTCCCACTGCGCAGACAACGAACGATCTTTGGTGACCACAGTCCAGCCATCAGACAGCACGCTGGTGCCCGCTTTGCCAGCGTTAATCATCGGTTCGATGGTGAAAATCATGCCTGCTTTCAGTTCGAGGCCGGTACCCGGTGTGCCATAGTGCAGAATTTGTGGTTCATCATGATAGACCTGACCGACACCGTGCCCGCAATATTCACGAACCACCGAGAACCCGGCTTTCTCCGCCACTTGCTGAATGGCGGCGCCGATATCACCTAGCGTGGCACCGGGTTTCACCACCTTAATGCCCGCCACCATCGATTCGTAGGTGATTTCGACCAGGCGTTTCGCGCGAACAGAAGGTTCACCGACGTAATACATGCGGCTGGTATCACCGTACCAGCCGTCTTTGATAATGGCGACGTCGATGTTTACGATGTCACCTTGCTTGAGCTTTTTGTCGCCAGGAATACCATGGCACACCACGTGATTCACCGAGGTACAGGTGGTGCGGGTATAGCCGTGATAGCCAATGTTGGCGGGCACGACTTTCAGCTCATTGACGATATAGTCGTGGCAAATGGCGTCCAGTTCATCGGTGGTCACGCCCGGTTTGACGTGAGGGGTGATAATTTCAAGCACTTTTGCTGCGGCTTGTCCGGCGGCACGTGCCAGTTCGATTTCTGCAGCGGTGTGTAATTTGATGCTCATTGCGCGATTCCTTGCGAAGTGTAAGTAGGCTGGTCGAGCAACTGTGCTAAATCAGCGCCGCCGTCGCGTTCGACGCGCATCAGCAGGCGCGTCAACTCATGATGACTCAGATGGGGATAAAGTTCGGCCAACATACCGATTTTCATCCAGTGTTCAGCCTGCGCATTGATCGAACGGCTCAGCGCGGTGCTGGCAACGCGGAGATTCTCATGCATCAGGTCCGATATTTTAACGATACCCATTATCCAGTCCGTATATGAAACACATATGTTTTATATATAGGTTACGTGCATTTTTGCATTGTGCAAAGAAAAAATTGGCAGGGACAACCACGCTTTAGATAGGGCAGGGTTAACAGCAAATGGGATGATGAGATGGTCAGGGGAGTTTTATTCATTGAATTGAAAGGATGAAGCCAGTCCCTGGCCGATAACATCCTAAAGCGCTTTATTCAGACTTCGTTGGAGGACGGCGACTTATTTTGCCTCCTTTCCGACCCGCTTCAACGGCGCGTTCAGGATCGTTTCTGAAGTTGCCTCCGCTGGCTTTGCCTCCTGCTTTGCCCGCTTCTCTCGCACGAGCAGGATCGTTAGCAAAATTCCCTGCACCGCCTCTGTAGCTCTGTTGTTTCATAGGAAGACCTCGTATCAATGTTCCAAGAGATTTGAGGACTAGCTAGTCACGCCATAATTTTAGTGTGTCGCTGCCGCTGCGCCAGTGAGCGGCAACGCAATTTTTGATTTGTAAGCTTTATCGTACAAAAAAAACGTTACTCTCCGATTTTAAAAAAACAGCATTCACGATTTAATGTTTTTTTACTCTTCTGATAATCATCATGAATATTTTAAATATCGATGCAAACTATTGGGCTACGCAGGGATTATCTGCATTGCTGAATGAGAAGGGGCATCAGTTGTTGGCTTGTGCCTCTATCAGTGAAGCGAAGCACGTGCTGATTTATCAGCGTGTTGATGCGCTAATTCTTGAACTCAAAACCGAGGTTGATGATGTAGAAGCCACCTATGTCTTCCTGCGTTTGCTACAGTCGTTGTATCCTCATGTTAATGTGGTGATTTTGACAGAAATAACGGATTCAGCATTGCTCAATTTCTTTGCTAATGGCCTGTCTTCTGTCACTATTTTGTCTAAAACCATTTCTTTGAAAAAGATCATTCAGGGTTTAAACCTGTCAGGTGAGAGCAACGGGAATATCCGGTTTAGAGGGGGGGATTCTTCATTGTCACCGCAGGAATTCAATATGTTGAAATGGTTTTCACAATATAGCAGCCAGCGAGAAATTGCTATGCGGCTTAACCTTAACAATAAAACGATCAGTCATTATAAACGCTCCATTTCCTTAAAGTTGCATTGTGGGAATAATGTTCAGTTTCATGATTGTTTGATGAAGTATGGTTTTAATCGGAACATTTTATAACATTCAATTTTTGGTTTTGTTCTGTGTTCTTCCTGAATATCATTCAGTCAGTGAATCCCTACCCGTCAAATAGAAAACGCTGACTCAGAATATGCGGGTGCCGCGCTATGCGCATTGAGCATAAATCAGGATCATCTGCCGTTTAACAGGTCTTTGACGGGGTGAATGTGATGAGCTGTCCGGTAGGTGAAAAAATGGCAGTGGTGCTGCTGGATGACCATCCAATGATTCGGTTATCTTTGGAGATGGCTGTCAGTAACCAACATGATATGCAGATCGTGGGGAGTTTTGGCCACAGCCGCGACCTGTTGCACTGGTTGCAGCAGCATCAGGTTGATGTGCTGGTGCTGGATTATATTCTTGGGCACGATGAGTTGGATGGCTTATCACTGATTAAACTGATTCTCACGCATCACCCTCATTTAAATATTCTTCTCTACTCCTCTATGGAGAATCTGGCAGTGATACGTGCTGCATTTCAGCGCGGTATAAAAGGTTACCTTTCTAAGAGAGAAGACGCTAAAACCTATTTACAGGCATTGCGCGTGGTGTGTCGTGGCCAGCGCTTTATCCCGGAACAGATTGGTATCGAATTAGCCAAAATTCCAATGCGTAAATGCGACGGAACCGTATTAGATATGCCGGCAGCAGAGAAAAATGATCTTTTGATATCACGACTGGATAGCATGCTTTCTCCACGTGAAGCGGAAGTGATTCGTTGCATTCTTGATGGCATGAGAAATAGCGAAATCGCAGAAAAACTCAAGCGCAGCCGCAAGACCATCAGTGGGCACAAACAAGCAGGAATGAAAAAACTGGGTATCAACAGCGATCTGGAATTGTTTAAATATCGCGATGACCTTTTCTTTTGAAACATCCACCGCGCACACTGTGAGTCTCATCGAGAAAAAAGCATGTATCCCTGACGCTTGAGAATTTCCGTTCGCAGGAGGAAAATATCTTCCTTTACCAGGGCCGGGAAATGTCATGCTGATCACCTCTGAAAGTACGCGTACATTTAATACCGATATTCGCCTGGCTTGTACGCTAGCGGCGGTAGCGGGTGCGCTTAATACTGCTGCATTTGAGACGGTGGGTTTTTTCTCCGCCAACATGACGGGCAACGTCTCCTCTCTCTCCGACCATCTGGCAAAAGCAAATTTGCACGTCGGCCTGTTTTTTCTGCTGATCGTGCTGCTGTTTATTGCGGGTTCGTCGGTATCAACGATGATTATTAACTCGGGGCGCAGGCGGAAAATTCAGGGTATTTACGCTATCAATATTCTGCTGGAAGGCGTGGCACTATTAGCACTTGGCGTGGTTGAAAGCTGGTTTCGTTTCAGTGAATCAGGTGTTTTACTGATTTTGAGTCTGAGCTTTCTGATGGGATTGCAAAATGCTGTGGTGACACGCATATCCAACGCACGTGTCCGCACCACCCATGTATCCGGCACGGCAACGGATATTGGCATTGAATTGGCGATGTTGTTGGATGTGTTGCGCCGTAAGGAATCCCCTAAGGAAGCACCACTCTATATTGAGCGTCTTAAGCTGCACTTTTTCACCGTGCTGGCCTTTCTCGCGGGTGGTGTGCTCGGTATTTTGCTGCTTCAGGCATTGAGTTATAAATTTTTAATCGTTATCGGCGTATTACTCACTGCACTGGCGCTATCGGCGTTGCAGCGTGCCGGATCTTTGCTTCATTCTTGAATGAGAGTTGATGCACCTCACATTTTTCAGTGCATTTTTAGAAAACTCCTTGCTACTTTTTAGCGCAGCTTAGCAAGATAGCCTGCGTTAAGGATTGTTACTGTTCGGCAGGCAAAACCTGAGGCGCGCCCTTTCTCGATGTGAGAGGGCGCGCCTCAGGTTTTTTTTTGCACGAAATTCGGGGCGTTTTGCAGGAGAAAGAGTGATGCAGTATCAGGAACTGGCAGATGACATCGTCGCAGGCGTGGGCGGCAAAGAGAATATCCTCAGTGTGATGCACTGTGCGACCCGTTTGCGTTTCAAATTGAAAGAGAGCCAAAAGGCGCACACGGCGACGCTGAAAAACAATCCTGGCGTGATCATGGTGGTAGAAAGCGGCGGGCAGTATCAAGTGGTGATAGGCAATCAGGTGGCAGACGTTTATCGCGCGCTGACTACGCGCTATGCGCTGGATAATCAACCTGATGCCGAAGATGGTGCACCGCAAAACCTGTTTGCCCGCTTTATCGATCTGGTTTCCGGGATTTTCACCCCGTTTATCGGTGTGATGATCGCCACGGGCATCATTAAAGGCCTGCTGGCGCTGGCGTTAGTGTTAGGTGTGATGGAGGTGAGTAGCGGCAGTTATAAAGTGCTGTTTGTTGCCAGCGACGGCCTTTTCTACTTCTTGCCGATTCTCTTGGGTTACAGTGCCGGGAAAAAATTCGGCGGCAATCCTTTTGTCAGTATGGCGATTGCCGCGGCGCTGGTACATCCGCTGATTCTGGAAGCATTGCAACAGCAGCAGGCCGGTCAGCCCCTCACTTTTGTCGGCATTCCATTAGAGATCCTCAATTACAGCTCATCGGTGATCCCGATTATTTTCGCAGCATGGGTCTCCAGCCGAGTTGAGCGTTGGGTTCATCCGCGTTCACCGAGTGCGGTACGCAACTTCACCACGCCGCTCGTCTGCTTGTTGATCACGGTGCCATTAACCTTCCTCGCCATTGGCCCAGCCGCTACCTGGTTGAGCCGCATGCTGGCAGAAGGCTATTTATGGATTTACAGCCTCAGCCCAATGATGGCCGGAGCCGTAATGGGAGCCATCTGGCAGGTGTGCGTGATTTTTGGTCTGCACTGGGGATTGGTGCCGATTATGCTCAACAACCTGGCCAATTTCGGTCACGACACGCTGTTGCCGTTGCTGATGCCCGCGGTGTTGGGCCAGGCCGGTGCCACGCTGGGCATTTTCCTGCGCACCCGCGAGGTGAAACTCAAAGCAATGGCAGGTTCAGCTTTCACCGCCAGTATTTTCGGCATTACAGAACCCGCCGTTTATGGCGTCACGTTACCGCGTCGTCGTCCGTTCATCTTTGGCTGTGTAGGTGGGGCATTGGGTGCCGCCATTCTTGGCTTCTGGCACACCACCATTTACTCATTCGGCTTTCCCAGCATCTTCACCTTTATCCAGGTGGTGCCCGGCAGCGGTATTGACGCCAGCGTACTGGCCGCCTTCGGCGGCGCGACGGTTGCCCTGTTGTTTGCCTGCGTGACGACCTATCTGTTCGGATTGCAGGAGTCGATGCCGACAGTTACCGTCCCGGAACCAACCGTTGTGCCCGCGGCAACGCCACTGACGCGCCGTGAAAGCGTGCTCAGCCCGATTGTGGGCGAGGTCATTCCGCTAAACGAGGTCAAAGATGAAACTTTCGCCAGCGGCTTACTGGGTAAAGGCGCGGCCATCATGCCGCAAGTCGGGCGCGTCGTATCACCGGTAGATGGCGTGGTGTCATCGATGTTTCGAACCGGTCATGCGATTGGCCTGACGTCCGCTCAAGGCGCAGAGGTACTGATTCACGTTGGGCTCGATACCGTGAAACTCGATGGACAGTATTTCCATCCGCAGGTCAAAAACGATCAGCCGGTGAAGGTGGGCGATGTGCTGCTGGAGTTCGATATCAAGGCAATCAAAGCCGCAGGTTACGACCTCACCACACCGGTGTTGGTGAGTAACAGTGATGACTTCATTGATGTGTTGACCCTTAACAACCGAACGGTAAGTGAAGGCTCACCGTTGCTGGCCGTACTGAAATAACCAAGGAGCAAGTAAATGACTACACGTTTCCCAGATGCATTCTTATGGGGTGGCGCTGTCGCTGCCAATCAGGTTGAAGGTGCCTGGCAGGCGGGCGGCAAAGGGCTGTCGACCTCAGATCTGCAACCTAAAGGGATATTCGGTGCGCGCGTGGAGCGCAGCGGTGATGATTTTGGCATCAAGGACACCGCGATTGATTTTTATCATCGCTTCCCGGAAGACATTAAGCTGTTCGCTGAGATGGGTTTTACCGTGCTACGGACCTCGGTCGCCTGGACGCGTATTTTCCCTCAGGGTGATGAAGCCGAGCCGAATGAAGAGGGCCTGGCATTTTACGATCGCCTGTTTGACGAGATGGCGAAATATAACATCACGCCATTGGTGACGCTGTCGCATTACGAAATGCCCTACGGATTGATCAAGCAATACGGTGGCTGGGGCAATCGCATCACTATCGATTGTTTCGAACGCTATGCGCGCGCCGTGTTTACCCGTTTCCAGCATAAAGTGAAGCTGTGGCTCACTTTTAATGAAATCAATATGTCGTTACACGCGCCGTTTACCGGCGTGGGCTTGCCGGAAGAGAGCGATCAGCAAGCCATTTATCAGGCTATCCATCATCAGTTGGTGGCGAGTGGACGTGCGGTGAAAGCATGCCACGAAATCGTGCAGGACGGAAAAATCGGCAACATGCTGCTGGGGGCATTGCTCTACCCATTGAGCTGTCGCCCGGCGGATGTGCTGGAGACGCTGCAACAGAACCGTGAATGGCTGTTCTTTGGCGATGTACAAGTGCGCGGAGCCTATCCAGCATATATGAAACGCTTCTTTGCCGACCGCGATATTTCGATCACCATCACTGATGCCGATAAACGCGACCTGCAGAACACGGTTGATTACATCTCTTTCAGCTATTACATGACCGGTTGCGTCACGACCAATGAAGAAGAGAACCAGAAAGCGCGTGGCAATATTTTGTCCATGGTGCCCAACCCGCATCTGGCCAGTTCGGAGTGGGGCTGGCAGATCGATCCTGAAGGACTGCGCATCCTGCTAAATATTCTGTATGACCGCTAC
Organism: Pantoea sp. EA-12; assembly: GCF_030053355.1. Classification (NCBI taxonomy): domain Bacteria; kingdom Pseudomonadati; phylum Pseudomonadota; class Gammaproteobacteria; order Enterobacterales; family Erwiniaceae; genus Pantoea; species Pantoea sp. EA-12. The sequence goes on along the minus strand of NZ_JASGBY010000001.1, from coordinate 187,323 downwards.
CAGAAGCCGCTGTTTATTGTGGAAAACGGGCTGGGTGCTAAAGATGAAGTCGATGCGGATGGCAGTATTAATGATGATTACCGCATTCAATATCTGAACGATCACTTAGTGCAGGTGCGTGAGGCGATTGAAGATGGTGTCGAGGTGATGGGCTATACCTGCTGGGGGCCGATTGATTTAGTCAGCGCTTCTAAGGCTGAATTCTCCAAACGTTACGGCTTTATTTATGTCGATCGTGATGATGCCGGCAATGGCACGCTGGAGCGATCGCGTAAGAAGAGTTTCTTCTGGTATCAGGACGTGATTCGCAGCCATGGTGAGGCTCTAAAGTAATACGATGGCCGGGCGCAGTCGCGCCCGGCTTTATGCCTCGTCAGCATCTTCCTGCAAGGCCAACGTCTCTTTGCGCACGCGCTCGATATGAATCGTGAGAAACATGCGTTCTTCCGTCGACAGGGCATACAAATATTTTTGCTGTATATGTTGATCAATCTTCAGTGAGCACTGGTAAGCAAGGGGATATTTATCCCTTACCACGTCATGCAAAGACTCATCTTCACTGCAGACACCGCGTTTTCCGAGCATGCGCTGGGCGAAAAACTTTAGGTGATTGACGAAGCGGTTATAACTGAGGCTGTCGGTGCGGTAATCAAGTTGCAATCGATACTTCACGATATGCAAGATTTCCTGCATGAATTGGGTGACATGTGAGACATCTGCGAAGTCGCTGCCGAGTTGCCCGTTCACCAGATGTAGGGCGATAAACGCGGCTTCGTCATCAGGTAACGCCACGCCCAGGCGTTTATTGATCAGTGCCAGCGCTTCGATGCCCAATTGAAATTCTTTGGGATAGAGCGTCTTAATTTCCCATTTCAGCACATTACGGATGGGAATACCTTGCTGATGACGCTCAATGGCGAAATGGCAGTGATCGCAGAGCGCAATGGACAGACTCTCATGCAAAGGCTGGCCTAACTGCTGGCGCGCGTTGGCGATAATCAGTTCGCTGGTGGTGATCACGTCTATTGGAATATCCGAAAGTAATTCGCTGAGTCGTCCGGTAAGCGCATCACTTTGCAGCGCAAAGATCTTCTCGATCTGTTGCGTATCCAACTCATCCCCCACGCGTTTTTGAAAGGCCAGTCCGCGTCCCATGACCACTTGTTCTTTGCCATGTTCACCCAGCACGACCACGACGTTATTGTTAAGTATTTTCGCGATTTTCATTTTGTCTGCCCTGAAAAAGAAAAAACCCGACCCACCGGGAGGACGGCGTGTCAGGTTTTGCCTGCGTTGCACGCAGTAACAATCTGGCAAGATCATAAGCGGGCCAGCTTTTCCGACAAGTGTGGTGACCCTTAAATGTGAGTTACATCATGTTTTATTCAAATCGGACATTTTGCTGTTTAACACCGCAAACCCGCCTGCAATGCGGCTTCTGCACTGGTTTAGTGCGAAAGGTAAGGTTATTCGTAAGGATAGCGTAAAGAAATGATCAGTTTTTATTTAAGGTTTGCCTTAAGTTGCCGATAGTACCGTAACGTCAAAATAACAGGAGTTACGTACATGGCCGGGATTTCAACATTAGGTGTGGGTTCAGGATTGGGTTTAAGCACCATTCTGGACAAGCTGACAGCGGCGGAAAAGCAGTCGTTGGCGCCCATTTCCAAGCAGCAGTCCGCCGCAACGGCGAAGCTGTCTGCCTATGGCACACTGAAAACTGCAATTCAGGCTTTCCAGACGGCGAACACCAAATTAAAAGATGCCGCGCTGTACACGGCCACCTCGACCACTTCCAGCTCCAGTGCATTCAGCGCCGATACCAATGGCAATGCGTTGGCCGGAAAATATACCGTCAGCGTGGCGCATCTGGCACAGTCGCAAACCCTGACCAGTGAAAAATCGAATGATGTGAAAACCGCCATCGGCAGCGATGCGGCGTCACGCACCCTAAAATTTGTCACCGAAGATGGTAAAGAGCACAGCATCACACTGTCCAAAGAGCAGACCTCACTTTCAGCACTGCGTGACAGTATTAACAAGTCAAATGTCGGCATCAGCGCCAGTCTGATTAAGGTCTCCAGCACGGAGTTTCGTCTCTCTCTGACTTCTACCGCTACTGGTACCGAGCATGCGGTAAAATCGTTGAGCGTGACCGGTGATGATACGCTGCACAGTTTTATTGGTTTTGATGCGGCCGACCAGACCAACAGTGGGATGAAGCAGAGTGTTGAGGCGCAGAATGCCAGCCTGACCGTGAACAATGTGGCGATTGAAAGCAGTAGCAACACCATCACTGATGCGGTTGAAGGCATTACGCTGAAGCTGAATGACCAAACCACCGGCAATCAGACGTTAACGGTCAGCAGTGATACCAGCAAAGCAAAAACGGCGATTACCGAATGGGTCAATGCTTACAACTCCCTGCAAGACACCATCGGCAATCTGACGAGATACACGGCGGTGGATGCAGGGAAAGATCAGGACAGTAAAAACGGTGCATTGTTGGGCGACGGCACGCTGCGTAACATCCAGACGCAGCTAAAAAGTATTCTGGCGAACTCTTCAGGTTCTGGGGTGTATAAAACCCTGAGTCAGGCAGGTATCACCACGGACCCGACCAACGGCAAGCTAAAACTGGACGCGGACAAACTCACCAGTGCGATGAGTGTTCGTCCGGATGGCATACGCGATATGTTCACTGGCGACGGCAAGAAAACCGGCGTGACCACGGTGCTGGACACCACGTTTACCGCCTTTCTCAGCAGCAAAGGAGTGTTGCAGGGTGCAACCGATAGCATCAGTAAGAAGCTGAATCAGCTGACCGATCAGTACAACACTTCGAGTAAGCGTATTGATGACAAAATTGCGCGCTATAAAACCCAGTTCACCAATCTGGATAAGATGGTCAGCGTGCTGAATAACACCAGCAACTATCTCACCCAGCAATTCGAAAATATCAGCAACAGTAGCAAAAAATAATCTGCCAGTTCGTTAAGTTGTTGATGCGGCCAGTATGGCGTGATGCTTTTCAGTCGCCTGACGGTCGCCATAAATGGCGGCCCTACAAGAATGGGTGTGGTATTTCGTAGGGTGCGCATTCATGCGCACCGACATGAATATTCGCGCGATGCTCAAGAGGGCAGCAAGCGTAGTCCAGACCGTCTGCACTCCATCGGGATGACATAATTTCGCAAAACAGATAAGTAACTGCTAATGTGTTTGGGTGTTTATCACTTTCGTGGAGATCACTCATGCGCTATAGCCACACCGAACCTGCCTCGCCACCCTCTGCGGTGTCTATACCTTCCTCGTTGATGGAACACTTGATCAACGCGCGTAAAATTTTCATCACTGGCACCGTGGATGAAAAGATGGCGAAAGAGGTGGTGCAGCATCTGCACATTCTCGCGGCAATTAGTAATCTTCCGATTACGATTTTTATTAACTCTCCAGGTGGTCATGCGGAATCGGGGGATATGATCTTCGACGCCATCCGCTTTATCTCGCCAGAGGTAATCATGATTGGTTCGGGCTGCGTCGCGAGTGCAGGGGCGCTTATCTATGTTGCGGCCAAAAAAGAACATCGTTATGCGTTGCCCAACACCCGATTTTTATTGCATCAGCCTTCGGGGGGCATGCAGGGCCCGGCCAGCAATATGCAGATATACAGCAATGAAATCGTGCGCATGAAAAATCGGCTCAATGCTATCTTCGCCAGTGCAACTGGGCAGGCGCTTGAGACGATAGAACAGGATACGCAGCGTGACTTTTGGCTGAGTGCCGAGCAGGCTGTGGACTATGGTCTGGTGAGCAATGTGATTATCAGCGAACATGAAATCGCTGAACATCACCTTGCTGCTGATATAAGTGAATGCTAATGTCATTGACATGATTGAGAACGCGATATTCAAAGCACTGGCGGATCCGACCCGCCGTGCCATATTTGAAAAATTGTCGGCGGGGCGCCTGAATGCCACGGCGCTGCGCGAGGGCATGGAGATCAGCCAGTCGGCGATGTCTCAGCACCTCGCCGTACTGCGGGGAGCCGGGCTGGTACGTGAAGAGCGTCAGGGGCGATTTGTGAATTATGAAGTGGACCCGGTAGGGATGACTTTCCTGGTCAACTGGTTAGCTAAATATCGCGCATTCTGGCCAACACGTATTGAGGCACTGAAAAGCTTGCTGAAGGATATAGATCAATGAGTGAAGTCGAAAAAACTAACGAATTGGTACAAGAGTATCAACTGGATGCACCACCGGAAAAAGTCTGGCGCGCCATCAGTATCGCCGAATATCGCGAGATGTGGTTACCCGCTAACCTGTTGGCGCAGGATGAACCCCTTGCCAGTCATCCGGGGCAAGAGATCCGTTACCGCTTGCGTGACGATGAGCCTCCTTATTTGGAAAGTGAGGTCCGTTTCGTGATTACGCCTGATGATGCAGGTGGCACCGTGCTGACCATCGTACATCGCCTGAGCGATGCACGATTGCCGCCTGCCAATGATGATTTCAACACGCTTATGCTGGCCGCATAATTCCAGAATGGACTTTTTGGGAAAGGGCTCCCCAAAAAGTCCATGACTTTTATCACTCAGGCCGAGGTTCTGGCCTTCTCAACCTGTTTTGCTCCCGCCGCCCCAGCACACATCAGGGCCAATAACACCATCACCAGTACCGGCAACATCGCCATACGCAGGCCTGCGTGTTCGCCGATAAAGCCCAGTCCAGGCGGGCCCACCAGAAAGGCCAGATAGCCGAGGGTGGCGGCGAGGGTGACGCGAATGGCACTATTTTTGCCATCGCCTGCTGCTGAAACGGTCAGCGGGAAGCCAAGCGATGCGCCAACCCCCCAGAACAACACCGTTGCTGCGGCCAGACATGAGTTGTTGGAGAAAATGACCATCGTCAGGCCCAGTGCGGCTGAAAAGGCACTGGCACGTAGCACCCAAACGCGGCCGAGGCGATCCACCACATAGCCACCCAGGAAGCGTCCCACGGTCATTCCTGCGGTGAACCCCGCGTAAACCAACGTGCTCTGCGTGTGGTTGAGATTGTGACCGTCGATCATCAGCAACGGCAGCCAGTCGTTAGCAGAGCCTTCAGCCAGAGCCATGGCTAGAATGACGACGCCAAGCACCAGCAGTTGGCGATCGCGCAGTTCATGCCATACCTGGGCGAGGAAACCGCCGCTGTGTTGATGTTCGCTTCTTTCACTGTCGCTGGTGGCGGGTAGATGAGGCAGGGCAGCAGAGATGATCATCAGATTAACCACCACCATCAGCGCAAAGTGCCAGGTGATGCTAATATCGGCGGCCGTCATGGCAAGCCCCGACAACGCGCCAATCAGCGTACCGAAGCTGAAGAAACCATGAATGGTGGTCATGATCGATTTGCCTATCAGACGTTCAAAGGCTGCCCCTTCAACGTTAATCACCACATCGACCAGGGCGGTTCCTCCGCCGAGCAGCACCAGACTGGCGAACACCGCATAAGCGTTATGCAGCAGCAGCGAACTCAACATCACAACGATGCCAAACAACAGCAACGCGAAGCCGTAGCGCATTACGCGGCTGGTACCAAAATGGGCAATCAACTTTCCTGCCAGCAACACGCAGAGCATGGAGCCACAGGAAAAGCCAAACAGAATCATGCCCATCATTTCCGTCGAGGCGTGGAGAATGTCGCGCATGTAGGGCGTGCGGCTAACCCATGAAGCCCAGGTAAATCCGGGTAAAAACATCAGGCCATAAATCGCCCATTTGCCGCGTAACAGTTGCGCTGAAGTCACGGTTATCTCTCCTCCTTGATGAAACCCAGAAGGGTAGTGCGTTATGGGCGAGAAATCACCCCCCACGTTGACTACGCGGAGGGATCCCGATTAAAAGCTCTGCCAGTCGGCGTCGTTGACCACGGTTAACCGTTGCGGTCTGGGCAGTGTGGGCTTAATTAAAGCGGGCTGAGCAGCATCCTGCGTATCGTTAACATGGAATTTGCTCACCAACTGATTCAGGGTGCTGGCCTGCCCTTGCAGAGATTGTGAAGCCGAAGCTGCTTGTTCAACCAGTGCGGCGTTTTGCTGGGTCACATCATCCATCTGATTGACGGCCTGTTGCACCTGCGCAATACCCTGGCTCTGTTCCACGGCGGCTGCGGCGATTTCTCCCACCAGTTGGCTTACCTGATGAATGGCGTCATTCATCACGTCCATATTGCGACCAACATCACTGGCCTGATTCGCACCGGCCTCGGTCAAGCGGTGTGAATCCTCAATCAACAGTTTGATTTCACGTGCCGCGTTACTGGAGCGTTGCGATAGACTGCGCACTTCGCCCGCGACGACGGCAAAGCCTTTGCCATGTTCTCCCGCCCGGGCCGCTTCAACGGCGGCGTTAAGTGCCAGAATGTTGGTCTGGAAAGCGATGCCTTCGATAATCGAGACGATTTCTGTGACCTTACGTGAGCTGCCACGAATCTCGTCCATGGTGGAGAGCATGGTGGTCAGCGATGCGCCGCTTTTTTCAGACAGCACGCTGGCGTTAGCGGCCAGTTGACTCGCCTGGCGGGTGTTATCTGCCGTCTGGCGCACTGTTTCACTTAGCTCCGTCATGCTGGCAGCGGTTTGCTCCAGTGAAGCCGCCTGCTGCTCTGTTCGTGCGGAAAGATCTTCATTGCCTGCTGAAATCTGTACTGAGGCACTGCTGACAGATTGTGACGCTTTACGCACGGATGCGAGGGCATCCGCCACGCGCTGCATCAAAATGTTGAACGAGTGCGCCATGTTGCCGACTTCATCGCGGCGGCTCTCATCTGCGCTCAGTGTCAGGTCCAGGTTTTCGCTGGCAGTTAACATCACCTGACCCACGGCGCTCAAGCTGCGGCGAATACGCATCACGGTAAACAGTGAGAACAGGCCAAAAATCACCACGGTGGCGGCGACGCCTGCAATGGTGGTCCACAACACAAAATGGAAGGTGCTGCGGTTGGTGGCACGTAGCTCATCACCCACGGCAATATTCAGCGCCAGCTGTTTTTGATAATCGCTGATCATTTGGCGGATTGCCGCACCGATGCCGCTGTTACCCTCCAACAAGCCCAGGCTAATTTCATTTTGATGTGCGCGTGAAGCGGCTAAAAAGGCAGGTAGCTGCGCGGCTACCTGTTGGATATTGTCAAAAGCGACGTTGGTCAGACGCTTATCTTCATCATTGGAGATATCGTTGGTCATGTAGTAATCCGTCAGCGCTTTTAATCCCTTAATTTGCTGATCGATCTGTTGTTCCACCGAGGGCATGTTGCTGTCGTGCAATTGGCTTTGATGTTTATACAGCGTCAGCGCCAGTTGGTTGCTTTGGTCAATCAGTTTGCCAAGGTCCTTAATTGAAGGGATGGCGTTGGTTTGCACAAATTCAAAACGGTCCTGAAATCCGGATAGCAACGAGATAGCCAGCACGGCCTGCAGGATGATGGCGCCAAATAACATGGAGAGGGTCAGCAAAAGACGCTGGGAGATGTTCATCTTATTATCCTTAATCTAAAAGCACCCCTGGTTCAGGAAAATCAGGGAGTCGGGCAGATTAATAACCATCGGCAGATTGCGAGAATTCGTTAAGGTTTTTTTATCGGCGGGTGATAGGGGTCGCGTCATTCACTATGGATGCGTAACATTTTTAACCGTTTTGCTGGTTTTGTAGTGCCATTTTTATTGAGAGGTGCCTCGAGAAAGACGTTAATCTCTGTGTTGATACGATGCCGTAACAGTTACTATAATAATCATTACGGGTTTTCTCGGGAGCTAAGGAATGGCGATTTATGTTCACAAACGATTTGACCGCAGTTTTAAGAAAACAGGCCTCTATGACGATGACCTGTGCTGTGCGGCGGCAGAGGTTAAAAGGGGAGAGTTTGAAGCAGATCTGGGGGGTGGCGTCATCAAAAAACGTATAGCCCTCACGGCCGGAAAGCGTGGAGGAGCGCGTTCGGTCATTTTCTTCAAACGGGGCAACACTCTGTTTTTTTATGATGGCTGGTCCAAGTGTGAAATGAGCAATAAAAGCGCCAAAGAGATTCAGGATGATGTCCTGGCCACGTATAAAATTCTTGCCAAAGGTTATTTACAGGCCAGTGCAGCAGACCTGCTAAAGCTCGAGTTGAGTGGCACATTTAGAGAGGTGAATTGCGATGAAAACGACGCCAGTACCATTAAATGAAATGATCGAGGACGCCGAGGAGTTGCGCGCTTTAGGTTTACTCTCCGATGGGGACGTCGAACAGATTGCAACGCGTATTTCAGCCAGTGAATACCGTCAACGCGTTGCCGCTGTGCATGATATGTCTGGTCAGGAGATAAAACGCATGCGCAATCAGTATGGCCTGAGTCAAGCCTTACTGGCTTACACTTTAGGGATGAGTGTAGACAGCGTTTCTAAATGGGAGCGCGGTGAAATTAAGCCGAGTGGTCCTGCATTACGCATTCTCAATACCTTGGCGGCTAAAGGGCCGGAGGCATTTATTGTTTAAAAGGGAAGCTGTTACCAGCTTCCCTTTTCACTTCAAGGTCGTCTAAACAGCGCCATGCTGCGGCCTTCCAGCTCAAAGTCCTTCTCTTTGGTGATGACGAGGCCCTTTTGGGCGGTGTCGGAGGTGGTGAGTTCAAGTACCCAGCCGCCTTCACCAAATTGCGGAATGCGGAAGGGCACATTGCCTTCAAACGGATTAAACAGCATCAGCACATCATGCCAGATGCCTTCCTCTTCCTGTAAATCAGCCCGACCCAGGTAGACGCCCAGCGTCACGCCATCATCCCACTGATCAGCCTGTTGGAAACCTCCACCGGCGTTAAACCATTTAATGTCCATGCCATCGCGCCAGCTTTCACGCCTTAGCAGCGGCTGTTTGGCTCGCAGCGCCAGTAACTGACGGGTGAAGTCGCGCAGCGCATCAGCGGATTCCGGCAGATTTTCCCAGTGCAACCACGAGATCTCGCTGTCCTGACAATATCCGTTATTGTTGCCCATCTGGCTGCGGCCAAACTCATCACCCGCCAACAGCATAGGCGTACCGTGTGAGAACAGTAAGGTGGTGAGGAAATTACGTTTTTGCCGTTCACGTATGGTGTTGATGCCTTCGTTGTCTGTCGGGCCCTCTGCACCGTAGTTATAGGAGCTGTTATCGTTATGGCCATCGTTATTGTCTTCGCCGTTGGCCTCATTATGCTTCTCGTTGTACGAAACCAGATCGTTCAGCGTGAAGCCATCGTGAGCGGTGAGGAAGTTAATGCTGGCCCACGGGCGACGGCCACGTTGATCGTAGAGATCACCTGACCCCAGCAAGCGCGCGGCAAAATCGGTTGAGACATTATCGCCTTTCCAGTATTCCCGCACCGTATCACGGTATTTGTCGTTCCACTCCGCCCAACCCGGCGGGAAACCACCCACCTGATAACCGCCCGGACCGATGTCCCACGGCTCGCCAATCAGTTTCAATTTGGATAGCACCGGGTCTTGCGTCATGGCATCAAAGAAGCCGCCGCGCTGGTCGAATCCTTCGGGCTCACGGCCCAGGATGGTCCCGAGATCGAAACGGAAACCATCGACGTGCATCGACTCGGCCCAGTAGCGCAGCGAGTCCATCACCATTTGCAGCACACGAGGATGTGACGTGTTCACCGTATTGCCGGTGCCGGTATCATTGATGTAATAACGATGCTGATCCGGCAGCGTGCGGTAGTAAGAGAAATTATCGATACCTTTAAAGGATAACGTTGGGCCAAGTTCGTTACCTTCGGCTGTGTGGTTGTAAACCACATCGAGGATCACCTCAATACCTGCATCATGGAAGGCACGCACCATATCGCGGAAGCCCTGTATGCCGCGTGGGCCAAAATAGCGGGACGCAGGGGCAAAAAAGGCCAGCGAGTTATAGCCCCAGAAGTTCTTCAACCCTTTATCGAGCAGATGTTGATCGTCCGGAAAACCGTGTACCGGCAGCAATTCAACAGTGGTAACGCCAAGGCTCTTTATGTAGTCCACCGTGGCTTTGTTGCTCATCCCGTCATAGGTGCCGCGCATTTCAGGAGGCACCGCCGGATTCAGCTTGGTGAATCCTTTCACGTGTGCTTCGTAAATCACGGTTTGCGACCAGGGAATGATCGGGCGATTGCCGTCCTGCCAGTCAAACTCGTTGGGATCGATGACGCGACATTTGGGCGTGAATGGCGCACTGTCACGCTCGTCAAAGGTCAGGTCTTTGTCTTCATGATGCAGATCGTAGGCGAAGTGCGCATCGTTCCATTCGAGTTCACCGCGTAGCTCACGCGCATAGGGATCGAGCAGTAATTTATTCGGGTTAAAGCGGTGACCATTTTCCGGATCGTACGGCCCGTGTACGCGGTAACCATAAAGTGCACCCGCAGGTAAACCGGGAACATAGCCATGCCAGACTTCATGGGTATATTCCGGCAGATCGAAACGGGCAATCTCATGCTGCCCACTCTCATCGTACAGACACAATTCAACTCGCTCAGCGTGCGCCGAGAACAGGGCGAAGTTAACCCCCGCACCATCATAGTTCGCGCCCAGTTGCAGACCCGAACCGGCAGTGATTTCCAAAGGCTTACCGTTAGACATTGATTCCACTCCACCCAATGAACAGAAATGCAGATTGTTGTTAGGCACGCTTAGCTGGCGATCAGCACCAGCGGCGCTTGATACGGCACGTTTTCAAGAGAAAGTTGTTCGTTAAGCGACAGCATTTCGCCATTAAACAGATTTCGATACTGACGATGAGCCAGCGACTCAGGGAGCAACAGAGTGGACAGCGACCAACCTGAACCCTCCAGCATCAGGCGCGGCACCACCACCAGCAAAGCATGGCTGCTGTCCTGACGCGCGTAAGCAATCACATGTTCCGCGTTGGCACCGATGGCATACAGCGGCTGATAATCGCCAAAGCGGAACAGCTTCGGGATATCGCGTCGCAGCTGTAATAGAGCGGCAATGACCTGCTGCTTGAGCTTGCCGCTCAACCAATCACTCTGCTGGCTGAAATCAGGTTTACTCTGGGTATCCAATTGCTGCTGTAAGGTGGCAAAATCCGGTTCACGGCGGTTATCGGGATCAACCAGACTGAAATCCCAGGCTTCGCTACCTTGATAAATATCCGGTACGCCGGGAGCGGTAAGTTTGATCACTGTCTGAGTCAGACTGTTGATCATCCCGGTGGCGATCAATGGCTGAATGGATTGGCTGAAATCATGTAAAAACGCGGGATGAGCAGGAGACAACATATGACGTGCATAAGCCAATACCGCCTGCTCATAGTGCTCATTCGATTCGGCCCAGTCGGTGCGAAGTTTGCCCTCACGCAGCGCTTTTTCGACAAAGGGTAAAAAACGCGCCTCCAGTGCTGCCAGTCCCGTTGCATCTTGCGGTTGTAACGTCGCGGGCCAGGCACCCAATAGTGCCTGATACAGCATCCATTCAACGGCTGGCTCGGGTGCCGGGCCATCATGCAGTTGTACAACCTGCGACTGATTGAGTTCACGCCAGCGCGCCACGTTTTCTGCCCACGCTGCGGGGCATTCACTTAATGCATAAAGCCGTGCGCGGGCATCTTCGCCGCGCTTAGTATCGTGGGTTGAGGTGGTCGATAGGGCGTCTGGTTGCTGCTGTAACCGGGTTTGCATCTCATGGTGAAAATGTTGCAGTGAGAAGGCGTGCGGTAAGGGTTCTGCGCCCACTTCATTAATCGCCAGCAGCACGTGGTTGCGGAAAAACAGCGTGTCTTCGACCGATTTTGCCATTAACGGCCCGGTTAACTGTTGGAACCGCGCACGGAATTCCGCCGCATCTTGCTCACTGCGTTCGGACAGTGCGTCCAGCAAGATGGCCTGCACAAAGCTGAGTGCCACCGGCGACGCACTGAATTTCACTGCCTCCAGCACCTGCTGTAACAGTTCTTCGCCTGCCAACGGCATGCCCGAACGCCGCCCGTAGGTGCGATATACCGGGAAAGCGATCAGCATTTCACGCAGTGCGACATGCAATTCTGCTTCACCGAAATTACGTTGTTCTTCACTGGCGATGCGAGTGGCCAGCGCCAGCAGACGAGCAAATTCACCGGCAAAATTGCGGTCTACCATCAATTCGCGTGCCGCACGCAATCCCGCGCTGACGTTGTTCCTCTCTTCCGTGGCAACTTCGTAGGCAAGGTGCAGCGCATCGATCTGCGTATCGTCAATCAACGCATGGGACAGCGCGGCGATGAACTCATAGCCGGTGGTGCCGGAAATCGGCCACTCAGCGGGGATCAGTTCGCCTTCTGCCAGGATTTTCTCTACCGTTATATAGCAGTCTGGCCCGGCGGCCTCGCGCAGACGAGTTAAATATCCTTGCGGGTCGGCCAGCCCATCGATGTGATCGACGCGTAAACCGCTCACGGCACCGCTGTGCACCAGTTCCAGAATCAGCTGGTGTGATGCATCAAACACCGCTTCATCTTCTACGCGCATACCAACCAACCCGGTAATTTCAAAGAAACGACGATAGGAGAGGTCACGTCGCGCATCGCGCCAGTTGATCAACTGCCATGGCTGCTGCTGGTGTAACGCATCTAACGCGGCGTGGTCCGTGATGGCTAACACCTCATCGGCGCGACCCTGCCAGCTGGCGGGCGTAAGCGGATAAAAACTGTCGTAGTACGCCAGCGACGGATGCCCGGTTTCGGGATGGGGCTGTACACTTAACTCCCCGTTCTCTAGCACGGTAACAAAGTCATCGCCGAGGAACGGCAGCGTTAAGCGGCGTGACCAGTCAATATCGAAGTAGCGTGCGTAAGCGCTCTGTTCGCCATGCTCAATCACATCCCGCCACCAGGCGTTTTCCAGCGAGGCCGCCATATGATTCGGGACGATATCCAGAATTAACCCGAGACCGGCCTGCTGTAGTGCTGAGGACAAGCGATCAAATCCTGCACGACCGCCGATCGTCGGATCAATTTCATTGGCATCCGTGACGTTATAACCGTGCGTGGATTCGCCAGTAGCGGTAAAGACTGGCGAGGCATACAGATGGCTGATACCGAGTTGTTGCAGATACGGAATGAGTTCAATCGCACGATCAAAAGTCATGCCATTACGGAACTGAATGCGATAAGTGGCGGTAGGCACCATCATGCGGATTTTTCCTTTTTCAGGCGAACAACAATAGCGTGCTGGGGTAAAGATGCGCTTTCCTGTGGCCAGGCAAAGAGCGTGTCACCGGGCAAAGTCGGTAACCTGTGAGATTGTTTGCTGATATTGAACGCCATCGACAGCTCACCTTGTGGGAACTGCCAGCTCACCGCCACAAACCCTTTGGCGGTGGTTAACACCTTGCCGCTGTGCCCGCCAGCGGTAGCCAGCAGCGGTACAATGTGTTGTTGACGGAGCTGCAACAGCTGCTGGGTGAACGTCCACCAGGATTGACCTTCCACGCTCTGCAGTTTCTGCCAGTCGAGTTTGGATTGGATAAAGGTCTGTTCCGCGTTGGGATCGGGGACGTTGTCATCGTGTCCGGCATGGCCGGTGAATTCACGGGCGCGGCCTTCACGCACGGCTTTAGCCAGATCACCATGAAAATCGGTGAAAAACAGGAACGGATGGGTTTCGCCATATTCCTCGCCCATAAACAGCAAAGGGATGTGTGGGGACAGCAACAGCGCTGCGAGCAGCACTTTGGTGCGGTCAGACCCCGCCAGCGTAATCAACCTGTCGCCTTGCGCACGGTTGCCGACCTGATCGTGGTTCTGGATAAAATCCACGAAGGTGACCGGTGACTGTCCAGCACTGGGCACGCCACGTCTTTGGCCGCTTTGTGGCGAGATCTCACCCTGATAAGCGAAGCCTTCAGTCAGAATGCGTGCAATCAGTTTTTCCGGAACCTCGGCGAAATCCTGATAGTAAGCGTGGGTTTCGCCGGTAGCAAACACATGGATGGCATTGTGGAAGTCGTCATTCCATTCACCGGTAAACAGTGGAGCGTTACCCTGTTTATCACGCGGGTGCAGGAAGGTGACGTTACGACAATCTTCGGTGGTGAGGTGAATGGGCCGATCGGTGATATCGCGACGGATGCGCTCGGCTATCTCAACCAGCACATGTTTGCTGGAGGCATCTTCAATCTGGTCGATGGCATCAAACCGCAGACCATCAAGATGGTATTCCTGCAGCCAGTATAGCGGCGCTTCAGCAATATAACGGCGAGCCGCATCGACGTCGTAAGCGATTCCCGCACCCCAAGGCGTCATGCGCTCTTGATGGAAGAAGTCCGGTGCCAGCAGCGGCAAATAGTTGCCTTCAGGACCAAAATGGTTGAGCACGATATCGAGCACCACCGATAAGCCTTGCGCATGGGCGGCATCGATCAATGCTTTAAAATCATCAGGCGACCCATAGCTGGCGTGGGGCGCATAGAGCAACACACCGTCATAGCCCCAGCCGCGTGAGCCACCAAATTGCGATACCGGCAGTATCTCAATCATGGTGATACCCAATGCTTTTAAGCCCGGCAGTTTAGCGATCGCCGCCTGGAAGGTGCCTTCAGGGGTAAAGGTGCCAATATGCAGTTCATACACCACCGTCTCATGCCATTTATGGCCGTGCCAGTCCTGGTGCTGCCACGCATAATGGCGCGGATCGATCACCAGCGAGGGGCCGTTAACATCCGATTGTTGTGCGCGGGAAGCCGGGTCGGGCACCACGGTGCCATCGGCCAGCACGTAGTTGTATGCTGTGCCGTGCGGTGTATCGTGGCGTTGCAGTTCAAACCAGCCATCATGGGTGGCATTCATCGGATACTCGCCATCGACAAGGCGCAGGGTGATCTGTTGCTGACCAGGTGCCCACAGGCGGAACAGCACGCTGCCATCCGTCTGCATCTCCGCACCCCAGGATTTCTCAAATGATCTGAATTCCATTCAATTGCCTCGTTTAGCCCATGCAAGGGCGATGGACGACATCAAGCGGTTAGCGTTCCGTAGAAAGATCTATGGCTCAAATTGGGACGGCACGACGGGACTGAGAACAGATCATAGTCGATATTTTCGCCTTTTCTGGCGCTGCTCAGCGGGTTTAGGAAATTTTCGACGCGTCGCGCTTCGCTAATGAATGGGATAAAGGAAAGAAAAAACGCTGTTTTGATTCACAACCGGTATGGCGGCCTTCGGGCCGCCTTGGGTTATCACTCTTGGTAATCCTCAATCAACTGCGCATACAGTGCTTCCGCTTCCGCTAGGCGGCTCAGTAAACAATACTCATCCGTTTGGTGTGCCATGGTCGGTTCGCCGGGGCCAAGGATAATGCAAGGCGGGTTGCCCAGTGCGGGCAGCAGTAACGAAGCATCGGTAAAGTAGGGCACCACTTTGGCTTCAAGCGGCTGATCAAATAGCGGTTGGCAGTGTTGATAGACTGACTGAATCCATTGATTCGCCTCAGAACTCAACACGGCGGGTAAATCCACTAAGGTGGTCAGCGTAACCTCTTCGCCCAACAGCGCCGACAGCTGTTGCCGGATAGTGGCATGCTGCAGGTTGGGCGCACTGCGGATATCCACATCGAAGGCTGTACGATCCGGCACGGAGTTAATGTTTAAGCCTCCTTCAATGCGTCCTACATTTAGCGTGGGCTGCTTCATTAACGGATGTGGTGCGCCGGGCGAAAAGTGGCGGATTTTCCCCAGTGCATCCGCCGCCAGATAGATCGCGTTGATACCCAACTCTGGCATCGCGCCATGCGCGGTTTTACCCCGCGTTTCACAGCGTAACCATAATGCACCTTTGTGACCGATTACCGGGTAGTTAGCCGTCGGTTCACCGACGATCAATGCACCGACATCGGGTAGTTTACCTGCGGCAATCATCGCCTGAGCCCCGTCACAGCCGGTCTCTTCACCCCCCGTGATCATCAGCACCACGCCACGCCCGGCAGTAATCAGCGCATGATGTTGCACACAAGCCAGCGCAAAAGCGGCGATGGCGGCTTTCATATCACTGGCGCCCCGTCCATACAGGCGATCGCCCACAATATCACTACCAAAAGGGTCCTGTTGCCACGGCTGATTGCCGAGCGGAACGGTATCAAGGTGCCCGGTAAACGCCAGAGGTTTACCGGCAGCGCGGCCCGGTAATTGCGCTATCAGGTTGGTGCGCCCCTCACCAAAATGGCTGAGACTGACATCGAATCCGTGTGCCGCCAGCCAGGCAGCAAAAAACTGCATGCAATCCGTTTCATTACCTGGTGGGTTGATGGTGTTGAAGCCCAGCAGTTGCTGGGCCAGTTCAAGCGACTTTGGCCGAATCAAGTGCGCTCCGTTAGCCAGTCAAGGCAGTTAGTCCACAGTTGGCGATAACCCGGCCATTGAGAAAACTCTTCAGGTAGCCAGTGGGCCGACATATCACTGGTCCAGACCAGAGAGCGGCCGCGCTGATATTCACGCACTGCCAGCAGAGGGTGAGCCGTTCCCGCGACGGTCGCGAGGAGTGTTCCCTCAGGCTGCATTTCCACCTCGTTATAACCCAGCAGCCACGGCCAATCGCTGGGGATATCGGCCAGTACTTGGTGTGACATGGTCACCTCGGCGTAGCTGCCTTCGGGGGTTTCTATGCGATCATCCCAGGCGAGACAGCGCACCGGCAGGACTTTCTCCACCAGGGTATTACGATAGCGTGCACCGCCGTTAATGCCCTGGAAGCTGTAATAGCCACCAATCATCATCAGGGCGCCACCGCCAGCAACGTAATCATGAATTAATGCCAGGCGATTCTGTGTGCGGCGGCTCTTCAGCCAGGTATCGGGATGCAGGAGCAGCGTATTGGCGCCAATATCAGACAGGATGATCACATCCCACTGCTGCAGCGCTTCTAACGTCAACGGGAACTCCGTCGCTGCGGCATGAGCGGGCATATGGGTGACGGCATAATCGCTGTCTTTCAACGCCGCCATAAAATCGACGGCACCGCTGTGCCATGTCGCGGTGGCAAACTGATCAAAGCCTTTTACGTGAGTTGAGGTACTGGTCCAGGATTCACCGACCAGTAAAACTTTCTTCTGCATGACACGTCTCCGTTTATCCGCCAAATACCCGCTGCGGATTGGTAATCATCAAGGTTTCCAGTTGTTCGCCACTGACACCGAGGCGTTTCAGGCGCGGAACAAAATGTTTGAGGATGTAGCCATAACCATGGCCGCCGTAACGCGTCAGCATGGTTTTGAGGAAAACGTCCTGTGACATCAAAATCTGCTGGATGTAGCCATCATCGATCAGCTCGCAAATGGCGCGGGCATTCTCCTCATCGGAAGGGGATTGCGCATCTTCATCCGCGTAGTAGTAGCTCATGCCGATCATGTCGTACTCGAGGAACACGCCGCGATCGGCAAGCTCGCGCTGATAGGTTTTATCAGCAAAACTGGGGTTCATATGGCACAGCACGGTATGGCGCAGGTCAGCGCCTTCCTGCTGAAGAATATCGAGCACTTTATGGCCGAGGCGCTCCCAACCGGGCAAATGCACCTGAATCGGTACGCCCGTCGCAGCACTGGCGCGTCCGGCAGCACGCAGTGATTTCTCTTCATCCGGTGTGAAGCGGCTGGAGATACCAATTTCTCCGATCAATCCGGCGATCACTTCAGGCTTCTCGGCTGCACCTCCGAGGTCGTAAATCAGCTTGTCAGCCAGTTGCTCAACGCTGATGCTTTTTACCCATTCAGGATGCGAAGGCTCCAGATACAACCCGGTGCCCATCACGATATTTAAGCCGGTTAAACGCGCAATGCGCTGCAAACCTTTGGGATCGCGCCCGATGCCAATGTTCGTCGGGTCGACCACGGTTTCACCACCCAACGCGCGATATTTCATCAGCTCTTCAATCGCGGTATCGACATCAAACAGCTGGCAATTGTCGCGGCTCATCAGCGGGTTAAGCGATAACTCACCGAGGTTTTCCATTTTGACCGGCATCTCGGCCACATGACGTTCACTGCAACAGCAGGGCGGCACCCATTTGCCCGAGGCATCTAACAGGATGTGCTCATGCATTAACGTCACGCCCATCTCCGCCAACGGCAAAGGGCCGAGCACCGTCATCACATGGCCGCTGGAAATGCCTACTGGCAACGGGTCGGCATGGCGAAATATTGATCCTTTCATAAGCTATCCTTTTGCGGCCGAGCGGGTTGGATTGAGGATGCGGGTATTCAGCCAGATGGCGAGCAGAATGATGGTGCCGGTGGCGATCTGGGTATAAAACGGTGAGATGTGCGACAAAATCAGGCCGTTCTGGATAATGGCGATGGAGAGCGCACCCAGCAGCGTACCGATAATGGTGCCGAACCCGCCGAACAAACTGGTGCTGCCCAAAACCACAGCCGCAATCACCTGCAGTTCAAAACCTTCACCCTGGTTGGAAGAGCCGCTGCCGAGACGAGCAGTGATGATCATGCCAGCCAGCGCCGCGGCCATCCCGCTGATGATGTAAACCTTCATGGTCACGGCTTTGGTATTGATGCCGCTGCGACGTGCCCCTTCCGCATTAGCACCAATGGCGGTGACGTAACGACCAAAGCGCATATGGTTCAGCAGAATATGCCCGGCAACTAATACCACGATGCCAATCAGCGCAGGCATCGGGATGCCCAGCACCCAGGCGCGGCCCATAAAGGTAAACAGGCTGTCGGCAGGGACGGGAATCGAGTAGCCTTGGGTCACCAGTAAAGCAATGCCACGTACCACGGCCAGTGTCGCCAGCGTGACGATAAAGGCCGGAATGCCCTCGAAGGCGATAAAGAAACCGTTGATGGCGCCGACCAAGCCACCCAGTATTAATCCACCGATGAGTACTACCGGCCAAGGCAAGCCCCAGTTATTGAGTGCAATCGCCGAAAGTGCACCCACCAACGCCAGCGTGGATCCCACTGACAAATCAATACCGCCGGTGGTGATCACCAGCGTCATCGCAGTGGCCACAATCAGCAACGGTGCGCTCTGGCGAATGATATTCAGCCAGTTTGTGCTGGTGAGAAAGTTACTGGTGATCAGTGAAAACACCACGCAACAGAAGATAAAGAACAGCGCAATGCTGACCACACCGGAGTGGTTGTGTAACAAGCGGCGTGGCAGCGAGTGCTGGATCATGCGTGAACTGCCTAAATTCATGATGCTCATCCTGTTACCTCAATGTGCTGCCGCTGATTGCGCGGTAAATTTCTCACCTACGATCAGGTTCACGATGTCGCTCAGACTGGTATCGGCCACGCGGCGGTCTGCCACATTTGTGCCCTCATACATCACCATAATGCGGTCGCATACCAGGAAGAGATCTTGCAGACGATGGGTAATCAGAATCACACTGACGCCACGCGCCGAGACACGCCGAATCAGCTCCAGCACCGCTTCCACTTCGGCGACAGCCAGCGCAGCCGTTGGCTCATCCATAATCAACACTTTCGGATCGAAGGCCGCAGCACGGGCAATGGCGATCGCCTGGCGCTGGCCGCCGGATAGGTTGCGCACCAGCAAGCGGGTATCCGGGATGGAAATGCCCAGACCTTTCAACATCTCGCGCGCTTCGGCGTGCATTTTGGCCTGATCGAGAAAGGGGATGCCGAGCACGCTTTTCATCGGCTCACGGCCCATGAACAAATTGCCCGCGACATCGACGGTGTCGCACAAGGACAAATCCTGATAGACCATTTCGATGTGGCAGCGGCGTGAATCGGCGGGGTTGCTGAACTGCTGCTGTTCCCCGTCGATGCGAATGGTGCCGCTGGTGGGGACGACCGCGCCAGAAAGCACCTTGGTGAGCGTCGATTTTCCGGCACCGTTATCGCCGACTAAACCGAGCACTTCCCCTGGCGCGAGCTGTAAATTGACACCGCGCAGAGAGCGAATCGAACCGTAAGTTTTGGTGATGTTAATCATCTCAACCCGGGCTGGAAGAGCTTGTAATTGCTGCATTGGACAACTCCCATCAACGCTTGTGGGAAATGTTTATCCTGTCAGGAAAAAGGACTTATCCGGCACGGTTTACAATCTAGTAAACCGGTTTACCTACCGGATAAGACTTTTGTCTAAACCAACAGGACAAACGCTACAATGATATTTACTCGCCAGGTACGACATTGCAGCATCCATGCCAGCCTGCATCGCAGGCACTGCACTTTCGGCTAACTTGTTGTAAAGCATCACTTGTTAGGTAATTTTCTAGTAAACCGGTTTACTCACTATAACGTGATTAAAAATTTCAGCTCACTTTTTGCGCCATTGTTGTGCGCTTTTGCATCATTTTGGGACGTTGTTAACAAATCCAATTGAATCTCGCCCAATCCATTCCACCGGCAAACGAGTCTCCATCGGAACATCCGTTTCGTCATTCAGCAGGCGCAGCATAATGTTAACGGCAGTGTGGCCCAGTTGGCGCGCGGGCTGGCGGATAGTGGAGATGCGGGGGTGCGTGAGGTCGGTGTAATTGGCGTCATCGAAACCCACGAGGGAAAGGGCGGCGGGCGCTTGTAAGCCGCTGGCGCGTAACCCGTCGAGCAATCCCAGAACCAGATAATCACTGGCGGCGAACACGGCAGTCGGGCGCTGGGTACAGCTGAACAGGTGATTTAGCGCTTGCTGGCCGAACTCCCGCGCATAGTTGCCATACATCACCCACTCTGGCGGAACGGTTAAGCCCGCCTGCTGCATCGCCGAACAAAAACCCTGATAGCGTTCACGGACGCTCATCAGCTGCTCTGGCCCACCAATAAACGCGATCCTGGTGTGCCCGGCAGCAATCAACTGTTCGGTGGCAATACGTCCACCTTGCACATTGTCGGCAAACACTTTGGGTACCTGGCTACCGGGGATATCCTCATCCAGTAACACCACATGATTGTGACGCTGAATTTCATCGCGCAGTACACCATTGTCCGGCCGGTTGGTGGTGAACAGTAAGCCATCGACCTGGCGTGTATCCAGCCAGCGGATGAATTGCGCCTCCTTGTCCGGATTGTTCCGCGTGATGCACAACACCAGGCTATAGCCGCGTGCCGAGGCGGCCTCCTCGGCGGCGTCAGCCAGCTCCGCGAAAAAGGGGTTGGTAATATCCGGCAGCACCAGACCCAGGGTTTCGCTGCCGCCTTTACTCAACCGCCGCGCCAGACTATTCCCGCGATAATCGAGGGTGCGGATGGCGGTTTCGATGCGGTCAATGGTCTCCTGAGGCAGCACGATGCTGTGATTCATATAGCGAGAAACCGTGGCTTTTGACAGGCCCGCCAGCTTCGCGACGTCAGACAACAACACGCGTTTTATACTCATTGATTTCGCCATCTTTGCTCAGAGTGTTTATCTGTAACACAGTTAAGCGTAACTGATACAGCGCTTTCCTTTTGCAATGATGGATAAATAAACACTTGACAAAAAAATCCACTGAGCGAATTGTATAAACCGTTTACCGCAGTACCGGGAATAGCTTCCCAACCCGATTCAATGTATTTCAACCCGCACTCCCAACGGATGGGATGCCGAAAACGTTGAACACGGTGGCCTCAAAAACACGGTATGAAATCCGTGTTCATGACTTTTTATCGATATTTGCCTGCCAACATAAACTCTCAGCCTAAAACGCTGGGAAGCGCTGATTATTATTTATTCCCGACGAGGAACTCAATGATGTCATCTTTCACCGGAAAACTGCGTTCAATGGTTTTGGCAAGTGCATTACTTTCTGCTGGATCTTTTTTTGCATTGGCTCAGGCAGCGCCGACTTATGCATTAGTTCAAATTAATCAGCAAGCGCTATTTTTTAATCTTATGAATCAAGGGGCGCAGGATGCGGCGAAAGCCAGCGGTAAAGATTTGGTGATTTATAACGCCAACGATAATCCGGTAGCGCAAAATGATGCGATTGAAAACTATATTCAACAGGGTGTGAAGGGAATATTGGTTGATGCCATTGATGTGAATGGGATTATGCCCGCCATTAAAGAAGCTGCCGCCGCTAAGATTCCGGTGATTGCCATTGATGCGGTATTACCTGCTGGTCCGCAAGCGTCTCAGGTTGGGGTAGATAATCTGGAAGGCGGTAAAATTCTGGGTAAATACTTTGTCGATTACGTCGCGAAAGAAATGGGCGGCAAAGCGCGCCTGGGCATTGTCGGGGCGTTGAATTCCGCGATCCAAAACCAGCGCCAGAAAGGTTTTGAAGAGACGATTAAGAGCAACAGCAAGATTACCGTTGCCGATGTGGTCGATGGGCAAAACATCCAGGACAACGCGATGACAGCGGCGGAAAACCTGATTACCGGTAACCCGGATCTGACGGCGATTTACGCCACTGGTGAACCGGCGTTACTGGGTGCCATTGCCGCCGTGGAAAACCAAGGGCGTCAAAAAGACATCAAAGTGTTCGGCTGGGATTTAACTGCGAAAGCCATCACTGGCATTGACGGCGGATACGTCTCGGCCGTGTTGCAGCAAGATCCGAAAAAGATGGGTGAAGAAGCATTGAAAGCACTTAACGCCATTACGGAAGGGAAGTCCGTTAGTAAAACCATTTTGGTGCCTGCAACGGTGGTGACCAAAGCTAACGTCGATACCTATCGTCCCTTGTTTAAGTAAGGCACAAGCGGGGCGCGCCTTGGTGCGCCCACGGGCGGCCCTAAGGCCGCCACTACAGACGAATGGCCAGCAGTTCGGTCAACTCGTCCGGGGTTGGAAAGGCATTCAGGGTGCCGGTGCGGCTTACGGTTATCGCCGCCGCCGCGCTGGCATGATGCAACGCCAGCGCATCGGGTTCACCGCCGCGTAACAGGGCGGATGCGAGCAACACCGCCAGGAAGGTGTCGCCCGCACCGGTGCTGTCAACGGCCTGCACCGGAGTCGCAGCACAGAACAGATGTTGGCCAGGCTGGAAAAGTTCAGCACCCGCCGAACCTTGTGTCACCACCAGCGTTTTGACGCCGCTGGGTTGCAACAGTTTCGCTTCATGTTGATTGACCACGGCAACATCAACCAGTGGCCATAAATCGGCAAAATCGGGATTGACGGGGGACGGGTTAAATACGGTGATGAGTCCGTGAGCTTTCGCCCAGCTAAAAAGCGCACGGGTTTTCTCGACGGAGAAATTTCCCTGTTGCAGCAAGATATCGCCTGGGCTGGCGTCGGATAAATGAGACAGCACGACCTCCAGCGCCAGTGCCTCGGCGGCGGCCTGGGTGGTAATAATGGCATTATCGCCATCACTGCTATTAAAGATAATTGAGGTATCACTGTGATCAGCTAACGCGTTTTCAGGAACCAACGGTAAATTTTCACACTGCAGACGATCGCGAATCCACTGTCCGTGAATATCATGACCTGTGGCAGCAATTAATCGCGTGTCAATACCGCAGCGGGAAATAATGATCGCCTGATTGGCCCCTTTTCCGCCAATGTCCTGGGATTTCTTTATTCCGTGAATTGACGCGCCTTTTTGGGGTAATTCATCAATCGACCAAGTTTCATCAACAACAATATTGCCTGCAACATATACACGCATAGGTTTCTCGTTAATAAGGTGAGTGAGATGGCTTCTATATCAGCAGAAAAAAGTAACGCGATACAAGATATTTTTTCACGTAAAAAGGCAGTGATTGGTGTTATTCACTGCGATGCATTTCCTGGTTCGCCAAAATATCGAGGTAAATCAATTTCAGATATTATTGATCGTGCCTTGCGTGATGCGGATAATTATCTCTCTGGCGGTGTTCATGGGTTAATTGTTGAGAATCATGGCGATATTCCCTTTGCCAAACCTGAAGACATCGGCCCAGAAACCGCGGCGTTTATGGCGGTGATTACCGAGAAAATCCGTGAACGTTTCGGCGCACCGCTGGGTATTAACGTGTTGGCCAATGCCGCTATTCCGGCTATTGCCACTGCCCTGGCCGGAGGCGCGGATTTTGTGCGCGTCAATCAGTGGGCAAATGCCTACATCGCCAACGAAGGTTTTATCGAAGGTGCAGCGGCGAAAGCCCTGCGTTATCGCAATCAATTACGTGCCGACCACATTCGGGTATTTGCTGATAGTCATGTCAAACACGGCAGCCATGCCATTGTGGCAGACCGATCCATCCAGGAACTGACCCGCGATGTCGATTTCTTCGAAGCGGATGCGGTGATTGCCACCGGACAGCGCACCGGCGATAGCGCCACATTGAGTGAAATCGACGAAATCCGTGCGGCGACCGAATTGCCGCTGCTGGTGGGTTCGGGGGTGACACCGGCCAACGTCTGCCAGATTTTAGGCCGCACCCAAGGGGTAATCGTGGCCAGCACCATGAAGGTTGATGGCGTGTGGTGGAACGAGGTTGAGCTGGCGCGCGTGAAGCACTTCATGTCAGTGGCGCAGGCCGCGCTGGAGGAGGTGTGATGAGCCGTTTCACCGACCAATTGCTGGCTGAGCATCAAGACGTCTGGCAAGGCATGCAGCAGCATCGCTTTGTGCTGGACATTGAGCGTGACCAATTGCCGGACAGCGTGTTTAACCGTTATCTGGTGTTCGAGGGCAATTTTGTGGCCACGGCGATTGCCATTTTTGCGCTCGGCGTCAGCAAAGCGCCGGACATTCGCCAGCAACGCTGGCTGATTGGCGTGCTCAATGCGCTGGTGGATACGCAGATTGCCTGGTTTGAAGCCGTACTCGCCAATCGTGCCATTAACCTTGACGACTATCCCGATGATCTGCCCGGCGTTAACCGTTTTCGTGACGGCATGTTGCGTGTGGCGCAGAAGGGCAGTTATGCCGAGATTATCACCCTGATGTTTGGTGCCGAGTGGATGTATTACCACTGGTGCAAGCGTGTCAGCGCAAAAACACAGCAGGACAAGGATGTGCGCCGCTGGGTGGAGATGCATGCGGAAGAGGAGTTTCATCAACAGGCGTTGTGGCTCAAAGCGGAACTGGATCAGTGTGCGCTTACACTGAGCGCGGAAGACAAACAGCGTCTGTCAGATCTCTACGGCACCGTGCTGCAATGGGAAATTGACTTTCACACCGCTGCCTACCTGGAGAGTGGGGATGACTAGCTGTTTCATTGAAGCGCGCAACATCTGCAAACGCTTTGGCGCCTTAACCGCGCTGAGCCAGGTCAATTTGTCCATTTATCGTGGAGAAGTGCTGGCCCTGCTGGGGGATAACGGCGCGGGGAAATCCACCTTCACCAAAGTGTTGTCAGGCGCGTACAGCGCGAGTGATGGCGAACTGTGGATCGAGGGCAAAGCGGTGAAATTCACTTCACCTCGTCAGGCGGCTGAACACGGGATTGCCACCATCTATCAGGAACTCGCGCTGGCGGAAAACCTGAGTATTGCTGAAAACGTGTTTTTGGGTCGCGAACTGAAACGCCGCGTGCTGGGCATTCCTTTCCTGAAACGCCGTGCCATGCGTGAACGGGTCGATCAGTTGTTGAAAGAGCTGGATGCGCATATCTCGGATGCGGAAGCCGCCGTCGGCAGTCTCTCTGGCGGCCAGCGTCAGGCGGTGGCGATCTGTCGGGCTCTCAATCTCAATGCGCAGTTGGTGATCATGGATGAACCCACTGCAGCGCTGGCGGTGGCGGAAACCCAGAAAGTGTTACAGCTCACACGCCGCCTTGCCGAACGCGGCTGCGCGGTGGTGCTGATCAGCCACAACATCAGCGATGTGTTTGCAGTGGCCGACCGCATGGTGGTGTTCCGCCGGGGACGCAAAATTGCCGAACGCCGCCATGCCGACACCACGCCAGACGAAATCGTCTCTTTAATCACCGGCGCGCATCCCGATGCGCGCGTCTTCGAAAACACCTAACTACCAGGGAAAATCATCATGCGTCGAATTGCCTTTGCTGTTTGTTCTCTGTCACTGCTGGTTTCCGGTTTTGCCCTTGCCGCGGAAAAGGTGGCCTTTGTGCCGCAAATCATCGGTATCCCCTACTTCCAGGCGATGGAAGCAGGTGGGAAACGCGCCGCAAAGGATTTAGGCGTGGAGTTTGTCTACAGCGGGCCGGTAGATACTAATCCAATGGATCAACTGCAAATTGTGCAGAATTTAATTGCGCGAAAAGTCAATGCCATTGGCATTAGCGTGCTGGATGCATCGAGCATCGCGCCGGTGATGGCACAAGCCAAATCCAGCCACGTTCATCTGTTCACCAGCGACAGTGATGCGCCAGACAGTGGCCGCCCGGTTTACGTTGCGCAAGCTACCGATGAAGGCCTCGGTGACACCATCATCGATGAAATGGTCAAACGCGTCGGTGAAAAGGGGAAAATTGGCATCGTTTCCGGTGAAGCCACCGCGTCCAATCTGAATAGCTGGATAGGATTTATGCAGCAGCGGGTGAAGAGCAAGTATCCCGGAATCACCCTGCTCAAACCGCAATATGCGGGCGGATCGGCCAGTCGTGCTGCGCAGATCACCACCGATCTGATGTCGGCCAATCCTGACCTGAAAGGTGTGATCGCCATGGCCTCGACAACCTGCCCAGGTGTCGCTCAGGCAATTGAAACAGCAGGAAAAAATAATAAAGTGATCGGCAGTGGTTTTTGTAGTCCGAACACCGCACGTGCTTACCTGAAGAGCGGGGCATTTGGTTACACGGTGCTGTGGGACCCGGAAAAACTGGGTTATCTGACGGTGTGGGCGGGCAAGCAGTTGATTGATGGCAAAGCCTTTGCGGCTGAAAACAAGGTGCCGGGTTTCGCTGAAGCGGTGAAGTTCGACAGCAAAACCGGTGTGCTGCTGTTGGGTAGCCCGGCGGTGTTCACCAAAGAGAACGTCGATCAGTTCAATTTCTGATGGGGTTACGCATGCGCATGACTTCACGGGAGATCGCCTTACTGGCGATCGCCCTGGTAGCAATTGGCTGCTTTTCGTGGTTCTCACCGTGGTTCGCCACGGCAGATAACCTGCTGACCATTCTTCGTAACAGCAGCGAGCTATTGCTGATTGCGCTGGGCATGACGCTGGTGATTGCCATGGGCGGTGTGGATGTCTCGGTGGGCGTGGTGATGGGGGTGGCAGCGTGGGGAGTCGGACAGTTGCTGATGCTGCAATCCCCCTGGCTGGCTGCGCTTGCTGGGCCGCTGATTGGCCTACTGGCCGGTCTGCTGACCGCCTTAGTGGTGGTCGTGGGACGGATTCCGGCGATTGTCGGCACGCTGGGGCTGTTTGGCGTCTGGCGCACCGGATTGTTTGTCCTGCTGGGGGGCCAATGGCTCTCTGGCCTGCCAGATAATTTGACCCGCGGGATGATGCATACGTTGATCGGGGTTCCGGTGATGGCGTGGATCATTGTGCTGGCGTGGGCGCTGGTATGGCTGGCGCTGCGCCACACGCCCTATGGTTTATGGCTGCTGGCCGCCGGAAATTCCGAGGAAAAAGCCCGACTTGCCGGTATTCCCGTCACCGAGGTACGCATCGCTACTTTTCTGATCAGTGGCGTGCTATGCGGCCTGGCAGCGACCTGCTATCTCGCGACTTATCGTAACGTAGAGATGACCGTGGGTGGCACGCTGGCGCTGGAGGCCATTGCGGCAGTGGTGCTGGGCGGCACCAGGATTACCGGCGGATCCTGCAGCCTGCTGGGCACACTACTGGGTGTGCTGCTGCTGCGTATTTTGCAGAACGGTTTGTTACTGGTTGGTGTGCCATCGCTGTGGCAGACCGTGGTAACCGGTGCCGTGCTGCTGCTGGTGTTAAGCAGTGAAGCTGCCAGCGGACGTGTGCTGACATTCAGGAGGGCAGCATGAACCTGTGGCGCAAAGCTCCCGATCTCTCCTTACTTCTCACGTTGTGGTTGCTGTTACTGCTGGGCATTGTTTTCGCCTTACCGCAAATGCTGGCGGCATGGTCAGTCACCTCCATTTTGCAGTTTGCGACCTTGCTGGCGCTGGTGGCATTGGGCCAGTCACTGGTGGTAATGACCGGCGGCGGCGGTATTGATCTGTCAGTGGGCGGCAACGTCTCCCTTTCAGCGGTGATGGGGATGCTGGCGCTGAACCAGGGCATTACGCCCGCCCTGTTACCGCTGATTTGTTTGCTGACGGGTACCTTGGCCGGTGCGCTCAACGGCATGCTGGTGGCACGACTACGGCTTTGGCCGCTGATTGTCACCCTGGGCAGTTTTTACCTGTTTTCAGGGTTGGCCCTGGCTCTCACCGGTGGCGCGGCGATTTCCGGTGTCCCACCCGAGCTGACGCAATGGGGCAGAGGCGCAACCTTCTTTATTCCGCTGCCGTTTCTGGTGTGTGTTATCCCTGCTTTTCTCATCGCCTGGCTGCTTTTGAGTCAGAGCGCCTGGGGGAAATGGATCTACGCCAGTGGGTTCAATGAACACGCCACGCGTTTGGTGGGCATCCCCGTCGATCGCTTGCGATTGCTGGTGTATTGCCTCAGCGGCCTGCTGGCGGGTTGCGCCGGATTTATTTCTCTGACCTGGCTGGGCAGCGCAAGGCCTGAAATTGGCGTCAACCTCGAACTGGAATCGTTAACAGCAGCGCTGCTCGGTGGCGTCGCCATATTCGGTGGTCGCGGCAGTGTGATCGGTGTGCTGGCCGCCGCGCTGATGCTGGTCACCATCAAAACCTGCATGTTGCAACTGGGGCTAAACAGCGTGTGGCAATTGGGCGCGGTGGGCCTGTTGTTAATCCTCGTCTTAATGGCACAACGACTTTTCATTTACCGGAGATAACTGATGAGCCTGACTGAAAGAATAAGCGCGCACGTTGATGCCAGCGCCGATCGCATTGCACAGACGTTGTGTGACCTGCTGGCGTTTCCCTCCATTGTGAAAGTGGACCCGCGTGAAGCGGGACCGGGTGAACGCGATTGCCAGCTCTACCTGCAACAGCGGCTGATTGCTTTAGGGATGGAAACTGACCTGTGGGATCCCGATGGTCCGGCACTGCTGGAGAAATACGCCGGTCGTCCGGGAGCCCATAAAGGGCGAACGTTTGAGGGCCGGCCTAACCTGGGCGGCACGCTGCGGGGGGCAGGTGGCGGCAAGTCACTGATGCTGACGGGCCATATTGATGTGGTGCCGCCCGGCCCAGCTGAGCACTGGCAAACCGACCCTTTTGCGCCGGTAATTAAAGAGAGCAAAGTGTACGGTCGTGGCGCAGTGGATATGAAAGGGGGCGTCGCCTGCATGCTGATGGCGGTAGAGCTATTGCAGGATCTCGACATTCGTCTGGCGGGAGACGTGGTGTTTACCACCGTGGTGGATGAAGAGATTGGCGGCATGGGATCGCTGGCGATGGTGGATCGGGGCTTCAAAGCTGATGCGGGCATCATGACGGAACCGACCGCGAATCGCATTTCACCGATTTGCCACGGTATTCTTTGGGCACGCATCATTCTCGACGGCATTGGTGGGCACGCTGAATTAACGCCGAACAGCTGGGACAGCAGTGGCCCGGTGGACGCGGTAATGCTCTGCCGTCAGATGCTGGATGGCCTTGATGTGCTCAATCGTCGCTGGCAAACCCAGCCCGATAAAAATCATCCACTGATGGACATGCCGAACCAGATTATCGTGACGCAGCTGAAAGTGGGTGAGCATCCGGCCTCCATTGCCGGGCGGGCAGAGATAGTGATCGATGTGCAGTATTTGCCGAGCGAAAAGGATGAAATGGGCTTGGGTGGCAAAGTGAAGAAGGAGATTGAAACGCACATTGCCAAAGTCTGTGCGTTGGATCCTTACCTGGCAAAACATCCGGCTAAAGTGGAGTGGATTCTGGATGCTGACTGCGCAGAAATCAAAGCTGATCACCCATTTGTCACCACCTTCCAGCAGGGCGTGAGTGATGCAGCACTCAATACGCAATTGGCAGGATTTGGCGCACACAGCGATATTGGATTGCCAAGCACCTTGGGACAAACGCCGACCGTAAACTTCGGCCCTGGCGACCCGGCGATGTCACACCAGCCCAATGAGCATGTGTCGATTGCGGACCTGGTGGATTGCACCAAGGCGATTGCGCTGACGTTGGTGCGCTGGTGTGGGGTGAAAGAAAATGCATAGTGAGCTTGTCGTTTAAAAGCCGTTTTCAATTGCCGCGCCAAACATCAGCGCGGCACTCTCACGATATATGGAGGATAGTGCTATAACTCACCGGATTTCCATTATCGTCAAAAACCTCGTAATCCACCTTTTCATCAGGTGATACGGCTTGATTCAACGTCAGAGTTTGCGTTGCAAGCGGCGCAACCATCACATCGTTCACCGTAATGCTGTTCGCGATTTTTAGCCGCAAACTCATATTCCAGCGGGTAGGGTTCTCAATGCTTAACTGCTTACCCCGCAACACAAAGCGCAGTTTTTGCACGTCATCAGGCATGGGGGCACCTAATGTGGCAGGGCGGATGAAAACTTTGAGCCGGATACGCAGTGGCAGCATTATTTTCTGCTCTGCACGCCCGATGTGCTGAGTCAGGGCGGGAATTTGATAAATATTTAACCAGTAGACACTTTCTTTGTCTTGCGGCAAGTCTTGCCGCGTCGTCAGCACCAGGCGAATAGCTCGCTGCTCATCGGGTGAAAGCCGCATCATCGGAGGCATAGCAAACAGCGGTGTTTTGCTGAGATCCGGTGACAGCATCAGATCACCTTCATCACTCCAAATCTGAACCACCGTGGGGTTTTCAGGCCCATTTTTGAGATTCAGCGTCTGGCTGGATTGATTGGCGTTGAAAATGATGCGAGTTCTGTCGACATTCACCACTGCCAGAGTGTGTGCGGAAAAAAGCAGGCTGGCCAGTGCCAGCGACTTACTGAAAACTGACCACAACTTGCAACTGCGCATTCACGGTACCTGCTGTCACTGTTTGTCCACTCAACGCTTCAAGTGAAGCTGTAAAATCACCGCTGTAAATAGCGGGGCTCCCCGAAGAAACCAGAGAAGTTAAATCGTCGTAGGCATACCAGCCGCGAGTATTGCCCGTGCCAGTTGAAGACAGGTTAGGCAACAGATTGATGGCACTGCCGTTGCTGTCATAGATTTTAATCCCCACGCCAGAGGCCACACCGCTGCTGCCATAGCGCGTATCCAGCAGCCAGGTCAATCCGCCTCCGCTGGTGGTCAGGCCCAATTGGGTTGCCTGTAATACGGCATTGGATTGATTCACCAATAAACCCATCGCCACGTTGGCTGAGCTGCTGGTTGAGGTGCTGGTACTGGCTTTAGCACCGGTTTCGCACTGTAGGGAGATGGAAAAGGGCGCCTGGCTGCTGCCCCCGCCGGTGAGCGTACCGACACTGATGGTCGGTAGTAGCACGACGGAGGGATAACTCAGCACTTCACAGAGTGCACCTCGAACATAAGTGACGTTGCGGTAGGTGCTCCATGCGGCAGGCCAGTTGCCATAAAATCCGTACCAATAGCTGGCGCTGTCCTGACCCACCATCAGGCTGTTGGTATCCAGCCCCGGACCTTTGAAGGCGATATAGCCACGCGGCTGCGTCCAGGTATCGCTGTAACGGTTATCACCGTTGGCGTAGTAACTGGTGGAACTAATCTTAAACATCTCATACAGCACATTACTGAACGCGCTGGCCGGGATGTAAAGGTAAGTCCCGTCTGAGTACCAATTATCCGAGGTGAACTGACGCGCTTTCCAGTAGCGACTGTAATACTCACCGGTTGTGGTGTTGGTCATGCGCACCGCGACGTTTTTCGCCACATCGTAATAGGCACCACTGACTTCGCTGCTGGCATACATTCCGGCATAAGCGCTATCGCCATTGGTGGCGTACATCTCAAACAAGCTGCTGGCATCGGCCACCGCACAGCGGTACAGGATCTGATTAGGGCTGTAGGCCACATTGCTGGCGGAAGTGAGGAATGATCCCACCGAACTGGCAATCAGCGAGCCTGCAGGCTGAAATGAAGTCCCGCTATTAATGCTGATAACGGAAGGTAACCCCAAATTACCTGAACAGGTATCACACGCCCCTGTCCAGGAAGATGCGGTGTAACCGGCCGCTAGCGCAGCGGCAGAGAGTGAAGAAGTGCTGGTTACTTTAATGCAGTTAGCCCAAAGCGTCAGCGGCAGCATCAGTAACGCAAAAAGCGTATATTTTATGTTCACGTATTAAGACTTCCTGCAAATACCATTCAGAAGGATCAGCGCCTGTTGCGTTTTTCCGGTGATTTGATAATTCACTAAGCAGCGCTGTGAATTGCCGTCCCAGCGCACCTCCAGGCTGCCCGAATCATGCGGAACTCGGGCGTACAACTGGCTACCTTGACCGACTACACCAACCACGGTGCCGGCAACATCGCGCACTTCTGCGCCCATAGGTGGTGCACTGCCTTGTGTTGTGCTTAATGAAATCAGCACCGCATGGCCCTGTAAGGTTGAGAAATTAACTTTGCTCACTGCCCCGGCGTAAGGCACCACTCGCTGGCTCCCTCCGCTCAATTCGGCGTCGGCACGCATGTTGAGTGTGTCCAGGCTCACGGTGTTTTCACGGTAGGGCGTCAATGACGGCAGCAATGCATAACCGTTACGGTCAATCACCGCGCCTTGCCCGTTTTGCACCACTGCACCCTGAGCGCCTTCGGCATGGATCAGAGCAAAGGTGTCGCTGGCGTAAGGTCCCGCCGTCAGGCCGCCGCTATGCAGCAACAACGTGCCAGAGGTGCCCAGTCCAAGCTGGCGATAGTGGTTTCCCTGACCGTAGTTGGCTCTTATCGCACCGAAGCGGGTGTTTTGCTGCAGGTTGCCGCCGAATGAGCTGGCCGCACCGCTGTCGCCACTGCGGTAATGCTCTGTGCCGCCATACAGTGAATAAGAGAAATCACGTTGGTCGCCAGCGGACCCCGTTAAGGAAACTGTCGATGCACGGCTCTGCTTTGACTGGTTGTAGTTGTAAGCGACCGATGAGAAACCTGACCCCCAGTTCAACGGCACCGAGACGTTGAATGACACCGTATTTTCGGTGTACTTCTGCTGACGGCTACTGTCCTGGTTATCATTGATGCTGATGTCATCCAGACGGGAGTTCCAGTAGGTACGTTGTCGCGCCACGTTGATGCCATAACTGATGGCTCGCCAGCTGTTGGTGTAGCCAAGTTGCAACTGCGTAATGCGTGATTGATTGTTGTAATAATCTGCGGTGCTGGCGCTCAGACTCACCAAACCCAATGCGTCCATTGACTGACTCAAGGTGGCAGAAAGGCGATTGCGTTGATTGAGCGAGTCAGAGAAATAATCGATTCCCGCCTGCTGCTGACGACGTACCCCTAATACATCTTCAAGATCGCGAAAGCCGCGCGTGGAGTAGCGATAGGCAGCCAGCACCAGGTTGGTGCCCGTCTCGAAGGTTTTGCTGTAACTCAGCTCTGCTCGCCAGCCTGAGGTGCGTTGATCGTTCTCAACTTTCGCCTGAGAGAAGGTGGTGTTGATCCCCAATGCGCCCACGCCCGTCGCCCAGACCCCTCCCAGCAACCAGGCCTGATAATCTTCCGCTAAGCGCGCTCCTGCGGTGGCTGTCAGATTATTACTGATGCCGTGCTGCAATACGCCTTCAAAAAATTGGTTGTTGACCGCGTAATACTGGCGCACCCGACCAAGGGCCAAAGAGTAGTGCCAGTTACCTGGACGCACCGAGTCCGGCACCGAAGCGTATGGCACGGTGAAGGAGGCGATTTTGCCGTTGGCTTCGATCACTTCAACCTCGAAATCACCCTGACTGCGCGTGTTATAAAGGTCATCAATGATAAAAGGCCCCGGCGAGACCAGGGTTTCATACACCACGTGATTGAGTTGCTTGACCACCACACGCGCATTTGATGAGGCAATACCCTGAATCTCAGGGGCATAGCCACGCCGTCCTTGTGGGCGCATGCGCTCATCGGAGGCAAGTTTAATGCCGTTAAATGCCAGGCTGCCAAAGAGCGATCCTTCGGTATAACTATCGCCAAGGGTGACCTGGCTATTCAGGGTTTCGATCGGTCTTTGTACCCAGCTTCTGACCGTGTTGTAGCGATAGCGGCTCCCTCCCTGGCTGTTGTTGAGATAGCGGAAATTACCTTGATGACGCAGTTGCCAGGTCGCCAGGTTCGTGCCTGCAGTAATGCCGCTCCATAAGTACTGATAGCGGTAGCCTGATGCGCTGTTGTCCGTCCAGGTGTAGTTGGTGTTGTGGCGCAGGAACAGCGCAGTCATACCCTGGTCCCACTGTTCGGGGGGGATGTACCCCCTCGGCGTGCGATTAAGCGCGGACATGGGCACGATGATGTTCAGACGTAAAGCCGCGGAATCAAATTCCCAGTTCCCCTGCGGTGTCCAGGCTGCGAGAGGGGCACAACCTGCGACAGCCGTTTGGCTGGTCGCTTGTTTAATTTGCATCATTTTCACCAGCGACAGCGGCAAGCAAGGTTCTACGGCCTGTTTTCCAGCAGCAGGCAAAAATTCCAGCTTTAGGCCAGACGAGACCAGCTTATTATTAAGATAGACATCCACCAGGTAGTGCCCCGCTGGCAGATTCCCATGATTAAATTGTTCAATGTTTTGACCAAAGGCTGACCCTTTAAACAATGATGGATCAAAATAATATTCATCACTCAGAGCAGGTGTTGAAAAAGAGAATGAAACAGTCAGCAAGAAAAAGGGCAATGTTAATTCACGGTAAGTGGATGGCGTAACGTTCACTTATTCTTGCTCCCTGATCGTTAATTGCGTCGAGACGCACGGTGCCTACACCCTGTAAGCGCTGTTTGGTATTGGGAAACCAGCAAGTTTGCTGCGAAAAAGGAGCCACCATTTCGGGTTCACAATGGTAAGTTCGGCTTGCTACCACTAGTGAGGCCGCCACCAATGAAGCAAACCAGGGTTGCGCATTCTCAATTGCCAGACCACTGCCTCGGTGCTTATCAAACAGGCTGCGAACGGTGATTCCTTGCAAAATGTTGTCAGGTTTACCAATGCTGGCAGGGCGATAGAAAAGCTTGATGCGATTGCGCAGCATCACCGTCATCGCATTCTGTTTGCCAGCGGTCGTTTTTTCTGCAGGCGGAATTTGTAGCATGTTGAACCAATACATTGATTCGCGATCCTGCGGTAACGAGCGAGATTGGCTAAACACCACACGGGCCACTTGTCCGGCTTTCGGTTGGATGCGAAATACCGGGGGCGTAATAATAAAAGGCACACTGCTTATTTGCTGTGGTTGGGCATCAACATCGCCATCATCAAACCAGGCCTGAATCAGATAAGGGATGTTGTCGCCATTCTTGAATTGAATATCGACGGAACGGGCATCTCCCGGATAAATAATACGGCTACCTACTAATGTCACGCTGGCATTAACTGAATTCAGTGCGGTGCCCAGTAATAAACAAGACAGGATTTTGCGTAAAAACATAGACACGATTCCATGATACACAGTGTGGCTCTGAATAAGATGAGCCACACTGATTTGTTATTATTGGTAGGTCACGGCATATTGCAGAGAAGCCTCGACCGTACCGGCCGTGGCAACACCGTTGGCATAATATTGCGCGTTGTAAGTCGCAGAGGCTTCGGTTTCGCCTGCGGCCAGCGTCAGGTCACCGCTACCGGTGTAACCGCCCGTTAAATTGATGACGGCATCTTTGCTATCCACCAATTGCACCTCAACGTTGGTCGCGCTACCGGTATTGGCCAGGTTGCCATTAGCCGTCACGTTATTGCCGACAAAGACCGTTGAGATTTTTGTGGATGCAGACGCATCTCCTGTGCAGCCGGTTAATCCGACCGTGAAGGCAGTTTGCCCCGCAGTATCACCGCTTGCGGCCAGATCAGCTTTGCTGACGGTTGGCATTAATACAACGGGCGAAGCGGCATTACCATTCACGGAGATCGAGCAGGTTTCATCTGCCACTTCACCCTGGAAATTGATGGTATTGTCCGATGCTGCAAACGCAGAGGCAGAGAACAGTGCACTGCAAACAACCAGTGCGAGTAATGATTTATTTTTTTGAGTCATCATCGTGTAATCCTTTTACTTAGTGACCCGAGAGCAGCTGATTAAAGCTGGTGCCGGTTTTCCTACGAATGGAATCTTTAATGTTGTAAATCTTTTTCATGTCATGATTCATAGCGACTGAGATTGAAGAGAGAGAGTTTCCTTTGAGCGCTAAATCAAGGAAATTAACCTCTTCACAGGAGAGTGCGTTGACTCTCCGTGTTACACCTCCTTTCAAACCATAATAGGTACTGTTGATTGTTTTCTTAATATCGATCAATTGGTCTTCGCAATAGATAATCGAGTGGATTCCCTCTCTCTTAATCCAGTGTGCCGCTAATGCGGACAGTGCGCGATCGGACACGAGCACGATCGTTAAGCCGGTTGATTTAAGATACTCAATCCAGTTCTTATTGGTTAAATAACGTATGTTATGAATCGAAAAATCAACGAATATACATCCACGACAAAATACACTTTCGTAGCGTCCTGCCACTAAAGACAACACACCTTTCATCAGAAAGTGATTATTGTCAGGCCAGACGGCGATTTTTTGTATTGGGCATCGATGAAGAATATCGTTGTTTCGATCCGTCAGCTGGCAGCGATATTTGCAACTGGCGCAGCGTATGTCCTCTTTGGTTGTGTTTCTCATAACTGACTCATCCGCTCCATAAAGAGCTGCGGATATCCTGGCAGGATAGTTGTTTTCATTCAATGGGTTAAGTAAATGGACTGATTTTTGTAATCAGAATAGTCTTAGGCTATGTGGTTAAAGTTTCACAGGAATATCTTTGTCTTTTCTTCACTTGGACATAAACGTTCACTTGCATACCTATAAAGAGGTAAGAATTTTCTAATTTCTCCAGGATTAATTTTGAAAGTAAGAGAGTAAGATCAAATAATTTATAGCACTTAATGCTAAATACCTTAGTCATTCATACGCTGTTAACCATCAAAGTGATGTGGGTAAGGCGTTATTATTCATATTCTCTTTTCCCAGTATAATTTAAGTTGGTTGATAGTTTACGAAGGAGACTATTGGTTACTCATAGATTTTTCTGTGTAACTAAAATATTTTCTGCAACGTTCCAGAGTTTATTAACTGGATTAGGATTATTCTTACACCTGAGGTGTTTTTAGGTTGATCCGAAAATGTCCGGATTAAAGCGGGGTGTTAATCTCAAAGTATTGCGCCGCTCTGTTATATTAGTTTCATTAATCAAACTTGACGAAAACGGAAGCGTTTATGTTCTTTTTATGATGATATTTATAACTTTTATTATTAAACCACCCAAGGATTTGTTCATTTTAAATGTTCAATTCAGCATGAGTTATTTTTTCCCGATAGGGTAAAGACTATTGTTCGTTTAATAAAAATTGACACAACAGCTTTATAAATCCGGCCAACGGCATTCATCGCTCATTGTCTGCGCCAGCGCCGCCGCCGCGTGGGATAAGTGGTGCTGTTTCAAACGCAGAATGCCGACGCGGCGTTCAATGGTGGGCGCCACCAATGGCACACACACTGCACCCAGTTCTCGCATCTGCTGAATGCAGAGCGCCGGTACCGCGCTGGCACCCAGGCCGCTGGCCACCATTTTGCCGACCGTAACCAACTGATGGCTTTCATAGGCCACATCCAAACGTTTTCCCGCCTGTGCCAGAGACTGTTCCAGTAACAACCTCACCGCCGAGGGGCGTTGCAAAGTAATAAAATCCAGATGCAGTAATTCACGCCAGCTCAGTTGTGATTTTTGTGCCAACGGACTTTCAGCGGGTACCACGGCGACAAAGCGATCGCTGCCCAACGGCGTGAAATGCAGTGAATCAGCGAGTTCAGGCTCGAACGCCACGCCCATCTCCACACGTCCTTCTTGCACCATTTCCAACACCGTTTCGTTGATCACGTCATGCACCGCAATGTTGACGCCGGGATAGCGTTGACGAAATGCCTTCAGCACAGCGGGCAGTAAGTTGCCGGCGAAAGAGGGCATGGCGGCTATCGACACTTTCCCAAGTTGCAACGTAAAGCGCAGGTGCATTGCCTCCTCGGCATTTTCCCAATCCGCCAGCAGTCGCCGTGCCATGGGGAAAAAGATCTCCCCTTCCGGTGTGAGCGACACATGACGGGTAGTGCGCATGAACAACGGCCCCCCCAACGCGCCTTCCAGTCCACTGATCGCCAGGCTTAGGGCAGGTTGTGAAATTGCCAGTCGCTCACTGGCCTGGGCGAAGTTTAAAGTGTGAGCCACCGCTAAAAACGCGCGTAACTGCTTGATAGTCATTTTCATTTTTTAATTTGTTAACTTTATGTAAAACAACGATTAACAACCTATTAATAAAAAAAGTAAATGAAAAGTGCATAAAAACAAAATTAACAAATCATTTCTGTGACGTGAGGATGGCTTTATCCGGCGAATTCAGGAGAAGCACGGCAATGGCAGGTTTAGATAAACGCGTCACCAGCTATCAGCAAGCGCTGGCGGGGTTGGAAGACAATATGACGGTACTGGCAGGGGGGTTTGGCCTGTGCGGCATTCCAGAAAACCTTATCGACCACATTCGCCAGCAGGGCGTGAAGGGGCTGACGGTGGTGTCGAATAACTGTGGTGTAGATGGATTTGGCCTCGGCTTACTGCTGGAAAACCAGCAAATCAAAACCATGATCGCCTCTTACGTGGGTGAAAACGCGCTGTTTGAGCAGCAGATGCTGAGTGGTGAGTTGGAAGTGATCCTGACGCCTCAAGGTACGCTGGCCGAAAAAGTACGTGCGGGCGGGGCGGGTATTCCCGCGTTTTATACCGCTACCGGTTACGGTACGCCCGTGGCGGAAGGTAAAGAAGTGAGAGAGTTTGACGGACGCCATTACATTCTGGAGCAGGCGATTCGCGGTGATTTTGCCATCGTCAAAGGCTGGAAGGCGGACTGGTACGGCAATGTTATTTATCGCCATACGGCACAGAATTTCAATCCACTGATGGCGATGGCTGCGCGCGTCACGGTGGTGGAAGTGGAGGAGATTGTCGCACCTGGAGAGCTTGATCCCGCAGCCATTCATACGCCGGGCATCTATGTCGATCGCGTCATTCAAGGCAATTTCGAGAAGCGTATTGAACAGCGCACTTTAAGAGCAGGAGGCACAGATGCTGACGCGTGAACAGATGGCGCAACGTGTGGCTCAGGAGCTGCGTGATGGTGATTACGTCAACCTTGGCATTGGCATGCCCACGCTGGTTGCCAATTACGTACCCAAAGGTATGGACGTGATGATGCAGTCAGAAAACGGTCTGCTTGGCATGGGCGCTTTTCCCACTGAAGCAGAGTTAGATGCCGACATGATCAACGCTGGCAAGCAAACCGTGACAGCACGCAAAGGGGCGGCGATTTTCGACTCCGCGCAATCCTTCGCCATGATTCGAGGAGGTCACGTTGACCTGACCGTGTTAGGTGCGCTGGAGGTCGATACCCAAGGAAGCATTGCCTCGTGGATGATCCCCGGAAAAATGGTGAAAGGCATGGGCGGGGCAATGGATTTAGTTGCCGGTGCCGAGAACATTATCGTGATGATGACGCACGCCTCAAAGCATGGTGAATCGAAACTGCTTAGCAAATGTACCTTGCCGCTTACCGGCGTCGGTTGTATCCGCAGAGTGATCACCGAACTTGCCTGGCTGGAAATTGAAGACGGAGCCTTTGTACTGCGTGAATACGCGCCGGGTGTGAGCATCGAAGAGATTCGCGCCAAAACGGCTGGAGCACTGCGCGTGGCGGATGATGTGCGGGAAATGGCCTTCAACCAACAAAGCCCGGAGGCGTTATGAACGAGTGCGTGATTGTTGCGGCGACCCGCACACCAATTGGTCGTTTTCATGGCGCGCTGGCGACGCTTTCCGCCGCTGAATTGGGACAAAAGGTGATCGCCAAGCTATTAGCGCAGACCCAGGTCGATCCTGCGCAAATAGATGAAGTGATCATGGGGCAAGTGTTGACCGCAGGTTGCGGGCAAAACCCGGCGCGGCAGGCTTCCGTCGCTGCCGGTGTGCCTTACTGCGTGCCCGCCACCACGCTGAATATGGTGTGCGGTTCGGGGCTGAAAGCAGTGATTCAGGCGGCGCAAGCGATTCAGAGTGGCGCAGCCGACATCGTCATTGCCGGTGGTCAAGAGAGCATGAGTCAGTCACCTTATTTGCTACCTGATGCACGCGGTGGCTGTCGTTTAGGCCATAGCCAGTTAGTTGACAGCGTGATCCATGACGGGTTGTGGGATGCCTTTAACGATTACCACATGGGGATCACCGCTGAAAATCTGGCGGATGAGTATCTCATCACCCGTGAAGACCAGGATGCCTTCGCTTTGCAGTCGCAACAAAAGGCGGTAGCGGCACAGCAGCAAGGGCGCTTTCGCGCAGAGATCACTGCGCTCGATGTGCCACAAGCGAAAGGAGAAGTGAAGGTGATCAGTGAAGATGAGCAACCGCGTGCGGACAGTTCCGCAGAACGGTTGGCGCGTTTGCATCCCGCATTCAAAAAAGAGGGCAGTGTGACTGCAGGCAATGCTTCCAGTCTTAACGACGGCGCAGCCGCAGTGATGCTGATGTCGGCACAGCGCGCAGCGGCGCTGGGGTTGCCGGTCATGGCGCGTTTGACGGGGTGCGGTATCGCGGGGGTTGATCCTGCGGTGATGGGCATCGGCCCAGTTGCTGCCACGCAAAAAGCGCTCAAACAGGCGGGATGGACGCTGGATCAAGTGGATTTGATCGAGGCAAATGAGGCTTTTGCTGCTCAGGCGCTCGCGGTGGGGAAAGCGCTGCACTGGCAACCCGAGCGCGTCAACGTCAATGGCGGCGCGATTGCGCTCGGCCATCCGATTGGCGCATCTGGTTGCCGCATTCTGGTCACGCTGCTGCATGCGCTTGAGCAACGCCAGCTGCAGCGCGGTTTGGCCACGCTGTGTGTCGGCGGCGGGATGGGCGTGGGGTTAACGATTGAACGCCCTTAAACAGGCGCTAATTAGGTTGGTCGCCATGAGTGGCGACCCTACATCGTAGAGTGCGCATTTATGCGCATCAGGTAAACATCAATAAAATAATAAGGAAGCAACATGAGTGTCGTTATTGCCCTCGCTGCGCTCGGATTGCTGATGTTAGCTGCCTATCGCGGCTATAGCGTAATTTTATTCGCCCCGATCGCTGCGCTATTAGCAGTGCTGTTAACCGAACCGGCAGCCGTGGCGCCGGTGTTCAGCGGTTTGTTTATGGAGAAGATGGTGGGCTTTGTGAAGCTCTACTTCCCGGTCTTTTTGCTCGGGGCCATCTTTGGCAAGCTGATTGAACTGTCGGGTTTCTCGCGTTCCATCGTCACAGCAGCGATTGCAATCCTGGGGCGTCGTCACGCGATCCCGGTGATTGTGCTGGTGTGCGCACTACTGACCTACGGCGGTGTCTCGCTGTTTGTGGTGGCATTTGCGGTGTATCCGTTTGCCGCGGAACTGTTCCGTCAGAGCAATATCCCCAAACGGTTGATCCCGGCCACGGTAGCATTGGGTGCATTCTCCTTCACCATGGACGCACTGCCCGGCACGCCCCAAATTCAGAACATCATTCCCGGCAGTTTCTTTGGCACCAACGCCTGGGCGGCGCCATGGCTGGGGTTGATCGGCTCGCTGTTCATTATTGTCATTGGCCTGCTGTGGCTGGATCGTCAACGCCGCCGGGCACAGGCAAACAATGAACCTTACGGCATCAACTTAAAGAATGAGCCAGAAACGGCAGAAGATGTGCATTTACCGCACCCGCTGGTTGCTATTCTGCCGCTGATTCTGGTGGGCGTGCTGAATCTTCTCTTCACTTACTGGATCCCCTCATGGTACGGCGCGCAAAGCAGCGTGACTTTGCCCGGGAATCCCATTCCTATCGTGACAGATATTAAGAAAACCACCGCGATCTGGGCGGTGCAGGCGGCATTGTTGAGCGGCATTTTGGTGGTGCTGATCTTTGGCTGGCGCAACATTCGCGGGCGTCTGGCCGAAGGGAGCCGAACAGCCGTGGCGGGCGCGCTGCTGGCCGCGATGAACACCGCTTCCGAATATGGTTTTGGTGCGGTGATCGCCGCGCTGCCAGGATTTGTGGTGCTCTCCGGCGTGTTGCAAGTGATCCCCAATCCGCTACTGAATGAGGCGATCAGCATCACGGTTTTGGCCGGGATCACTGGTTCAGCATCGGGCGGCATGAGTATCGCGCTGGCTGCGATGGCCGAACACTTTGTGCAGGCGGCCCAGGCCACTGGCATCCCGATGGAAGTGCTGCATCGTGTCGCGGCGATGGCCAGCGGCGGGATGGATACGCTGCCGCACAACGGCGCAGTGATCACATTGTTAGCCATTACCGGGTTGAGCCACAAAGAGGCCTATGGCGGCATCTTCGCCATCACCATCATTAAAAGTCTGGCAGTGCTGTTTGTTATTGGGGTGTTTTACCTCACCGGCATTGTCTAAAGGAGGATAATTCGATGCAATTAACGGGAAAAGTCGCACTGGTGACTGGTTCAACCAGCGGTATTGGTTTGGGGATTGCCGAACAGTTGGCGCTGCAAGGTGCAACCGTGATCCTTAACGGGTTTGGTGATGTGGAGCAGGCCAAAGCGCTGATTGCCGCAACCGGCGCTCAAGTGGATTACCACGCTGCGGATATGTCCGATCCTGAGCAGATTGCGGCGATGATCGCGTGGGTAGAATCGCGTTATGGAGCGGTGGATATTTTGGTGAACAATGCCGGGATTCAATACACCGCACCGGTTGAGCGATTCCCGGTGGAAAAATGGGATGCGATCATTGCGATTAACTTGTCCTCGGTGTTCCACACCAGCCGTGCCGTGTTACCGGGTATGCAGGCGCGCGGATGGGGCCGCATCATTAATATTGCTTCGGTGCATGGCCTGGTGGCATCGAAAGAGAAAGCCGCTTATGTCGCGGCAAAACATGGTGTGGTGGGTTTGACGAAAGTGATTGCGCTGGAAAACGCCACATCGCCGATCACCTGCAATGCCATCTGTCCGGGCTGGGTGCTGACACCGCTGGTGCAGCAGCAAATTGATAAGCGCATTGCAGCAGGTGAAGAGCCTGAAGCGGCACGGCTCGCCTTGCTGTCAGAGAAACAGCCTGCTCAGGCATTTGTGACGCCGGAACAGCTCGGGGCGCTGGTGCTGTTCCTCTGTAGCGAAGGCGGTGCGCAGGTGCGCGGCGCCGCCTGGAATATGGACGGCGGCTGGCTGGCGCAGTAAGCCGAAGTCAGGGCCTTATCCACGCCGCAATACACTCTTTCATCACACGCAGGCGTTCATCCAATGCCGCTTTAGCACTGAGATCTTGCTGGTAGATGATGGAGAGGGTGGACTGGTTAATCAGGTAAAAGAAACCCAGCGCCGAGATATTGATGTTGAGTTGCATCACATCAATATCTTCACGAACGCAGCCTTCTGTTCGGCCACGCGCCAGCAGTTGTTGTGTGATGCTGCTCCAACTCTGGTTGATCTGCACGGTGATATCCGACTCTTTTAGATGACGCGCTTTGAGTTGATTTTCGCTGTTCAACAGGCGGATAAATTCGGGGTTCTTAAGATAGTACTGCCAGGTAAACTCCACCAGTTGCAAGATGGCCTGATCGGCAGGCAGATGATCAAGATTTAACGCCGCTTCCTGCTCACGAATATCTCGATAGGCTTCTTCAAGCACCCTGGTGAACAGGATATCTTTATTGGTGAAGTAGTAGTAAATCAGCTGTTTATTGGCGTGGGCGCGTTCGGCAATGCTGTCAACGCGAGCACCGTCAAATCCCTTCTCGGCGAACTCGGCGCGGGCGGCCATCAATATCCGCACCTGCTTATCCGTCACTTCATCAATATTGCTAGCCACGCGATCAACCAAAGCAGAATCCCCACACATCACTGTTTTTCTGAGCATTATAGTGCCTCTTTTTGCGC
Source organism: Pantoea sp. EA-12 (assembly GCF_030053355.1). NCBI lineage: Bacteria > Pseudomonadati > Pseudomonadota > Gammaproteobacteria > Enterobacterales > Erwiniaceae > Pantoea > Pantoea sp. EA-12. Next base: position 143,351 of record NZ_JASGBY010000001.1, on the reverse strand, counting down.
ATAAAACAAGGGCGAAAGATTTTCAACTAACTAGTTGGTTATGTGAAACCGATCAAAGTCAGACTGATTTTTGGACTCTATAGTGAAGTCATCAACCAGTTAGTTGATTGATTATGAGTCAACGTGAGTTGAACGGTGAAAACAGATGTTGAGCGTGTTACTTCCATCACAAACTACTTTGAGGTGTATTCATGGCGCAGATTCCAGTAGGCATCATCATGCACGGCGTGACCGGGCGAATGGGCAAAAACCAGCATCTCATCCGTTCTATCGTGCAGATTCGTCAGCAGGGCGGAGTCGCGCTGGCAAATGGCGATCGCCTGATGCCAGACCCGATTCTCATTGGCCGTAATGCGGAAAAAATTGCGGCACTGGCGCGTGAGTATGGCATTGAGCGCTGGGGCACCAACATTGATGAGGCGCTTAACAATCCACATGACATCATCTTCTTTGATGCGGCCACCACCCAGGCGCGCCCGGCATTGCTGAAAAAAGCCATTAGCAAAGGCAAACATGTCTATTCGGAAAAACCCGTGGCGATGGGACTGGATGATGCGCTGGACTTGTACCATTTCGCGCGTGAAAAGGGCGTTTGTCACGGCGTGGTGCAAGACAAGCTCTGGCTTCCGGGATTGCAAAAACTGCGTCTGCTTAATGAGGCAGGCTTTTTTGGCCGCGTGTTGTCGGTGCGCGGTGAGTTTGGTTACTGGGTGTTTGAGGGCGACCAGCAACCCGCCCAACGTCCCTCCTGGAACTACCGCAGTGAAGACGGCGGCGGCATCATCCTCGATATGATCTGCCACTGGCGCTATGTCATCGACAATCTGTTTGGCGAGATCAAAAGCCTGAGCTGCATCGGTGCGACGCACATTCCGCAGCGCTGGGATGAACAGCAACAGCCCTACGTCGCCACTGCGGACGATGCGGTCTACGCCACATTCGAACTGCATAACGGCGCGATTGTGCAAATCAATAGCTCATGGTGTGTGCGGGTGCGCCGCGATGATTTGGTGACATTCCAGGTCGATGGGGTGAAAGGTTCGGCGGTGGCTGGGCTGAGCGACTGTTTCACTCAGGCGGGTGTTAATACGCCGAAACCGGTTTGGAACCCAGACATCCGTCAAACACACAACTTCTTCGATGACTGGGCAAGCGTGCCCGACACTCAAGTCTACGACAATGCATTCAAAGTGCAGTGGGAACTGTTCTTACGCCACGTTTGGGGAGAGGGCGAATACCGCTGGGACCTGCTGGAAGGTGCGAAAGGGCTGCAGTTGGTCGATCTGGCACTGAAAAGCTGGAAAGAGCGTCGCTGGGTTGATGTGCCATCGTTGGAACGCTGAGGAGAAGAAGATGAGCCAACCCGATCCGCAGCAACTGTCTTTGAACACCGCCACCGTCCGCCAACAGTGGGATTTACGCCAAATCATTGAAGGCTGCGCCCGCCATGAGATTCGCGGCATCTCACCGTGGCGTGACCAGGTCGCAAAGCTTGGACTGCGGGAAGCCGCCCGGCTTATTCGCCATCACAATCTTACTGTCAGTGGTTACTGTCGCGGCGGTATGTTCCCCGGCATCGATCTGCAGGCACGGCAGGCGACCTTGAGCGATAACCAGCGAGCCGTGGATGAAGCCCTGGAGTTGGGGGCGCAATGCCTGGTGCTGGTGGTGGGCGGATTACCGCCAGGCTCGCGGGATTTACCCGGTGCGCGACAACAAGTGCGCGATGGGCTGAGCGCACTGCTGGAGTATGCCCGTGCCGGAGGGATGCCGCTGGCCATTGAGCCGCTCCATCCGATGTATGCCGCCGATCGTGCCTGTATCAATACCCTTAAACAGGCCAACGATCTCTGCGACGAGTTGGGTGATGACGGCCTGGGCATTGCGGTTGATGTCTATCACACCTGGTGGGATGCGGAGTTTTATCAGGAAATCGCCCGCGCGGGCCAGAAGCGGCTGCTGGCATTCCATATTTGCGACTGGCTAAGCCCGACGCAGGACCTGCTCGAAGATCGCGGCATGATGGGCGATGGTGTGATTGATATTCGGGCGATGCGAGAGGCGGTGGAAGCGCAGGGCTATCGTGGGTTGCATGAAGTGGAGATTTTCTCCCGCCTCAACTGGTGGGTTCAGGATCCGGATGAGGTGCTCAAGACCTGCAAGGCTCGCCATCTGGCGCACGGTTAACCGTATCTGACAGAGCTGAAAAGCTGTTTTCGTCGGTCTAAGAGATTGTCGAGGAAAAGATGAATACAGATACCCGAAAAATGATTTTGGTCACCGTGCTGTGCGGCCTTGGCTACATGATGTACTCGGTGGACCGCATGACGGTGTCATCCGCGATTGGCTTAATCGCCGGTGATTTTGGTCTCGGTAAAGCAGAAAGCTGCATTCTGCTCTCCTCCTTCTTTTTTGGCTTCATCCTGTTTCTGTTTATCGCGGGCATTATTGCCGACAAGCTAAGTGGCAAGCCGGTGCTTATTCTCGGTCTGATGATGTTCTCCCTTGCCACGCTCCTGACGGGCGTGGCGGGAAGTTTTACCAGCCTGATCTTCTATCGCGTCATGACCGGTATCGGTGAAGGCATCTTCTGGCCCGCAGCCTCGCTGGAAGTCGCGAACGTCACCAGCGAGAAACAGCGCACCACCGTAATGTCGTTGTATTGGATGGGCTATCCAATTGGCGGCTTTCTCGGCACCTGGATGGGCGCCATGCTCGGCCCGATTTTTGGCTGGCGTGTGGTGTTTTATGTTGCGGGGGCGATGGGGATGGTAGTGGCTCTGCTCTATCTACTGTTGGTGAAGAATGACCGCAAGCCCGCTGCGCTCATCGCGCGTCAGGCTGCGGAGCGAGTGCCCCTGAAAACTTTGTTCCGTCATGCCCCGGTATTGCTGATGGCGGCCTTCTATTTCGTGCTGTTAGCGGGCTGGTGGATTGTGTTGCTGTGGGCACCCAGCTACCTGATGCAGGTGAAAAATCTGTCGATCGGCACCGCCGGAACTATCGCCAGCCTTCTCGGCATAACCGGTGCGCTGGGTGGATTTGTGCTCGGACGCTATTGCGATAAAGGCGATTTCAAACGTCGTCGCACCTTACTGATGAGCATCACCTTTGTCAGCGGGTTAGTGATGGCCGCAATGTCCTTCAATCTCTCCGTGCCGCTGGTCATTGTTCTGGTCTTGATGCTGGGTTTTCTCGGCTATCCCATCACCCCGATTGTGCTGTCACTGACCGCGGAGCTGGTTCCGCCATCGCTGCGCGGATCAGCCATTGGATTTGTCATGAATATGGGCATGGCTGCCGGCGGTATCTCGCCGATTGTCGCAGGCTACTACGCGCAGCACTACAGCTTGCAACCGGTGTGGCTGGCGGCGGCGTTGGTGATTGTTTGCAGCAGCGTGGTGTTGCTGGGTGTGCGGCGCATGCCTGTGACTACCGCAAAAAATGCACAGGACGCCATGCCGTCTGGGCATCTGGCTAAACATTGAAAGAAGGATGAGAACCATGACTGTCAGCCATAAAGTACGTTTACTGGATCGCCACGGGCAGCCTTACAGCTATGTTTTGCAGGGCGAACGCAGCTGGCACTTGCCTGCCAAACCGGCGTTTAACCGGCAGGTGTATGCGGCAGCACATGTGGTGGCCGATCCCCAACGCATGCAGAATCCGCACAGTGATATGGCGATTGACTGGGACGCCACGCTCGCCTATCGCCGTCACCTAATGTCGCTAGGATTGGGCATTGCCGAAGCGATGGATACTGCCCAGCGCGGCATGGGGCTTAACTGGGCCACCGGGCTGGAGCTGATCCAGCGTAGCGTGGAGCAGGCAAAAGCCTACCCGGGGACTTTGATCGCCAGTGGGGCAGGGACCGATCATCTGACTGATTTCACCGGGTTAACCTTGCAGGATGTCATTGCCGCCTATGAACAGCAGATAGCGGCGATTGAGGCCTGCGGCGGCCGCATCATTCTGATGGCCAGTCGTGCGCTGGCAGCGATTGCCACCGGGCCGGATGATTACATCAAAGTTTACGGCACCCTGCTGCGCCAGGTAAAAGAGCCGGTGATCTTGCACTGGCTGGGAGACATGTTTGACCCCGCGCTGCGCGGATATTGGGGGGGGAATAACCTCCATGCTGCGATGGAGGTGTGTCTTGCCGTGATACGAGAAAATGAGGCGAAGGTCGAGGGGATTAAAATCTCTTTGCTGGATAAAGATCGCGAAATCGAGATGCGTCGCCAGTTGCCTGCTTCGGTGAAAATGTACACCGGGGATGACTTCAACTATCCCGAACTGATCGCGGGGGATGAACAAGGCTATTCCCACGCGTTATTAGGCATTCTGGATGGCATTGCGCCGGCGGCAACCAGTGCGCTACATGCGCTAGCGCAGGGCGACCGGGCGACCTTTGACAAAATCCTGGCTCCAACTGTCCCGCTGGCACGCCATCTCTTTTCCGCTCCCACCCAATATTACAAAGCAGGGATTGTGTTCCTCGCATGGCTTAACGGTCATCAACAACACTTTACGCTGCTAGGTGGCATGCAAAGCGCTCGCAGCTTAACGCATTACTGTGAAGCCTTCCGTTTAGCTGACCAGGCCGGCTTACTGGAAAATGCTGACATCGCCTCGGAACGCATGTGGCTGCTGGCGAAACTGCACGGTATTTAAGCTGCGATACATTAGCTTCACGCGGGCGGTTTAGGGCCGCCCGCTCTCTTTCAATCACGCCTATTACCGCATTTTTTCTTACCTGATTTCAACTCACCTGCGCCATAAGAAACACCTATCATCAATAAAACACTTTCATAACAGCTACATATGGTGAATTTAACAAAACTGTGACATCGCACAATATACATATAACATATTATGTTTTATAAATACTGACATAACATTACAGTTAAGGTTCTGGAGGCGTTGATGAGCACTATTCCGTCAGGAAATACCCGCAACAGCGTTGGGCAAGAAGAGCGAAAGTTCAAGCGTTCGATCGGTTTGATGTCTAACTTCTCGCTAGGATTCACCTATTTATCACCCCTTACCGCCGTCTATTCTCTGTTTGCCTTAGCCATGACGCTGGCAGGCCCACCTTCTATTTGGTGGATTTTGATTGCTGCAGGCGGGCAATTGTTGGTGGCGATGGTGTTTGGTGAAGTCGCCTCACAATACCCGATCACCGGAGGGTTATATCCATGGTCGCGTATTCTCTGGGGCAAAAAATATGCCTGGATTGCCGCCTGGATCTATCTTTGGGCGCTGGTGGTCACCATTACCTCGATTGCCGAATACAGTTCAACCTTTGTTGCCTCGCTATTAGGCTATGAACAAACCGCGATTAACTTGTTGATGACCTCGGTTGTGCTGCTATTAATGATGATGGCGATTAACCTGTCGGGCACCAAAAACCTGGCGCGCGTGGCCCGTATTGGTTTTTGGTGTGAAATTGTCAGCGTTATTGCTCTGGGTATTTACCTCTTGCTGTTCCATCGGATGCAGCCGATCAGCGTGATTTTTGATTCAATGGGCGTGAATGCCAGCACTGGTTATACCTCCGCGTTTATGTCGGCATCCTTGTTAGGGCTGTTCATGTTCTTTGGTTTTGAAGCCTGTGGGAACGTGGCTGAAGAGGTGCAGAATGCCAGCCGTAAAATCCCGGTAGCGATGATTTTAAGTATCGTTTTTGGTGCGATCTCAGCGGTGATTTCTGTTCTGGGCTACCTGTTATCGTATCCAAATCTGCACGATATTGTGTCGGGAAAAATACAGAATCCTATCCCTGAAATTTTGAATAATGCTCTTGGCCCGATGGGTGAGAAGATCTTCATTGTGGTTGCGGTGATTGCCATGCTCTCCTGCATTCTGTCGCTGCAAGCCGCGTTGAGCCGTCTGCTGTTCTCTTTCTCGCGGGACAAAATGCTGCCAGGCAGCAGTTGGATGGCGAAGATTTCGAAGCACGATGTGCCAGATAACGCCATGATTGTCAGCTGTGCCTTGCCATTGTTGGTGTGTATCTGGGTTTACTATCAACCGGATAACCTCGCACGAATTACCGCTTTTGCGGTGGTGGGTATCTATATTTCCTTCCAGATGGTGGTACTGGCTGCTTTGCGTAAACGTCTGCAGGGTTGGAAACCTCAAGGCGAATGGAGCATTGGCCGTTGGGGCATCGGGGTGAATATCCTTGCACTGATTTATGGCTTATGCGGTATCTATTTGCTGGTGCAACCTGGTGAAGGCAGCTTTGTCGATAAATGGATTGTGTTGATTGGTCTGTTTATTGTTGTGGCATCGGGGGCGTTATATATGTTTATTGCGCGCCCTTACAGTCAACAAAGTCATGAACCGCATTACGATCTGAGCGCTATCAAAGAGTAATCACACTGGGTGAGGGAAATCTCACCCACATCTCCGCTTTGCAATACAGCTTACACTCCATCGCCGGTGCCATGGGAAGGGAGCGGCGTGTCTGAAATATTGAATGGGAATAACCATGAACCTGAATTCAAGAACCAAGACAAAGCTTTCCATCTGGCAAGTCATTATCATTGGCATCGCCTACATGACGCCAATGACGGTATTTGATACGTTCGGCATAGTGTCTAAATTAACCGAAGGGCGTGTGCCGCTGGCGTATTTACTTGCACTGGCAGCCGTATTGTTTACCGCCGTCAGTTACGGACGCATGGTGAAATTATATCCTTGCGCAGGTTCGGCTTATACCTACGCAAAAAATGTTTGCGGCAATAACATTGGTTTTCTGGTGGGTTGGTCATCCCTGTTGGATTATATCTTCCTGCCGATGATCAATTCATTATTAGCGGGTATCTACCTGCAAACACTGCTGCCTGAAATTCCACCGTGGTTATCCATTCTGGCTTTCACCACGCTGATTACCTATATCAACTGCTGCAACATTAAAATTCTGGCAAACGTCAATTTCCTGTTTGTCGGCATGCCGGTGATTTTAATGGGGGTGTTTGTTTACCTGGTGGTGCACGATTTAAGTAGTGCTTATGGCAGCGGACGCGTGTTGACAGTGACACCGTTGTTCAACGGGAATGCCAGCATTCTGCCTCTCATTAGCGGTGCAGCCGTCCTGTGTTTCTCATTTTTAGGCTTTGATGCAGTCACCACGCTGTCGGATGAGACTGACAAGCCAGAAAGCGTCATTCCTAAAGCGGTGTTTTATACCGCACTGTGCGGTGGTGCTATTTTCTTCCTCGCCGCATGGTTTATCCAACTCTATTATCCCGATAACGCCATGTTTAAAAATCCCATGGAAGCGATGCCAGAGATTGTTTTATACGTTGGCGGTCATTTATTCCAGACACTCTTCCTGATGGGAATATTATTAAACACGGTTGCGTCAGCCTTGGCTTCACACGCCAGCGCTGCACGGTTGCTGCATATCATGGGTAAGAACAATCCAGTGACAGCACCGGTGTTGGGATATATTCACCCGAAAACCCGCAATCCGCTCTATTGCGTATTGTTAACCGGTTTTATTTCGCTCAGTTCGATATTCTTTGATCTCGATACGGCCGTCTCTTTAATTAGCTTTGGCGCGCTGGTGGCATTCAGTGCTGTGAATCTTTCCGTTATCGTGAAGTTTGCCTTTATGGATAAGCAAGTCACCGGATTCAATGACCTGTTTAATAATGTATTGCTGCCGCTGTGTGGATTGGCATGCGTTGCGATGATGTGGGTCAATCTTGATCATGATGCCTTTCTGTTGGGATCGATTTGGGCGGTATTAGGGATTAGCTGGATTGTTTACTGCAGCATTACCCAACGTGAAGTGATGATTTCTGAGTAGTGAATGAAGTGAAACTCACAGTGAACTGACCTGTGGTGTGATTAACTGGCCGAGAATAACCCATGAACAGACAGATGGATTTAATTAAACCGGAATTAATGCGTGATGCGAAATTTACCCGACCGAGTCAAACCGCCATCAATGGTGACTGGAACTGGGTGAGACAGTGTGATGAAACAGAGAATATCGATCCGGGAAATCCGGCCAATTACTACGAGTCGACGCTTGCGCCATGGATGCATTTTTCTCCGTTAGGGGGAGAGAAAGTGTGTGAATTCGTAGTCATTGGCGGCGGACTTCTTGGGGCATCCACTGCGTTGCATTTGGCTGAAGCGGGCATTGAAACCGTGCTTCTGGAGAAGAATGCGATTGGTTCTGGCGCGTCAGGGCGAAACGGAGGACAACTCACTCCCGGGCTGGCGCGTTGGGAAGCTGAATCGATGCTGGATAACCTCAGTACGGACGAAGCGCGACGTTTATGGCATTTCACCTCGACCGAAGCGATGTCGCTGATTGATGATATTGCCAGCCGATACCATCTCGACCTCGACCGCCAGCGCGGCCATATCACGGCTGCGGTGCACCCTGGCCATATGAATGCGCTGGTGCAGGCTGCCGATGCGCGCCGTTTTCTGGGAGACAACCATGTCGCCGTGTTAGGAGGATACGAGCTGCAAGAACACATCAGATCGGAAGCCTACTACGGCGGAGTTTTGGACGATCTTGGCGGCCAGATTCATTCACTGGCGCTCAATCGTGGCCTTATTTACGGCTTTGTGATGAATGGCGGACAGGTTCACGAGCAAAGTGAAGTGATCCGTATTGAGGAGTTCGGCGGTGTTACCCATGTCCATACGGCAACAGGGATGATCACTGCCACCAAGGGCGTGGTGATTGCGGTTCATGACGCCACGCATACCTTACTTAATGAAAACAACGCCACCACCATACCGTTTTACACCTACGTTGGCGTGACATCGCCGGTGGCTGGCGGCACGAGAACCTTGCTCCCGACAGGCAAGCCCGTCTATGACACGCAGTTGCAAATCGATTATTACCGCCCGGTTCGCAATGAGCGTTTGCTGTTTGGCGGGCAAGGCACCGGCATGCGCTGGGATGATACTCGCACGGTGGATTACCTCACCTCGCGGTTACGCGCTGTGTTTCCTGAACATGAAGAACTGCAGCTTGATTTTGCCTGGAGCGGCACCACGGATTTAACGCTAAACGGCGCAACCGACTGCCGCAAAGGCGGGAAGAACGGCAAAATTTACTCCGTGCATGGCTGGAGTGGGCATGGTATTGCGCAAACGGTGCGTATTGGCAAAGCGATTCGTGATGATATCGTCAAGGCCAACAGTGACTTCTCGATGTTAACTGCGATTAAACACACACCGCTGATGATTGGACGAAAACTGGCGCCAGTGGCCATTCCTCTGGCGAAAACGTTACTCGGCATCACCGCCAAACTGGCACCGGGAAAAATGATTTCGTTTTAATCGTGACCCTGCCGCATCATGCGGCAGGTATTTACAGGAAAGTGATTTTGCAGAAATTGTTTTGCGTAGTTTGATAGGTCGCATCAATATTGACCAATGAACCGGTCCGATATTTAAGATGGCTTGAGAATATCACCCGATTATCATTATTAGTAATGATCACTTTACTGCTGGTCTGTTTAATCATCGGCAATAACGCTTCTTCAATGCGGCTCACTAATATATCTACTGCTGCTACGCCAACCATATTTCCGTCAATCAGTACAGGCGACGCCGCTGTAATGGTATACGCAGAGGTACAGACATAATCGACATAAGGTCCGTGTAAATAAACGTCTTCGGCCTCTGGCGTATTTTTAAACCATTCAAAAGTACTGAAATCTAACCGTTGCTGTGTGGCCTGATCGAGGTCTAAACAAGATTGCTGGTTGCTCTTGGGGTTTTTAAACCACCATTCCAGAAACCAGTAAGGTTGCGCGAGGTTTTCGGTTGCCAGATGGCTGGCAAACCCCGCTCCTGAACAGTATTGGCTCTCCAGCAAAATCTTTTCAATCGCGGGATAAAGGCTTTTACGCAGGCTACTTTCGCGCTGCTTGTCAGAGGCAATACCGGCGACAGGAATCGCGGCTAAAGTATGGTTAATACTGGCCGAGAGATCTTTAGTCGACATGGTGACCGCGGCGAACAGATCTTCTAAGGTATTAACGATTCGCGTGTGGTGACTGACTTCGCTCACGGTTTTCTCCTCACATCATCTCTTTAAAGCTTATTTTATATTCGATCAATCTTGAGGTTAATTCGGTAATCAATTCACTCGCCAGATTAACCGCAGCCAGTTCATCATGCCCAAGAAAGGCGGTCAATAACTTGCGATAAATATCGACGGAGGTGTGATGAGCAGCATCTGATTTATATAAAAGTGTGACCAGTGATGCCCACTCAGATTGAATAATCAGTTCCTGACTGGCAATTCTGGCCGATTGTGAGTTGGCCGCAATCGTTAACAGACAACGCATATCCGCCTGACTGCGCATTTCTGCCGTAGTGGCCTGTTCCAGCGTGTCAACGAACTGGGTCAGGGTAGTGATATCGTTGGCGGTCATGCGGGTTGCAGCCAGTTTCGCCGCATGGCAGAAAATCGCACTGTGCCATTCCCCTAAATCAGACAGATATTCAGTGCTGATCATATTGAACGGGTGCTGTGATGAAGCCTGTTTATCAATGCTGTTGGCGACGAAACTGCCGCCATTGCGCCCGCGTACCGTATACACCAGGCCATTAGCGCGCAACGTATTCAGCGCTTCGCGAATTGTGATGTGTGAAACGCCCATCATACGGGCTAAATCCGCTTCATTAGGCAGTTGCTCATTCGCTTCAAGTAATCCTGAAACGATGGCATTCGCCAGTCGCTGCACGATCTGATCGGAACGGCTGGACTGCCCAATAGGGGAGAAAATCACTGCATGAGTAATCATATTCCTCGTGATTTCTTATTTGTGTCGGGAAGGGAGGTTGCACATTCATAACATAAAACATCCACATTGGAAACAATGAGTTGCCTTATCCCATTACAATCCAGCATGGCAAAAATTTGTGTAATCAGTCGCTTAATTAAACAGTTGGATAAACAGGCTTTTGCTGAGAATTTGCATGCCAAATATGCGAGTGCAATCAAATTAATGTGAAACAAACGTTGCCTGAATTGTGATCATAATGATAAAACCTATTATGTTATATGATTAAAGGAGCCTGTCGCATGCATAAGATAAAACACTTTATCAATGGAGCCTTCGTTGAAGGTTCTGGCAGTGAGACTTTTGAACTGGTTAGCCCGGTGAGTGGTGAAGTTTATGCACTTTCACCACTGGCCAATCAAGATGACGTCAACGCGGCTTATGCTGCAGCCAAAGCCGCTTTTAAAATCTGGAAACAGAGCACACCGAGTGAACGCCAGCGTGCATTGTTGCACCTGGCGGACGCGATTGAACAACACTGCGATCGCATCGTCGATATCCAGAGTGAAGAAACGGGACAGCTAAAGCACTTCATTCGTCAGGAAGAGATTGCGGCATCCTGTGATGCGATTCGTTTCTTTGCAGGCGCTGCGCGCTGTCAGGAAGGAAAAGCTTCTGGGGAATACCTGGCGGGATTTAACTCCACCATTCGCCGTGAGCCACTGGGGATTGTTGGTCAGGTCACACCGTGGAACTACCCGTTCATGATGGCGGTGTGGAAGATCGCCCCAGCGCTGGCAGCGGGTAACACCGTAGTGCTGAAACCCAGTGATACCACGCCGCTCAGTACGCTCTTGCTCGCTGAGTTGGCTGCCCCCTTTTTCCCAGCAGGGGCGATCAATGTGGTGCTGGGTAAAGCGGCGACCGGTTCACTGGTGGTGTCGCACGGCGATGCTTCGCTGGTATCCATCACCGGTTCTGTTCGTGCCGGAATGCAAGTGGCGGCATCCGCTGCGGCCAATCTGACCAAAGCGCACCTTGAGTTGGGCGGTAAAGCCCCGGTTATCGTGTTTGGTGATGCCGATATCGACAAAGCGGTGAAAACCATCTGCGCAGCAGGCTTCTTTAATGCCGGGCAGGATTGCACCGCCGCCACACGAATTTTGGTTGAAGAGCGTCTCTATCCCGTGTTCCTCGATAAACTCGTGAGCGAAGCGCGCAGCATCCGTTTTGGTCAGCCGGAGGATCAAGACGCCTTCTATGGTGCGCTGAATAGTCAAAACCAGCTGGAGCAGGTGAAAGGCTTTATCGCTCGTCTGCCTGCACACGCGCGTATTGAAACTGGGGGGAAAGCGGGTAGTGGTCCTGGCTTCTATTTTGAACCCACCATTATCTCGGGTCTGCAACAGAACGATGAAGCCATCCAACACGAGGTATTTGGGCCGGTGATGACCATCCAGACCTTTGCCTCCGAGTCCGAAGCGCTGTCGATGGCGAACGATGTGGAATACGGTTTGGCCGCCAGCATCTGGACGCGAGACCACCGCCGCGCACAGCGATTCAGCAGCGCACTGGACTTCGGCACCGTATGGATCAACAACCACATTCCACTGTGTGCCGAAATGCCGCATGGTGGCTTTAAAAAATCCGGCTATGGCAAAGATCTGTCTGCGTATTCGTTAGAAGAGTACACGCGCATTAAACACGTAATGAGTGACTTAACGTAAAAGCGAGTATTAATGATGAAAAAAATAGTAATGGTTGCGGCGTTATTGGTTTCTTCGAGCTGTTTCGCCAGTGAAACACCGCTGGAAGTGGTGCAGCATTATATGGGCGCCTGGAATCAGCATAATGCCCATAAAGCCGGGACGTATCTGGCAAAAGATGTGACCTATTATGATGCGGCAGTGGGCACACCCGTAAAAGGAAACAGTGACGCTGAAAAGAATGTCATCAAAGCCTTTATTGATGGCGTGCCGGATTTGAAATGGCAGATGGTCGGAAAGCCGGTATATAACCACGACATTGTCGCCTTCGAGTGGGTTTTCTCAGGCGTCAACAGCGGTGAGTGGGCGGGTAGCCCAGCGACCAATAAACCGATTAAATTCCACGGTGTTTCATATATCAAAGTTAAAGACGGCAAAATCGCCTATCAGGGTGATTATTACGACTCAAAGAAACTCGATGAGCAATTAAAATAATTTCCTGTGATGTCTTCAATGCCTTAATAGATATGGCAGGCATCGTATCGTATTAACAGAAGGTTTTTATTCATGAAAAACTCTGATTTTAATCAGCGTCGGCTGCAAGCGACGCCACGTGGTGTGGGCGTCATGTGTGATTTTTATGCGCAACAGGCAGACAATGCCACTTTAACCGACGTTGAAGGCGCGGAATATATCGATTTTGCCGCCGGTATTGCGGTGTTAAATACCGGGCATCGCCATGCCAAAGTGGTCGAAGCAATTGAAAAACAGTTGGCGCACTTCACGCACACGGCCTATCAAATCGTGCCTTATGAAAGTTATGTCGGCTTGGCAGAAAAAATTAACGAGTTGACGCCGATTCAAGAGGAAACCAAAACGGCATTCTTTACCACCGGCGCGGAAGCGGTGGAGAACGCCATCAAAATTGCCCGCTGCCATACGGGAAGGCCGGGGGTCATTGCCTTCGGTGGTGCTTTCCATGGCCGTACTTACATGACGATGGCGCTGACCGGCAAAGTGAAACCCTACAAAACCGGCTTTGGTCCTTTCCCTGGCTCTGTTTTCCATGCTGCTTACCCCTCAGATGCACGCGGTATTAGCGTTCAGGAGAGTATCCGGTCGCTGGAATCGCTGTTCCAGTGCGATATCGATCCACAACAGGTGGCGGCGATTATCTTTGAACCAGTGCAAGGTGAGGGCGGATTTAATGTCGCTCCCGCCGAATTCGTGAGTGCGCTGCGCGCTATCTGCGATCAGCACGGTATCGTACTGATTGCGGATGAAGTGCAAAGTGGTTTTGCCCGCACTGGCAAAATGTTTGCCATGCAGCACTACGTGCATCAGGCCGATCTGATGACGATGGCAAAAAGCCTGGCGGGGGGGATGCCACTCTCGGCAGTGGCGGGTAAAGCGGCGATCATGGACAGCCCCTTGCCGGGCGGCTTGGGCGGTACCTATGCGGGCAATCCTCTTTCTATCGCTGCCGCCCACGCGGTAATTGATGTGATCAACGAAGAACAGCTGTGTGAACGCGCGGTGCATCTGGGGGGCAAACTGCGCGCCGTACTGGAAGAGGCGCAAGAAGTGTGTCCAGCACTGGCTTATGTGCGTGGGGTCGGTTCCATGATGGCCGCAGAGTTCAGCGATCCTGCCAGCGGCAAACCTTCTGCCGCAGCGGCGCAGGCCGTGCAGAAACACGCGTTGGCGCAGGGTCTGCTGCTGTTAACTTGTGGTCAACATGGCAACATTATCCGCTTCCTCTATCCACTGACCATTCCTGAAGCGCAGTTCGATAAGGCCTTGGCTATCGTGAAAAACGCACTAGAGAGCGTCTCTTAACAAGCGGCAGGAGAGGTTAAAGGAAAAATTGATCACTGACTGCAAATAAATCTCATTATCATCTATCATGCTATGGGGTTTGTTTGATTCATCTGCAATCAGGGAGGCAGTCAGTGATTTTGGCAATCCGCTATGTATTCTTATCCTGTCCGTTACGTATTTCTTTATTAATCGCGCTTATTGTCCTGCAAGGTTTAATACCGGCACTGAATATTTTCATGACGGGACAAATTATCAATAGCCTGCAAGCACCTGACACCAGTAACAGCGATTTGATGATCACCATCGGCATATGGTGTCTTTCGCTATTGGGAATGCAACTGATGCAGCCACTGGTGAATTTGCTACAGGGTGACGTGACGGAAATCGCCACTAGCCACTTCAGCGGCAGCATTATGCAACGAATGAACAGTTCATTTTCACTCAGCTTGTTTGACAACAAAGAACGTTATGAACAACTGGAGTTGTTAAAGAAAGAGGCCGGATATCGCCCGATCAATTTTATCATCTGCCTGATATATGCTTTCAGAGCATTGATTATGTCTGGGAGTTTACTGGCAGTGCTCATTAAATATTCGGGGTTAGGGGCGGCGATATGTGCGGTATCAGTGATACCACTTATCGTCATCAATTTACGCATCGAAAGGAAATACTGGGAGAATCTTATCCATAACTCCAAGGATTCCATCCTTATGCGCTACGTCTATGGGCTGAGTATGGATAAAGGTTATCTTCAGGAAATCAGGCTTTATGGGCTGGGGAAATATCTGCTGGAAAAGTTTAACCTTGCGGCAAAGCGCATGTTTCAACGCATGCATGCGCAACGTCTTCGGGCGTTATTGTTACCGATTCCCGCCACTGTTTTAAGCCTGCTGCTGCTATTCCTGGGCGTCTATCTGTTTCTTAATACATTACGGAGCAGTCACCTGGCCGTCAGCGGATTGGTCATGGTTTTTCAGTCTATTGTCATGATGAAGTCTCATCTCGATGAGATCGCCAACTATGGTGCGAATCTGAAAAGCACCAGTTCTTTCTTTGCCAGTTACCACTCATTTATGACGGATGAAATTGAGCCGGTGCGCAACGGTGAAAAGAGATTGCCTGACCATCAGCCTTTTGCGATTGACGTAGCGGGCCTGCGTTTTCAATATCAGGGACGTAGCACACATGCCTTGAATCATGTCAATCTCACCATCAATGCTGGCGAGAAAGTGGCGATTTTAGGCGATAACGGCAGCGGCAAAACCACCCTAATTAAGCTGCTGTTACGCATGTATGCGGCGGAAGAAGGAAAAATATCGGTGTCCGGCGTTGATCTTGAGCAGTTGGATATCGAATATTATCGCCAACAAATTGCCACGGTGTTTCAGGAATATGGCAAATATGAGTTCCTGGTGGGTGAGAATATTGCGTTAAATCATTATGAAGCTGAAACGGAACAGCTTGAAGCGCTGATCAAACGAGTAAAATTTCCCTACAGCCTGCAAACCAAATTGGGAAAACAGTTTGGTGGTGATGAACTCTCTATTGGACAATGGCAAAAGCTGGCGATTGCCCGTGCGCTGTTCAGAAACGCCAATCTGTTTATCTTCGATGAATTTTCATCATCATTGGATCCAGAAACCGAACATCGCCTGTTTAATGAAATATTAGCCTTAAATACCACGGTGATTGCGGTTACCCATCGGCTCGGCAACATTAAAGCGTTTGACCGTATTGTGGTGATGGCTGACGGTGCAGTTATTGAAAATGGTGACTTTACGACCCTCATCAATCAACGCGGAAAATTTTATGATATGTGGCACGCCCAGTTTAAATCGGTAATCGGCGAGGCGGTCTGATGAAAAGGAGCGTCCCCGATTTTGGGAAATCGAGGACGCTGCTGCTAAGCGCGGGCCGTTAACCTGGCCCCTCACTCCCGGCAGCCAGTAAAGGCACCACCACATCACTGATCGGCGTGGCGATACCGTGTTTTTTACCGCGACGTTGTACCACGCCGTTGCGGATATCCCATTCTAACGGGCGATTTGCCTGGCGATCGGCAAGGATTGAGGTGCTCAAATCCGCGGGCGCGCGGTGAAAGCCAGCCATAATTTCCTGTAGTACGTTATCACTTAAGTTTGCACCTTCAGCTCGCGCCACGTTCAGACACTCGTGCAGATACGCCAGCCCCAGCTCGGTAATCGTTTCGCGTTGGAACATGCCTGCACGACGATTGGCGAGCACCATCAAACCCGCCACGGCGTTTTGCAGCAGTTTGCGCCAGGCGATGGAGAGGAAATCCGCTTCCAGTTCAACCGTGCAACGGCTATCACGCAAGGCTTGTACCACCCGCTGCGCTGCGGGCACATCTGGCAAGGTCAAACGCGGTTTGGCGCGCAACCACACCGAAGCATCGGGTTCACGCTGAGCAGGGAACCACACGACGGAAGGAAGTACTGTCGCACCATTGACCCAGGGGGAGAGCTGCTCTACTTGCTCGACACCGTTTTGTAACGCACAGACCACGCTGTTTTCATCACACAATGTCGCCAGCCAAGGCGCGGTTTCCGCCACCTGCGTGGTTTTCACCGCGACAAACACCAGGTCAAAGGGTTTAGCCATTTCAGCAGGGTTGCTCAATACCGGGCCGGGTATCACAATTTCCCCGTCGTCATGGCGTAGCACCAATTGGGGATGTGCCGTGCGGCCACAAAGTTGCGGCGTCCGATGCACTTCATGCAGGGCGGCGGCAACGGTAGTGCCGATGGCGCCCGGCCCGACCAAGGCGATGGTTGGAAACTCAGACATGCGTGTATTCTCCTGTTAATCCTGTACTGGCCGTCAGGTCAGCGTGAATCTGACTATTGAATCATGGCATTGTTACTCATTGATGTTCACAACAACGTAATCTGTTTCTGTTGTAACACCTGCCGCAGGGCGGCATCAGGTTCCCCATCAACAATCAGCGTACTGGCGAGAGACAGATCGCCAATCGCAAAAGCCGATGCGGAATTGAGTTTTTCCTTTGACACCATGACCACCGTTTCTGCGGCACGGGCGGCCAGCGCACGTTTTATGCCCGCCTCTTCGTAGTTGCCGGTGGTTAATCCGGCGGTTTTATGTACCCCCGTCACGCCCATGAAGAATAGATCGGCATTAATGCGTGCGATGCCCTCTAACACGGCTGAACCCACGGCTACCACGGAGTGACGATAAAGCTGCCCGCCAATCATGATCACTTCAACCTGTGGAAAATCCACTAACGCGACGGCGATGCTGGGACTGTGCGTCACCACGGTGAACGCCAACGCTTTCGGCAACAGTTGCACCATTTCTGCTGTGGTGGTTCCGCCATCAATTATCACCACCTGGCCGGGCTGAATCAGTTGTACCGCTTTTTGCGCAATCAAGCGTTTAGAACTTATTTGCACGTTTTTGCGTGTTTCAAAGGGGGCGATGGCGGCAGAAACCGGCAGTGCGCCGCCGTGTACCCGCTGCAGTAAACCGTCGGTTGCTAACTCGCGCAGGTCGCGCCGAATGGAGTCTTCAGAGACGTTAAAACGCTGGCTTAACTCGCTGGACATCACCTGTTGTTCCTCGGCAAGAAGGGCGAGGATCTGCTGTTTACGTTGACTCGAGAGCATGTTTTTAATCTTCGTGTTTTCGCTTGTATTTGCACGATTATGCATGTTAGCGTTTGTTTTGTCATCAGCGGGAGGGCAAAACATGCAGCAGAAAGTGCGGAATATTCGTGAGCAGTTGTTATCCGACAACTGGTACACGTTAAAGAAATACACCTTTGAATTACAGCGTGCCGATGGTAGCTGGCAACAACAAAACCGTGAAGCTTACGATCGCGGCAATGGCGCGGTGATCCTGCTCTACAACCGCCACAAGCAAACTGTGGTGCTGACGCGGCAATTTCGTTTTCCCATTTTTATCAATGGCCATCATGGCTTTTTGATTGAAGCGGCGGCGGGGTTACTGGATAACGCATCGCCGGAAGAAAGGATTATTGCCGAAGCGCAAGAGGAAACCGGCTATACCATCACGAAAATAGAGAAAGTGATGGAAGCCTACATGAGCCCAGGATCGGTTACGGAAAAACTTTATTTCTTTATCGCTGAATATGCAGATGAAGACCGGCAAGGCACCGGCGGCGGGGTGATAGAAGAGGGGGAAGACATCGAAGTGTTGGAGTGGACGCTCTCGCAGGCGCTGGCGGCGATTCGCAGCGGGGAAATCATGGATGCCAAAACCATCATGCTGCTACAGCATCTGGCGTTAAACGTGCAATTTGAGGAGAACAAGCAATGATGATTTTGATTGCAGGCCCGGTTCGCAGTGGTACGCAGGGTGATATGGCGTTGATTCAACACAATATGCAGAAGCTTGATCAGATGGCTCTGCAAGTTTATGAGAAAGGCCACACGCCAGTGATAGGTGAATGGCTGGCGATGCCGCTTGCCAGTGCAGCGGGTTCGCAACAGATTGGCGATGAAATCAGTGAGGCTTTTCTTTATCCGGTGGCTCACCGGTTGATTCACTGCTGCGATGCCATCCTTCGCATGCCAGGCGAGTCCAGGGGGGCGGATAATGATGTGCGTATTGGCCACGCTTTGGGACTGAGTATTTATACCCACCTGGATGAGATTCCGCATCTTAATCTGGCAGGTCATTAATTTGCTCTGCCAAATGAAAAGGGGAGCGGCAGGTGCCGCTCCCTCGCTATTGTCAGACCTGCGCCATCCCGCCATCGACAAACAATTCTGTGGCATTGATGAAGCTGGAGGCATCTGAAGCCAGGAAGGTGACCACGTTACCAATCTCACCCGGCTCACCCAGGCGACCCAACGGCACCTGTGCTGCAAGCGCATCGAACAACCCCTGGCGCTGATCTTCCGGGACTAAATCACCCAAGCCAGGAGTACGTACCGGGCCAGGGCTCACCACGTTAACGCGAATGCCGCGATCCTTCACATCCAACGCCCATGAGCGGGCAAAGTTGCGCACGGCGGCCTTGCTGGCACTGTAGACGCTGAACCCTGCGGTGCCCTGTATGGATGTGGTCGAGGCGGTCAGAATCACTGAGGCTTTATCACTCAGCAGCGGTAGCGCTTTCTGCACGGTGAACAGCACGCCGCGCACGTTGGTGCCGAAGATGCGGTCGAAGTGCTCTTCAGTTATCGCGCCGAGGGGCAACATATCGCCGCCACCGGCGTTAGCGAACAGAATGTCGAGTCGGCCCGCCTGTTTTGCAATCTGCGCATAGACCGCGTCAAGGTCACTGAGTAATGAGGCGTCGGCGCGAATGCCGGTTGCCTGTACGCCAATGCTGGCAACTGCTGCATCCAGTTCAGTCTGACGACGTCCAGTAATAAATACCTGAGCGCCTGCGGCGGCGAGCGCTTGTGCTGAAGCCAGACCAATACCGCTGGTGCCGCCAGTAACCAATGCAATTTTACCTTTCAATGATGCGTTCATGTTGTGCTCTCCAATGATTGATTAATGTGTGATGACTGCGTTGCAGTGCATGGGAGGCAATGTAACGCTGCGGCGTTTAGCGATAAATGGTGTAAAATCGAAATGACTATTTCTGTGGGTGGATAATCAAGATGGATCAGTTGTTGGCGATACGGGCTTTTGCCCGCGTGGTGGAAGCCGGGAATTTTACCCGTGCGGCAGATTCACTGGATATGCCAAACGCGACCTTGAGTAAACTGGTGCAAGAGCTGGAAACACATCTCGGTATTCGCCTGTTACAGCGCACCACACGACGCGTCACGGTGACGCCAGAGGGGCGCGACTATTATGAAAAAGCGATGCGCATCGTGCGGGACTTGGAGGATATCGACAGTGCCTGTAACGCCGAGAGCGGCACACCACGTGGCTACTTACGCATCGACGTCGGCGGCTCGACCGCCCGCGATGTCCTGATCCCGCTGCTGCCCGATTTTGTCGCGCGTTATCCTGAGATTCGCCTTGATCTGGGCGTGTCCGATCGCGCGGTGGATTTGATCAGTGACAGTGTGGATTGCGTGATTCGCGGCGGTCCATTAAGTGATTCTTCGCTGGTGGCGCGTCATCTGGGGAATGCCGAGATGATCACCTGTGCCGCCGCCCGCTATCTGAAAACCTACGGTATTCCGGCTTACCCACAGGAGTTAAAAAACGGTCACCGGTTAGTGAGCTATCAATCTTCCCAAACTGGCCGGGCGTTTCCTTTTCGCTTTGCGCAGGGCAGCGAAACGATCGAGATTAAAACCGAACATCGCATCGGCATTAACGAGAGTAACGCGCATCTGGCGGCGGCTGTGGCAGGATTGGGCATTATCCAGACCTTTCGCTACGCCGCCGCGCAGGATCTCAAATCCGGCGTGTTGGTGGAAATCCTCGCCGACTGGCGTCCCGCACGTTACCCGTTCCATGTGGTCTATCCACAAAACCGCCACCTGACACAGCGTTTGCGCCTGTTTATCGAGTGGCTGCGCGAGGTGTTTCCATCACGGCTCAACGGATAGCAGGCGTATAGCTAGGGATTTACCGGCGCGTTTATCGTTGCAAAGTACGTCCCGCTGTAAGGAATCGACAGATAATCATGGAAGATTTGCTGCAAGGTTTTCTCTGGATTCACGTCGGCAAACAGCTGCGGATAGAGTGTTTTGGCCATAAATTCTGTCGCGGCAATATGCCATGGGCTGAGATAGAAATTCATCCAAATCACCGCGGAATGACCATTATGCAAAGCTTTTAATTCACGCAAACCGTTCTGCTGGGAGGTCAACTGCGTGAAACTGCTCTGCACGGCTTCTGGAGCCACTTCGGGGCCGAGTTTCAGTAGACCCTGAGTCGTGTTGTTAGCAAAGCCGGTGGCAAAGTAGTAGTCAGGCTGGGCGGCAATCACCTGCTCTTCACTCAAGCGACCAAACACGCCATGCTGCGTTTTACTGGCGATGTTATCTCCGCCAGCGGCATTCAATAGTTCGCCGAGGCTCCCGTTCACCGCGGTGACACAACACTCATTACGACGACCTAAGTGCAACTGCAACAGCACCGACGGTTTCACACCCTGATAACTGGCAAGCCGCTCCTGAATCACCTGCATGTGCGCCGTGTAGAACTGGTTGAAGGCTTGCGCGCGCGCTTGTTGATTGAGCACTTCACCGAAAATCTCGACGCTGCGGCGCGTATTTTTCAGCAGGTGCACGCGGAGATCGATCTTCACCACCGGGATATGCGCAGCTTTTAGCATCGCGACCAGACGCAGATCGGCATCGTCGTAGCGCGCGAGGCTGGGTAAGATCACCACGTCAGGCTGGAGCGCCAGAACCTGTTCCGGGTTAATCGCTGATGGGCCGCCGGGGCCGAGCGAAGGGATCTTGAGCATCTGCGGGAACTGGCGAGCGAAGCTATTCCACGTTTGGCTGTCATATTTCTTCAGATCCTGTGGCCACGCCACAATGTGCTGAAACGGATTTCCCGGTTCCAGCAGCGCCAGGGTGTAAAGCATGCGGCTTTCCCCCAGCACAATGCGCTGAGGGCGATCGGGAATCTCGACCTGATTACCGTCAATATCGGTGACGGTCTTAGCCAATGCGGCACTGCTTAGCACCAATAAAAAGCAAGCCAGTACAAAAAACAGGGGGCCGAGCAGGGAAGGTGCGTGCCGGCTACTGCTATTTAAAGGGAGGTTGTCTTTATTGAAGAGATTACCGGGGTTCAAATTCATCTGAGATTTTTCACCAAAAACGTGAGCATTCCGAGCGAATGCCATGATCAGTTGCACCTGCGCCATCGCATTGCCAGTCACGACGTGCTAAAACACGGTTATTAATGTTATTGATAATCATTCAAACATGAAAGTCTGTAGTAGTAAATCAATAAAATAAGTTAGATGCTACAGTGGAAAAACGCGGGTAAAAGAGTACTAATCAACAACTAATTTCGCGATTATAGTAAGATAAAACAGTTAATTACTTTTGTGTGGTGTGTATTAAAATGCGTTAATTTTACAGTGCGTAGTATTGTCGAAATGACGGTAATGCGAAATACCACTACATTACGCTTAACCGCTTCGCGTCCTTAAATCAGGGAACTCATGGCTATTAATAAACTCAGAGTCGATGTATTAGGTGAGCGCTATCGAGCGCGGGCACCTTCATTATCCTCAAGCCTTCAGTCAGTCGCACGTTATATCCATGATAATCGTGAGACGATATTAGATGCCACGGCAATGGAAATTGCCGATGCCACGCAGACGTCGGACGCCACCGTAGTGCGCGCCGTTCAGGCGCTGGGATTTGCCGGATTACGCGATTTGAAAACCACGCTGGCAGCATGGTTTGGCCCAGCGCTGAATTCTGAAGAGAAGATGAGTGTGACCGTCAGCGAGTTGTCGTGTGACATCAACTCCGGTATTGATTTCGTGCTGGGCGGGCATAAGCGTGCCTGTGATGCGTTATCGGAACCGCATAATCGTCAGGCTGTATCGCAAGCGGTTGCACTACTGATTGAGGCGCGTCAGGTGGCGCTATTTGGCATCAATGCCTCCGGCATTCTGGCCGATTACAGTGCGCGTATGTTTACCCGTATTGGCATACCGGCGGTGACCCTCAATCGTTCGGGGATTGCGCTGGCTGAGCAGTTGATCACGCTGCAGCGTGGGGACGTGTTGATCATGATGGCGCAGAAGTCTGCACATCGTGAAGGTCTGACCACGTTGAAAGAGGCAAAACGCCTGGGTATGCCGGTGATTTTACTCACGCATGCCACGGATTCGGTTTTTGCTAAAGAAGCCGATGTGCTCATTAATGTGCCACGCGGTGGCGAGAATGGCCGCATGCCGCTGCATGGCACCGTGCTGGTGTGTCTGGAAATGCTGATTCTTTCGGTCGCATCTGCCACATCTTCGCGAACGGTTAAAACCATGAAACGTATTCAGGATTTTAACCGTTCACTTAAACCGGCCAGCAAAAAGTAAGCGTTAGCGCGCTTTGTGCCACTTTTCCAGGCCGTTACTGTTAACCAGCCATATCGAGAACACAATCAGCAGCGCAGCGCTGATAAAGCCCTGGTTAATTTGTTCCCCCAGTACCAGCCATCCCCAGAAAATGCCGAAAGGGGGGATCAGGAAGGTGACGGTCAGGGTGCGTAACGGGCCGATATCCGCCAGCAAGCGGAAGTAGATAATGTAGGCCAGCGCGGTGCAGATAAACCCTACTGCCAAAATGCAGGCCCAGACTTCAGGTATTTGCCAGTTGGCCGCCGGGGTTTGCGGTGCGCTAAAGGCGAAAAACGGCAACAGAAACAGCGAAGCGCCCAGTTGGCTGCCGTAAGCCACTTTGGTGGCATCGAGTCCGCCCCGCGATCCAATCCAGCGTTTAGCCAGAAAACCGGCAAAACCGTAGCAGAGTGTGGCTACCAGACAGGCCAAAATACCCAGCACCAGTGCTTGCGACATCACCACTTCGCCGGTGGTGCTGATCAAAATGATGCCGGTAAAGCCTGCCACCATACCCAGCACTTTGCTGACGCTGAGCTGTTCGTTGAAGAAGGCGGCACCAATGATCACGCCCATTAATGGCGTAGTGGCATTGAGGATGGCGGAATAGCCTGCCGGCAGCACGCGCGCCGCCAGGCAATACATCAGAAAGGGTAATCCAGAGTTAATCACGCCCAGCAGCATCGCCCATCCCAGTTTGCCCTCAAAACGGCGTGGAATACGCATGACAGCCATCACTATCAATAAGCCAAACGCGCCACACAATACACGCAGAAACGCGGTGTTGATGGCTCCCAGCGCAGGCACCGCGATACGCATGAAGAGAAAACTGGCACCCCAGATAGCCGCCAGCAGTAACAGTCGCAACGAGTCCGATGTTCGCATTTTTAATATTTATTTGCAGATGAGAAGGGCTGACATCATAGCAAAGATTCTTAACTGTCGCAGGGGGCGCAGAGTGCTATGTTAATCAGGCATTGGGTACTTTTGTTGAGTGAAAACAGCGAGGGATTGTTATGCATTGGGAGTCAGAGCGGCTGTTGTATCGTCCTATTGAGCGGTCAGATTTACAGGCGTTATTTCGTATTTATGGCGATGCGAGAACCCATCAGTTTAATCCGCGTGGGCCTTACCCGAATATTAAGTATGCGCGGGAAGTGCTGCTGCGCAGAATCAAGGATCGGGCAATTCACGGGTTCGATGATTGGGTGGTGGCAGAGAAATCCGCACCGGAGAATGTGATTGGTTTTGGCGGTGTCTTTGTCAGCGAGTTTAACGGCCGCCGCACCAATAATCTCGGTTATCGCTTTGCTCCCGAAGCCTGGGGAAAGGGCTTCGCCACCGAGCTTGCACTACGCGCGATTCGTTATGGTTTTGAAGAGTTAAAGCTGGGCGAAATTGTCGGTGTAGTGAGGGAAGATCATGCTGTTTCACGCCGCGTGCTGGAAAAAGCCGGGATGACGTTTCTTGAGAGAGTGTTAAATCCGCAAGACCCGCCAGCACATTTGATGTTCAATATTACCCGTCAACAATGGAGAGAAAAAAATGGATTTAGTGATCAGAAAACTCACTGAAAACGACTTCGCGCAGTGGAAAGCGTTGTGGATTGATTATCTTGATTTTTATGTTAGTGAAGTTACGGATGAGGTCACTCAAACCACGTTCAAGCGGCTTTTGGCTGAAGATGAGCCGATGTATTGTCTGGTTGCCGAACATCAGGGGGCCTTGATCGGCCTGGTGCACTTTATCTGTCATCGTAGTACCTGGACTACTGGAGATTACTGCTATTTGCAGGATCTGTTCGTGAGTGCCAGTGGACGCAAGCAGGGCACAGGCCGCGCGCTCATAGCCGCCGTGAGCACGGCTGCCGCTGCCTTGAACTGTTCTAAGGTGTATTGGATGACGCGTGAGAATAATTACCGCGCCCGAACCTTGTATGATCAGGTGGCGACTAAAACCGATTTTATTCAATATCGCGTAGCGCAGTCATCCTAATGCCCGTGAGGTAAGTAACTGGAGATAACGCAGGCTGGGGCCGCACCGGTGCTGGCGGTCCTCGCGCCGCTGACGCGGTGCCTTCACTTCACTCGTCTGCCTTAACGGACCGGTGCCGATGGAACATCCATGTTCCAGCGCCACCTTTCGCCCGCGTCCTGCGGGCTCTCCTGGCATACTCACTCCGTTCAGCGCTGCGGATGCCTGCCCCGGTGCGGCCCCAGCCAGCTCATTAGCTTCAGTGGTCGTCTGGCAGGCCACCCCTAAGATTCGTTTGTCTGCTGAACTTCATTGCTAAGCATTGAACCCTTAATGTAGTATTTAGGAATTAATCATTTCCTATATCGAGTTGAGCATGTCACTGCCACAATCTCAGCCACGTGAACGTGGTCGTCCGCGTCAGTTTGACCTTGATACGGCACTGGACCGCGCCATGCTGGTGTTTCGCGAAAAGGGTTATCACAGCGCGTCGATTAACGACCTCAGCGCAGCGATGGAACTCACTGCAGGTAGCATTTACAAAGCTTTCCATGACAAACGTGGCCTGTTTTTACAGGTGTTTAGCCGCTATACCTCGTTACGCAATCAACATCTCAAACGCAGGCTGGAACAACAGCCAAATGGCCGGGCACGCATCGCCGAGTTACTGCGTTTTTATATTGAATCCGCCACGGATATTGAAGGGCGACGGGGATGTCTGGTGGTCGGCAGCGCCATTGAGTTGCAGGTCCTTGACCAGGAGTTGGCCGAACTGGTACGAGCTGCGTTACAACGTAACTTAAAATCGATCACTTCTCTGCTTGAGCTGGGTCAGCAGGATGGCTCTATCAACCCTAAACATGATGTGCAGGCGTTGAGTGGCATTTTGTTATGCCTGGTGTTGGGCATGCGCGTAGCGGGAAAAATGCAGGATTTCCCGGCGCACGATAACTTGATCGCAACTGCATTGACCTTACTCGACTAAAATTTTTGACTAATAAGGAAATATTCATTTCCTAAACATGTGGAGTACGAGATGAACGCTTCAGAACTCAAACCAACCGCTCGTTGGTCTCAACCGGTAACGGATTTACCGGGATTTTGCCACGGCTACGCCTCAGTTGAAGGCGTCAGACTGCATTACGTTAGCGGCGGCAATCAACAAGGTGAAACGTTGGTGTTATTAGCCGGTTTCCCGCAGAGCTGGTATGCGTGGCGTCAGGTGATGGCCAAGCTTGCTGAACACTACTTTATTATTGCGCCAGATTTACCCGGGCAGGGTGATTCCGATAAACCCTTTGCCGGTTACGATACGGTCTCACTGGCGACAAAGGTACAGGGCTTACTGCAACAGCTCGCCATCAATCGATATTATCTGGCAGCGCACGATGTCGGGGCTTGGGTTGCCTGGCCGTTTGCTTCGTTGTATCAGGATCAAGTGATCAAGTTGGCGCTGCTCGATGCCGGTATTCCTGGCGTGACCTTGCCGGATGCGCTGCCTGCCACACCCGATAAAGCGTGGAAGACCTGGCATTTTGCTTTTCATTTACTGCCGGATTTGCCAGAGGAATTGATTGAAGGGCGAGAGGAGATTTATCTCGAATGGTTCCTGAAACGTAAAGCCGCGAGCCCGATGGTGTTTACTGATGAGGATATGCAGGAATATACCCGCTTATTGCGACAAACCGGGGCAATCCGTGCGGGCATGGCGGCCTATCGAGAAGTGAGTGTTTCTGCCGCGCAAAATCGAGAACGACTGCAAGTGGAGGGCAAGCTGCCCCTTCCGCTGCTGGCGGTGAGTGCCGATCAAGGGTCGATTCCAGATATGGCCGTACCACTAAGAGAGTTCGCTGCCGATGTCACGGGCATAAAAATAGCGCACTGCGGTCACTTTATTCCAGATGAGCAACCGCAGGCACTGGCCGAAGCGCTGCGCGCGTTTTTTAACTAAGCGCGCAGACTGGCGATCTCAACACGTTCATCGCGCGCGGAAGATTGCACCATCGCCTCTATGATTTGCTGATTTTCGAGGCCAAAGCGGAAGTCCGGGAAGCATCCGGCTTCGCTGCTGAGGCCTTTGATCAGGTCATAAATTTCGATCACTTTAACGTCGAAATAACCTAAGCCCCCTCCGGCAAAATCAAAGCCAAAGAAGCCGCCAAACTGTTCCACCTGCGAACCAGCATAAATGGTCTTGAAGCCACGATCGTGTTTGGCATCGCCATAGCGGGCGATTTTCAATTCATTAAAACGCTCACCGTCCATGATGATGGTGCCTTCGGTGCCTGACACTTCCCAGGCGATGCCGAATACTTTGCCTGCAGAGATGCGAGAAGATTCAATCACGCCGCCAGCACGATTTTCAAAAGTCACCAGCGCCTGGAACTGATCGTCGTTCTCGACTTTCAGGCGTGCGGCATCTTTATCGGCCTGAGCACCGTAGCCGGAGCCACCACCCGCTGCCGGACGCGTATCAATAAACAGCTGTTCCTGACCTACCACGCTTTTAATCGGCCCCATCAAATATTGCGCCACGCTTACAACGTGTGAACCTAAATCACCCAGTGAACCGGAACCCGCCTGTTGACGTGAGCAGCGCCAGCTCCACGGCAGATTGGGATCGTTAAAGAAGCCCTGATCAAACCAGCCACGAAAACGGGTCGGCGTGCCAATGTCGCCACGCTCGATCATCTGTTTCGCTAACTGCGCCGCCGGCGTTTTGATGTTGTTAAACGCCATGATGGTTTTCACTCCCGCACGTTCGGCTTCCTGTGTCAGGGTTTGCGCTTCCTGCAGAGAGACGGTGAGGGGCTTTTCACAGTAAACGTGCTTGCCTGCGCGGATAGCGGCCAGCGCCATATCGAAGTGCATGCTGTTGGGCGTGGTGATATCGACAATATCAATGTCGGGATTATTCACCATTGATTGCCAGTCTGCAGTGCTGTGCTGAAAACCGTAACGACGCGCGGCTTCTTCTGCCAGTGCTGGAGTGGCATCGGCCAGCGTATGCAACACCGGTTGCAGTGCCAGATTGCGATACAACAAACCTGCGCGACGCCATGCATCGGCATGTGCCTGTCCCATAAAGCCCGATCCAATCAGACCTACGTTGAGTGTTTTTCCAGCCATGTCGTGCTCCTTATGCGTTTGCAGGGTAAATGTGTTGTGCAACGTAGCGCTGTGCTCGCGTGACGGTAGCCAGCGGCGGGGCTTTGGCCGGATCTTGCTCGGCTTCGACCACCATCCAGCCCTGATAACCACTGTGAGCGATAAACTCCGCCAGTGGCCGATAATCAATGCCGCCATCACCAGGCACGGTGAACATGCCCGCGAGCACCGCCTCGTTGAAGGTCATTCCTGATGTGCGCACCTGCTGCAGGCGATCCAAACGGACATCTTTGAGGTGTATATGGCAGATGCGATCGGCAAATTCGTCAATCAGTTGGGTGTAGGAAAAACCGGCGGCGGTAGCGTGACCGGTGTCAAGCAGCAAACCTACAGAAGGCGCGCAAGCGCTGAGCAAGGCACGAATTTCGGGTAACGTTTCTGCCACCATCATCAGGTGATGGTGATAGGCGAGCTGCAATCCGTATTGCGCCAGCAGCGCATCGGAGAAAGCGGAGAGTCTGGCGGCGTAGGGTTTAACCTGATCTTCTGGCAGCAGCCGTCTGGCGTGCAGCGGCACATCCAGCGCATTGTCCGTCATCCAGCCGCATTCACCGTAAACCATGACCCTGGCACCGTTTTCCTGCAGCAGAGAAGCGTGGTTATGCACCGCATCCAGTTCCTGCTCCACGCTGCGCTCGGTCAGAAAACCGTCGTGCCAGCCTGATACCAGTTGTAGTTGTTGCTGTGACAGCAGCTGTTTTAACGCGCCAGGTTCGCGCGGGAAAATACGACTCAGCTCAACGCCCTGAAAGCCTGCTTGCCTGGCCTCGCTTAAGCACTGCTCGGCAGTGGCGCCCGCTCCGAGGTGGTGCAGGACTTCATTCACCCAGGAAAGTGGGCTGACACCGAGTTTCGGGGCAGGTTGCCCGCTGCGGTAAAACGTTTTCTTGATCATGGCTTAGATTTTTTGTAGGAAGAGGTAGCGAAGAAATTAGCGGAAGTGAGGCAGTGCAGCGAGGGGTTATTTGACGTAAAACCATCAAATATTGACGTCTTAACGTCAATAAATAATTTGTCTTCATTGGCTGTAGGGGCGACTTTCCGGCCTACTGCTTATCAGTCGCCATAAATGGCGATCCTACGGGAATGGATGAGGTTTGGTGCGCATTAATGCGCACCAGAACACATATTGATTTTTTTCTTAATTGAGCGGCTTTAACCCTTCAAGCCGCCCTTTTTGTTAGAACGACATGGTTACACCCGCGTAATAAGCGCGACCGGGTTCGTTATAGGTCACTGCGCCAGTCGCTTCGCGATATATGCGTTTATCAAACAGGTTGTTGATACCGGCATTGGCACGCAAGTTTTTGGTGATGTCGTAATTCAGGTTGAGGCCCACCACTGAGTACGGCTTGATCTCTTTGGTGGTCATATTGGTCACGTCAGTATTCGTTTCTGCAAACTGGCGTGGTTTCTGACGGCCATATTGCGTCCAGTTGACGTTCGCACTGAGAGCATCCGTTGCCTGCCACTCCAGTTGTGAGTTAATGGTGAACTCAGGAATGATGGAAAGCGGATTGCCCGTATCTTTGCTCTCTGAACGGAACATGTAGGTTGCATTAGTGCGCCATTCCAGCGTATCGGTGATCAATGGAATGGTAAGGTTTCCTTCCAGCCCTTCCACAATGGCTTTACCACCGTTTTCCCAACGCAGTACGTTGTAGCCCGCAGCGGAATAGACAGGATCGGTACCGGCAACGATTTTGTTTTTATAATCGTTACGGAAGTAGGTAATACCGGCTACATACCCCTCATGACTGAACTCCAGGCCAATCTCTTTGTTGACGCTGGTTTCAGGGTCAAGATCGCCATTACCTAGCAAATAACATTGCGTCAGCCCAATCGGACAGCCGTTACCGCGAGTGGAGAGCAGATATCCCGGAGTTGATTGGTACAAGTTTGGCGCTTTAAACACACGTGCAATGCCGGCTTTCAGCGTGAAGTTATCCCCTAAACCTTGAGAAACGTTAAGACTTGGGCTCCAGTTAGCACCGAACTGATCGTGATAATCGAAACGCAGGCCCGGAATGACTTCAGTACTGTCTGTTGCGGCAATATTGTCTTCAAAGAACAGTGAACTGATAGTGGCATCGTTTTTACTACTGCGCTGTGAAGGATCGCCAGAACTGCCCGGCAGCGTCACGCCTGTCGCAGTTTGCGTTAACATCGACGCCGGATCGTTTAACTCATCGCGGTTCCATTCTGCGCCGAGGGTCACGGTTTGATCGACCAGCAGTTGGAGTGGGAAGTTAATCTCACCGCCGGCACGATAGCTCTCCAAACGGCTGGTGGCGTACTCATCGGTATTGATCATCCCTTCAGTACGGCCCGCAGTCCCTTCTTTCAGACGCGTATTGTTGGTTTTCTCGTAATTGAAATTGAGTTTAGACGTGCCCCAATCCCAGATTCCATTGTGCACAACGCCATAGCTCTGGCGGTACAAGCGGTTGGTTTCCTGGCCGTAAAGCGCTTCGATCAATCCGTCGGTGCTGGCATTGCTGTTGCTGTTTTGCGTATCACCCGCATAAATATTGCCCTGACGGCTGTAACCGTAGGAGAAATCGACGATCTGCGTTGGCGTGATTTTCCATGACAGCACACCGTTAATATCTTTATTACGCACGCCCTCACGACCAGCAGCATAAGAACCGTTTTCAGCAGTGTTGATGTCAAAGGCATCGGCGTCAGTGCGGTTAAGGTTGCCGTACAGGCGCATGGTCAAGGCTTCGCCGGCCAACGGACCACTTAAGTCGAAGTTCGCGCGGCGGGTGTCACCCTCTTTGCTGTTTTCAGGCTGATTGGTGAACAGTGACAGCGAGCCGTGCCAGTCATTGGTTGGGCGTTTAGTGATGATATTCACCACGCCCCCTGCAGCACCTGAACCGTAACGCGCGGCAGCTGGGCCACGAATCACCTCAATGCGTTCCACCATCTCCGCGGGCACCCAGTTGGTATCGCCACGGGAATCGCGTTCACCGCGCCAGCTGTAACGCACCGAGTTGCGAGAGCTCACCGGCACGCCGTCAATCATTATCAGGGTATTTTCTGGGCCCATACCGCGAATATCGATCTGACGGTTGTTACCACGACTGCCGCTGGCACCGTTACCCGTCAGGTTGACGCCAGGCATTTTGCGGATGATGTCAGAAAGGTCATTCACCGGAGGGTTCTTCTTAATGTCTTCTGCGGTAATGGTGGAGACGCCAGGCTGCTGTTTCAGCTCCTGCTCAACCGTAACGATCATCGATTCATCGTCAGCCAGTTTTTCCGTGGGTTCTGCGGCAAAAGCAGGTGAGGTGAGTAAACCCGCCAAAAACAGCGCAATCGGACGCTTTCTGCAATACATAGTTACATTCACTTAAATCTTCTCCCTGAAGCGTTAACGTTTGTAAGCAAATGCGCATGATAATGAGAATGCTTATCATTGTATATCTAGCGTCAGGCGCTCTCCTTTATTTCTCCATGATTGGTCCATTTTGCGCGTGGAGCGTGAAGATTCGTAAAGAGAATAAAAGTGGAAGATGTCTCTGAATAAGGGAAAAGCGTTATTAATAAAAATGTCATGAAATTCTTTACATTTCAGAGTGATAAAGAGTGGTGATAACGCACGGAAATTATCTGGTTTTTAGTTTAGTTTAATGACCGCGCTGCTGATGGGCGCTTTGGACGACCGATAATTAAGGAGAAAGTGTGCGCCAGATCATACAAAGCTTTACATTCACCATCCTCATTTTCATGGGCATCACCCACGGGAATGCTGCAGAAAAGATGGATTTTTGGCTGCAACCGCAACATGGCGGTAATAGCTTTAATCGGCTGCCCCCTAACCAAGAATACTTCAAAGCACTGCATCACTACGGTGCTTCCTGGGTGCGCTTATCATGGGACAAATGGCCGACCCAGCAACGCGATTTCCTGCTCGGTAGCGCAGACAGCTATCAGGGATTAGTAGCAGAAGACGTCGCGACGCTTAAAAGGGTACTCGATGAAGCGCAGGCGGCAGGGCTGAAGGTGGTGATCACACCGCTATCGCTGCCCGGCATGCGCTGGGCGCAGAATAATGGAGGGCAGTTTGATGATCGCCTGTGGCAGGATAAACAGTTTTGGCAACAGAGTGCGGACTACTGGCGCGATCTCGCGACAGTATTAAAAGATCATCCGGCGATAGCTGCCTACAACATCATTAATGAACCCGCACCGGAAAAAATGGGTGGACTGGCTGAACATGCTTCAGCATCAACCATGCAAAGCTGGTATCAACAGCATCAGGGCAGCGCGCGCGATTTGCCCGAGTTCTATCGACATGTTATCGCGGCCATCCGTGAAGTTGATCAGCAAACCCCCGTGATGGTCGATAGTGGCTGGTACGCGGCAGCCGATGCCTTTAGCTATTGGCCCCAACCATTAACAGATAAGCGTGTTCTCTACAGTGTGCATATGTATGAACCCTATGCGGCGACCAGCGCGCCGAATGCCAAACGGCAAACACCCTGGCCCTATCCTGGTAACGTACCCTATGCCGGTTCATTGCAATATTGGGATGCAAAGCGGGTTGCGGAATATTTAACTCAGCCATTTAACTGGGCGAATGCGCACGGCGTGGCGAATCATCAGTTGGTGGTGGCGGAGTTGGGATGTGTTCGCACCTTATCCGGTTGCACAACGTATCTGGAGGATGTGCTCAGCGTGCTGGATAAACAGCAGGCACACTGGGCGTTTTACAGTTTCCGGGAGGACAGTTGGGACGGCATGGATTACGAACTGGGTAATAAGAAAGTGCTCTGGCAATACTGGCAGGCCGCCGAGAACAATTTACCGGATAAGGTGCCACGTCATGCCACCAAAGAGTTTGAACCTATCCGCAAACGCTTAGAACAAAAGTGACTTGCTAAGAATTAAATGATCAATAGCCACAGCAAAAGCAGGCTATTGATCCTCTTGGCAAAATCTGAATATTTCCGCTCATCCCGCGCCGGGACTGGTGCCATTATCCCCACTCAATAAGCTGCCAGGCGCTATTCCCGAAATCTGGCAATAGATATCCGTTTTTCGCATTTGTGATCGCTGCCTATCTTACTGAGAATGGCTGCGGGACGTTAAGAGGATGAAAATTCCGTTCCGCCGTGAGGCGAGAGGGGAGAAAAATACATCGCTACCTCAACGCCTTTTCCCTGCCGGGAAACATTGAATACATCAGGAGAAAGGTTCCAGTGAAACTCGCTAAAGGTATCACCTTGCTGGCACTCGCATTGAGTGCACACACCGCGTTTGCCGCCGATCAATCCGTCCCGACTGACAGCTCACTCCATGTTCAGGCCGATCCTGCGCTGAAAAGCCTGGTGCCTGAGGATGTGCTGAAGCGCGGTTATATCGTGGCAGGAACCAACCCTAACACACCGCCTACTACCTTCTATAAAGAAGACAACAAAACACTGGCGGGTCGTGAAATCGATATCATGAACGCCGTGGGTGAACGCTTAGGGATTCAGGTCCAATGGCGTGACACCGGCGGTTTCGACAACATCATTCCTGGCCTGAAAACCGGCCGCTACGATGTTGCGTTATCCAACATCAATGCCACCACAGCGCGTGCCAAAATCATCGATTTTGTGGGTTATTACGATGCCAGCAAACTGGCATTTATTTCGCGTAAAGCCGACAAAGTGACACCGTTTAAATCCTTTGATGATGTGTGTGGCAAAGAAGTAGGCGCAGGTTCAGGTACCATGCAGGCCATCCGCCTGGATGAGGCCAGCAAAGCCTGTGTGGCGGCAGGTAAACAGCCGATTAAAGTCGCGTTGTTCCCGGATCGTCCAGCCGGTGTTCAGGCGGTAGTCAGTGGCCGTGTGCCGATGTTCCTGGGTCCTTATGAAGGCTTGCTGTGGCAGGCAAAAGTGATCAAACCACTGGAACTGAGCGGCGAAGTGGCCGTAAGCGATTATCCGGTTTCCGTCGCTTTCCCGAAAGACTCTCCACTTGAGCCTGCGGTTCAGGCCGCACTTAACTCACTGATCAAAGATGGCAGCTACCAGAAGATCCTCGACAACTGGGGCATCGGTTTTGGTGCGGTGAAAGTCGCTAAACGTAATCAGGAAATCTTTCAATGAGTGATGTACGTGACCACACCGACGATCTGAAGATCGTCGGCAAACGCTACTACGGACGCTGGCTGAGTGCGCTGGTGGTGCTGTTGTGCGTCGTGGCAATGGCGCATTCAATGATTAACAACCCACGCTTCGAATGGGGCGTGATTGCGGAAAACTTTACCGGCGAATCCATTCTGCAAGGCGTGTTGATGACGCTGCAGCTCACCGCTATTTCGGTGGTGCTGGGCTTTGCGTTTGGTACGGTGCTGGCGCTGATGCGCCTCTCCTCCAACCCGGTTCTGGTTGGCGTGAGCTGGTTTTACACCTGGTTCTTCCGGGGTGTGCCGATGCTGGTGCAGCTGTTCTTGTGGTACAACATCGCCGCGCTCTATCCCACCATCGCTTTGTCGATTCCGGGATTAGGGGAGATCTGGAGCACCCAATCCAATGCGCTGGTGAGTCCATTTAGTGCAGCGGTTATCGCACTGGTTATGCATCAGTCCGCTTACGCGGCTGAAATTGTGCGTGCCGGTATCCAAAGTGTGGGCAACGGTCAGTTGGAAGCGGCGCGCGCGTTGGGCTACCGTCCGGCGCAGATTTTCCGCCACACGGTATTGCCACAGGCGATGCGTGCCATCATGCCGCCAGCCGGTAATGAAATTATTGGTCAGTTGAAAACCACTGCCGTGGTCTCGGTGATTTCACTGCAGGATGTGCTGTTCTCGGCGCAGATCATTTACCAGCGTACTTATGAAGTCATCCCGCTGCTGCTGGTGGCGACGCTGTGGTATCTGTTAATGACGTCAGTGCTGTCCATTGGTCAGTTCTATGTGGAACGCTATTTTGGTCGCGGTGTGACGCGTCGTGAAAAGCGCAGCTTCTTTAAGTCATTGCCGGGTTTGACTGCACAGAAAGTTGAAAGGAGCGTGAGCAATGGCTGAAGCGATCGCCTTACGTAAAGTCACTAAACGCTTCTCGGGTGTCACCATTCTTGATGAAGTGAACCTCGATATTCCTGCCGGTTCCGTAACGGTGATCCTTGGGCCTTCGGGTTCGGGTAAATCCACGCTGCTGCGCTGCATCAACCATCTGGAAAAACTGGATGGCGGCACCATTCGTATTGGCGGCGAAATCATTGGCTATAAGCAGAAAGGCCAGGCGCTGCACGAATTAAGCAGCAGCGAGATCGCCCGCCAGCGTGCCGAGATCGGCATGGTGTTTCAGCAATTCAATCTGTTCCCGCACCGTACGGTGTTGCAGAACATCGTTGATGCGCCGATGCGAGTGAAAAAGCAGAACCGTCAACAAGCCACCAGCAAAGCCATCTCGTTGCTGAAGCAAGTGGGGCTGGCGGGGCGTGAAGAGGAGTGGCCGCAGAATCTGTCAGGTGGTCAGCAACAGCGTGTCGCCATTGCCCGCGCGCTGGCGATGGACCCCGGCGTGATGCTTTTTGATGAGCCCACTTCAGCGCTTGACCCGGAATTAGTCGGTGAAGTGCTGCAGGTGATTAAGCAACTGGCGCACTCTGGCATCACCATGGTGATTGTGACGCACGAAATCGGCTTTGCCCGCGAGGTAGCCGACAACATTGTCTTTATGGAAGACGGCAAGATAGTCGCAGCTGGGCCGACTCAGCAAGTCCTCGACGACCCGGAAAACGGGCGCGTAAGAAACTTTATTGCAACGGTGCTTTAAGCACCGTTTTTCATTTTTGACAGCCAGGAACAGTGATGACGCAAAAACCGGTAATGCACAGCGCCCACTGGGGTGCTTTCCATGCCCAGCAATCGGGCGATCAGCTCACCATCGAACCCTTCAAAGGCGATCCGGACCCAAGCCCACTGCTACAAAATTTCCGCACTGCGCTAAACCATCCAGCTCGTGTTTCTCGCCCAATGGTGCGTCGTGGCTGGCTGGAAAACGGCCCCGGCCCGGATCAACGCCGTGGCAATGATGAATATGTGGCGGTGAGCTGGGAGCAGGCTTACGAGTTGGTGGCTAACGAGCTGAAACGCGTAGGGGACAGTTATGGTCCTGAAGGGATCTTTGGTGGCTCTTATGGCTGGTCCAGCGCGGGGCGTTTTCACCATGCGCAAAGCCAGGTGCACCGCTTTCTGAACACCACACTCGGCGGCTATGTCCGGTCGGTTAACAGCTACAGTTCCGGTTCTGCGTCTGTGCTGTTACCGCACATTGTCGGCGACATGACAGAGATCGCTCGACGCGGCGTCAGCTGGGAAGAGATTGCCCAGCACAGTGAAATCGTACTGGCATTTGGTGGCCTGGCGCTGAAAAACTCGCAGGTGGCGAGCGGCGGATTAAGCGAACACACCGAGCGCGGCTTTATGCAGCAGGCGGCACAGCGCGGCACGCGGTTCATCTCCGTTAGCCCGCTGAAAAGCGATCTGCCTGATGAAGCGCAGGGGGAGTGGCTGGCGCTGCGTCCCGGTACGGATGCCGCTTTCATCCTCGGTGTGTTGTCAGTCTTGATTGAAGAAAAACTCACCGATGAAGCGTTTATCAGTCGCTACACGGTGGGTTGGCCAGCCATGGTTGCCTACATTCGTGGCGAAGAGGATGGCACGGTCCGTGACGCGGCTTGGGCCGCTGATATCTGCGGTGCCAGCGCTGCGTTTATTCGCGATTTTGCCCGCCAACTGTATGGCAAACGCGTATTGGTGACGGTCGCGCATGCGCTACAGCGTGCCGAGCACGGTGAGCAACCGGTGTGGCTCGGTTTGGTGCTGGCGGCGGCCCTCGGTCAGCCAGGATTACCCGGCGGCGGCTATACCTATGCATTGGGTGCGCTGGGGCATTACGGCAAACACCATAATCTGGTGAGTTTCCCGGCGTTGCCACAGGGCAAAAACGGCATTGATCGTCTGATCCCGGTGGCGCGCATCTCGGATATGTTACTTAACCCCGGCAAACCCTTTGACTATAACGGACGCCGCTTAACCTATCCGCACATTCGATTAGCTTACTGGGCGGGTGGCAATCCTTTCCATCATCATCAGGATCTGGCCCGCTTGCGCCAGGCATTCTGTCAGTTGGATACGCTGATTGTGCATGAGATCGCCTGGACCGCCAGTGCGCGTCATGCCGATATCGTTTTACCTGCCACCATGACGCTGGAGCGCGAAGACATTGGCGGTGCGCCAACCGATCGTCACCTGTTTGCAATGCAACCCGTAGCGGCACCGCACGGCGAAGCCAAAGACGATTATGTGATTTTTGCCGAGTTGGCGCGGCGTCTGGGTCGTGAGGAAGCCTTTACGGAAGGCCGGGATACGCGCGGCTGGTTGAAACATCATTACGCGCAGTTGCAGGCAAAACTGGCCGCGCATCAGGTGGATATACCTGATTTTGACCAGTTCTGGCAGCAGGGAGTGCTGGAGTTGCCGCAGCTAAAAGATGGCGGCAGAATGATCAACGCCTTCCGCGCTGATCCAGAAGCCGCGCCGTTACCTACGCCAAGCGGAAAAATCGAAATCTACTCCGCCACTATTGCCAGCTTTGATTATGAAAACTGTCCGGGACATCCGGTGTGGCGTGAACCGCAGCAAAAGCCGGATCACCAGCACCCATTCTGGCTGATCGCCAATCAACCGGCTACGCGTCTGCACAGCCAGCTTGATTTTGGCGACTACAGTTTAAGTGGCAAACGTGATGGCCGTGAGGTATGTAGCCTCAATCCGGTGGATGCCGCTGCGCTGGGCATCAAGCACGGTGAGATTATTGAGCTGTATAACCAGCGTG
The DNA here is from genome assembly GCF_030053355.1 of Pantoea sp. EA-12. Classification (NCBI taxonomy): domain Bacteria; kingdom Pseudomonadati; phylum Pseudomonadota; class Gammaproteobacteria; order Enterobacterales; family Erwiniaceae; genus Pantoea; species Pantoea sp. EA-12. The sequence goes on along the minus strand of NZ_JASGBY010000001.1, from coordinate 105,061 downwards.
GACATGTACTGGCCAGCGCGCGCGTCACCGATACGATTATGGCGGGTGTAGTTCAGTTACCGACCGGTGCCTGGTACGATCCCGTTGATCCGCTCGCACTGCGCCCGATGTGTCGTCACGGTAATCCCAATGTGCTGACGTTAGATATTGGCACTTCATCGTTGACGCAGGGTTGCAGCGGGCAAATCACCGTGGTGCAGGTTCGAAAATACAGCGGCGAACTCACCCCGGTGCAGGCGTTTATCCCTCCTCAGGCTTAACATCCATGGGGCGCCAGGCGGCGCCCCTCGATCATTACGCCTCTTCTAACTGCAAAAACATCACGCGCAGACGATGGCCGTCTGGGTCAATGGCTGTGAAGGTGTAGCCAAAGTCCATCTCGGTAGGGGATTGAATGATGGTGATCTCGCGGAAAGTCCCCCATTCGTTATACAAGAAATCGACGTCCTTTTTGTGCTGCACTTTGAAGGTAATTTCGCCGTTGGCGTTGAATGGCTGGCTGTTGACACCAGGTAATACCGTGTACTTCGACCACAGTCCAAATTTGAAGCCATTTTCAAACACAAACATGGCGAAGGTTGGCGTGACATTGATGGGTTTCAGGTCAAACAGCGATGCATAGAAGTCAGCACTTTTAATGACGTTCGGCACATAAATGATGGTCATATCAGCAGTAAACATGGTTTTTTCTCCTTGTGGGTTTACGGCTGAATAGTACGGGGGGGCTGTGACAGAATCTGTCAGGAGACGCTGCTGGACTGTAACAAAAGCAGTGCGTCGCAATCTCGGATCCTGAACTTTTTGCAAATTGCCTTTCATGATTTGGTTTCAATGTACTGGTGTAAGATCAAGGCTTTTAATTGTAACTGTTTTATTGACTAAATTATCTCACAGTGAAAAGAGCCAGAGTTTTAATTTCTTCTCTAACTAATATTTTTAGGTCAGCAATCACTCTGAATACAGGGGGTGGAAAAAGACATGATTTTCATCAGGATGCCTTTTTATGCCATTTGCCATCATGGACTTTCTCATATTTCTGTTTAACGGATGACCAGGCAACTTTGTGTGAAACTTCCTCATGCGAGCTGTTATCCTTGCGGTCTTTTTTCTCTTTGTACTCATCCCACGCACTGTTGAATGCGGCAAGATAAATATCCTGTGCATGTGCAGGGAGAACATTTTTTACACTTTCAGGTAATTCATTACGAGTTTTATAGGGCACAGGTAATCCTCTTTTTGATTTAAAACTATATCATGGCTCAAATTTGAATATTAACAATGTAAGGTTTAATATCTATATTATTCATGTAGTTAATGGCATTCATTCCTGAATTCGATGTGGTTTCTCAATGTGAAAACTTCTCTGTTAATTATTCGCGATAGATAATGAATTGCAGTGTGCTAATAATCTGGTTCTTTTATGAAAATGTTCAGAGGTGAGCAGAGAAATGTTCAAAGGGATTGAGCCTGGTTGGTGGTGAACTGCTCAGTTAGGGAGAGGGAAATAAATACTAAGCGAGGCGTAAATAATTCCTCGACTGTCACTGGAATTATCAGATTTAAGCCAAGCGAGGCGATGTCATTAAGTGGCTATGTCATCAAGCAGTGGCTCTTTCATTATTGTCAAAATTTACTAACCTTAATGTTAGCCAATTGATTAACACTCAAATTAAAGAGGTTTTTGATGACAAACGAAGCGGTTAATAATCTTACAGACTTCCCGGTTCCTCCCTTTAAAAAGCAGCCACAATCCTCTCCTGGTCTGGCATCCAAAATGAATCCTGTACCGGATCATGGTGAAACCAGTTACATCGGTCATGGTAGGCTTTCAGGTAAAAAGGCACTTATAACCGGTGGTGATTCTGGTATCGGTCGGGCCGCAGCGATAGCCTTTGCCAGAGAGGGAGCCGATGTTGCCATAGGGTATCTTCCTGAAGAGGAGAGTGACGCACAGGAAGTCATCGAACTGATCCAGAAAGAAGGCAGAAAAGCCATTGCCTTACCCGGTGATATCAGGAGTGAAGAATTTTGCACTGAGCTGGTTGAAAGAGCGGTTGCCGAACTTGGGGGACTGGATGTCTTAGTGAATAACGCGGGTCGCCAGCAATACTGCTCATCCATACGCGACCTGACGACAGAGGCTTTTGACGCAACTTTCAAAACCAATGTTTATGCCCTGTTCTGGATTACCAAAGCGGCGTTAAGGCATCTGTCAAAAGGGGCCAGTATCATCAACACCTCATCAGTGCAGGCCTATGATCCCAGTGACATTCTTCTGGACTACGCCCAGACGAAAGCCTGTATAGCAGCCTTCACTAAATCCCTTGCTAAACAGTTGGGCCCTGAAGGTATTCGTGTTAACGCCGTGGCCCCCGGTCCATACTGGACACCGTTACAGCCTTCTGGTGGTCAGCCTCAGGAAAAACTCACTCAGTTTGGCGAAAAAGCCCCGCTAGGCCGTCCCGGACAGCCTGTTGAGATTGCGCCTCTGTATGTCTTACTGGCATCAGATGAAACGCCATTTACTTCTGGTCAGGTCTGGTGCTCCGACGGCGGGACGGGCACCCTCTGAACCTGAAGACATACTTAATCCTCATCCGCGGCAAAACCCGCCATCCTCAGATGGCGGGCACAAGTTACTGGGTAATTTCAGGATGCTGATCAACTAAATTGCGGCGTTTTTTCTTCAGTTCTTCAATTCTTTCATCTATGTCTTCGATGCGTTGCTCAATACCATCGTGATGTTCCTGCAGTAACTCTTTAGCCTCTTCAAGTGATGAGGCCGCAGGGGTATCGCCATAGAGAGGTTTATTCGCTGTCTCTCTCAAAGTGAAGCCGGTGACAACCCCGATTGCCCCTACAACCATCAGATACCACGCAGGCATATAAAGGTTACCGGTTTCTTCAACCAGCCACGCAGTCAGTGTAGGCGTGACGCCTGCTACCAGAATAGAGATGTTATAGGTACTGGCCAGTGCACTGTAACGTACCTCTGTCGGGAACAATGCCGGCAGTGTTGCAGCCATCACACCAATGAGACAGTTCAGTATCACAGCCTGAATAAACAGGCCAAAAAAGAGCGCAACGACACTGTGATGGGTGATCAACATGAATGATGGAATGGACAAAATGACCATGGCCACACTGCCAATAATGATAAATGGACGTCGTCCAAACTTATCACTCAGTAATCCCATGATGGGTTGTACAAACAACATTGCCAGCATGATAACGACAATGATCAACACGCCTCGGTCTTCAGAGTAATGCAAGTTGTGTGTCAGATAGCTGGGTACGTAAGTTAACAGCATGTAGTAAGCGACATTAGTGGTGATCACGATACCAATGCAGGAGATAAGATTACGCCAGTGCTTTTGGGCAACTTCCTTGAACGGAACTGAAGGCCCCTCGCTCAGACCCTGTTTAGAACCCTGTTCAAGTGAATCGACGTGCTTCTGAAATGCTGGCGTTTCTTCAAGCGCATGGCGCAGATAAAGTCCAATCAGCCCCAGTGGTAATGCCATAAAGAAGGGGATACGCCAGCCCCAGTCATTAAACTTTTCCTGTCCGAGTATGGTGGTAAGCAGCACAACGACACCCGCCCCACAGACAAATCCCACCAGCGAGCCGAAATCAAGCCAGCTTCCTAAAAAACCACGCTTACGGTCGGGGGAATATTCTGCGACAAAGATTGAAGCACCAGTGTATTCCCCTCCGACTGAAAATCCCTGGACCATTTTTGCAATCAGCAGCAGAACAGGTGCCCAGAAGCCAATGGAGGCATAGGAAGGTATCAGTCCGATACAGAAGGTGCTGAGAGTCATCAGTATGATGGTCATAGCCAAAATTTTCTGTCGGCCGTATTTATCGCCTAGCACGCCAAAAAACATACCACCCAGCGGTCGTATGATGAACGGAACAGAAAACGTCCCCAGAGCCGCAATAATCTGAATACCCGGTGAGGCATCAGGGAAAAAGACTTTCCCCAAAACAGCAGCGACATAGCCGTAGACGCCGAAATCAAACCATTCCATGGCATTACCCAAGGCGGCAGCGGTAATCGCTTTTTTCAGACGGCCATCATCTATGATTGTCACGTCCTTAAGACGCATCGGTTTAACTTTTTTTCTTCTGATACTAAGCATTTAACTTCCCTTAAAATTCAATGCGTTACTGCAGGATTCTGGTTATAAATTAAACGATTCAACTTCATGAAATTCGAAACATGAATGATTGAACCACCTACATCATAGACATAAATTTACAATCTGCCGCGATAGGTCAGTTAAGCGCCTTGATTATTTGATAGATTTTAAGTTCTTACAGATTAAGTCGTAAAAGGGGGTATCAGAGAGGGATGATGACTGCCTGAAAATTGAGCGTCTACTGGTGGTGGAGTGAACTTGTTTATAACTTGCCACAAGGATATCAGTCTCTGGTGGATAGCGATCATCAATGTCGTCAGTTCATTAAATGAGCCCGCAGGTTCCCAGACAAGAAGTTATTTTAGGTTTTGGCTTTCTTTTTTAAAAAAAGCAACTACAACTATAATTCAAAAAAAATAATATCTGTTGAGGTGTGTTTGAGCAAACTGGAGTCAGACGTTGAGATTATTGCGGTTAAGTTGAGAAAACTTGCTGCTTTTCACCAATCGGGAATGAGCCTTACTGAAGTAAAATTGCAGGTTGATGCAACTATTCAACAAATGAAAGAAACCTTGGGTAAAGACAAAACACAGCAGGCAATCATATGGACTGAGTTGCTTAATTCACTTGAAAAGTTCAACAGAAACACAGCACATCCGATGTGGATGGCGGTGATTAAGCATGCAAAATTCCGTATCAAAAGTCGTATTCAAACTGCTGTCTACTGCAGGAAACACTTAAAAGGCAATGCGTATTAATTAGAATCAATTGATACAAATTGCTAGTCATAATCTACTTCATATTTAAAAACTAATGAAATTGGGTGCCGTTCCCAAGAAGTAGGGAACGGCGTCAACATACCTTTCATAAAATTCATCGGAATTGTCCAGGTAATAAACGTAGTCATCCAAATTAAACTTTGACGGGATCTGGTTAACTTCCTGATTAACTTCATTAAAAGTCCTAAATGTGTGTTGATAAGATATGTTTAGCATGAGATTGAATGCGCTAGAATGAAACCTGAGGACAAAGCGAAAGCCCATATCTTCAGGAGAAGTCAAAATGGAAAGCACAGAAAAAATTATTGGTGAAGCGGCATACCGGATTCTTCTGCGTCATGAAAAAGTCACCGTTGCGCAGTTGCAGATCGAATTGAAGAGTATGGCCTCGGAAGAGGGGTCAGCCCTTCGCCAGACAACCATTACCCGTGCTATGGCGTGGCTACAGGATTACCGCCAGCCGTCATCTGCTGAGCAACCGTCACACTCACCCTTACGTGGACTTCATTCAGATGAGTTTGCCATTCGAGTGAATCATCGAGATCGGGGTAAAAAGTAATATTTCAGATGCACTTAAACGTGATTTGGCTTAAGTCACCACTTGCCATGCAAAACGTATGTTTACCAGGTATAGGGGGTGGAAATAGCACTTTTTGCAAAAAAAAATGATGCGATGGTTTTATATTCTTGTACAACTTTGCTTAAATTGTACAACTAACCGGGCGGTCTGTCTCACCGCCCATTTGGGGGTAAAATCATGCGTCAGAATGGATACACGCCAAACTCCTCGGAAGCCATTGCTCAATACTTTTCAAGGGCATCGTTACCGTCTCAACAAGAGACTTTGGGTCAAATTGTTGTTGAAATTCTGCGGGAAGGCCGCAATCTTAACCGGAAATCGCTTTGCACTAAACTCCTGCGCCGCATGGAGCTTTCTGGCAACGCGGAAGAAGAACGCCACTATCATCAGTTGATTGGTCTACTGTTTGAGCGTGAAAGTTAAGAGTCGTATTTGTCCAGGTTGTACAGCTTTTGTCTTACTGATGTTGCATTGGATTTGTACAACTCGTGAATGCTAGATTTCATTATGGTCCTTCGCGAACCTTCAAATTAACGCGCATTTTCTGATAGACATGCAGCAACCAGAGACGAGTATGAACAGAAGTGATTTACAGAAAATAATTGATGAAATCATAGGCGAAGCTACGCTGGCATTGCTCATCAAGGCAGGACCGATTAGCAACATCGCACTGATCAATCAGCTCAAGTTTATGCAAGAACAAGCTGAACAAGATACCCGACGACAGCACATTGGGTTCGCGATCAAAGAGGTGAATGAATGCATTGCAGCCAATCAGAGAGAAAATAGCAACAGCAGTAATGATGACAGCGTGGTTTATCTCTTTCCCGTTAACCATGGTGCTGGGAATCAACGTAAGCACTGAACCAGGCTAATCAGGGCAGGCCTTAATCAATAACAGGACAGGATTATGCAAAAGCCTCAAGACATTCTTGCTGCGATACCCGATGAAGAACTGGCCATGCATTTTCGTGAGAGCGGGGCGGAACTAAGCGATGAGGCCGCCGTTCTGGGCATGATTATTCCACGTCTACTGGCTACAGAAGGGCACGTCAGCAACAAGTCAATAATATTGAGTCTAATCTCTGCGCTTGAATCCACTAAGGATGAAGGCGAACTGGAAATTTTGCGTAAAACGCTTGGAATTGTGGTGGGCTATACGCCGGACGATGCATAATTATTTTTGAATGTGATGTTAATGCATTAACTCAGAAAGCAGACGGATCATGCCCTCATATCTCACTTTTACTTCGTCATCGATTTCGCTTTCCTTCAATTTCTGCATGGCTTGAGAAAGTGCGTGAAGCTCGAAGGGAATTCCTTCTCTGATAAAATGCCTCACCGTTTCGCCTAACAGAGCAAGCATCTCTTGCGTAATTCGCTCATCATGGCCCACTTGACCTCCAAAGTATGTATGCACATCCAGTGTGGCATATAATTTAGAAAGTCTACACCTGTTTCTGATGTCATCGCATTTTTAAATAAACATCCCATCATATTATTGTTGATACACGGCTCCGCTTGGAACGTTAAATTTCATTAGGCATGTTTGTTCTGATTGAGTTATTCGAAAAAATAACATAAACCTCTTTTTTAAAGCGAAGCGTTAAATAACAGTTTTTCATAATTAGCTATTTTTCGTGTGAACGAAATGCTACGGTGGCGCCAATGTGTCACCCAGCTGGAACAATTCATGCTTACCACGCTTATCTACCGCAGCCATATTTCTGATGATGTCCCCGTTAAAATTCTCCCGGATATGGTCAGCAGGGCCAGCAAGCTGAACGAGACTCAAGATGTCACCGGCATCCTTTTGTTCAATGGCACGCATTTTTTCCAAATTCTCGAAGGGCCAGACGAAGGTGTGCAGTACGTGTATCAGCGGATCTGTTCAGACGTGCGGCATCACAATATTGTGGAACTAATGCAAGATCATGCACCGTATCGCCGATTTGGTAATGCAGGAATGGAACTATTCGATCTGCGTGAGCATGACAAAGATTCGGTTTTACAAGCGGTGTTAGACAAGGGAACTTCCCTCTATCAACTAACTTATGACGACCGCGCATTGCAGTTCCTCAGAACCTTTGTTGAGGCCCGAGAGAAAGAAAATTATTTTGAAGTTCCACCTATAGAACAGTGGGATTTCATCGTTGACGAGTTTGAAGAATACACACCTGTCAACAGGCTGACCAAGACCAGCGAGCACGGCATCAGTTTCCACCCCATCCTTGATCCTTTTGCCAGAAAAGTGACGTCTATTCAGGCGATTATCAATACAGCATCCGTTGAAGATATCGCGTTAGACCCGATTGAACATCACCGCCTCGACCTCGCGTTAGCCATAAAGGCCATTCGTATTGCTGGCAATACCTTACCTGAGGACATGATGCTGTATGTCAACATCATGCCGATGACGCTGGTAGAAATCCCTGATGCGGTTGAGCAAATCGTGGCAGGAATTGCAGATGCAGAGTTAGTCACGGCGCAGATTTCATTAGCCGTCAGTGAAATGGCGTTAATCTCCCGTCCTGACGCCTTTGTCATGGCAGTCACAAAATTAAAGGCCGCGGGTGTGAGTCTGGCGATTGATCATTTTGGCGCCGGAACGGCTGGCCTATCGCTGCTAACCCGAATACAGCCAGATAAAATCAGAATCGATGCCAGTATCACGCGCAATGTTCACAACAGTGGACCCAAGCAGGCGGTTGTGCAGGCGATCTTACGCTGTTGCTCAGCACTGGAAATATGGGTCATTGCCACGGGTATCGAACGGGCTGAAGAGTGGATGTGGCTGGAAGCGGCTGGGATTATCAACTTTCAGGGTCCTCTTTTTACCTGTGATCTCACCCACAACGTGGCCTGGCCTGAACTTAAGTTTACGGCATAAGTTGCTCTGTCATGAGCGATGACAGCTTGAACAGCAAAGACTGGGTGTGAAAGCTTCTGTCTGAAGCCATTAGAGAATTATTGTTCGCACTCTCCGTTATAATCCTGATAATGCACGCAGGATTGAATTTAACTGAACGCTGTAAACGGAGATATGAAATGGTAAATGATTACTTTGCACCCGCCCCAATGGGCATGACGCCGGAACAGCACAAACGTACGATTGCCGTTGCGGCGGCGTTAGCCATGGCAAAAGAGTCGGTGAGTGCCTCTACTTCCGCCAGCGGCTCTAAAGCTTCATGGGATTTGCAAGCCGTCGCCAATGAGATCGCCAATCTCGCCGATGCGATTCAGGATGCGCTCGAGCCTGATGACGAGATGTAAACCTCTTGGCGGTCTGAACAGGGCCGTCGCTCAATTTTAAAGACTTTCCGGATAGCGCGCCTGCTGATGATCCTTCCAGCGCTTCAACAGTTGATGCCGGGTTCCTGGATACAGCTCGCCGTTCACCTCTATTTCCTCAATGCGATCCACGCGGAAATTACGGAAGTCCTGGCGCAGCTCACACCAGCCGCACAATAAACGCACGCGATCAAAATAGCCCAGCACCACCGGCCATAGCGTACGGGTGGAGGTGGCTTCTTTCAGATCTTTATAACGTAGCGTGATTTTATTGCGCGAGTGTATCGCCTGGCGAATTTCCGGCAGGTGCCGCTCAAACAGCGCTTCCCCGCGTGAGGCAACCAGCAGTGATTGATGGTCGATAGTGTGAGTTAAATGATCTGGCAGCACCGCCTGTATTTTTGCCAGTGCATGTTGCGCGGCGGATTTCAGTTCGGCATCGGTGTGACGGCTCACCCAGTCGAGGCCTAATGCCAGCGCATCAATTTCATGGCGGGAAAACATCAGCGGCGGCAAATGGCCGTCGGATTTCAGCAGGTAGCCCAGGCCTGCGCTGCCTTCAATCTCTACGCCTTGCTGCTGCAAACAGATAATGTCGCGATACACCGTGCGCACGCTGATGCGGAGTTGATCGGCCAACTGCTGTGCGGTCACCGGATAGCGATGGCAACGCAGCAGTTGCACCAGTTCAGGCAGTCGCTGGGTTTTGGTAATTGTGTTGAAAATCCGAGGTGTTTCCGTCATAGGGGCGGCATTCATGCCGCCCATGGCCCAGCACGTAACATTAAATGTGCAACAACTGGCTGATTGTCACAAGATCCGCTGATGTTTGCAGTGGGATGCTTTGCTGCAACTTTTGCAACTGTTCACCCGTCTCCTGGCTTAATGCCAGACGCAGTTTACCCGCAACATCCACGCCGTCTGCCAGTGACTGCTGACGCGTGCGGCGATGCTGTAGCTGCGTACCATCGCGCAACGTCAGGGTCAGCAAATGAAAACGCAATGCAGGGTTAATGGCATCCGGCGGCGCGGAAGCATCGGGGGTGCGACGCACCTTGCTGGCCAGCGGCATCACCTCAGGGTTGAGATCGCCCTCGGCGAAATCCTCCAGGCGAAGATCGTTATAGATCAACATCGCTGCAATGACATATTCCAGACTGAAGCGCGCTTCAATACCGTTGGTTGGCTCGGTGACGGAGGCCGCGATATCGCCTCCAGGCGGGAAAGCAACGCTGATATCGGTAATGTTATCCAGTAATGCCGACAGAGGTTGGCCGCTCTCCAGCCATGACTGGCGTAATATGCGCGCGGCTTCAGCCGCACTGTGGGTTCCGGCGCAGGTCGGAAAGGGCTTGAACTCCAGTCCCGGCGCGACAATACGCCACGGGGCTGCCCAGCCAGATACCAGTTTTCCAGGCTGTGCCTGACCGTTGCTGTTGGCAGCGAGAAACTCCTCGATCACCCCATTTTCCTGTCCATCAAAACCGGCCAGCGTTAGCTGTGCGGCGGTCACTGCCCGTTCGGCAGCGAATCCAGCATGCAGTGGTTTCACCGCCGAACCAAACTGCGCTCGCAATCCACTGGCTTGGGTGGTGGCAATGCCCAGCAAGACCGCGGTGGCCGATGCATCCAGTTTCAGCAATCGGGCCAGCGCGGCGGCGGCGGCCAGCGTACCCAAAGTCGCGGTGTTATGATGACCCAACGCATAGTGCTGCTGACTGATGGCGAGACCTAAGCGCCCCGCGACTTCCACGCCAATAACATAGGCGTCGAGAAAATCATCCATCTCCGCTGCCTGTTGCTGCTGCCAGGCAAACAAGGCGGGCAGAATGACAACGCTGGGATGGCCGCGAAAATCGGCATGGAAATCATCGTAATCCAGGGCATGAGCGGCGTAACCGAGTAGCAGTGCCTGTGAACGCGGGCTGCTGTCCGAATACACCGTGCGCAGGGCGGGCAGGCCGCTATCTGGCACCTGACCTTGCAACACTGGCCAGCTTACTGCGAGGAAATCTTTGACGCCTTGTCGTGCGGCCGTGCGTGCGGGGGCATCCGGTTGACGGTTTACGATGAGTTCGGCCAGAACGTGGGTGAGACTCATGGCTGCTCCAGACTGTTCAGGGCGGCCACGGCCAGATTCGCCAGATAGCGCGATGTTGGCAGCAGCACCTCATCGTTAATACGAAATGCAGGATGGTGCAGCGCATACGGCTCACCGGTACCAATCATCATAAAGGCACCCGGTAACTGCTGTTGGTAGAAGGCAAAATCTTCGCCAATTGGGCTGGCCTCTACCACGCGTGCTTCAAAGCCACTTGCCGTTGCCTGTTGCAGGGCAAAGTCAGCCCAGTGCGCGTCGTTGACCACTGACGGCGGACCCGCGTGCCAGTTAAATTCCACCTCGGCGGCAAAGGCGGCGCCGATACCCTGCACGATCTCACGAAAACGCTGTTCCAACCGTTCACGGGTTTCCTGTGAGAACGAGCGCACCGTACCTTCCAGCCAGGCGCTATCGGGAATCACATTCCAGGTGCTACCGCTATGAATCTGGGTAATCGACACCACGGCGTTATCGCCTGAGGGCGCATTGCGGCTGATCAGGGTTTGGGCTGCAGAGACAATCTGTGCGGCGATCACAATCGGGTCGTTGCCCTGATGCGGCTTGGCCGCATGACTGCCCACGCCGGTAATGCGAATATCGAAACGGTCTACTGCTGCGGTGAGCGGGCCGGCTTTGCTGCCAATCACGCCCGGGGGCAGTGAAGGATCGTTATGGATACCAAAGATGGCAACGGCGTCTTTCAGCGCGCCGGTGGCAATCACATCGGGTGCGCCTTGTCCGGTCTCTTCAGCCGCCTGGAAAAGAATACGCACCCGTCCCGGTAAGCTCGCCTCTTGCTGTTTAAGGAGGATCGCTGCACCCAGCGCCGCCGAACTGTGGAAATCGTGACCGCAGGCGTGCATTACGCCAGGACGTTCGGAGCGGAAAGTGACGTCAGATTGCTCTTCAATCGGCAGAGCATCAATATCCGAACGCAGCACCATTAGCGGCCCCTGAGCGGGCCCCACTTCAGCGACTAAGCCGGTTTTGAGGGGCAAATCCAGCACGCGAATCTGATGGTTTTCTAACTGCTGGCGGATGCGTGCGGTGGTCTCAAATTCCTGATTAGAGAGTTCAGGGAAACGGTGTAACTCATGGCGGAAAGCAACCAGATGCTCGCCTAAAGCGTTCTCATCAAAACTCATATCTTGCTTCCTTGTTGTGCTGCTTGCCGTGTCATCCACGCATCATGCGCAGTGTCATCCAGCACTTTCTTCATATATTGGGTGATGTGGCCTTTGCCAAGATCCGTAGTGTGCATCAGTTGGAAACCGCGCTTTTTATACATCTCGATCAACCATGGATGGCTGATGGCGGTCCCGAGGGAAACTGCAGGCGCGCGAAGTTTGCCGAGCAGGATCTCCTGTTCAAGGCGATCTTGTACCTGGCGGCCATATTGCAGACCAGGATAATCAGGATGCGCACCAAACCAGCCGATGTGCGGCAAGCCAAAGGGACCCGGTAGAGGTCCCCACGGGTAACGAACCGTCACGGAAGAGACCATGGTGTTATTTGCATAGAGTGCATAAACGCCGTGCGTTTGCAGGTGGCGCAGCGTCTTTTCGCGATCGGCGGTGGCGGCATCGAATTTGATGCCAAGCGCCAGCGTGGATGCGTAGGCGGCATGCATCAAAGCCTGATAGACATCCACTTCGTCTTCTCTGACCTGACGAAATTCAAGTGACATAAGTTCCCCGAAAACCGCTCGATGGCGGAAATGTTGGCAGCGGCGCAATTGATGACGCCATGACACAATGCGTAAGTCGTCCAGATTATCAGTAATGTCAGTCGCTGCTATATGTGAAAAATAGCTAAGCTAATGCGAATTTGTGAAATTGAAATGGCGGCTTTTTCATTGCTTAAATCGTTATTTACCGTAGTATGCATAAATGACATAGCGCTATAACTATTTCGCATTAACCTCATGAAATAAAATAACTTTTCTCGTTATAGCCTTATTCTTAATCAGGGTGACAACGTGTTAGCGATCAAATCTCCACGTGCTTATGCACATGAAGCCGGCCTGCGTTCGCGTGCTGGTGAATTTATCAAACCTTACGCCACTCATATCCGTATCTTCACCTCCCCCCGTGCCTGGCAAGCGGTTAATCCAGAATTAAGCCAGAGCTTAGAGGCCAACGGTATTCGTTGGGAGTTGGAGTATCTGCACGGTGAATGCACCGACGCGGCGATTGAAACGCTGAAACATAACATTGAGCAACAGCAAGCAGAACTGCTGTTTGCTGTAGGCGGTGGGCGTGTGCTGGATGCGGCTAAAGCCGTCGGCAGCCAGATGCCAGACCTGAAAGTGATCAACTTCGCCACCCTGGCGGCGACCTGCGCGGCATGGTCGCCGGTTGCCATCATCTATAACGAGCAGGGCGGTCATCTGCGCAGTCAGCCGCTGGGCAAAATGCCCGAGCTGGTGCTGGTGGACACTGAAGTGATTGCGCGCAGCGACGTGCGCTATCTTAAGGCCGGTATTGTGGATGCGCTGGCGAAGTACTACGAATTCTATCCTTATCTGCGCAACAACCCGCACGATTTGGCGCTCGATCTTAAAGTGATGACCGCTCAGCGCGCGTTGGACGTTTATCGCCAATTGGGTGCAGCGGCGGTGAGTGCCAACGCACAGCAACAGGTCACGCCTGAACTGGTGAAAGTCATTGACGCCAACATTGTGTTAGCGGGACTGGCGAACAGCGTACGCGACCAATTGCCCACACCGGGGTTTGCCCACGCGATTCACAATCGGCTTACCCATCTGCCAGAGCTGCATCACTGGCTGCACGGCGAGAAAGTCGGCTACAGCCTGTTGGTGCAATCGCTGATCGAGCATAACGGCGAGCCAGACGCGGAGTTACTGGCGCTGCTGCGTCAGTACGACATGCCTTTGACACTGGCCCCGTTGACGGGCGATCGCGCAGCGGTCATTCGTCAACTCGCAGAACACATTAAATTCCCAGCGGCCAGTGCTGAACGTTTGCCGTTCCGCATTCATGCGGACGCGTTGGAACAGGCGCTACTGGCGACTGAGAACAATTTCTGACCTTTTACCCTTTTTATCGACCAGGACAAATTCAATGGCTACTGCAAATTCACCACGCATCCGCTTGGGCCTTTTCGTACAACCGGTTGGACAACATGTCAGCGGCTGGCGTCTGACGGAAAAACTCGGCGACCCCACCGATATCGACTGGCTGATCACCATCGCCAAGAAAGCCGAAGCGGGTAAGTTTGATCTGTTCTTTGTCGGCGATGCGCTGGCAACCAGCATGTACCGTTTGCCTTCGACCATGGCGCGTCTTGAGCCGCTAACGATGCTGTCGGCACTGGCGGTAAACACCAAACGTATTGGTCTGGCGGCGACGGCTTCGACTACCTTTAGCGATCCGTTTACCATGGCGCGCAGCTTCTCGTCGCTGGATCACATCAGCCGTGGTCGCGCCGCCTGGAACGTCGTTACCTCTTTCTCAACTGACGTGGCGCGCAACTTTAGCCGTAACGATATGCCGAACCATGCAGAACGCTATGCGCGTGCGCGCGAATTCCTGGACGTCACCAACAAGCTGTGGGCGGGTTGGGAAGCGGGTGCCGTTCAGCCAAATAAAGAAACCGGCAGCTACTTCGTCGATGACAAAATCCAGCCGATTAACCATGAAGGTGAACACTTCCAGGTGCAGGGCCCGCTGAACATTACCCGTTCACCGCAGGGACGTCCGGTGATCATTGAAGCGGGTTCATCTGCAGATGGTCAAAAACTGGCGGCAGAAACCGCAGAGGTGATTTTCACCGCAGCGGCCAGCCTGGAAGAGGCTCAAACCTTCTATCGCTCACAGAAAGATCAGGTGATTGCGGCGGGTCGTAATCCAGACCATGTGGTGATCATGCCAGGCGTGATGCCTATCGTAGGCCGCACGCGTGAAGAAGCCAAAGCGTTGTGGAAAGAGCTGAACACCCTGGTGGATATCGATAATGGCCTGCGTCAGCTGTCACTGCGTTTCAGCATGGATCTCAGCCAGTATCCGCTGGATGGCCCGGTGCCGGAAGTGCCACTCGGTGAAGGTAATCAGAGCCGAGTTAAGTTAATGACCGATATGGCGAAGCGCGAGAACCTGACGCTGCGTGAGCTGGCGGCAGTGGCGGCGGGTTCACGTGGCCACCGCGTGATCGTCGGTACGGCGGAAGATATCGCGGATGATTTCGAGCTGTGGATGAAAGAGGGCGGCGCAGATGGCTTCAACATCATGCCAGCCATCATGTCTGAGCAGTTGGATCTGTTTGTGGAGTTGGTGATCCCGGAACTGCGCCGTCGCGGCTTGTTCCGCGAAGACTACGAATTCGCCACCCTGCGTGAAAACCTGGGTCTGCCAGCCCTGTAAACCCTGAGGAGCTGAACATGGTCACCTTATCAAAGCGTGTGCAGTCCGTGTCGCTCTCTGCTAATGCGGCGGCGCGTCAGTTGACGCGTCAGCTCAAAGAGCAGGGCGTGGATATTCTTGACCTCACCACCGGTGAGCCAGATTTTGATACGCCACTGCACATCCGTGAGGCAGCGGTCGCGGCTATGCATGCCGGCGAAACCCGCTACACGCCCACTAATGGTACCGCACCGCTGCGTAAAGCGGTGCAGGCCAAACTGGCACGCGAAAATCAGCTGGATTATGGATTAGGACAGATTTGCATTGCCAACGGCGCTAAGCAGATTATTTTTAACGCCTTCGCCGCCACGCTGAATGACGGGGATGAAGTCATTGTGCCGGTGCCATACTGGCCAACCTTCCCGGACAGCGTGCGCTTCAATGGGGGTGAAGCCGTGTTGCTGGATTGCCCGCTGGAGCAAGCGTACAAACTGCAACCGCAGCAGCTGGCGCAGGCGATCACCGCTAAAACTCGCTGGCTGGTGCTGAACAATCCGGGCAATCCTTCGGGTGCGGTGTACAGCGCCGACGAGCTGACTGCATTGGCGGCGGTGCTGCGCGATCATCCACAGGTATGGATTATGCTGGATGAGCTTTACGAACATATTCTGTTTGATGAGCGCGAGCATGTGAGTTTACTGCAGGTGGCACCGGATTTAGCGGAGCGTATTCTGCTGGTGGGCGGCGTGTCTAAAACCTATGCCATGACCGGCTGGCGCATTGGCTTCGGCGCGGGACCGCAAGCGCTGATTGATGCGATGGTGGTGGTGCAATCACAGAACAGTTCGGGAGCCAGCGCTGTTAGTCAGGCGGCGGCGGTGGCTGCGTTGAACGGTGGGTTGGATTTCCTCCCTCCTCAGCGTGCAGCATATCAGGAACGCCGTGACGCGGTTATGGCGCAACTAAAGCCGGTGAAAGGCATTGAAGTGCTGAATCCTGAAGGGGCGTTCTTTATCTTCTGTCGCGTTTCAGGGCTGCTGGGCAAAACACGTCCAGATGGTCAGGCGCTATCAAGCGAGCAGGATGTGCTGAACTATTTGCTGGAGAGCGGCGTGTCAGGTGTCGCGGGGAGTGCGTACGGCTTGTCACCTTACTTCCGTTTGTCGATTGCCACCGATATCGATAGCGTACGAGAAGCGGGCAGACGTATTGCCGCGGCGTGCGCAGCGTTGAAATAAGGTTCATTGAGTGGTCGCCATAAATGGCGACCACTCAGGTCATGTAGGGTGCGCATTCATGCGCACCGGAACGCTTAAATCAGGAAATCATCCATTGAACCACCGGCATCCAGCGCCGATTTAATCGGCGAAGGCGTGCGGCCCTGGCCGGTCCAGAACTTTTCATTACCGTCTTCGTCGATAAATTTATATTTGGCTGGGCGCGGTGCACGTTTGGTCTTGGGTTTGCTTTCAGACGGGGTTAATGACGCCAGTTCACTAATATCAATACCATCGTTCAGCAGCATCTCTTTATACAGCGCCAGTTTTTCTTCTTTCTCGCGCTGCGCGGCATTATCCGCTGCTGCTTCTTCACGGCGTTCAGCAACCACCACGGCGAACTTTTCCAGCATTTCGTCTAAAACCGCAATCTCAATATCACGTGCCTGCGCACGCAGCGTACGAAGATTGTTCAATGCTTTGAGTGCATCGCTCATGAATAAACCCTTATTACTTATATACAGAAAATGAAAGGGCGCATTCTACGGTATTTTATTGCAAATGAAAATATTGCTACCCAGACAGAATTATCCGGAAAGCCTCTGCGTGTGCAATTATTGAATACACGCAGACGCTATCCCGTCTTATTTATCTGTGCTAATTGGCTATTGATATTCTACAGGCTGCGATAGAACGGAAAACAACCGGTCAGTAGCGCAACAAACAATAATACCAGTGAGGTAATAAATGACCAGCGCAGGGTGAATCGCTGTGTCTGGGCATAATCGAGCTTCAGCATGCCGACTAATAAATAGGTCGATGCAACTAAAGGACTGAGAATATGCACCGGCTGACCCACCAGCGCAGCACGCGCCATTTCAATCGGCTCGATACCATAATGGCTGGCGGCCTGGACCAATACCGGTAGCATGCCGAAATAGAACACATCATTTGATACCATCCAGGTGACCGGAATGCTGATCAAAGCGGTGATCACCGCCAGATAAGGGCCGAGTGCGGCAGGTATGGTGTGCACTATGGCTTGTGCCAGCGCGTTTGCCATGCCGGTCTCGGCAAAGATACCGGTAAACACCGCAGCGGCAAAAATTAACCCTGCTACCGCGAGAATGGCGGGCGCATGGCGTCCAATCTGCTCCTGCTGTTGGCTTAATTGTGGATAGTTGACGATGAACATGATGGCGGTTGCCAGCATAAACAGATACGCCATCGGCATCACATCCAGCACCAGGAAGGTCATTAACACCGCGGTCAGCGCCCAGTTAAACCAGAATCGCCAGGCGACACGCGGCTTCTCTTCGAATTGCAGGGTGGCGACAGCCTCGGGGATGTGCTGCTGAAAGCCCAACCGTTTACGCTCATGACGACCGAGCATCCAGGCAAGAATAAAGGTCCAGGCCACACAGGCGAGCAACGGGACTAACAGCGGGACAAACAGCGTAGCGACATCCGCCTGAACCGCGGCGGCCGCACGCGCCGTGGGGCCGCCCCACGGGAACATATTGCCCAAGCCGGTACATTGTAAAAGCAGGGCGGCGACACTGAGTTTCGATAAACCAATACGTTCATATATCGGCATAAATGCCGAAAGCACAATCATATAAACCGTGGCACCATCACCATCGAGCGCGACGATAAAACCTAATAATACGGTGCCGATAAATATCTTCACCGGATCGCCATCCACCGCGGAAACGATGCGTTTAATGATCGGATCAAACATGCCTGCATCGGTCACGCTCATAAAATAGAGCATGGCAAATATCAGCATTACGCCGGTGGGGGCGACGGTGCGTAATCCTTTGATCACCATCGCACCCATATCTGCGCCATGGCCAGATAAAAGCGCAAATATTGTCGGGATAATGATTAAGGCCGTGAGCGCGGAAAGTTTTTTGCTCATTAATAAGCCAATAAAACAGATTATCATAAGCAGACTGATGATCAGCAGCATGACGGTGTTTCCTGTCCAGAGGGATAGTGCACATTTGTGGGTAGCAAATGCGATGTGTTCGGAATAAATAAAAAACAGCCAATGATTATTTATTGTTCAAATTAACCTTCTGCGACCTCGTCAATCTGGCGATATTATCCAGTGTTTTTTTCAGGGGTCACAAGGTCGGTATTACGCGAAATATGTGCGTAACCTCTTAGTTTTAAAAATTTTAAATATCGTACGGTGATGATTAATGTCGGTGTTATTTCCCTCTCTGTAATATTAAGTGACGTGAGTAATATCCCGGCACTCGGTGCCGGGGTGCCATTATTGATGGTCACGCGCTGAAGGCGCGATCGGTAATGCCAAGCGGTAAAGCTTCACCGGATACTCTACCGTTGAGGGTTTGCCGCCGGTGGTCGCAGGCGTGCGATTGATTTGCCCGGATGGCATCCACAGCGCCCCTTTGGACACCCACATCGCATCAATCCATACCAGGCGCGGGTCCTGCACCACCGTCGTCACCTCGCCATTAGGCGCGATGCGCTTGATGCTGCGTGTATTAATGTCAGAAGCGTAGATATTGCCGTCGGCATCAATCGCTGTGCCGCCGGTGCTCCAGGTGTCACGCACTTTTTCCGCATGCTTAGCCACCTCAGCGGCGGTGAGCGCGCTGTCATTCAGGTAGCGGGTTTCGATGCGCGCCAGTGGGCCGGGAATGGCCTGGTAGTAAAGCCATTTGCCATCCGGTGAGACTTCTAGCTGGTCGAGACCGACGCGTTTTTCACGTCCATCGCGCAGAATAAGCTTTTTGCCGTCGGCGTATATCGGTTGGTGGTCAATCGAGAGGGGGTGATTGTCCAGTGCGCGCCAACTTTTGCCGCTTTTCAGATTCAGCACCACTAAACCCACAGCGCCAGGATCGGTGATGTAAGCGAAATCGCCGTTAAAGCGCACGTCATCCAGGTAGCTGGTTGGCTGCAACGTCGGAGCTTTAAACACATAGCTGCCTACCACTTTGCCGCTTGCCAGATTGATACGCACCAACTTGGCGCCACCCGCCACAGCCTGATCGCCCGTGCCAATGCCTTTGTTGCCGGAGTCCATCACCCACAGATCGCCATCGGGACCGATTCGCAGCGCATTAACATGGTAGAAGTGATGCTCGGGATCTTTGGCGTCCCACTGGTTCCACGCCGCATCGGGGAAGGCTTTCAACTGGTTGTTCACCACCTCCGCTAACTGCAAACCGGCACCTTCCGATTGCGTCAGCGAAGCGAACAGACGGTTGTCGTGGCTGACGGTGATGCCGTTCCACACGCGAGGTGAGGTGGCAACTTGCTCCAGGCGGCTATCCTGTTGTGTCGGCAGCGTTACCGGTAGAGTATCTTGCGCCATCACTTGTGCGCTGGTGACCAATGCAATAGCCGCTGCCAGTGCTTTCAAAGTCTGTTTCATCCTTTTCTCCCTTGTTCAGCGCCACAAGGTGACGCAAACAGCGTGTTGCGCTGTTGTTAATGTCTTACCATCCTGGCAGTGTAGAATGATAAATTATATTCTCTGGTTTTTATCAATCGATTCCTGGTGGGAATGAATGGAACTGAAAGATCTGCACTACTTGCTGGCAGTGAAAGAGACTCAACACTTAGGGAAAGCGGCGCAATCCCTTGGCATTACTCAGCCTGCGCTGACCAAATGCCTGCAACGTCTGGAGAAGTTTTACGCCACGCGTCTAATTCTCAAGGTCGGGCGGGGGATGCAACTCACCGAGGCGGGACTGTTACTTTGTGAACGTGCTCAAAAAGTCGTGCACATGATGCAGGTCACACGCCAGGATTTACAGGCGCTGGGTGCAGGCACTGCTGGGGTGATTCGCTTGGGTGTCGCCGCCACGGCGGCGCAGTTTATGTTGCCGGTCCTGAGCAAAGATCTGCTGCACAGAGCGCCCACGGCGCGGCTGGAAGTCACGGTGGGGATGAACGATTTACTGCAGAAAAAACTACGTGAGAACAAAATCGATCTGATTCTCGGTTTTCTGCCGCAGGGTGACAGTGAATTTATTACTCGTCCGCTGATTGAAGATCCGGTGGTGATTGCCGCCAGTCGACAGCATCCCCTCGCCAATATCCATCCTACCCCAGAGCAGCTCAATGAATATAACTGGCTTCTTCCATCCGATAATGTGGCGACACGCCAATGGCTGGAGCAGCGTTTGCGCAGTGGCGGCTACGCAGCCCCCCGCGTGCAAATGGAGAGCAACACGCTTTCACCACTGCGTGCCGTATTGGCTGAGACACAACTGTTGAGTTTCCTGTCACGCCGACTGCTACAGGCCGAAAGCGGATTGATTGAGATCCCGCTGCCACTGGTGATGATGCCGCGTACCTTCGGTTGGCAGTTCCGTTCGTTAAGCGAACTTTCGCCGGCCTCACGTTTGTTAGTCGAGCTGGCAGAAAAACGTTGGCCGTGGTGAATCTGTAACAATTTCTTGCAATCGTAATATGAATGCGTATATTTCTCATTTGCTTTCTTAACGGTAACTTTACTGTCGATTTGTCTGCGCCAGGACGGCGCGAACGGGGTATTTCCCGGTTCTGAACTTCCTTTTTCAGCACGTTATTTTTTGGCAGGAGCCAGCAGACGTCAGCAGGTAAGCCGCAACAAAAATAACGATAAGTTGATCGAGGAATATGATGTCTTTCAAAGAAAAGCGCGTCAGGGAAACGGGCCGTGCACCACAGCGTGTGCTGCAGGTCTCTCTGCTGGCGATGATGATCGCCTCAGGAATTGCACAAGCGGCAGACAAGACCAACGGCGATCAAACGCTGACGGTGGATGCCAGCGCCAGCGCGGATGCGCAGCAAGAGCAGGCGGCAAAAGATTACAGCGTCCCGGTGACCCGTGCCGGCACCAAAATGGCACTCACCGCGCGTGATATCCCTCAATCGGTCAGCATCATCAGCAAACAACGTATGCAGGACCAACAGCTGCAATCACTGAATGATGTGCTGTCGAATACCACCGGTATCCGTGGCGTCAGCGGTGATATGGATCGTACCAACTACTATTCCCGTGGCTTTATCATCGACAACTACATGACCGATGGTATCCCAACCGCATTCGCCTCTCGCTGGAACCTCGGCGACGCCCAAACCGATATGGCGCTGTATGAGCGCGTGGAAGTGGTGCGCGGTGCCACCGGTCTGTTGACCGGGCCGGGTAACCCTTCGGCTGCGATCAATATGGTGCGCAAGCATGCGGACAGCAAAGAGTTCACCGGCAATCTCGAAGCCAGCTATGGCAGCTGGGATAAGCAACGTTATGTTGCCGATCTCTCTGCGCCGCTATCGCCAGAAGGCAATGTGCGTGGCCGCATGGTTGCGGGTTACGAAAACAAAAACAGCTTTATCGAACGCTACGGATTTGAAAAGAAATTCATCTACGGCGTGGTTGACGCGGATCTGACCGACAAAACTAAGCTGTCTGTGGGTTATGAGTTCACTCAGGTGAATACCGATTCACCGATGTGGGGTGGTTCGCCGCGCTGGTATACCGACGGTTCACAGGTGAAATTGCGTCGCGGATATAACACCTCAACTGACTGGGCGTACAACGATAAAGAGAACAAAAAAGTCTTTATCAACCTGCAACAGAACTTCGATAACGGCTGGAACATCACCTTAAACGGTACCCATAATGAGATGTTCCTCGACAGTAAGCAGCTGTATATCGATGGCTACATCAACAAAGATACCGGCATCGCGGTTAACCAGTACGATCCTTCGTATGCCTACGACGCGGTAGGCGGAACCGGCTATAACACCGGTAAGCGCAAGGTGGATGCTGTTGATGCATTTGCCAGTGGCCCTTATGAGATGTTTGGACGCCAGCATGAGTTGATGTTGGGTATGAACTACAGCCGTCAGGACAATAAGTATTACAGCGCCTGGACCAACATTTCGCCTGCGCAACTGGGTAACTTCTACAACTACAACGGTGATTACGCTGAGTCAGACTGGGATCCTCGTACGCCTGCGTCCGACACGCAGTTAGTGCGTCAGAAGTCTGTCTACCTGGCGACACGAGTCTCGATTGCTGACCCTCTGCACGTGATTCTGGGTGCGCGTTACACCAACTGGAATCGTCAAACGCTCTCCTCAGAGATGGAGAAGAACAACACCACCCCTTATGGTGGCGTGATCTGGGACTTCTATGACAACTGGTCAGCTTATGCCAGTTACACTTCCGTGTTCCAGCCACAGGATTATCAGGATGCGTCAGGCGGATTCCTGTCACCGGTTATCGGCAAGAACTACGAAGCCGGGGTCAAATCGGACTGGTTCAACAGCCGTCTGACCACGTCAGTCTCGGTATTCCGTGCAGAACTGGATAACGTGGCCTCAGCTACAGGTCAAACCAACGCGCAAACCGGTAATGCAATTTATGTCGGTAAGAAAGGCGTGGTGAGTCGTGGGGTTGAATTTGAAGTGAACGGTGCGCTGACCGATAACTGGCAGATGACCTTTGGCGGCACCAGCTATGTGGCGGAAGATCGTGATGGTGAGAACTATAACTCTCAGCTGCCACGCACTTCCTTCAACCTGTTTACCAGCTATCGCTTGCCGATGATGGATCAGCTGACGCTGGGCGGCGGGGTTAACTGGCAGTCGAAGACTTATACCGACATTGCAGGTCCAGAGGGCGTGGGCACCTGGCGTGCACGTCAGGGCAGCTATGCGCTGGTGGACTTGTTCGCGCGCTATGACGTGACGAAAAATGTCACGCTGCAAGCTAACCTGAATAACCTGTTCGATAAAGAGTATGACGAAAACGTCGGCAACGGCGGCATCGTATACGGCACGCCGCGTAACTTCTCAGTTACCGCGTCCTACCGTTTCTAATCGTACCTGTAGGGGGGGGCCTTCAGGCCTCCCTCATGGCACCCAATAATTCCTTAACATCCCGCCGCAATGTAATCGCCGTTCGCACTCACTGGCACCACGGTTAAAAACAGCACTATCGCAAACAGAATCAGCAGTGCGCCACCCGCAATACGTACTAGTTTAAGCAGGTGATCAACCCGCGCCGAGCGCTCCGCCAGCCACAACTCGCCAGCTCGATGGCGAAAATGACGCACAAACAGGGCTAACGCCACCAATGCCATGCCCGTGCCCAGCGCCATGGTCATCACAGCAAACATACCCCAGCGCGTAATGCCAATCACATTGGCAAACAGCAGTACCGTGAGGGCGCCGCTGCAGGGTCGAACGCCGGTGGCGATAATGATACCCAGCCAGGCTTTCCAGTCATTGACCGGTTGCGTCGTGATGCCGTGGTGGTGACCGCAGCCTTCATGGTGATGATGTTCATGCTGATGCTGACCGCGCCAGGCTTTCACCATCATCATCACGCCCAGTCCTGCAATAAACAGCGCGCTGGCTTTCTCCAGATACCAGCGGCTGACGCTGAGATCGCCGGTCGTCAGGTTAAAGCCCACCGCCAGGATAAACACAAACGCGATGGCGCACAGCCCCTGCACCAGGCTGCCGATAAACGGCACGCTCAGGGCAACGCCACGTGGGGGTTGATGAGTGCTAAGCCAGGTGGTGATGATGAATTTGCCGTGCCCCGGACCTACTGCATGAAGAATGCCGTAAATAAAGGTCACGCCGATCAGCCACAAACCCGCGCTGTATTGACCGCTGTTGATTTGCAGCAGATGCGTCACCAGCAGACGATGCAGTTGAATTTGTGATTGTAATGACCAGGCTTGAAACGCTGTCCATTGGGTGAACAGTGTTATCAGCGCCGTCAGCAGCACGAGCGCAGCAAGGGTAAATCCGGTTTTGGTGGCAGTCATAGCTATGAGATATCGCGGCCCTGAAAGCCACCAGCATGCGGGATTTTTCTGCGTTGTAAAGCCGCACGTGTTTATCATGGATGATAGGGTGCAGCCCTTGGGCCGCCCGTGAACCTGGTAGCGATCAGGCCGCTGCTATTTCTCAGCAGACAGGGCATTTTTGCCCACGGATGTAAAAATGGCGTCGCCTTGTGGGGTATGAATGCGACCGCATAAGACGTTGCGTAAGTGACGTTGTAACGGATAGTGGCGCGTCAACGCATGATTGCCGATGCTTTCCACCATGAGTTCAACCGCGCGAATCGCGTTTTCCGTTACCACCTGTTTGATTTGTGCCGTGTGAGCGCTGGCGACCTGCCCGTGTGCTGCACTGTTGAGCAGCGTGTGATTGGTAAAAAGCAGGGTATCAATGCGCCCGACCAATTCCTGAAAACGTGGCAGTGATGCCAGAGGTGCGCCTAAATTAGCGGGGGTACGCTGCTGCAAAAATCCGATAAACCAGTCGCGTGCGCTTTGTGCAATGGCGTCATACAGCGAGCCGAGCAGCACCGCCATCCACAGCGACTCCTCCTCATTTAGCCCCGGTTTTGGCGTGCTCCAGGGCGTCACATTGACTGCATGATCCAGCGGAATGAAAACGTCCTTCAACACCACGCGATGGCTACAGGTGCCGCGCATGCCCAGATGATCCCACTCATCGATAATCTGGATACCCGGCGCATTGGCGGGCACCAGATAGCCGCCGACCAGAGGATCGGCATCGTCGCTACTCGCCCAGACGATGAACCAACGCAAACCGTGACTTCCCGTGGAGTAGATCTTCTCGCCAGTGATACGCCAGCCGTCGGCACTGCGCCGTGCGCGCGTGGCGGGCAAGCCTCCTCGCGCTGGTGTGCCCAGTTCAGGCTCCACCCGCAGCGCATTGATCAATGCACCTTGTGCCACCACGCTTTGCGCCACCCGCTTACGCACGGACTCCGGCCAGGATGATTCCTCACCCAAACGACGGGTATTGAGATACTGCATAATCAGAATCAGTGCGGCGGAGGGTTCACCGCGCGCGACAGCTTGAATGATGGCCTGGCAGCTCAGTAAGTCACCGCCGCTGCCGCCTGCCGCAATGGGCAGTGCGTAATGGAGCAACCCTTGCTGATGTAAGCGCGCAAAAGCCTGCTGGGGAAATTCACCACTGCGATCAACCTGTTCGGCATGTTCAGCAAGAGATTCGGTTATTACCGGTAATATTTCGCTGAGAAAAGGGAGCTTATTAACCATCATCAATTGCCTTATTTATCCCTCTGTTCAATAAGGTCGATTGTTTCTTTTAATGGCTGAACTGTAAAAGCAATAAAACGGCTTACGACATGCGTAATTGGCATAATTACGCGGCTGGTTGCGACATTAATTAACGATTACTCTGCTTGCTTCTGAAATGAATTATTACAACGTCAATTCCATCACCTGCATTTATTTTTGGGAGTAAAACCATGCCAGCGAATTATTCACTGTCACGTCGTCGATTTATTGGTTATTCCGCCGCCGCCATGATGGCTTCCGCGCTACCGGGACGTAGCTTTGCTGAACAGCAGATGCACGATATGCCTATGTCTGGCGATCTGTTGCAGGGCGGGGCGGGAAAATGGGCCTTGGCGAAACCCACGCATATCCGCCTTGCGGTCAATCTCAACGCCATCTGCCTGGCTCCGGTTGTGGTGGCCGATCAGCATAACTTCTTCAAAGCGCACAATCTTGAGGTCGAGTTCGTGAACTTCGGCAACTCGACGGAGTTGTTGCTGGAATCCATTGCCACCGGCAAAGCGGAAGCGGCTATTGGCATGGCGCTGCGCTGGCTGAAAGCGTTGGAGCAGGGCTTTGATGTCAAGCTGACGGCGGGCACGCACGGCGGTTGCATGCGCTTACTGGCGCGCGATGATGGCCCCGCGACGCTGGAGCAACTTAAAGGGAAAACCATTGGCGTCACGGATATGGCAGGCGCGGATAAAAACTTTTTCTCGCTGATGCTGAAAAAGCACGGCATCGATCCCAACACGGACGTGAACTGGCGCGTGTTCCCGCAGGATCTGTTGCCGATGGTGTTGCAGAAGGGAGAAATTCAGGCGGCAAGCGGATCGGACCCCATCATGTGGCGCTTAACGCAACAGCCGGGATACCGTGAAATCGGCACCAATCTGATGGATGAGTATGCGAACCTCAGTTGCTGTGTGGTGGGCACGCGTGGCAGTTTGATTCGCGAACAACCCGAGGTCGCGGCGGCCATCACCCACGCTATTTTGCAGGCTCATGCCTATGCTGCACAGCATCCTGAAGCGATCGGCACTGAATTTAATGGTCAGGCACTGAATACCACGCCGCAAGAGATCGCCAGCGTGTTGAAGACGCACACACATGGGCACTATTCGGTGGGCAAAGCGTTTGTGAATGAAATTGATGTCTATGCGCGGGATTTAAAGGCGATAAACGTACTACGACCAGAAACCGACCCGATGCTGTTTGCCAAGGGCATTACCAGTAATGTGTTGGTTTAATGGCAAACATTAATCAACGATGATTTTGTAGCGGCGCGCCCGATGGCGATATCGGGCGGCCCAAAGGCTACGCAATCTTCTGTGACGTCTGAATCGCATTCGCCAGTTTAAACGTCTCTGCAGGCAACTGGTGGGCAAACAATTGCGTACTCAAATAGCTATTGCCGCCATCGGCCAGCAGTACGATGATACGCTTGCCAACATTCTCAGGGCGCGCCGCCACTTGCTCGGCAGCCCAGAGCACCGCTCCGGAAGAGTCGCCGACCAGCACGCCTTCACTTAATGCCAGCTGACGTGCCGCCGCATACGCCTGCCAGGTCTCCACCGCAATCACTTCGTCATACACCCGATGGTCCAGATTGGCGGGGATGCGCTCGGGTGGCTGATTGCTAAAGGCGTGCACGCCGGTAATCTCCAGCGGTTCAGGACGTAATTCACTGGGCTGCGATCCCACTCCTGGCTCTACGGCAATCACCTGCAAGGCGGGGTGTTGCTGTTTCAGGAAGCGCCCGGTGCCAGACAGGGTCCCGCCCGTACCCACCGCGGCAATAAAGATATCCAGCTTGCCGCCGCTGTCGCGCCAGATCTCCGGCCCGGTGGTCTGGACGTGAATCGCCGGGTTCGCCGGGTTCTCCAGCTGTAGCAGGAAATGGACGTCCGGTTCAGCGGCGGTGACTTGCTCCGCCAGCCACTTGGTTGCCGCGACAAAATCACCGTTGCTGGCATCGTAAAATTCTTTGAAACCCTCAATGGTGCTAAACGGCACCACTTGCGCACCGTAGGCCTGGATCAATTGCGTGCGCTCAATACTGACGAAGTCATTGATGTAGACCCGGAATTTGTAGCCTTTAGCAGCGGCGATGGCGGCTAACCCAATGCCGGTATTGCCGCTGGTGGTTTCTACCAGCGTATCGCCCGGCTGTATGATGCCGTTGCGTTCTGCCTCTTCGATCATGCTCAGCGCAATGCGATCTTTCACGCTGTGATTAGGGTTAAACAGCTCCAGTTTGGCAATCACTTCGGCCTGGATCGCCTGCTGCTGCGTATAGCGTGACAGCCGGAGAAGGGGCGTATTACCAATTAACTCAGTAATGGAGGAAGAAATTTTAGCGACCATAGTTCACCTCAATAATGGGGGATGGCATTACCATTTCACCGCGCTGCGCTGCCACGAAAGCAGACGATCGCGAATGATAAACAGCAGGGAGATCAGTGAAGAAAATAGCAGCGCCATCACAATCAACGCGGCATACATATTGGCGTAGGCCGCCCAGCCTTGCGCCCACTGCAAATACCATCCCAGACCCGATTTCACCCCCATCATCTCTGCGGCCACCAGCACCGAAAATGACGCGCCCAGGCCCATAAATAAGCCAACAAACAGATGGCGTAATGCGGCAGGTACGGCGACACGCAGCACCAAAAACATCGAGTTGGCCCCGAGCGTACGAGCGACGTCGTAATAGCGCGTATCCACGCTGGAGACGCCAGACCAGGTCAACACGGTCACTGGGAACCAGGTGGCGAGCGCAATCAAAAACACCGCCGCTGAAAAGCTTGACGGGAAGAAGTAAAGTGAGAGGGGCAACAGTGCGGTGGAGGGCACCGGGCCGAGGAAGCGCAGAATCGGATGCACCCAATACCCGAGCCCACGCGACCAGCCAATCGCTACGCCGGTGACAAATCCCACCACGCTGCCGTAGATAAACCCGAAGGCCAACAGACGCAGTGAATTGAGCACGCTATCCAGCAGGCGTGGCCAGTCGGTGGCGTAAGCCTCGACCAGCGCACGCGGCGGCGCAAAGAAGGGCGCAGGCAGTAATGCCAGTTTCCCGGTCACGGTTTCCCATACGCCGATCAACAGCGCCAGTGCAATCAGCCACGGGCCGCTGCGTTTCAGCGGGGCCAGTAGCGTCAGGCGCGGAAACAGTCCTGAGGCAATTGCCAGCCCACTGAGTAACAGCGCGATGCCGGCAAACAGCTCGTGAGTCTCTTTGACAAACCGGGGCGTGGCAAAGCCTTGCGGCTTATCCGGTACCACCACCATCAGCGCTACCAGCGCCCACCATAACAGCAGCGCACCCCACACGGCAGGTTGCAGGCGGCGCGGTGTATCACGGGTTTGGGCAATCGTCAGGGTTTCACTGGCCATCACTATCTCCTTAGCTCGACATGTTGCTCATCTGTGCCATGTTACTGGCGTGCTGGTGGGGGGACTCGGCGGGCAGCAGTTCGGGCACATAGTGCTCGGCAAAGCGTTGCGCATCGGTGTCCGGACGGATCACATTGATTTTCTTCAGTTCCTCAACATAGGTCGCCACTTCGCTGCGCAACTGTGCGCCAGTGGAGTGATGGTGGTGGGTGTGCTCTTTGAGCATCGCGGTAATATCTTGGACGGGCACCGAACCTGGCACGAAGGGTTGGAAAATTTTGGCCGTTTCCGCGGGATGATCGGCGGTCCACTGCTGGGCATCCACGATAGCCTGAGTAATAGCACGTGCGGTTGCGGGGTCATCACGCACCAGTGAACCGCGCAGCCCCAACACACAGCAGGTCATGGTGGCGTATTCACCCTTGAGGTTGTTATCCACCTCTAGCAGTTCGTGTTGTTTTTTCAGCAGCCAACCCTGCGGGTCGTCGGTGGCCAGAGCCTGAACTTCACCTTTGCGCAGTGCTTCGCCAAACAGGTCAGGAGGATACTGCAACCAGTTCACCTGTTTATCCGGATCGATACCCTGTTTCGCTAACTGCACTGCGAAGAAGTTGCGGATTGGGCTAGCCTGATCGCTGACCGCGACAGACTTGCCAACCAAATCTTTCACATCACGGATCCCGCTGTTTTGCGGAGTGAGCAATCGCATGCAGCCGCCGTGGGTGCCAACCGTGAGGTCAACGTCAAAGCCCTGTTCCAGCGGTTTTAACCAGCGCAGCGCCATACCAATTCCACCGTCAGCCTGACCGGTGGCGATGGCCTGTAATAGTGCGTCGGTCGGCCCGCTAAAATTCACCGGTTCGACATTCAGACCATATTTTTTAAAGAAGCCCTGTTTAAGCGCCACGGAAATCGGTGCCTGACAGACCGCAGTCTGCCCCCATGCCAGCTTGATGGTTTTGAGTGGTTTGTCTTCGGCGAACACATTGCTACTCAGCAATGGATTCACCGCCATACCGGCGCTCACTAAACTGACACCGCGCAACAGTGCACGGCGGCTCAGAGATATATTGTGCATTGCCATTCTGCTTTCCTTGTCGATAAACGATCACAGGCACTATCTCTTAGCCATTACCCTCCACCAAATAACAATCCCGCATGAACTCATGCAGTTTTTCTTTATCAATAATTAAGGATAAGTTTGCTGAAATGGCTATTTCAGCGTGCAGGTTGCCCGGCTTACTCTTATTTCCATTAACGTTGCCTCGAACGTCAAAACCGGAGCGGAATATGACTGTTACCTCAGCAGGCGTAAATATTGCAATTGAAAAAGTGAATCACCATTTCACCCTTGAAGGCCGGGATCTCCCAGTGCTGGAAAATATAAATTTGCAGGTCAAGGCCGGTGAGTTTGTTGCCTTGTTGGGGCCATCCGGCTGCGGTAAATCGACATTGCTGCGTTTACTTGCCGGGCTTGAACCTCCGGCTAGCGGTCTGCTGGCGGAAGAGGGCAAAGCCATCACCGCACCCGACCCTTCCCGCGTAGTGGTGTTTCAGGACCCGACGCTCTACCCGTGGCGCACGGTGTATGACAACGTCGGGCTGGGTTTACAGATTCGTGGAGAGAGTCGTACGGTACGAGAACAGCGTATTAACGCGATGTTGGATCGTGTCGGGCTTAAGCAGTTTGCCCGCGCCTGGCCACATCAGCTTTCAGGCGGTATGGCGCAACGTGCCGCTTTGGCGAGGGCGCTGGTTAATGTGCCGCGCCTGCTGATTCTGGATGAACCGCTCGGCAAGCTGGATTCATTAACCCGCTTGCGGATGCAACAGGAGATCGTCGATCTCTGGCAGGAGCAGCAATTCACCACGCTGATGGTAACGCACGATGTTGAAGAGGCATTAGTGATGGCCAACCGCGTGGTGGTGTTCAGTCCCCGCCCGGCCAAGGTGGTGGATGTAATTGAGGTCGATCTGGCATGGCCACGCCGCCGCGACGATCCACAGCTGGTGGCGTTGCGCCGCCGTATTTTGGATCTGTTAGGCGATGAGCGGGTCGCAGCGTGATAGTTTCACTATGTGCATGTCACCATGGCGTTAAGCAAGAGCCGTTTGGAAGCCGTAATATAGTTGAAACTATATTGGTGACTTAAGGTGCTGAACGTTGGAGTTATCACGTCGTATTTTTCTTAAAGGCATGACTGCCCTTTGCATGACAAAAGTGCCTCTGGCACATGCGGTGGGACCAAAGCCCACTTTAGAACGGGTGCTGACCTCACCCTGGATGGCAAATCAGGTGGCGATTACACGCCAGCAGCGCCTTTTTCTTGGTTTGCCACGTTACTCTTCTGAACATCCAACGCCATCATTAGCCCGGCAGAGCAAAGAGGGCATTCTGCAGCCTTTTCCAGGAAACAGCTGGAACAACTGGAAGCCAGGTGATGATGGCAGTAAAGCCTTTGTTTATCTCAATTCCGTGCACGTTTTTAATGATGAAACCGTGTGGTGTGTCGATCAAGGCTCATTGAGCGCGGGGGTTTTTGGTGAGCAGTACAGTAAACCCGCACCCGGTGCGCAAAAAATTGTCCAGTTAGATGCGGAAAGCGGAGAAATACTGCGAATTCTACGCTTCGACGATCACATCTTACCGCCTGGTGCGCAGTTAAACGATCTCCGTTTCCATGGTTCGCTGATGTACGTCACCGATTCTGGTTTAGGCGGCATCATTGTGCATGATTTTGAAAATGACAAAACGATCAGAAGGTTATCAGGTCTGCCAGTGGTCAAAGCCAGTGATAAAGCCCCTCCGGCGATGCTGGCGCATGTGAAGGGTGGCACCACTTTTCATCCACCCAACAGTGACATGATTGAGATCACCGCTGATGGCAAATGGCTCTACTGGGCGGCACCCACAGGACCTCTCTATCGTGTTGAAACGCGATTCTTACGCGACATGACTCGATCTGATGCTGAAGTGGCTTCGCAGGTTGAGGCGGTCTACGACAACAACTTTTCCGGTGGCTGCGCAATGGACTCGGAGGGGAACGTCTATTTCTCTGAAACCGTGACGCACAACATCACGGTATGGTCACCAACAGGGAAGACAGCAGTGTTAGTGAGCGACCCGCGTCTGGTGCGGCCTGACGGATCGTTTATTTCGCAGGATCGTAAACTCTATATCCCCGTAAAACAGCCTGTGAAAAGCACCACCTCTCGCGGGGAACAAGCATCCAATTTTCATATTTATTGTGTTGATCTGCCTGAGCGTGTTGAAGGCATTCGGCTGGGGCATGCCGTAACGGGAGAAAATCTAACCCACTAAACCGCGATGGAAAACAGCAATTCACGCAGCCAGCGATGCCCGGCATCGCGGTGCGTGCGCTCATGCCACACGACGATCTTATTAAAGCCTTGAATCGCCAACGGCGGCGGTAAAACGCTTAAGCCGGGTAAATTATGGGTGAGTCGACGGGGAACCACGCTAATTAAATCGCTCACGCGCAAAATCTCTGGCAACACCAAAAAGCTGCAAACAGAGAGCGTAACGCGTCGCGATCGCCCGAGCGCGGCCAGGGATTTATCCGTGACGCCACTAAAACTTCCGCCCACATAAGACACTAACGCATGGTCTTGGGCGCAGAAGCTATCCAGCGTTAAGGCATCGGGTTGCGCGAGAGGATGACCTTCTCGCAGCAGGCAAACATAGTCTTCGTCATACAACGAACGCGCATGTAAGTCGGCCGGAGCGGTATCCGGCGTGATGAGTGCAAAATCGATATCTCCCCGCTCAAACTGTGCGGAAAGTTGTTCGTTATTGACGGGCAACACCGCCACGCGAATGCCGGGCGCTTGCAGGCGCAACGCTGCCATAAACGGCACAACGACCGCGCGCAAGGCATAATCTGTGGCGGCGATCTTAATGGTGATATCCGCCGTGGAGGGATCGAACGCTTTTGGCTGTAGCAGTTCGCTCACTTCAGCCAAAATCGTTTTTACCGGTTCCGCAAGTTCGAGTGCGCGTAACGTCGGGATGATACCCCGCTGTGTTCGGGTAAACAGGGGGTCGTCAAAACACTCGCGTAGGCGTGTCAGCATCCCGCTGACAGCAGGTTGCGTCAGCGATAAACGTTCCGCGGCACGGGTAACACTGCGCTCATCCAGTAACGCATCGAGTGCTTTGAGCAGATTAAGATCCAGGGTGCGAATATCAGTTTTCATAGGCCCTTACGTTAACAATAAAACCCGTTGCCACTTCAATCAGCACGCCGTTCACTTAAGGATTTAAGCGCCCAACAGTTGCTGGCGCAGAGCTTCGCCTACGGCAGTGGCAGATTGAGGGTTTTGCCCGGTGATGAGTCTTCCATCGGTGACCACGTTGCAGTGCCAGTTTTCTGCCGGCTGGTGGTGCGCACCGCGTGATTTCAGGGTCGTTTCCAGCATAAACGGCACGACATTCGCCAATCCAACTTCCATCTCTTCCGTATCTGTAAAGGCCGCAACGCGTTTGCCTTTCACCAGATACTGGCCATTGCTCAGCTTCACATTGACGAGTGCCGCAGGGCCGTGGCAAACCGCGGCAACGGGTTTATTCTGTTCATACAATTCGCGTGTCAGTGCTTTAACTGCATCATCATCCGGAAAATCCCACATGGTGCCATGACCGCCTACGAACAGCACTGCACTGTAATCTTCACTCTTGACCGCAGCGAGCGGCAAGGTGTGATTTAACCGCTGTTGAAACTCGCTATCATCCCAATAGCGTTGATTAATTTCATCTTCCCCAATGCCGTACACTGGGGGCTTTCCCCCCAAAATCGAAGCCAGCGCAACGGGGATGTTGGCTTGCTCTAACACGTGCAGTGGGTGGGTTAATTCCGGCAAGTAAAAGCCTGAAATTTCGTGTCCGTTGACGATATTACGATAACTGGTCAACACCATTAACACCGGTTTCATCGCTTGTTCCAGGCGCTCAGCCATTATGTTTCCTCAAATATGCATGGGTGATTTAGCGCCAGAGTATCCGATGCAGATATTAAGAAAACCGACATTCTCTTATGGTCTGTATAAATTATCGTTATGTTGCCGAAGCAATAATCCTCATAAGATATCACCTGGGTTTATATCATAAATAAAAAATGGCGATTGGTGTTATTTCTAACATGGGTTGATACTGCTCCCGTTCCTTATCAACCACGAGATAACACTGATGAAAATGAATGCCATCCACTGGCCTGAAGGCTTCGTACCGGGTTTTGCCGATAACTACTGCTCAAATGAAGTGATTGTGGCGGGTCTGTCCACACAAGATATCTGGCCGTTGCTGAACACGCCATCGCTGTGGCCTACCTATTACCAGAATTCCGCTAACGCACGCTTTTATGACAATAAAGGTCCTCAGCTGGAGCAGGGTGTGCGCTTTTACTTCGAGACTTTCGGCTTCCCGGTTGAAGCGCAGGTCACAGAGTATGTCGCGCCAGCAGCAGGTGAAGCGGCGCGCGTTTCATGGCACGGCTGGGCAGGTGAAGTCGGCAGCGATGAGCGTCTGGATGTGTTACATGCCTGGCTAATTGAAGATCTCTCTGACAACCGCGTGCGCATCCTGACTCAGGAGACGCAGAACGGTAAACCTGCTGTTGAGCTGGCTAATGCCAAACCGAACCCGATGATCAACGGTCATCAGGATTGGCTGGATGGACTGGTTGCCGCGGCAAAAGCACGCAAATAAAGGCTACATGCTGGCTTCCAGCCAGCGTAATGCCTGCTGCGCACGCGCAGAAAGTGGCCATTCGGCACGGTGAATCAACCAGATGGTATCCACCAGTGGCGTACCTGCTTCGATAACCTGAATGTCATCCTGACGGTGAAATGCCAGGCGCGCATAGCGCGGTAACACCGTGAAGCCCAGGCCACGAGCGACGGGCTCAAGGATCAGGCTTATCTGATTGCTGAACCCACGCTGGGGCAAATTGCGCACGCCCGCATTGCCGGGGAAGCGTCGGCTCAGCAGACGTGTGGCCATCGCCTGGCCGTCAGGGTGATCGATAAAACCCAACGCGTCGAGATCTTCCCAGCGGGAAGCGTTCTTGCCTTTAGGGGCAATCAGTTCCAGCGGCTCTTCGGCAAATTTTTCGGCAACCAGGCGTTTGTCATCGGGCTTTTGCGTCATCAAACCTATTTCGTATCGATTGTGTAATACCGCATCCATCACCTCACTGTCTGGGGCAAAGCGGTGGCGCAGGGATAAATCAGGATGCTGCTGCTGCAATGCGAGCAGTAAAGGATAAAGACGAAGACCGATGCTGCCGGGGGATATCAGGCTCACCTCGCCGCAGGTCACATCACCATCACTGAGTCTTAATGCCAGGTGGCGCTGCGCGCGATCCACCTGCTGGCAATAATCGAGCAACGCCCGGCCCGCCGGGGTGAGTTCTAAGGGACGCTTACTGCGCAGGATCAGCGGCCCCAGCTGCTGCTCAAGATGGCGAATGTGCTGACTCACCGCCGCCTGAGTGATACCCAGCTGTTCAGCGCTGGCGGTGAAGCTGCCGACATCCACCAGCGTGGCGAAAGATTTTAACCATTGTGGGTTTAGCATAATAAAATTTTATAATTACCATAATTGAATCACTGTTTTCATTATACTCCCGCCAACGTAGCCTGTGGATCTTTAAACAGGAGATAAATCATGAGCACCCCGTACCCACGTACATTTTCCCATATTGGTCTTTCAGTGACGGATTTGGATGCTGCGGTGAAGTTTTATACCGACGTGATGGGCTGGTATTTGATCATGCCACCGACTGAAATTCAGGAAGATGAATCCGCTATTGGCGTGATGTGCAGCGACGTGTTTGGCGGTGGCTGGGAGAAGTTCCGCATTGCCCATCTCTCTACCGGGGACCGCGTCGGTGTCGAGATCTTCGAATTTAAAGCCGCTGAGAAACCGGAAAACAACTTTGAATACTGGAAGACCGGTGTCTTCCACTTCTGCGTGCAGGATCCGGATGTTGAAGGACTGGCTGCCAAAATCGTTGCCGCCGGTGGCAAGCAGCGTATGCCGGTACGTGAATACTTCCCCGGTGAGAAGCCCTATCGCATGGTTTATATGGAAGATCCGTTCGGCAACATCATTGAGATCTACAGCCACAGTTATGAACTGACTTATTCGGCGGGTGCCTATGTCTGATCAGGCGATTTCTGTTCCTGCTGACTGGCGCGGCTGGGTCTGGCAGGGGGGCGATTCGCCACTGGATTTGCAGGAGCGTTACCTTAGCGCGGCACCACTCCAGTCGGGTGAAATTCTGGTCAAGAATGGCGCTATTGGCCTCAATCCGGTGGACTGGAAGGTCCTTAACACCCAAATCGATCAAGTGCCGGGCGTCGATGGCGCTGGCACAGTAGTGGCCGTAGGGCCAGATGTCGATAAGAGCTGGCTCGGCGTGCGGGTGGTATACCATCAAAATCTGCAACGCAACGGCAGCTTCGCTGAATATACCGTGCTGGCAGCACAGGTGGTGATGCGCATCCCGGATGAGCTTGATTTCGCGACTGCAGCGGCGTTTCCTTGCCCGGCGCTGACGGCGTGGCAGGCCATTGAGAAAATTCCCGTTAAATCCGGCGCGCCAATACTGATTGCCGGAGCGGGCGGATCAGTCGGCCATTATCTGGTGCAACTGGCCGTAGCGCGTGGTTTTGACGTGACCACGTTAAGCAGTGAACGACATTGGGCACGATTGCACGCACTGGGTGCGAAGCGCTGTCTGGATGATATCCAGCACAATGCAGATGCAACTCAACGACGCTATTTTGCCGTGATTGACGCGGTGGGACCGGAACACGCGGAAAGTTTAGCCGACGCATTACTGGCTAACGGCCATCTGGTCTGCATTCAGGGGCGTGTTGCACAGTGGCCATGTGCTGCATTTGGGCGTGCACTCTCCCTGCATGAAGTGGCGCTGGGGGCGTTGCATCAAACGGGCAATGCCCAGCAATGGCAGGAGCTAACACAGCAGGGTGAAAACCTGCTAAAGCAGATCGCCAGTGGAAGTCTGCAAAGCGAGATGTTACTGCATTTCCCTTACGATCAACTGCCTGCCCAATTGTTAGCTTTGCAGCATCGCAATTTCAGCGGCAAGCAAGTCATTTTGCTTTAATCACATTAAGAGGTAGTTATGGGACTGTTTGCACCTTTTAGTCTAAAAGACATCACGTTGCGCAACCGTATCGCGGTGCCGCCCATGTGCCAGTACAGCGCAGTGGATGGGTTAAGTAACGAATGGCATCGCGTCCATTACAATAGCCTGGCGCGCGGCGGTGCAGGCCTAGTCATTGTCGAAGCCACGGCGGTGTCACCGGAAGGGCGCATCACGCCTGCTTGTCTGGGTATCTGGAACGATGATCAGGCAGAAAAACTGGCGCAAATCGCACGCGAAATTAAAGCGTCAGGCGCGGTACCGGGCATTCAAATTGGCCATGCTGGCCGTAAAGCCAGCGCGAATAAACCCTGGGAAGGTGATGATCACATTCCAGCGGGAGACACCGCCGCCTGGGAAACGATTTCCCCATCAGCCGTGGCTTTCGGCGCTAATTTATCTCGCATGCCAAAAGCCATGACGCTGGACGATATCAAGCGCGTGCGTGAAGACTTCGTCCGCGCAGCACAGCGCGCGCGTGATGCCGGTTTCGAGTGGCTGGAGCTACACTTCGCCCATGGTTATCTGGCGCAGAGTTTCTTCTCAGTGCATGCCAATCAGCGAACTGATGAATACGGTGGTGATGCAGCCGGACGCAGTCGTTTCTTGCGTGAAACCTTTGATGCGGTGCGCGAAGTATGGCCAGAGAATCTGCCGCTGACCGCGCGCTTTGGTGTACTGGAATTTGACGGTCGTGATGAAGAGACGTTGCAGGAGGCGATCGCGCTGACCAAACAGTGGCGCGACAATGGTCTTGATCTGTTAAGCGTCAGCATGGGCTTCTCGACGCCGGACGCCAATATTCCATGGGGAACCGCATTCCTGGCGCCGATTGCCGAACGTGTCCGCCGGGAAGCCAACATCCCCGTCACCTCAGCATGGGGCATCGATGCACCTGCCGTTGCCAATGAAACCATTGAGAAAGGGCAGTTGGATCTGGTGATGGTGGGGCGTGCACACCTGAAAAACCCGCACTGGAGCTATCAGGCTGCGCTGGCGCTGGACAAAACCGAACCTTCTTGGGTACTGCCGGCGCCTTACGCGCACTGGCTGGAGCGCTATCGGGTGAGTGAGAGTTAACATGCGAAACCTGCCAGCATTGGCAGGTTTTTTTTAGCTCTTGGCAAAAATCCACAGGTCATCTTTAGGCAGCGAGAGGCGGAAACGTTGATTGCCGCGGAACTCTTTGCCGTAGGCTCTCAGTGCAAAGCCGTCTTCCTCGGTGCGGAACAGGTATTCCCAACGGTCGCCTAAATACATGCTGGTGAGGAGTGGCAGTTCGATGAAGTTGTCTTCGGTGGTTTCCGCAAAGTGCAGGCGTTCAACACGAATCACCGCGGTGCCTTCCTGGCCGACGCGAATGTCACTGGTTGCCTTGCCCCAAAGCGCCCATTTCGCGCCTGCAATGCGTGCCCGGTCGCCCTCAACATGGGTGATTTTGCCGTGCAGACGATTGTTGCTGCCCATAAATTCAGCGGCAAACAATGTTGAGGGCTGGCTGTACATCTCTTGCGGCGTGCCTTGCTGTTCAATCACGCCATTGTTGAGCAGCAGGATACGATCAGAGATCGCCATCGCTTCATTCTGATCGTGTGTCACCATCAACGCAGATAAGCCGAGGCGGATGATCAACTCACGTAAGAAGACCCGCGCCTCTTCCCGGAGTTTGGCATCCAGGTTTGACAGCGGCTCATCCAGCAGAATCACCGGCGGGTTATAGACCAGCGCACGGCCAATCGCCACGCGTTGTTGCTGCCCACCAGACAGTTGATGCGGGTGTCGTTTGCCGAGGTGTCCGAGACCGAGTTGGTCCAGCACGGCTTGCACACGCTCATTGATCTCTGCGGTGGCGACTTTGCGCAGCTTGAGCGGGTAGGCGACGTTCTCAAACACGGTTTTGTGCGGCCACAGGGCGTAAGATTGAAACACCAGGCCGAGATTGCGCTCTTCAGCAGGGATTTCACTTTTGGGCGTTCCGTCGAACACCACATTTTTGCCAATGGTAATCCTGCCCTGTGAGGGTTTTTCCAGCCCCGCCACGGCGCGCAGCAGGGTGGTTTTTCCACTGCCGGAAGGCCCCAGCAGTGACACCACTTCACCTTTTTTCAGCTGCATCGATACGCCTTTCAGTACTGGATTATCGCCGTACATCAGATGCAAGTTATCTACCGATAATTCAATCATGTAATTTCACTCCAAAGCGTAAAGCAATGCCGAGGCCAATCACCACCAGCACGATATTGATCAGGGAGAGCGCCGCCACGATATCAATGGCATCCGCAGACCACAGCGAAACCAGCATCGAACCAATGGTTTCCGTGCCGGGAGATAAGAGATACACACCGGTTGAATATTCGCGCTCGAATATCAGGAACATCAGTAACCAAGAGCCAATCAGGCCATGGCGTGAGAGCGGTACCGTGACGTGACGGGTAGTTTGCCCCGGGGTGGCACCGGCACTGCGCGCCGCCTCTTCCAGTTCAGGCCCTACCTGCAACAAGGTGGACGAGATCAGTCGTAAGCCATACGCCATCCACACCACGGTGTAAGCCAGCCAGACGCTAAAAATGGTCTGACGCAGCGAACGAAGCCAGACGATGAAGTTTTCCCGTAGCCAATCCGCCATCGGTAAGCTGGAGAGCCAACCGTTTTTCAGTGACTGATCCAGCCACATCGGGATGAACAGGAACA
Organism: Pantoea sp. EA-12; assembly: GCF_030053355.1. Taxonomy (NCBI): domain Bacteria; kingdom Pseudomonadati; phylum Pseudomonadota; class Gammaproteobacteria; order Enterobacterales; family Erwiniaceae; genus Pantoea; species Pantoea sp. EA-12. Next base: position 65,192 of record NZ_JASGBY010000001.1, on the reverse strand, counting down.
CCCAGAGAAAGGCCAGACCGGCTAACAGGCCAGGCACGGCACGCGGCACCAGCACGCTGTAATCGAGAAAGCGTGTCACCTGATCCTGTTTACGGTGCATCGCGATACCTACGAACAAATAACAGATCACCGCAATCGCGCCGCCAATCACACCGATTAACATGGAGTTAACGATGGCGCGCAGCAGGTTGGGTTGGTCCCAGATACTGCGGAAGGTGGCCACTGAGATTTCATCCCACAGCGATACGCCCACGCCCCAATGTGAGATAAACGCACGCATCACTACGCCGAGCAACGGCACGCCAATGGTCACAGTAAGCCAGGTCAACACCACCGCACCGGCGATCCAGCGCCATTTGCCCAGCGGCAAGGCTCGCGCCTGAGACGCTTTGCCCTTCATGGTGACAAAACGGTTAGCGGTACGCATCAGCCAGCGCTGTAGCATCACCAGCGGAACGGTAAAGCAGATCAGCACCACGGCGACCGCCGCCATCAGGTGATAGGAAGGGGTGCCGAGCTTGTTGGTCAACTTATACAGATAGGTGGCAAGCACCATGTTGCCTTCGGGATCGCCCAGTACCAGCATCAGGCCAAACACTTCCAGTCCGAGGAAGAACAGCAATACACAGGCGTAGAGAATAGATGGGCGCACCATCGGCAGGCTGACTGAGGTCATCACTTGTAAGGGGGATGCTCCCACGGTGCGCGCCGCTTCTTCCACATCGGAACTGACGCTGCGCAACGCCGAAGAGATATACAGATACGCATGCGGAACGTGGGTCAGTCCGGCAATCACCACGATGCTGGACATCGAATAGATGTTCCATGGCACCACACCGAACAGTTGATTAGCCCACTGCGACAGGAAGCCGACCGGGCCAGCTGCGACCACGTAACCAAAGCCCAGCACCATCGGTGACACAAAAATGGGCACCAGAATCAGAGGTTCAATCAGACGGCGGCCCGGTAGGTTGGTTCGCACCATCAGAAAGGCCAGTATGCCGCCAAGTGGAATAGCAATAATTACCAAACCAAAGGCCAATATAAAGCCGGATTCCAGTGCTTTGTAGAAATCAGGATCGGAAAAAATAAAGCCGAATGAGCCGAGCGTCAGCTCCTTCTTTTTGGCAAAGAAAGGTGCGGAGAGAAAACTTTGCACCACAATAAACATCAGCGGAACGTAGATAACCAACGCCGTGATGACAACAATTAATGCACGTGGCAAGCTTTGCCACTTTCTCAGTAACCTGTTCATATGCCAGCCCTGTATCGAAAAAAAGCGTTATGCGCCAGAGCCTGTTAATGGGCGCATAACGTGGGGAGGTTTATTTCCCGGCAGCCGTGCGCCATTGTTTAATAAATTCCAGCCGTTTAGCAGGCTCAAGATATTCCAGCAGTGACTCATCGACCGGGATCGGTTTCAGTGCATTGCCAAGCATTTTTGTCATGCCATCGATATCGTTTTTCCCTTCAATATCATTGCGCAGTGAGGGAATATCCGCTTGATTAGCCAGAATACTTTGTCCTTTCTCAGACAATACATAGTCCAGCCACAATTTGGCCGCGTTCTCGTGTTCAGCTTCATCAGTAATAAAGGACACGCGCGATAACACTAAAATGTAATCTTTGGGGTAAGCGATACCCAACGCCGGGTCGTTTTTGGCGCGCGCTTCCGCATAAGAGCCGAGGATATTAAAGCCAATCAGGTTTTCACCAGAGGATACGCGTTCCATCATGGTGCCGGTTGATGACTGCACCGTCAGACCGCCTTTGGCCATGCCGGCGAGGTTTTTCAGGTAATCAGGATCGACCTTACTGTCTTCCACCGTGAGCATGAAACCTAAACCCGATTTTTCGATGTCATAGGTGGTGACTTTATTTTTAAATTTATCAGGATTAGCGGAAATCAATTTTGCCAGTGCGGTATGAGAATCCGGCGCCTGGTCTTTAGGGATTAACTTATTGTTGTAAATAAACACCACTGGCTCATACGTGGTGCCATAGGCTTTATTTTGCCACACAGCCCACTTGGGTATTTTACTCTGTTCGGGAGAGGTATATTCCGCCGCGTACTCCGTCGCCAGCTTTAGCGCGGTATCCATGGACGAACTCCACACCACATCACCGCTGCCGCTACCCGAAGCCTGTTCGCTGATGTAGCGGTTATAGAGCTCGGTGCTGTTCATATCGTTATATTCGACTTTAATACCGGGATATAACGATTCGAAACCTTTGATAAGCGGACCCGCAGCTTTGGTATCGGTAGTGGAGTACACCACCACTTTTCCCTCTTTTGTCGCCGCATCAATGACTTTCTGATAATCGCCAGGATAACCCGCAGGCGCCGCCGCGATTGCCGAGAAGGAGAGGCCAGCCATGACAGAGGTTGTTAAAAAACGCAGTGAGGTTTTCATACAGATCCTTTTGGTTACATTTGTTACAAGAATTTAACAGTAACCCATTGCGCTTGTGATGCAATCCGCAAGTCAATTTTTTTCAGGATCTGTGAAGTTAGTTAGATTGTTAATTTCAGGAGGGAATGAATAACCTTAGCATTCAATATTTTTTCCAAAAAAAATTCGCTGTTACTTATTGAACTTTCATCGTCAAGATGCAAACCAAATAAATAAAAAACTCGTAACGGCAATAATGCTAACGGTGACAGAGAGATAAGTGTGAACAGCGGGAGGTGCGATTATTTTCATATTGGTTCCTTATGAGCATCGCAACCATTTTGAACAGGAAAGATTAATCTAACCTTAAGCGTTGAACGAAAGATTGAAATTTAGACTTTGTTCCTGATTAGCCTAAATAGTCATACAGAATTTCATTGCGCTGGGATTATAATTCTTTGTTCTTATTGATGAGGTTGAATAATGACCACCGATTTCCCCCTGCTTGATGTACAGGGGATCACTTACGCCGTGCAAGGTCGAACCTTGCTGGCACCCGTTTCCCTGCAACTGCAGGCCGGTGATTTTCTGCTGCTAACCGGGCCCTCTGGCAGTGGCAAAAGTACGTTGTTGAAGATTCTGGCTTCATTACTGGCTCCGACAGCGGGGCAAATTCGTTTTAAAAATCGCGACATCAACTCGCTGAGAGCGGAACACTATCGCCAACAGGTTTCGTATTGCTTCCAGACGCCACAACTGTTTGGTGACACGGTGTATGACAATCTGGCCTTGCCGTGGCAGATACGTCAGCAGCGGCCATCACGTGACACGCTGATTGCCTCTCTGGCAAGTGTGCATCTTACAGCCGATATGCTGGATAAAAAGGTCGATCAACTCTCTGGCGGAGAGAAGCAACGGGTCGGCTTGCTGCGTAATCTGCAATTTTTACCCAAGGTCCTGCTGTTGGATGAGGTCACCAGTGCGCTGGATGAAGAGAACAAAGCGGTGATCCAAAACCTGATTCAGCAACAGGTCGAGCAACAACAACTGGCAGTGGTGTGGATCAGTCATGATCCCAAGGAGATTGGAGAGGCGAAGAACGTGTTGCGGCTAACAGCCCCTGAAGCGGGAGAGACCCATGAGTCAGCATAATATTAACGATAGCTCATTGTTACTTTCGCTGATGCTGGTGGTGATTGCGTTGATCATCAGCCAGAAAGAGAAGCTCGGCATGAGCAAAGATATTATCTGGAGCGTGTGCCGCGCCATCGTCCAGTTGGTGATTGTGGGTTATGTGTTGAAGTCAATTTTTGACCTCAACAACCGCTGGTTGACTATCCTGATGGTGCTGTTTATTTGCGTCAATGCGGCGCTGAACGCGCGCAAACGCAGCCGTAATATTGACCATGCCATGCTGATCTCGTTTATCGCCATCACCACCGGCACCACCCTGACCCTGACGATTCTGGTACTCAGCGGCGCGATTGAGTTCATCCCGATGCAGGTGATCCCGATTTCCGGCATGATTGCGGGCAACGCCATGGTGGCGGTGGGATTGTGCTACAGCAACCTCAACCAACGCTTCAGTGACAATCGGCAAAAAATTCTTGAGATGCTGAGTTTAGGGGCGTCGGTGAAACTGGCTTCCGCCCAGTTGATTCGAGACAGTATTCGCGCGTCGATGATCCCAACGGTCGATGCGGCGAAAACCGTGGGTTTGGTGAGTTTGCCTGGGATGATGTCGGGATTGATTTTCGCCGGTATCGATCCGGTCAAAGCGATCAAGTATCAGATTATGGTGACCTTTATGCTGATCGGTACCGCCAGTTTATCGACCATCATCGCCGCGTATTTGTCGTATCGACTTTTTTACACGACGCGTGCGCAGCTGAAAGTTGGGTAGGGTGCGGCCCTTGGGCTAATGCCAGTCACTCAAGGATTTTTATGAATATAAATTCACTTTCATGCTTAAGGTATAACGAATGAGTCAAGCTTGCAGACATCTTTCCTTCATTAGAAGCCTGAATTTATGGGCTTCAATTTCTTAAGTAACCGGCATTACTCAATGGCCAGCCGCTACAGTCTCTTCAAAAAAAGTGTTTTCAATCGGGATACCCTGGTCGCGCGCTCCGCAAGCTGACTTTTCAGGTACCAGAGCCGGCTTTCCGTTTGCATACATCACAGATTAACTATTGAGGGCTGTTGAGGTTCACCTCCAAACAGTAGCTAAAGGCTTCTTTTTTCGTGTTTATGGGCAGGGCGGGTATGTTACAATAATCCCTACTATTCAAAGGGAATTGAACAATGTATAACGCTCTCCCCTATCTGTCTGCGCTTGCAACTGGTGCCGTGATAGCACTCATATTCGCGGAAATCATTACACGGCTTTTCAGTCAAAAACAATGCGGCTACACCTATACTTGTATTTTTATGCTTGGGCAGGTGCTTTTGCCTCCATTCGCCAGTGACCTGCTTTTCCCATACAGAGGGGTGATGCCTGGATGGGCGATCTTCTTTACGTTATTTTTTGGGGCAATCATATCGGCAGTAATGATAACCGTATATGTAATCAGTGTCTTGAAGATAAAAGGTGAAAGAGTCCGGTTTGTCCTTTCCCTGATAATTGGTTATTCAGCTTCATTTTGTTTAATAACTAACTTTGTAAAATAAAAAGCCAGCCAAATATGGCTGGCTCACTCATTTACACACCCCACGGCAATTCATATACGCCGTTCATTTTTACCCATAAGACGTCTGAGAAAACGATAAAGTCGCCACCTTTTCCAGTTTCCTTTCGGTAATTCAAAAAGTCAGAATTAAAGACTTTAGACACTTTCATTGTTTTTTTTCCTAACCTGACGGTGTCTCTGTTTAGAACAGACCTTACACTCTGACCTCTTGTAAGAATGCCATCTTCGGTCCAAAGTCCGAGAGGCTGATCCCACGCGCCGTCATTATTAAAGTCATAGAAATCCTTAACATACACCCCTGCATACGAGGGTTCAAAATAGACCTTGTTATCAATTCCGCGCGATGCGGTACCAATTACAGCAACCTTCAAATTGTATGTGCCTAAAGAACCGTATACGTCATCTAAGGTATCGACAACAACGTGAAGGGCAAAGTTATCCCCAACAGCAAGGAAGTTATTTTGGTACTTTTGCTCCAACTCTCTTGCCGACATTGAAGGCCGGCCCAAAATGTTTTTCCGACCAAATGTGTAAGTTCCCTTTCCATCCCAGCCTAATCTCTCTAGGCGCTTTGTCGTTACACCAAGCCCTGCTGGTGACAATGCACGTTCATTGAGAAGCTTATTGACGGCCTCTGCTGCAGAAGGGTAGTTCATAAGCCACGACATAGTTATGGTCTGGTCGTCGCAGTGTTCATCAGGAATATACAGCCCTTCCGGCAGTTCCATGCCGTCCTTCCAAGATTCAGGACACTTCCACGCGGGTGTTTCCAGCCAGCGCTTCATGAGAGCAGCAGATTTTTTCCATCCCATTCGAGACATGGCACGAGGTATTTGGCTGATTGATATTGGCTCAATATTAATCGCAGAGTAATAGTCCTCTCTCTGATAGCGGGTTTTTTCAAATTCTCTGACCAAATATGTGTCCTGAGAAAGTGCCGACGAAAGCGGTCCTCTGTACGGATTTTTAACACCCATACTTCACCTCACTTAATTTTTAAACGAGGTGCTTGCACCGCCAATTGAATCTCGTAGCTATCATCTGTTCTGATTTTAGAAACATGACTGTTCATATACCCATCCTTGGTATTGATGTTGCCTAAATCTAAAGCAGTTTCGCCGGAAAAAACGATATATTTTACAGGCTCACTGCTGTGATTAACGATTTTAAAATTATGGAAAAAAGCACCATTTTGCGATTGGTTGCTTTTTACTTCTTTTAAATCATCCTGATAGGTTCTTTTAGTGGAAGGAGAACACTCGTCTTCACACCATTCTTGAATGCCTAGCTGATGAAGAGCCACCGCGCCACAAGATGCCCTATAGCCATTTAAAACACGTGCTTTGCCTTCTATCGTAAATCCGTTGTACCCCTCCAAAAACGTGGACCAGCAATAACATTTTGGACACCAGAATTTATGACCTACGCAAACAGCCTTATTTTTATAGGCATATGTAAAAATTGACGAGCCTTCCAGTAACGTACCGCCGTGAGTTGTGGTATCTCCAGTCCAGATACACTGTAACCTCATGAAATCAATCCTTGAGATTTAAACTCGGCAACCTCATCCTCATCAAGAATAGCAACGCTACCTTCCCCATTTGAATATAAGACAGTAGCCATGCGGTACTGACCGGGATCAACGATTACATCACCATTAGCAATAGCAGTGCCTGTAGCGGCGATGGTCAGTTCAGTATTCTGATCTGGTGTTGTGGTAACGCCGATTGTGGCGTCTCTGGAAACAATAGAATGGGAACCATCGGGATAGACCACCTTATCTCCCTCGAGCACACATTCCTTGCCTTCAGCTATGAAATCGGAAGTGCCAACGATCACACCTCCACGTTGTGTTTTAGATCCGGTAACAGCTAAAAACCTGATAGATACAGGCGCAATATCATTGACTGGACTCACAATTAACTCCTTTTAATTCAAGTAACTATAAAAACCATTTAATTTTCAAGGTTTACAGTTTCTTATGTTATTAAAATTTGAGTTATGCGCAAGTAAAAACTTCAAACACCCAGTAGGGCTTCCAAGTCATCCCCGAGAAGTGAGGCAGAAGTCGTCGAATTATCCCAAGAAAATCAATGCCGAAACCTAAAGTCTCCGCAATTAGGCCCTTGGGCCGCCCGTAATCTTACTGCTGAAAACGCAGCGCCACACCAAACGCCTGTTCCGGGCCCACAATAATCGCGGACTCCTCTTCCTGGAATGGCACATCCCCCAGCAGCAGGCTGGCTTTCACTTTACGCAAATCGTGGGTGCGCAGACTCAATCCTGCCATGCGCGCGCTGCCATCGTAGTCCAGTGGCAATCCAGCAAAGCGCTGCGTGACATACTGCGCAGCCGCGAAACGTACGGTGGCGACTCCCGCTTTCAACACGAATGCCCCTTCCTGACAGGCAGTAAGTTTGTCAGCGCCAAATAAGCGGCTATAAGGCAGGGCGGCGGCGGCCGGATCCTGCGCCACCACGACAAACTCGATAATATCGCTCACGCCGTTAGGGTGCTGACGCCACGCATTCTGCCATACCGCATGCGGTGTCTCATGCTGACAGAAGAAGCTGCGGCCGTTGGGCACCAGCGCTGGACGCAGACGCACGGTGCGGAAACGTGCCTGCTCTTCACTGCCGTCTGGCAACTGAACGGGGCGGAAGAAACGGGCAGGTTGTTCGTCATCAATATCCTGGCTCTCCAGATAACGCCACACGGCATCGGCATCGTCGGTTTTCCACACCAGACCACTCAGACCGATAGGTGACTGCCACAGATCCTGACGCAGATTGCCGCGCCCAGCCTCATAACCCAGCAGTTCAAGGTAATTATCATTGAACACCCCCAGGTGGTTACTGGAGCCCAATGAGTGATGGCCGCGTTCGGTCAGTTGAAAGCCAAGCCGCCTGAACAGTGCACTGGCCGTATCAAGCTGATCTGCCACGTTAATCACTACATGATCCAGACGGGGAGTCGGTACTGAAATAGCCATCGCTTTCCTCCTTGCTCTCATCGTTGCTGCACCCATTACGCTGTGCTCGTCTCGGTTGGCTGCCAGTGAATCTCGCTAGCTGCGCCAAAACCGGCGGCAATGCCGCTGATCAAGGCAGTGATTTGCTCAGTGAGCTGTGCGCTTTGACCCTTGACGATGCCCTCTATCTCTGCGGTTTGTGGCAGCACATTCCAGCTGTTTCCTGCGCTTAAACGCGTAATACCGAGTGCCAACGGCCCACTGCGTTCCGGCAGTGCATACAGTGCAGAGATGATGTGACTGCCAATCACAATCACATCGATACCTTCATGCGGCCTGGCAGCATGCGCGCCTTTGCCTGTAAGGGTGATGTGAAAACGCTCTGCTGAAGTGAATTGCCCTGTCATGGTCATCCTTAAACGTGTTCAGGTAAAAAGGGTTCGCCCAGCGTCAACATCAATCGGTTTGCCCACGCGAAGAAAGCCGCAGACTGAATGACATCCAGCAACGCCAGCGTGTTCAATCCCTGATCGCGCAATGCTTCTAACTGTTGCAGACTCGCGGCAGCGGGGGTGATGGAGAGGGACGCCACCAGATCAATGATCGCAGCCCATCGTGCGTTTTGGCCGTGTGCCAGTTGTGCGCCGGGCACGACATTCAGCAATTTTTGTACCGCTGGCTCATCTTTCGATAACTGGCTGGTTTTGCGCGCATGCACTGAGGCGCAGTAAATGCAGCCATTCACCTTACTGACCACGGTTGCCGCCAGTTCACGCTCGGCGCGGGACAATCCGCCAGGCGTATAAAAGATGCCTTTGTCGGTGAGTGTGCGCTGTTCCAGCAACGGCAGATTGCGCGCCAACAGGCGGAAATAGTCGGAATTACTGTGGCCATTCTTTTTCAGCGTGGCCTGCTCTTGGTCGCTGAATTCGCTCAGCGGCTTGGCCGCCAGCCAGGGTTCCCAACCCAGTTCCTGCTGAGTAAAGGCGGTGAGGGCGGTTTGACCACTTAGCGTCAGCGGTGCATCGTGCCATTTTCCTGCCACGGCATGCGGTTGCGCTTCAGTCTGTTCGCCATTCAGCAGACGCAAACCCGTCAGCAAACGACTCTGGAAGCTGACAAAAGCAACCAACTGCGCCAGCGTGACGATTCCGCGTGGTGTCCAGCCCGCCTGCTGTAAATTCTGGATGTGTTGCGGCGTGGCATCGACAGGGTGCAGACTCAAGCGTTCGGCAAAGGCGCGACCCACAGCAAAACGGGCGTCCTCAGTACTCGCGATCCCCCGCTGCTGGTAGTGTGCTTGTAAACGGGTGGCACCGTGCCAGGCGGCGACCTGTGCGGCCAGGGCAAAACGCCATGGCAGCGGAAGGTCAGCGTCATCCTGACCAAATAAAACATCATAACTGCCTTGCGTATGCTGGGTGACTGCATGCCGTTCAGCGCGTGCTTGGGCCAGTTCTGAGGCGGGATCGATATCCGCCAATGCGGCCAGTAAATCAATGGATTCAGACATGTTTTTCTCCGGTTAAGCATCACCCAAAGCGCGCAGCGCGGGGGCGATGTGATCAGCGATCAATTCAATGGAACGCAGAATGTCTGCGTGTGGCGGATCAATAGAGTGCACCTGGAAGCTGATGTCGGTGACGCGCCGCAGCGTGGAATCAGCCAGCAACGAGGTGAGCACGCTCGGGGCATCGCCAAAATGGGCATCCAGTTGGCGCGCATGGCTCTCCAGCGTGGTGCCGGTGATGACGTGTCCGGCGGCCTGGAACTGCTGCGCCTGACGCTGCAATCCGGGTTCCGCCAGGCGCCGCGCGTAATCACTGGAGTCGGCAACAAAGGCGGTGCGTGAGGCGAGAATGCGTGGCGCAACCCCTTCAGGCAGTGCCGCTAAATAGGCGTCAATCATTGGATTTTGTATCGCATCCAGCGGTAAATCAGGCTGACCTGCAGGGCGGGGTTGCGTACGCGACAACATCAAGCCGTGACCGGCAGCCCCGGCACGCGTTGCGCCCTCCACGGAGAAGGTGGCAATCCATACGCGCTGCGCCAACGTGGGCGCGGCCGGGTAAAGATGGTTATCCGGGTGAGCCAGGGTATCGCCGCGCCAGGCGCCGAGCAGCGTGTGCAGGTGATCAGCAAACACCTCGGCACGCTGTTCGAGGGTCAAACCAAACGGCAAAAACGACGTTGCAGTGCCGCCAGAACCCAGTCCCACTTCTAAGCGTTCATTACTGAGCAAATCCAGTACTGCAGTGTCTTCCGCCACGCGTAACGCATTTTCCATCGCCAACGTGATGATGCCCGTTCCCAGGCGGATGGTTCGTGTATTGGCTGCCACGTGTGCCAGGAACACCAGCGGGGATGGCAAGCCACCTTCCTTTTCATGAAAGTGGTGCTGAGCGATCCAGGCGCTGTCGAATCCCAGACGTTCCGCGTGCTGAATCTGTTCGGTTGCCAGGCGATATCGCTGTTGCGCTGAGGTGTCATCCAATAAACGGGTGAAAAATCCAATACGTTTGCGCGTCATGCGGACTCCTTAATCAGCGGACGAAAAGCGGGAATGGCCTCAATCAGTGAGCGGGTGTAAGGGTGCTGAGGCGCAGTGAATAGCGTGACGGTGTCACCTTGCTCGACCACCTCACCCGCGCGCAACACGGTGACGCTGTGTGCAATGCGTCGCACCGTGGCGAGATCGTGGGTGATAAACAGATAGGTCAAACCCAGCTCTTGTTGCAGTTGCTGCAAAAGTTGCAGGATTTGCGCCTGTACGGTGACATCCAGCGCCGATGTCGCTTCATCCAAAACTAAAATCGCCGGCTCCAGCACCAGCGCACGGGCAATCGCGACCCGCTGGCGTTGTCCGCCGGAGAGTTCTCTCGGCTTCCGTGTCAACAGCTCAAGCGGTAAGGCCACACGCTGTGCGACCGCCTCCACGCGTTGTTGACGCTGCTCGCGGCTGAGTTTTTCAAAGTTGCGCAGGGGTTCCTCGATAATCGCAAACAACGTCTGGCGCGGATCGAGTGAGGCGAACGGGTTTTGATACACGAACTGTATCTTGCGGCGTAACTGGCGTTGCGCCTCACCGCGCAGCGCACTCGCATCAATGCCGTCGATCACCACGCGCCCGCTGTCCGCCTGTTCAAAACCCAGCAGTATGCGCGCCAGCGTGGTTTTGCCTGAACCGGACTCGCCGACCAGCGCATGGGTGCTGCCACGTATCACGGTGACGCTGACGTCTTTCGCGACCTGTAACTGCTGCTGTTTGCCCAGCGCGAAGTGTTTATTGATGGCGGACAGTTGGATCGCAGGCGTCGAGAATATTGCCTGTGCCGGGAGCGTCAGTGAGCCCGCTCCGGGAGAGGCATCCTGCAGCAACTGTCGCGTATAGGGATGTTGTGGCGCATGAATAACCTTTGCCGCGTTACCCTGTTCCTGAACTTCACCATGACGAAACACCAACAGGCGATCGGCACGTTCTGCCGCCAGTGCCAGATCGTGGGTCACGAACAGTACCGCAGTGCCAGATTCGCGGCGCAGTACATCCAGCAGATCGAGAATGCGTTTTTGCACCGTCACATCGAGGGCGCTGGTGGGCTCATCCGCAATAATCAATTGTGGGCGTAAGGCGAGCGCAATGGCGATCAATACGCGCTGTTTCATGCCGCCCGAAAGCTGGTGAGGATACTGTTTCAATCGCTGTTCAGGATGGCTCAGCCCAACTTTCTCCAGCAACTCCAGCACTCGCTGCTGGCGTTGCGGTTTGCTGAGTTTCTGATGCAGTTGCAGCATCTCACCGACCTGATCGCCGATGGTTTTTACCGGGTTGAGCGAATTGCCCGGGTCCTGTGGTACCAGGCTTATGGTGACGCCGCGCAGGCTGTCCATGCGTTTGGCTGACCAGTTGGTAATATCGGTGCCATTCAGCACAATTTTTCCGCTGTCGCGGCGGCCGTTTTCCGCCAGCAGGCCGATGATAGCTTGCGCCGTCGTGGTTTTGCCCGAGCCCGATTCGCCGACCAGCGCCACCATTTCACCGGCCTGTAATTCAAAACTGACGTTATGTACCACCTGACGCCAGGCGTTTTTTTGCCGGTAACTGAGGGTCAGGTTTTCTATGGCGAGTAATGCACTCATGCATCACCTCCCGCGATGTGATGACTAATACGATTGGCAGCCAGCACCACAGCGACCACGACGATGCCGGGGAAGGTGGTGAGCCACCAGGCGGTGGCCAGATAGTTGCGTCCCTCGGCGATCAGTAAACCCCACTCCGGCGTTGGGGGCGGGGTGCCGTATCCGAGGAAACTCAGGGTGGAGAGCGCCAGAATCGCCTGACCAAACTGCAAGGCGGCAAAGGCGATCACCGCCGTTAACGAGTTGGGTAAGATATGCCGCCATAGGACATGCCAGAAGCTGCCGCCGCTGCCATAAGCGGCTTCAACAAATTCGCTGCGTCGCACGCGTACCACTTCACCACGCGCCAGTCGCGCAAAGCTGGCGATGGAGGCGATACCTACAGCCAGTGCAGCGTGGACGGTGCCAAATCCCAGTAAAATCAGCACGCTCAAGGAAAGCAGCAGAGAAGGAATAGAGAGCAGCACATCCACCAGTCGCATCAGGCTGTTTTCCGTTCGGCCGCCTACGGCACCGGCGAGTACGCCCAGTGTGGTTCCGCCCATCAAGCCCATCGCCACAGCGGCAAATGCCGCTGCCAGCGACTGAGAAGCGCCGTACACGATGCGTGTGAATAGGTCGCGCCCCAGTTGATCGGTGCCCAGCCAATAGGCGGCTTGCGGAGGCAAACGCTGTGCCCCCACAATGCCTTGGGTGGGGTTGTAGTGGGTAAACAGACCGGGCGTAAACGCAGCCAGCAGCGCCAGCAGCATCACCGCCCATGCCAGCCATAATCCCGGTTGGATACGCCACACGCGCTGCTGACGTGTCGCGCGCTGGCGAGCGCTGGCGTAATCGACGAGGCTCATCGGCTTCCTCCCGCAATAGGTTGCAGACGCGGATCGAACAGCGGCATCAGCGCATCGACCAGCAGGTTTATTAGCACAAAGGCCAATGCAGAGATCATCACCACCGCTTGCAGTACCGCGACATCCTGATTGTTGACCGCTTGCTGCGTCAGTTGGCCGATACCGCTCAGACCAAACACCGTTTCGGTGATTAACGCGCCCGCAATCAGTTCGCCCAGCAGTAAACCCGCCACGTTGAGCACGGGTAGCAACGCATTACGCATCACATGTCGCCACAGTACGCGGCTCTGGCTGGCACCTTTCGCACGCGCTACCGCGACAAACGGCTGAGTCGAAACTTGATCGATACTGCGCAACAAAATTTGCGCCAGTGGCGCGGAGATCGGGATCGCCACGGTGATGACGGGCAAGATCAACCCCTGTAAAGGCGAGGGGTTGATCACTGGTATCCAGCGCAGTTGGAACGAGAACAGTTGAATCAGCGCGATACCGAGCCAGAAGGTCGGCAGTGAGATAAACAGTGCAGGCACCGATTGCAGCAACGAACGCAGCGCACGCAATGCGGGCAGGCGCGATAGCGCCGCTAAAGCAAAGGCGATCAGCGTGGCGAGGGCAAAGCCGAGCAGTGCCAGTTGCAGTGTGGCGGGCAGGTTGCTGGTGAGCAGATCGCTCACCGCCACACCGGCCTGTACCGAGTAACCAAAATCGCCATGCAGCATCGCCCAGAGGGTATGCAGATACTGCTGCCACAATGGATTATCCGCGCCATACGCCAGCCGCATTTCCGCGATTTGGTCCGGGCTTAAGCCGAGATCCGGGTTCTGAAACTTAATCAGCACCGCATCGCCCGGCAGCACCTGCAGCAGCAAGAACGACAGGGTAAAAGCGGCCCATAACACCAGCGCGCTTTGACCCACTCTTCGCAGCAGAGAACGTTGCATCATCGGCCTGCCTTAGTGTTTTTCCAGCCATGCGCCGTAAAACGACGGACGGCCAACCGCTTCAAAACTCACCCCTTTTAACCAAGGCGCACCGGCAAAGACCTGTGGCTCTTCGAAAATCGGAATGACATAAGCCTGATCGAGCAGATAACGCTGCACATCGCCGGTCAGCGTCAAGCGCTTGGCAGGATCGACTTCGGCGGAGATATCCACCAGTAGCGCATTGAGCTTGTCGTCACGGAAGTTTTGTACCTTGTCGCTGGAGCCGCCTTTTTGCAGCAGGACGTTACGGTTGGTCGGGTAGAAGCTGCTCTTGATGACATCGGGATCGGCGCGACCGACTTCGGTGACGTTAAGTGGCGTTTTGAGCGGATCGAGATTATCCAGCGTCGCGCTGCCGGCATCGCCCGCTTTGACCGCCAGTGCAACGCCTACCTGGCGCCACTGCTGTGCCACCAGTTGCAGGACTTCTTTGTTTTGTGGCTGTGGCAACGATTCATAAATGGCCAGCGCCAGTTTTTTGCCGTCTTTTTCGCGGATACCATCACTGCCGACTTTCCAGCCCGCTTCATCCAGTAAGGTTTTGGACAACGCCGGATCATATTTCAGCTTGTCGGAGAGGTTGACGTAACCCGCCGCAGAGTTTGCGATAACAGAAGTGGCCTGCGAATAGTTGGGTGAGAAGAGTGTCTGCACGACCTGCTGGGCGTTGGTGGCGTGAAGCAGCGCCTGACGCACTTTCAGGTCGCTGACCAGCGGATTGTCCGGACGGAAGCTGATGCTGTCATTCACCCCGCGCGTCGGTGCGGCATAAATCGGAAAGTTCTGTTGCTGTGCCTGTTTTTCGTCATAGGCTTGTACCTGACGAATAAAATCGGCCTGACCTGCCAGCAGCGCGCCGATACGCACGCTGTCTTCTGGGGTGACGATAAATTTAATCCCATCCAGATTGGCAGGGCCTTGCTGGGCGATATTTTTTGGCCCCCACTGATAATCTTTACGCGCGGTGAGGTCGACTTCGCGGCCTAATTTTTCGTCACTGACCACAAAAGGCCCGGAACCGATAATATGGCGTGCATCACCCAGTTGATCGAAACTACGTTGCAGCGTGCTGAGAGAGACTAATCCGGAACCAATGGTGGCGGTGCCCTGTAAAAATCCCGGCGAAGGTTTTTTGAAATAAAACTTCACCGTCAGCGGATCAATCACCTCACTGTGATCGTAATTATTAATCACCTCCGATACCGGCAAGCGTTGGGCTTTATTTCCCAGACCATAAGTATCAAAGTTTTTCGCTACCGCATTGGCATCCAGCGGCGTGCCATCGGAGAAGGTGACGCCCGGCCGGATTTTGAAGGTGTATTGGGTTTTATCGGCGTTGCTGCTCCAGCTTTCGGCAATCCAGGGTTCCACTTGTAGCGTTTTCGGGTTCTGCCACGTCAGTTTGTCGGTGATTTGATTGAGTATGCCGCCGTTGGGGTAGAAGCCACCGGCCGGGGGATAGAGGTTGGTGTGCGGTTGCTGTTCCAGATAAACCAGCGTGCCGCCTTTAACCGGTGTGTCTGCGGCGTGTGCGCTAAAGATCCCTGTCAGCAGGGCCAAGCTTAGCGCCTGCAAGTGAAAATGCTTAGTCATGGTGAATTCCTTATGATTCAAAAGCCCGGCGGGCTGATTTCATCATCAAATGTCGCACCGCGGAGTTGAACCAATGAATTGCACTAAGCTTTGCTGAAAAAGATAAATAGCGGTTGGAGGGTGAAATAAATAATGGCATCAAGGATGGTAGGAATTGTTGCTGTGCTATTTATTGCGTAATCAGTGAGGGGATTATTTAAGGTGAGTGGGGTAGGTTTGTTTTATCACTTTTGTATAACCACGAGAATAGGGTTTTCTGAAGAGACTTGTTAATTGACTTCATATTGTTGGAGAAACGAGGGGTGATAACGCAGGCTCTGGCCGCTCCGGGGCTGGCGGTCCTCGCGCCGCTGTCGCGGTGCCTTCACTTCACTCGTCAGCCTTACGGACCGGTGCCGATGGAACATCCATGTTCCAGCGCCACCTTTCGCCCGCGTCCTGCGGGCTCTCCTGGCATACTCGTTCCGCTCAGCGCTGCGGATGCCTGCCCCGGATCGGCCAGAGCCTGCTGTGATACTTCAGTGCGGGTTTCGTACTCTCCGGATGCCGATATGCACGCATTTACAGATTGGGCGGAGCAAAGACTCTCTGAAAATGAGGTCAATGAAAATGTACTTATCCTTGCCTCCTTGGGACTCGACAAAGCGATTTCTCAATACGAGGTCTACCGCTACTTTGATGCCTACCTCTTGGATAATGCGACCGCGCATCCCTTTCCCTTTCTGACATTGTGAGATTTTATCAAGTAGTACCACTTGCCCACACCTATCAATCTACAATGAGATATGTACTCAATTGCTATTCATTGTGCATATTTTACTGTACACCAAAATATTTGATGTAGATTGTATTAAAAGCCCGGTTTATTTGATTTGCTACATTGTCTCTATTTCTCACATCATTTTAGACTGGCACATCTGAAGTCGATATTTTTTATAGAGCTACTTCCTGGCGGTACCATAAGTTTAATCTCATATTTTTTATGACCGCACAAAATGTATTGTGTGTACATTCGTTATCCGGGAAACTGCTTCTGAACCACAAATAAATGGAATTTTTATAAAATGAATGCAACCGCAAAACTCGGGGCTTTGTTAACCCTGGGCGTTATTCTTTGTGCGTCTGGCTATGAAGTATATTCTTCAAGTACTGAAGACCAAAATGATCGTATAGCCTGCCTCACAGTACACAGCAACGATGCAGTACAAGCAGTTGAAAAAGATCTACTTATTCGTCCCCATACCGAAATGTTTGGTAAACAGCGGATAACTATTGGTTCTATGTTCATTCACAGTGAGAAAGTTGAGAAAATAGGGACAAGACTTATTGTGCCATTTACTTTAACAAGTCATCACCGCGTGCAATCTGAGTTTAATGCGGTTGTTCGCTGCTCGAACTTACAAGATATTGAGTACGACAAACTATAAAGTTTACCCGTTGTAGTAATAATGATGGTTTTTGCAGAACAGCCGATAGAAGACTGCAACGGGTTCACGAATATTTTAATACCTCTTAGAGTCCGTATAAAGACTCACTCAGCAATCAATATTGGGAACTATCATGTACATAGAAGCACGTAAGTACTACGTGAGTGATCACCTGGGGAATGGATTATTACTACACGTAGAAGGTTGTAAGTATTTGCCGCCAACTGATTTAAGAGCATTCATCGGTAGCTGTTACAGTACTAATCAGGCTCATACAGTATCTGCTACACAATATGCTGGCGTGAAGTATTGCCCACACTGCTTAGCTCAAGTACATCAGGCTAAGATTAAGCCTGTAAACCCACCTAGCCTGGTTGGGGCATGTAGTGTAAGAAAACCCCAGCGTAAGCCCAAAGAGAAGGTACTGATTGCAGTGCGTCACTTTCCTATCTAGCAAGACCCCCATCTCATAGCACGACTAAAATTAGTCGTGCTATGCACCCTGCAGAAGCTTAAAAATATCGACCTGCTCCCCGTTGGTTAATGCACCGCGGTGTTAGTGACTTCCGCTTGGCACACAACGGTCATTGAGCCCACAAGTTGACCCAAGTCATTCCCCCGATCTCTCCGTTACTCCACCCCATGATTCAGTTGCAGTGCCACATCCGGGCCTTTTTCTACTGTAGAACCCTCTTTCACAGAAACGCTCACATTATTCCCTTTACCAGCGACATATCTCGCCTGCACGCCATAACGGGCATCAATCTTGATGTTATGTAGCGTGACATCCTGGATAGGGGATTCCGGCAAGCCGCTGAAAATCATGGCATAGCTCGCTTTAGTCGCCATAACATCTGAAATGGTTACCCCTTTGATTTTTGGCGTTGAAGCCGAAACGGGTACCGTTTCAATCGGCTGGGTAAGCGTGTGCCCCTCTGCCCCCGCCTGGCCGCTGTAGCTATTGGTCACCAGAATCGGCGTATTCACATTGGACATGTTGAGGTGGCTGGCGATGAGAGGGCCTATGGCATTGCCTCTGTCCCTGGCTGATTTAATGCGCACGCCATTTTCGGTATTCAGGAATGTGACGCGGCTGATCGTCACTTTGCCGATACCGTTCGCGGTTTCACTGCCGACAGAAATTCCGTGGCCATCACGCATCATGGAATCGTGGATGGTGATGTCTTTCGATGCTGCTCCGGTTCCGTTAACCAACCCTGACTTAATGGCAATATTGTCATCACCCGTTGCAATATCCATGTTTGCAACCGTAATATTTTGGGACGAGACAATGTCCATTCCGTCAGTATTCGGTGAGGTGACAGGATTGGTGATCTTCACTTTGTTCACAATAATATCGCTGCTATTGCGAATGACAATGTTCCACATGGGTGAATTAGTCAGGTGTAGATTTTCAATTTTACCCTGAGTGACATCATTGAATTCCACAAACCAAGGGCGTGGAACACCGTTCGCCAACGGAATGCCGGGGAAGCGGTCGGTGAAGACTTTTTTATTCCCAGCTCTGACTTCGCCACGTATTTTTAATGCTTCTGGCCACCAGGTTTTCTCTCCATCACCATCCAGTGTGCCTCCACCAATAATGGCCACATTGTTCACATTATTGGCGAAGATAAAGGCTTCATTCACTTTGGCGGGATGCCCAATAAACGCCGAAATGAATTTCCCTTCCTGATTGCTGGCCTTTAGGGTTGCGCCTGTTTCAATTTTTAGCGTGATATTAGTTTGTAATTGCAGCGGTCCACTCAACCAGAGGCCCGGAGAGAGTTGAACCGTTCCTCCACCGCGCTGGCTACATTGCTGAATAGCTTGTTGAATGGCTTTGGTGTTCAGGATGACGCCATCAGCTTTACCGCCAAATTCTTGAGGGCGGCAGACTGAAGAGGCGGCTTGGGCTAAACAAGATGAAAAAGAAATACAGCAGACCAGGGTTATAAGAGATTTATTCATGCATCCTCAGCAAATCAGGCAGTTGTGCGACCAGCAGAGAGGGCGACCAGAGGTGGCGTGAGTACGCCACCATCCTCCTTGCACTTTAGCGAACCATTGACGGGCGCTTGGCGTCATAGCGCCAGTTATCAATTAAGAATTGCATCCCTAAGGCATCGTTACGGTTCTTATCCGGCAGCGTGTTGTAAAGCGCATGCGCCTGTTCAACGCGTTCCATATTTAACTCAATGCCTAGCCCAGGACCGGGTGGCAATTCCAGGTAGCCATCGCGGATCTGCGGCGGTTGGTGCGTGAGTTGCTGTCCGTCCTGCCAGATCCAGTGCGTATCAAAGGCGGTCTGACGATCGCCAGGCGCCGCCGCGCCCAGGTGTGCCACCATGGCCAGAGAGATATCAAAATGATTATTGGAGTGGCAACCGGTGGTCAGTCCCCACTCGTTGCACAACTGCGCGACCACATTCGCGTTGCGCATCGTCCAGAAGTGCGGATCGGCGAGTGGAATGTCGATGGCATTCAGTTGCAGCGCATGGTGCAGTTGACGCCAGTCGTTAGCGATCATATTGGTCGCGACCGGCACGCCAGTCGCGCGACGGAATTCGGCTAACGTTTCCCGGCCTGAATAGCCCTGTTCTGCACCGCAAGGATCTTCCAGATATGGCACTTTCCCCGCCAACTGTTTACCAAAACGAATCGCTTCCTCCAGCGACCAACTGGCATTGGGATCGACGGTGACGCGCGCGTCAGGAAATCGTTTCAGCAGCGCTTCAACCGTTTCAACTTCTACTTCACCGGCCATTACACCGCCTTTTAACTTGAAGTCACGAAAGCCGTACTGCTCAACCGCCGCTTCCGCCAGCCGTTGCACGCCAGCACTGTCCATCGCTGCCTCATGGCGCAAACGGAACCAGCCATCCTGCGCCTGATCACCCGATCGGTATTGCATATTGGTGAGTCTGCGATCGGCGATATAGAACAAATAGCCCAGCACCGGGATACGATCCCGCTGTTTTCCGCTGGCAAGCAGATCGGCTACGGGCAGGTTAAACAGTTTGCCTTGCAGGTCCAGTAGTGCAGTCTCAATAGCCGCCGCCGCGTTATAAAACTTCTCCGGGTTCATCTGCGGAATATGAATGTCGTTGGTATGTGACGTTTGTTGCTGACGCGCTTCACTATTAAAGAGTTGGCTCAGCGTGGCATTCAGGCGCAGTAGCGAGCTGCCTTCAATCAGCGGGCGAAACTGCTCCAGCAGCTGCAAGGTCGAGGCATGACAGGGCGTTTCGCCAACACCGGTGTGCCCGGCTGAATCGGTCAGGATGACGATAATGCGCGTAAAGAAGCAGTTATGTGCCCCCCCAATATTCAAAAGCATGCTGTCGTAGCCAGCGACCGGTACGATGCGCATGGAGTTAATGACTGGACTGTCTGACATGGTGTCTCTCCTTGTAACCGAAAGATGGGGGAACAGGTTTGCTCCGCAGCAACAGCCACAGGCCGGTAACCACTGACACACTGGTCAGCGCATAGAGGCCACCGGTGGTGCTGCCTGTATGCATTTCAAGATAGCCGAACACCGTTGGCGCGAAGAAACCGCCAAGGTTGCCAATGGAGTTGATCATCGCAATGCCTGGTGCAGCGATCGCTGCGGGCAGTTCGCTTTGCGGCATTGGCCAGAAGAATGCGGCGCTGACTTTGGAACCAATACACGCCACTATCATCGCCACAAAGCCAAACCACGGCGTGCCAAGCGTGGCCATAAAGGTGCCACACGCGGCGATCAGCATCGCGATGCCGAGCCCTTTATCCAGTTTATCGCGATACCGATCGGTGACTTTACCCAGCAAAAACAGAGCTACGATGGCGAACAGCCACGGGATGGCGGTTAGCAGTCCGGTTTCGAAACTGTTGAACCCCTGAATACGTTGGATGATTTGCGGTAACCAGAAGACCAGGGTGTAGCCGGTCATGGTCATAGTGAAGAAGATCAGGCAGTAGGAGAGGAGGCTGCGATCGGTGATCAATCCCCAGCGACCCTGTGTGACCGCGCGCTCTTCACGAACACTGTCTTCAAGAGCCAGTTGCTGCGCCAGCGCCTGTTTTTCCGCATCGCTGAGCCATTTTGCCCCTGCTGGTTTCGATACCAACACAAATGCTGCCAGCAAGCCGATTACTATCGATCCGCCACCTTCCATGAACATCACCCATTTCCAACCCGCGAGTCCGCCAACATCATGCATCATCAGGATGGCACCAGTGAGCGGACCAGAGAACAGAAAAGCGCTGGCGGTTGCACTCAGCACCATTGCGGTTGCGCGCCCCCGCCAGGCATTTGGCACCCATTGACGGAAATAGAACAGCACGCCAGGAAAGAAGCCCGCCTCCGCGACGCCAAGCAGGAAACGCAGCACATAGAAATGCAGCGGGGTGCTGACAAAACCAGTCAGCACGACAACCGCTCCCCAGGTGATCATGATGCGAGTGAGCCACACGCGTGCACCGAATTTTTTCAGCATCATATTGCTGGGCACTTCAAACAGCGCATAGCCTATGAAGAACAGGCCCGCGCCTAAACCGAAAGCTGCGGCGCTAATGCCGGCATCGGCTTGCAGTTCGGCTTTAACGAAGCCAATGTTGGCGCGGTCAATCTGATTGACGATAAGCATCAGTGCCAGCATAGGGATAATGCGGCGGAAGAATTTGCCGATCGCTGAAGCAATATGCGCATCGTGATCGGTTGATAATTCATAGAGTTGTTGTGTCATGCGTCACCTTAGGGGGAGAAAAACACCGCTATAGGTATACGCAGCAGAGTAGGTGAGTGGTTATGTGTTTTTGCCCTGGAACTATTAGGCAAATGCCGTGCGTTTTTTACATTTCATGAAGTTATGTAAGTTTAGGTCGCAGAGTTTTGTGCTGGTTTGTGCGCTGGCTCACGCGGAAGGCAGAATAACTTACTGCCTTCCGCTGAGAGGCAAAACAGAGCTATCCGGCTGTTTCGACTCCTCGGCTTACCTTCATTAATGGCTCGTTTGTGAGCGGAGTTGATTCACTCCTTTCTGACGAACCAGTAGCGCCAGCAGCAACATACCGGAGAGCGCCAGAATGCTGGCGAGAACAAAAGCAGTGTGATAGCCGCCGCCATACTGAATCAGAAAACCTGTGATGCTTGGGGATAATATACCGGCCAGGTTAGCCAGTAGATGCACAAAGCCTCCTGCTGTTCCTATACGACCCGCAGGCACGATATCCTGCAGCAAAGATCAGCAGGCCTGTGGAGTCATGTAAGCAAAGACGCTCGCCAGCGTAATAAGCGTGACAGCTGACACCACGCTCTGGCTCCATGCCGTCAGCAGCACGCAAAGAGCTGCCACCGCGAGGCCGACAAAAATCACCAGCTTACGTGACAACAGGAAGTCCTGCGTGCGGCGGAACAAAATGTCAGAAACAATGCCTCCGCCCAGAAAACCGATGGTCGCACCCAGCCAAGGCAGCACGCCGATAATGCTCATGCTTTTGATGTCCAGATGCTGAAAGTCAGTCAGATAACTCGGCAGCCATGACAGAAAGAAGAACTGAATATAGTTGAAGCAGAAAAATGCACTGGCTACGCCCAGCACGGGCAGTGAAAATACATAGTGCCAGAGAGTATGGCTGTCCTTCTGAGGCTGACTCAGCGTATTGCCTGCCGGTCGCCGCTGCACGATGTACTGGCTCTCTTCTTGACTCACGCGTGGATGCTGCTCGGGCTTGTCCCGAAAAAGTAGCAGCCAGCAGGCGACCCAAATGAATCCCATTGCCGCAATTACAACAAAAGCAATGCGCCAGCCAAATTGCAGACCGACCAGCCCAACGATCGGTGCCGCAATGGCTGCACCAAGCGGTTGCCCCGCGTTGGTAAAACCAACAGCCCTGCCGACTTCATTACGAGGGAACCAGTTGGCAATCGATTTGTTGGTGGTGGTTCCCATGGGGCCTTCCCCGACACCAAATAACATGCGCACGATGAGCAGGTGAGCGAATCCTGTCACCAGTGCCGTGGCACCACAAAAAAGGGACCAGATACTGGCCGCCCAGGCATAGACTCGTCGAGGTCCAAAACGGTCTGCAGCCCAGCCGCCAATGAAGCAAAACAGGCAGTAACCGATAAAGAAACAGCTAAACAAAATGCCCATTTGTGCATCGTTAATGCTCAGATCCTTCTTGACCAGAGGAGCCATTACGGAGAGCGCTGCCCGATCAAGATAGTTAAGAATGCCAGCAAAAAACAGCAACAGAGCAATGACATGACGGTAGTTTTTAAACATGGTGGCTCACTCCCTGCTGATTGACTCGCGTCAGTGACAGGCGATAGTCGTTGAGGACGGCGGGATCGGGCTCATAGCCTAGGCCTGGGGCATCGCTCAGGCTGAAACTTACGCTTTGCGGCAATGTTGGATACAGCTGAGCCTCGAAGGTAACCCAGGGAATTTCCATTTTGATGTCGGTTGGCAGTGCCGCGACCAGATGCGCTGTTGCCAGCATTCCCGCGCCGTAGTAAAAGCAGTGCGGCACAACTTTTACACGATACTGCCGGGCCAATTCGAACACGCGTAGGGCAGAGGTTATCCCCCCAACTTTAGACACGCTTGGCTGTGCAACGTCCACGGCACCACTTTCAAAAAGGTTCACAAACCCCATGTCGCCGTCCACATTTTCTCCTGCGGCGAGCGGTACGCCCTCTTTGCGGAGTAGAGATAGCCCCAAAAAGTCATCCGGTGGCCAGACAGGCTCTTCGAGCCATCCTAGTTGGAGCGGACGCAGTTCACTGGCAACGGCCTGCGCCTGTTCGCGTGACCATGGGCAGTTGACGTCAACCATCAGGTCAGCATCCGGCGGCAGTGCCTGACGCGCAGCAGCAATTGCTGCTGGAAGTGTTTCATGAAGTTTGAGCGTCCGAAAACCTTCGGCATATGCCCGCCGAACTTGTAGGGCGACTTCATTTGAGTCATTGCCATAGCTCACCAGGCTTGCATAACGCTCTATCTGATGGCGAGTGGCACCCAAGAGTTGCCACAGCGGTTTCTGTTGCAACTTACCCAACAGGTCCCACAGGGCAATATCGAGAGCAGACAGGGCGTAACGAACCGGCCCGCTGCGTCCAAAGGCATGCAGTGCCTGCTCTGCAGATTGCATCACCTCCGCAATCTCTTGCTGAGTAGCTGGGGCAGGCCGTTGCAGGAAGAAAGGCGCGACCAGGCTTACCAGCGCCTGTTCAGTGACGGCATTGGACAGGTGGCCAAATGCTTCTCCCCATCCTTCAAGACCGTCTTCTGTGATGACTTTTACCAGCAGCGTTTCCATTCGTTTGAGTGACGGAGAGGCTGCGTTATAGGTGGTTTCCTGCTCATCGGGCTGAGGCCGGTGCGCATCAAACGGGATACTGATACGTGTAACTTCGATAGCGGTGATTTTCATGCCATAAACCTCATAGGGGTGGTGCCCGGCGTGATTTGTTATTAGAAGCCGTGGCGTTGAGGAGGAGTTCTAACTCAAGGTGAGTATAAAAAGACTGGCAGAGGATAAGCATCGGGCATCAGCACAGGACTGTAGACCGATTCGTTCTGGAAATTGGGCTTCTTAACGGATGGTCATGGCGGTGATCACATAAATCCTCTGGCATGAGATGTCCGAGTCTCTGCAATTAACCGGAGTGGATACGTCGTTGCTGTCAGAAAACCCGAGGGTTGAGTTTGACATGATGTTGAGAATGATTATCATCTGAAGGGGTTGTGAAAGGAGGACACATGAAAATTTACTTGTCGAAGAAAAGTATCCCTGAGTTGAATAAACTGACATCATTGCAGCGGAAGCGAAATTATCGCGAAGCTGCCAGGCTTGCCAGTACACATATTGAGTATTGGGTTGGGGCCGGCCTATTTGTTTTACTGTTAATCATTCTTTCTATGCTGTTTAAAAAGGTCTATCCTGGACCTGATACTTTCCTGCGAGATGTGCTGCGCTGGGTTACAACATTTATTCCTGCTGCGTTTGTCTTTGTTCAATTCAAGATTTATGCAATGCGCAAACATTATCGCCATATTCTTTTAAGAACCGAGTGATGGCGGTAGCGATTTGGCGATAATGAGCAATAAATTAAAGGCCGAATATAGTGAGCAAAAATCTTGATTGCCGTCAGAATGGTTAGTTTCTAAGTCGGTTCAAACCCTTTTCCAGCAACACCGCTAAATTCTCCGGGAAATACTTTTCTCCACTGCATGCCAGTTCTTTCATGTTCCACCAATGAAAGTCCGCCATCACCTCTCGTTCATGAGCACTCCATCCAGAGGTGGATATCTCCTGCTGTTCGACAAGCACCATAAAGTATTGCTCCTGAGCTAATACCACCCCGCCACAGGGTAATTGCATCTCAAACTCCCGGTATCCAATAACATCACCGAGTTGAGTGCGTTCAATACCCGTCTCTTCGAATAATTCACGAATGGCGGCCTGCTGCGCGGTTTCATTATCCTCAAGCGCACCGCCAGGCGTGGCCCAATAGCGCTGTCCATCTAAGGCATCGCCTTTATGACTAAAACAAAACAACAGCAAGCGCTGCTGTGGGTCGATGATCAATAATCGGGCAGAAGGGCGCGATCTCATGTTTATCAGATATTAAGAACCGTTAATTATTCATAAATTGTATCTCATTAGCTTCAATAATAAAGCTTCAGTCGCCCCCATTATTTGAACAATCCGTTAATAACATTATGCGGGCTACGCTATTGGATTAAGCGATAGCTCAGTGTCATGCACGGTTTAAAAGGCATCTGATGTATGCTGTGCTATTCAAGGAGAGAAGAGAGCAATGACGGATATGAAAGATCACTATTGGAATCGTATGGTGCCCGAGCTGACGGTTACCGACTTTTCAGCTTCCCTGGACTTTTACGTGGATGTGCTTGGCTTTGACATAATGATACGGCGTCAGGATCCCGATTTTGCTTACATTAGCTTGGGTGAGGCACAACTTATGCTTGAAAAGTATCATCCGGAAGGATGGAATACAGCAGATCTTATCAGACCGTTAGGTCGTGGCGTTAACTTCCAGATTGAAGTCGACGACATCGAGCAGATGCTAGACCGTATTAAAACGAATGGACAAACACTCTATCGGGATCTCCGTGACAACTTCTACCAAACTGGCGAATCTACTGTCTGCCAGAGAGAATTTCTCGTACAGGATCCTGACGGTTATCTATTACGCTTCAGCCAATATATTGAATGATGTACAAGGCTCCGACAGGTTTTTCGGATGTCGAGCGGGGATTCCCGGTTCGCAAAGGAGTAATTCTACAAAATGCCCTGATGCGTAAAGTGTTGGTGTAAGTCTGGCCAAAATTATCCAGCCTTACACCAACTTGTTAATTAGCGCTGTTCTACCCGTGGACCAGCCTGAGCAATACGCGCGCCTGCCTCGTTGTTGCTGTACTGTTTGAAGTTATTGATAAACAGTTGCGCCAGTTTCTCGGCTGCTTCATTCCATTGTTCAGGTGATTCCCAGCCGTTACGCGGATCAAGGGTAGCGGCATCCACTCCCGCAATCTGTTGCGGAATGGCGAGGCCAAATACGGGCAGCGACTCTTCACGCATCGCACCGGTTTCTCCTTCGAGGATAGCGTTAACGATCTGGCGTGTATCTTTCAGCGACAGACGCTGACCGGCACCGTTCCAGCCAGTATTCACCAACCACACTTCCGCACCGCTCTGCGCGACTTTCTCCTGCAACACATCGGCATACTGCGTTGGATGCAGCATCAGGAATGCTGCGCCGTAGCAGGCGGAGAAGGTCGGAGTCGGAGCCGTAATGCCGCGCTCAGTCCCTGCCAGCTTGGAGGTAAAGCCAGACAGGAAGTGATACTGCATCTGCTCTGGCGTCAGGCGGGATACTGGTGGCAACACCCCGAATCCATCCGCTGCCAGGAAGATAATGCGTGAAGGGTGACCCGCACGGGAAACCGGCAGCACGATGTTTTCAATATGCGACAGTGGGTAAGAAACGCGCGTGTTCTCGGTCTTGCTGCCATCGGCATAATCTACGCTGCCATCTTCTCTCATCACCACGTTTTCCAGCAGCGCGTTACGGCGGATGGCACCGTAAATTTCTGGTTCAGACTCCGCCTTCAGATTAATGGTTTTGGCATAGCAGCCGCCTTCAAAGTTGAACACGCCGTCTGCGTCCCAGCCGTGCTCATCATCGCCAATCAGCTGACGGCGCGGATCGGTCGAGAGCGTGGTTTTCCCGGTGCCGGAGAGGCCAAAGAACAGCGCCACATCGCCTTTTTCACCGCGGTTTGCTGAACAGTGCATGGAAGCAATACCCTTCAGCGGCAGCAGGTAGTTCATGACCGAGAACATCCCTTTCTTCATCTCGCCGCCGTACCAGGTACCGCCAATCAGCTGAATATTTTCAGTCAGGTTGAAGGCAATAAACGTCTCTGAATTTAACCCTTGCTCCTGCCACTGCGAATTCACGCAACCTGCACCGTTAATCACCGTGAAGTCCGGATCAAAACTGGCCAGCTCATCGTCGGTTGGGGCGATAAACATATTTTTGACAAAGTGTGCCTGCCACGCCACATCAGTGACGAAACGCACCGCCAGGCGGGTATCGGCGCTGGCTCCGCACCAGGCGTCAACAATATACAGTGATTTGGCCGACAGGTGATTGGCAACCAGAGTTTTCAGGTGCGCCCACACCTCAGTGGACATCGGCTTGTTATCGTTGCGTCCCAAGCCGGCATCAGACCACCACAGCGTATCGCGGGTCTGGTCATCGCGAACGATGTACTTATCGCGCGGGGAGCGGCCGGTAAATTCGCCGGTATCCACAGTCACTGCGCCAGACGTGGTGAGCTTACCGCGAGCTGGACCTTCGAGATCGGCTGCCGTTTCATGTTCGAACAACAGTTCATAGCTCGGGTTATAGATCACCTCGCTGACATCGTTGATGCCAAGGCGTGAGAGATGTTGCATGACAGAATTTAGTGCGCTCATAAGATACCCTGACTCATTGAATGAATGGCGAGACGGCAACTACCGACTCGATTGATGAGCGGATAGTAGCATCGGCATTGCAATGCAGAAATTGCATATAAATCATTTGTCATGTAAAAATTGCATGCAAATGGGGGCTGTAATTGGAGCAGAGAAGTGCTAAGTAATCTCGAAGTGAAGTGGTTATATGATGTGATTGCACTGGAAGAATATCGCAGCTTCACACTGGCAGCTGAGAAGCGAAATATTTCCCAATCTTCGTTCAGCCGAAGGATTCAGGCACTGGAATCAACCTTGGGTTTCAGCGTCTTCAATCGCAACGTGAATCCGCCGCAACTTACGGCGCAGGGCAGAATATTCGTCGGCTATGCCCGAAATATGCTCGACGATATGGACTTTCAGATCAGCCGTATCAAGGGTGAAGATAAGTTGAAGCAGAGTATCCGTATCGATGCGGCGCCCTCGCTTTCCGTTCTGCTGCTGCCCGATATTTTAGCCGACTACCGCGACAGCCCGGATAAGGTGTTCTTTGTCGAATCGATTAACGTCAATGATGCCGTCTTTAATCTTAAAGAAGGTAAGAGTGACTTTATCCTGTCGTTTTATAACGAAGAGCTGATGAATTACCCTTTCATCAACCATAAAATCTTCGATTCCGCGCTGCACCTGGTCTCCCCCTGTGATGCGCACGGCAAACCGATATTTTCAATCAATGGCGACACGCTGCCGCTGGTTAAATACGCCAATGACAGTTACATGGGGCGCCAGGTGAATCAGGTGATTGATCGCATACCGAATACCACCTTTATCCTGACCTTTGTCTCGTCGATGAGTGAGCTGCTGAAAAGAATGATACTGAAAGGCGATGCCGTTGGCTGGCTGCCGGATTACTCGATTCAGCGTGAGCTGGAGGAGAGACGGCTGGCGATTATGGATCACAGTCTTTCGCTGAAGATTTCTGCTTATGTATATCGCTCCGGCGCACGTTTAAACCTGACGGCGGAACGCTTCTGGCGTTATGTGAAAGAGCGGAAAATTGGGTCTTAATGAGGTAATGCTGCTCAGTTATGCGCACACTACGAAGAACCGCATCCATTCTTGTAGGGGCGCCATTTATGGCGCCCGCAAGGCGCTTAAATGAGCAGCGTTTTGATGTTCAGTTAGCGCAACTGAGATGGTTTTTAAAAGTTCATGCGGAGACTCACATAAGTAATGCGCTCCGGCGTACTCAAGTTCATTACCGTCGGCATAACCCCATTTTGCGCCAATGACAGGAACGTTATTGGCTATGGCAGCGATGACATCTTCTTTTCGATCGCCGATAAAGACGACATCCCTGCTGTTAAGTTTTTGGTCCAACATCAGATGCTTTAACAGGACCTCTTTGTTATCAAGCCGACCGTCCGTTGTAGTTCCGTAAATACCAACAAAATATTCAGAGAGGTTGTTGTTTTTCAAGATTTCTTCGGCGAAAACCTGTCTCTTTGATGTTGCTATATAAATTGCATAACCTTTCTCTTTCAATGCTGAAAGCAATGACACTATTCCATTATAACTTATTGTTTTTAGTAGTCCTTTTCTTGCATAATCCTCCCTGTAATTGTCTAAAACCTGTTCGATAACTGCATCACTGGGATGGGATAGTAATTTCATCAATAAATCCCGCATTGGAGGACCAATCAACGATTTTATGTCGATATTTTCGTCTATCAAATGGCCATTTTTTCGTGCCGCATAAAGGATGCTTGATGTAATGCCTTCCAGGGAATCAACGAGTGTTCCATCCAGGTCAAAAACTACGTTTTTTAATATGCTCACTGCAGTCTCTTTTGATACCTGATTATTTAAGCGGGCAGGGTATAAGCATACTTTCGTTTGCGGAAAGATATTTCAATTCCCCTGCGTCTCTAACAAACCAAGTTAGAGGCGATAAACAGCATTGATAAACAACAAAATGTGATTATGAAAGATAAATAAAAACTTTAAACGAGTATGTGGTTTTTATTTTAATGCAATTATCTGATTTAGTGCGTTTTTATTGGTAAGTCAATATTTACTGTCATTGATATGCATAAATTAACAATGCATACCACAATATCATGTTTTACGAATTACCCACCGCCACCACACACTGCTCGCCATATTCACTGAGAAAGGATTTGGCGTATGTCATATCGACTGAGTCTGTTAGATAAATCGCCGATTGCCGATGGAGAGAGCGCCGCGCATGCCCTGCATCGTACTTTACAACTGGCGCAGCAGGCTGAAGCCTGGGGCTATCATCGTTTTTGGCTGGCGGAGCATCATAATACCGATCGCCTCGCCAGCCCCTCGCCAGAGTTATTGATCGCCTGGATCATTGGCCAGACGCATCATATTCGCGTTGGTTCGGGCGGCGTGATGCTGCAGCATTACAGTCCTTACAAAGTCGCGGAAAACTTCAACCTGCTGGCCTCGCTTGCGCCGGGTCGTATTGATCTGGGCGTGGGTAAAGCGCCGGGGGGATTACCGCTCTCGACACGCGCCTTGCAGCTGGGTGTGCATCAGCAAGAGAAGGGGAATTTTGCCGAACAGCTCTCCTTGCTAGACAGCTGGCTAAATGTGCCACCCGTAGGGGATGAAGAGATCCTGCGGGCCACGCCGCAGCCGCCACGTCCTGCCAACCGTTTCTTACTGGGGGCCAGTGAGCAAAGCGCCAAACTGGCGGCCGAATTGGGTTGGCAGTTGGTGTTCGCCGCACATCATAACGGTGATCCGTTGTTGATGGAGCAGGTGCTGAACAGCTATCGCCAATACAGCAACGGTAAACAAGCGCTGGTGGCGGTGCAGGTGGTGGTCGCTGACTCGCCTGCGGAAGCGGATTTGTTAGTCGACAACCTGCGTGTTTATCACGTTAACGTAAAAGATGGCCCAAGCGTCAACGTCGGCAGTGTCGAGCAGGCGGAACGTTATGTGCGTCAGGGTGGTTATACCGACTATGTGATCGAGACGCGTATCCCTTCGCTATTGAAAGGTACAGCGGCGCAGGTTCACGCCAAACTGGACGCGCTGCACCAGAATTTCGGCATTGAAGAGTTCGTGATTGATACGCCAATAGCCGAGGAGCAGGCGCGAGTGAAATCGCTTGAGCTACTGGCTACCCATCGCTTGGTTGCTGCCTAATTCGGAGGTCATGATGAGCCACGTGAGCGAACAACAACTGATTGACTGGCGACGCGAGTTACACGGCTGGCCGGAGCTTTCGGGTCATGAAGTGGAAACCACTGCGCGTCTGCGTCGCTGGTTACAGGAGGCGGGCTTGCATCCTCTCGATTATCCGCTGGAAACCGGCGTGGTGGTGGAGGTCGGTCGTGGTGAACCCCTGATTGCGCTGCGCGCCGATATTGATGCCTTGCCGATCCACGAAGCGACCGGTCTGGCATTCCGCTCACGCAATACCGGCGTGATGCACGCCTGCGGTCATGATGTGCACAGTGCGGTGATGCTCGGTGCCGCGCTGCAACTTAAGGCTATTGAAGATCAGTTGCCCGGCCGCGTGCGCATCCTGTTTCAGCCGGCCGAAGAGAATGCCACCGGCGCGCGAAAATTGATCGACGCTGGTGTGCTGCACAATGTGCAAGCCATCTTTGGTATGCATAACGAACCCGGCTTACCTACCGGCACCTTTGCCACGCGAGGCGGGGCGTTTTATGCCAATGCCGATAAGTTTGTGGTGCATGTTTCTGCCAAAGGCGCACAACCTGATGCAACGGGTGACGGTATCTTGGTTGCCAGCCAGATTATCCAGGCGCTGCAATCATTGACCAGCCGCAGCTTCAATACTCTCGACAGTTTGGTACTCAGCGTGACACGCATCGAAGCGGGCAAAGGCGGGATCGAAGTACCAGCCGAAGCCGAGTTTGGCGGTACGGTGCGCACCCATGACAAACAGGTACGCGCCGAACTGGAGCAGCGTGCCAGACAAATTGTCGAGAATATCGCGGCTGCCAACGGTGCTCACGCCACTTTCAGCTGGCATCCGGGACCACCGGTGTTAGAGAACGATGTGCGCTGGGCGCAATTTGCCAGCCAGATTGCGCAAGAGGCGGGATATCGCGTCCAAACTGCCGAACTGCATATCGGTGGTGAAGATTTTGCCTACTACTTACAGCAGATCCCCGGTGCCTTTGTCAGCATTGGCAGTGCCAGCGAATATGGCCTGCATCATGGTGGATTTAATCCAGACGAAGCCTTGATCGCACCCGCAGCCCACTACTTTACCCAACTGGCTCAGCAGGCATTGCAGCATCTCAATGCACGATGTCGTGACGCCATTCTGAGTTAGCCCCCTTCACAAATATCTTTGTTCTGCACGGCAACGTGACGTTGCCGTCAGGCTGTGCCATGGAAAAGAGAGAACATTATGACTGCAAGACAACTGCGACTCGGCACTATCCTGCATGGTGCGTCAGGCAATATGTCAGCGTGGCGCCATCCCGCCGCGCAAGCGAACGCCAGTATCAATTTTGACTATGCCAAACATATCGCACGTAAAGCCGAGGCCGGAAAACTGGACTTCCTGTTTGTCGCTGATGGTTTGTTCATCAATGAAAAATCGATCCCGCATTTCCTTAATCGATTCGAACCGCTCACGCTGCTTTCGGCACTGGCGGGTGTAACTGAACATTTAGGATTGGTGGGCACGGTATCCACCTCCTACAGCGAACCCTTCACGGTGGCGCGCCAGTTCGCCAGCCTTGACCACCTGAGCGGCGGTCGCGCGGGCTGGAACGTCGTGACGTCACCGCTGGAGGGATCGGCGAAGAACTTTTCTCGTCAGCAGCACCCTGAGCATGCGCTGCGTTACCGCATCGCTGATGAGTATCTGCAGGTGGTAAAAGGGTTATGGGATTCATGGGAGGGCGATGCGTTTGTGCGTAACAAAGAGAGCGGTCAGTTCTTTGAACCAGAAAAGCTTCATACGCTCAATCACCACGGTGATTTCTTCCAGGTGCAAGGTCCACTGAATATCGAGCGTACACCGCAGGGGCGTCCGATCGTCTTCCAGGCGGGTGCATCAGAAGACGGTAAAAAGCTGGCTGCGCGTCATGCGGACGCCATCTTTACCCATCAACCCACGCGCGAAGAGGCGCAGGCTTTTTATAAAGATGTGAAAAAGCAGTTGGTGGCGAACGGACGCGAGCCGCAGGATCTGCATATCTTCCAGGGCGTGGGCGTGATTGTGGGCGATGATGCGGCCGATGTTGAACGCCAGTATCAAACCACCGCAGCGCTGGTGTCCATTCAGGATGCACTGAACTACCTGGGGCGCTTCTTTGATCATCACGACTTCTCTCAATACCCACTCGACGCACCTTTCCCGGATATCGGTGATATCGGTCAGAACAGCTTCCGCAGTACCACTGACGAAATCAAACGCAAAGCACGCGAGCATGGCCACACGCTGCGCCAGGCGGCACTGGAAGCGGCGACACCGCGCCCGCTGTTCTTTGGCACACCCGAAGAGGTGGCGGATGGCTTGCAGTTATGGTTCGAAAGCGAGGCCACCGATGGCTTCATTATTCAGGGCGGCACGCCGGATACCTTCGAGCGCTTTGTGGATCGTGTAATCCCCATTCTGCAAGCACGCGGCTTAACCCGCAGCGAATATCCCGGCACTACGCTGCGTGCCAGCTTTGGTCTGAAAGATCCGGTCAATCAGTTCACACAACAATAATTTAAAGAGAAAACACGCTATGCAGAAAAAATCCCTTATCGCACTGATGTTACTGGGCCTGAGCAGTGCGGCATTCGCTGATGATGTGGCGGTGAATGGTCAACAGATCAGTCTTGAAGCGAATAAAACACCGGTGAACACGGCAAAAAATGCGGCGGCTGTCGCGCAGATCCCGGCTGGACATAAATTTGCGGTGCCGGGCTCGTTTACGGTGGCCGTGGCGGCACAAAACTCACCGCCATTGACGGTGTTTAGCGACGACAACAAAACCTTGCTGGGCAGTGAAGTGGATATCGCCCGGTTAGTGGCGGACAGCCTGGGCCTGAAGCTCAACGTGCTACCGACCTCATGGGAAGACTGGCCGCTAGGCGTAGCATCGGGCAAATATGATGCTGCCATCAGCAACGTAACCGTCACCAAAGAGCGCAAAGAGCGTTTTGACTTCGCGACCTATCGCAAAGACTCCCTCGGTTTCTACGTCAAATCCAGCAGCCCCAT
Organism: Pantoea sp. EA-12; assembly: GCF_030053355.1. Lineage (NCBI taxonomy): Bacteria > Pseudomonadati > Pseudomonadota > Gammaproteobacteria > Enterobacterales > Erwiniaceae > Pantoea > Pantoea sp. EA-12. Next base: position 30,935 of record NZ_JASGBY010000001.1, on the reverse strand, counting down.
CAAATCACTGAGCAAAGCGGAAGATATTGCCGGTTTGCGCATCATCGTAGGCTCAGGCACTAACCAGGAAGCGATCTTGCTGGCGTGGGACAAAGAGAATCAGGCCAAAGGCTTGAAACCTTTCACGCCGATTTACACCAAGGATGATGCTGCACAAACGCTGGCGTTACAGTCGGGCCGTGCCGATGCCTACTTCGGTCCGAATGTGATTGGTGCCTGGAAAGCGGCATTGACGCACCAGACCCGCTTAGTGGGTAGCGTCGATGGTGGCTGGCCGAAAGCGGCGCATATCGCGGTCACGGTAAAGAAGGGCAGCGGTCTGGCGGAACCGATCAACACCGCGCTGAACGGTGTGATCAAAAACGGCGATTACGACAAGGTGCTGAATCGCTGGGGTGAAGGCGTGGAGCGTCTGGATCACTCTGAAATCAACCCAGCCGGTCTGGGCGATTAAGGAGGCCGCATGAGTCAGCAATTTTTCCGCGAAGTGCACCCTGAAGCAGCAGAATTGCAACCGATTATCACCGGCTTGTTTGGTGAGTATGCTGCGCGCTACGGCGACTTCTTCAAGAGCGCCAATGAGGTCGAACTCAGCGAATGGTATTTGCCGCCGCGCGGCTTGTTTATCGTGCTGGAACGTGATGGCGAGATTATCGCGATGGGTGCGTTCAAGCCCTATGACGAGGTGACGGCGGAACTCAAACGTATCTGGACGCGCAGCGATCTTCGCCGTCAGGGCTTAGCGTTGCTGATTCTGCAAGAGCTGGAGCGGCGCGCCTTGCGTGCCGGTTATCAGCGCGTATTTCTGACCACCGGTTTTCGTCAGCCGGAAGCGGTGCAGCTCTACATCGGCCATGGTTATCAGCCGCAGTTTGCGCTACTCGAAGATATGGAAATCTACGGTCAGCCGCCGCATGACGGTCGTCTGCGCTTTTTAAAAGTCATTGATGTACACAGCGTGGCGCAGGCCAGTTAAGGGGGATGAAATGAGTAAAGAACAACGCTTAACCGTGGTGCCCGCACGCTATCCTGGACGCGTATTCGGGGCAATTGTCGCCCTGTTTATTCTGGCCAGCGTGATGGATTCTGTGGCCTTTAATCCGCGTTGGGAGTGGAGCGTATTTGCCCGCTGGTTCTTTGATCCGGTAATCCTGTATGGATTGGGACAAACCCTGCTGCTGACGCTCTTTGGTACGGTGCTGAGCCTGTTTTTCGGCGGCTTACTGGCCTTGGCGCGGCTCTCATCCTCATGGCTGTTAAGCACGTTAGCGTTCGGCTACATCTGGCTGTTCCGTTCGCTTCCGCTGATTGTGGTGCTAATCATTCTGTATAACTTCTCCTATCTCTACGACACCTTGTCTCTGGGCGTGCCTTTTACCGCGCTCTCTTGGGGGCATTTCCAGACCATCAACGTGCTGGGCCAATTTCCAGCAGCCGTGATTGGCCTGACGCTGGTGCAAAGCGCCTACAGCGCGGAGATCATTCGTGGTGGCTTTTTGGGGGTTGATCACGGTCAGTTTGAAGCGGCCTCAGCGTTGGGATTATCCTCTTCGCGACGCACGTTCCGCATCATTCTGCCGCAGGCGCTGCGCGCCATTATTCCCACCACGTTTAATGAAATCATCAGTCTCGCGAAAGGCACGTCCATGGTGTACGTGCTGGCGATGCCGGAGCTGTTTTATACCATCCAGATGATCTACAACCGCACCCAGCAGGTCATTCCTCTGCTGATGGTGGGCGCGGCTTGGTACCTGATCATCACCACCGTGTTGTCACTGTTGCAGCATAGCGTTGAACGCTGGCTGGCACGCAGCGTAACGCGTGAGCCACAACCCTCGCGCTGGCGTCAGTGGCGCAATCGACCTGTCACTTCTATCGCAAATGAGGAGCTCTCCCATGTCCGAGGCCATTGATTATCGTCATCTGCACAGCACCGGTGCCATCAGCATTACCGGCGTGAGTAAGTCGTTTGGCAAACACAAAGCGCTGGATGAGGTATCGCTGGAGCTGGAGCCCGGATCGGTGACGGTGATCCTTGGCCCATCAGGTTCCGGCAAATCCACGTTGCTACGCACCATTAATCATCTGGAGCGTGTTGATGAAGGTTTTATCCAGATCGACGGGGATTACATTGGCTACCAGCGTCGTGGTGACAAACTGTATGAGCTGAAAGAGAAGGCGATTTTACGCCAGCGTATCAACGTCGGTTATGTCTTTCAGAACTTCAATCTGTTCCCGCATCTGACGGTACTGGAAAACCTCATCGAGGCGCCGATTGCCCATCGTCAGCTATCCCGTCGTGAGGCAATCGAACGCGCCGGTGAACTGCTGGATATCGTGGGACTGCGCCACAAAGCCGGTGCATGGCCGCGTCATCTTTCTGGCGGCCAGCAGCAGCGCATCGCGATTGCACGCGCGTTAATGCTCAATCCTCGGGTGATGTTGTTTGATGAACCCACCTCAGCGCTCGATCCCGAGCTGGTGGGGGAAGTGCTGGACGTGATTAAAAAGCTGGCGCGATCCGGCACGACCTTAGTGATTGTCACGCACGAGATTGGCTTTGCACGTGAGGTGGCGGACCACGTGGTGTTTATGGTGGATGGCCGCATTGTCGAGCAGGGCAGCAGCCATCAGGTTCTGAGTCAACCGCGCCATGAGCGCACTAAACGTTTTCTGGCACGGGTGCTGTAATGGAAAGAGTGATTGTGTATCAGTAGTTTTCATCAGATATTGGTTGCGAGAAAACTCACAATTTAATTGTTGTGAGTTTTTTTGTTTTCATTGGTTATTGATTGAGGTCTTATTTTAGTAAATGCGAGTGAATTATCTCATTTATTTCTTTCTCTCTTACGAGGAGCGGTATTGTTTCTCTGATTGAATGCGTTGAATATTAATGCCAGCAAGACAGACAGGTTAATCATTCACACATTGGGGAATTGAAATGGAATCGAGAGTTAAAAAGCTAGAGAATTTGTTTTCGGATTTAGCGACGGATGTCGCTGTTATCAAATCTAACCATGCAACAAAGCAGGATCTCGCTGAGGTGCGTTCAGAAGTTCGGGAAATCAAAGCCGATATTGCGTCAATAAAACAAAACTACGCGACAAAAGCTGATGTTCTGGCTATCAGAGGCGATCTGTATCAGGCGATCACCTCACAAACCAAATGGATGGTCTCGATGCAATTGATAACTATGGGATTGGCGTTAGCCGTGGCGAAAGCGATATTTTAATCTTCAGGCGGCAGTGATGCCGCCTGGATAAGACCGTGTTAACTTGATGCTCTTCGTATCCACAGGGCTGCCTCTCCCGCCGGGAGCGGGCGGGCAAAGTGATAGCCCTGGAACAGGTGGCAGCCTTTGTCACGTAGATATTCGAAATACTCTTCGCTCTCAATGCCTTCGGCCAACACGTTCAGCCCCATATCGCGCGATAATTCGATAGTTTTGAGTACCACAATGGCGGCAGATTCATTTTTAAAAATCTGCATTATCAATGATTTATCAATTTTTATGTCATCAATAGCAAAATCACTGATCGATTTGAGAGACGAATAGCCCACGCCAAAATCATCAATCGCCCATTTAATGCCCAGCTGGCTAAAGTGTGCGATAACGCCACCAATGCGCTTTTGATCATAGATGAAGGTGGTCTCAGTGATTTCAAACTTTAGTCTTTCAGGACTGATTTTATAATGCGAAAGCGTCAGTAGCGTATCCTGAGTAAAATCCCGATGCATTAATTGTAACGGGCTGATATTGATCGAAAATTTCAATTTGCTCAGATTGAACATGCGGTCCCAATCCGACATCTGTTGCAGGGTGCGTTCCATCACCCATTTACCGATCTCAATAATCAGCCCGCTTTTCTCCGCCACCGGGATAAAAACCTCGGGTGAAATAAAGCCTTTCACCGGATGCTTCCAGCGTAGCAGGGCTTCAAAGCCAATCAGTTTCTTATCTACATCCACCTGCGGTTGGTAGTAAAGTTCCAGTTCATTATTCGTGATGGCGTTTGACAGTTCCCGCTTAATCAGATCGGTTTCCGAATAATTACCTCGTGAGGTAAATACCGTTAATAATAATGCCACGATAGGGACACTGCAATTGACAATATAAAATCCATACTCTTCAGGGATATTTAATTGAAATCCACCATTCTGCCAGGTGAGCCCAGTCACGATGAACAGGAGATACACTGCGAGGCAAATAAGCGGGAATGCCTTGCTAAGATAGCCAGACTGTTGGCGCAACACGAGCGAAGAACCAATGGTTAAAGCCAGCAGGTAATTATATTCGGTATGTTTACCCGCTGTATGATAATTATCGACTAATAACAACAGGGTAATACTCACCAAAAGGGCATGAACAATGATGTAGAGGTGATATTTCAACCGAGTGCAAAAGGCCGCACAGGTGATATAAACGCCTAACGCGCTGCTCACACAATACAATAACGCCACATTATTATGGCCCCGACTGTAGTTAAAATATATCATAAACAGCCCAGCAAAAATGCTGGAAATCCCGGCGATTAATAAGGTTAAGCGCAGTTTCTTTTCCAGACTGTCTCCTTTCAATATGAAAGGAAGATTGCGGATCATGGAATATCTTGAACTGAAATAAGAGATCATGAGTTATCTTATTGGTGTCATAATTATTTAATATTTTCAGCAGGGTATATTAAGGAAAAGCGAGACGGCTGTCATAACTGTTTTCATGTTATTTACACAGAAACCGGCTTGATGGTAATTTGAGATTGTCCAGAACAGTCTGCCAATGATAGATGATAAGTCGATATAAGATGGCGGTGGCAGTCGATAATTTTCTCTTGGTTAGCCTCTGTCAGAAGCTTGCAAAGAGTATCGTCCAATTTACCCACAGGAAGATTGTTCCTACCCACTGACTATGCCTCGCGTTAGAATGAAATCTGAATACCTCAAAACGACGGGTTGCAATGAAAATTCGATTCCTTTCTGCGAATGAACTCAAGCTGGCCGAAGTCCGTACCATCCTGGAGCCAGTGGGCGTTGAGGTGATCCCCATCGCCCGCCGCATCGAAGAGATTCAGACTGAAAATGAGGTGGAGTTGGTGCGTGACAAACTCACCAAAGCCTTTTCTATTATTGGTCGTCCGCTGTTTGTTGAACACACCGGTTTATATCTCGATGGGCTAAACGGTTTACCTGCCGGCCTGACGCGTATTTTCTGGAGCCGTTTGCATGCGGAGCGCTTTACTAAACTGGTGGGCGGTTTAGATAGCCCCAACGTGACAGCAAAGACGGTGCTCGGCTACTGCGATGGGCGTAAAATGTATCAGTTTGAAGGTCAGCTGCGTGGCACCATTGCTCCGGCTCCCGCTGGCCCCCAAGAGTTTCAGTGGGATTGCGTGTTTATTCCTGAAGGTCACTCCCAGACTTTTGCAGAAATGGGGGAACTGAAAAACGAGATCTCAATGCGGCGTTTAGCGCTGGACCGCTTCGCCACCTTTCTAAAAACATCACGGGGACTGGCATGAAACCGGAACTCAAACGTGCCTACGATGCAGGGAAACTGATCCTGTTCGCGGGGGCGGGTATTTCACGCAATCTTGGCTTGCCGGAATGGCATGAGCTAATTGCGCATCTTGCTAAAGAACTGGGTTACGATCCGAAAATCTTCAACACCTACGGCACACATCTGTCATTGGCGGAATATTACAAGCAACGCAAAGGATCGCTGGGACCTTTACGCAGTTGGATGGATCGTGAATGGCACCGCCCAGATATTGATGTGCGGAGTTCAGAAATCCATACCATGATCACTCAGGGCAACTTTTCGCGCATCTACACCACCAACTACGATCGCTGGCTGGAGATGGCACACGAGGCGCATAACGTGCCCTACAGCAAGGTGGCCAACGCGGCGGATTTGGTTTCATTGACAGAAGACAAGCGCCATATCATTAAACTTCATGGCGATTTTGACGATGATACCTCTATCGTTTTAGATGAAAGCAGCTACTTTGAACGCCTCTACTTCGATTCGCCGTTGGATATCAAACTGACCCATGATGTGATGGGCAACTCCGTGTTGTTTGTGGGATACAGCATCAGCGATTTCAACATTCGTCTGTTATTCTACCGGCTGACAAAAATGTGGGGGCGAACAGGCCTCGCGACCGCGCGTCCTAAATCCTATCTGTTTACCAATCGTAATAATCCGGTTGCAAAAGAGGTGTTGGGGCAGTGGGGCATCGAAATGATCGTGTCAGAAGAGGACGATCCGCGCAAAGCGCTGGCCACGTTCCTGGAAGAATTACTGGCTTAATGAGCAGAAAGTGATTGCTCAAAAAAGTTTGCTTAGAATATACTGTATATAAATACAGTTAACCGAGGTGCATCATGGCAGTCGAAACCAAATATGTTGTTGTCAGAAAGGGTGAAGAAAAGATGACGTTTGCCAATAAAAAAGACGCGGATGCCTGGGACAAAATGCTCGATATGGCTGACGCCTTCACCGACTGGCTGCAACAGCATCAGCCTGAGCTGGATGAAGCGCAAGCCGAATCATTGGGCATGTTACTGGCAGAACAGAAAGACGCGGTGCAGCATATCCTTCGCACCAGCAAGTTACCGGATGCAGTAAAGGAAGAAGCTGTTGAGAGTGCTGAAAGCGAAACTGAAGCCTCTGCTGACGCGGAAGTGAGTACGCCAGAAAAGAAAGTACGCGCAGTTAAAGCGGCGTGATGCGTGAAGGGCGATCCATGGGTCGCCCTTCATTTGTGTCACGTTATGCGCATTAATGCGCACCCTACGAATACCACGCGATGATCGTAGGGCTGCCATGTATGGCCACCGAAAGCGCTTTTCAGGCAAGCATAACGCCCTTTATTTATGCCGCATCAATGCTTAATTTGATAGCGTGTACTGCGCCCGCCGCCCGGTAATTTCTCCAGACAGCCCTTTTCCAGCAACTCCACCAAATGACGTGTCGCCGTGGCTTTACTCACCTTCGCCACCTTTTGATACTGACTGGCGCTGATACCTTCCGTGAATCCCTGTTCGCCGCCGTCGAGTAATCGATTGAGCACGCGCGTTTGCTCCGCATTTAGTTGAGCCGCATTGTGGATTAGCCAGAAGCGGGCTTTGTTTTGCGTGCGCGTCACAATCGCTAACGCCTGATCCAGACTGTCTTGCAGCACATCCAGAAACCACATAAGCCATTCGGTGATATCCAGTTCACCGCGCTGGGTTTCCTGCAGAATCCGATAATAATCGGCACGTCTTGTCAGGATCGACGCAGACATGGCATACAGGCGAATACTCTGGCTATCTGCCTGCGCCAGTGCCAGGTCTGTCAGCGCGCGCGTGATACGGCCATTCCCGTCATCAAAGGGATGTAGCGTTACAAACCACAAGTGGCAAAGGGCCGCTCGCAGCAGGGGGTCGAGTATCACATCATCACGACTGTGATTAAACCAAGCGATAAAACCCCCCAGTTGCGTTTCTAGTCCAGCACGAGGCGGTGCTTCAAAATGCACGGTAGGGCGGTCAATCCGTCCCGACACCACCTGCATCGGCTCTTCCCCGCGCAACGCACCGACATTGAAACGTTTGAGGGACCATTCACTGGCAGGAAATAGCCAGTGATGCCATTGGCATAGTCTTTCCAACGTCAATGGCGTATCACGTTGGGAGATGGCATCCATCATCATGGTGGCCAGTCCTTCCGAGCGATCAGAAACCGGGTAGGGTTGTTCCAGTGTCACGCCCAGCCGACGGGCGAGGGAAGATCGCACCGATTGCGCGTTGACGCGTTCATCTTCAATCGCGGAGGAAGCGAGGATATTGTTAAGTAACGTATCTAGCGTCTGCTGATCGTTATTATCAGCCACGCTTGCGCGCCCCAGCAGCACTCCACGTTGCTGTTGCAGCGAGCGTAAACGCGGCAGTAATTTTTCATCCTGCCAGCGAAAATGCGGCCAGTCTGGCTGTTGCCATATCCACATGTTTAACCTCAATGCATTGACGAGATGAGCTGAATAATCGTTGTATTTAGCTCATGTGGTGAGCTGATTGAAATGTTATTCGGCTCACAATGTGAGTTGAATGATAGTGTTTAATCGGCTCAAAAGCCAGATTCTGTTAGGTGCAGATAGGGCGACATGTGGCGATTTCAGGCTGAAATTGGCCTTTGATTGGGGAGCATTACGGGCAATTGTGAGGTGAGAATCAGGTCGGAAACAGGGAAGTAACCCCGGCATGGCCGGGATTACCGCGTTCATTAATGAGTGAACAGTGAAAATGTACCGGAGTAGTAACTGACCATCCATGCCACGTACACCAGCCATATCAACAGCAATCCTGTTAAACCTAATTTACCTGTCATATTCGTATCCTCTTCTTATTTGGCGCTGTGCGCCCTGTAAGAAATAAACTGACAGCAGAGCGAGTCGGCGATCTTGCGCCAGATCAAAAACAGCGTTTTTTGTCGCGGAAATGATGTGTCAGAAATTGTTCGAGGCTGAAAAAATAATTTATGACGGAAACAGTAAGGATAATAAGCGGATAAAAAGTGCCGATTGTTTCTCAACATGGCGATCTAACGCAGTGAAATAACAAAAAGATCCTACAATTTACGGCGAAGTTTAAAAAATATTCAATCCTGCAATTCTTTTGGCAAAGGAAATTTATTTTGAACATCGCAAACCGAATAACCAGACTCTCGTTCTGGAATAGATTATTTGCTCTTATTCTGCTGCTGTTAGGCATCACGCTGGCCGTGGGAGGCGGCTGGCTGGCAGCATTAGGCGGAAACTGGTATTACGTGCTGGCGGGTATCGGGCTGGTGATATCCGCTGTGCTGATCTTTATGAGAAGAAGTAGCGGCGCAGGTTGGTTTGCGCTGGTGTTTATTGGCACCTTGATCTGGACCATTCAGGAGTCTGGGCTCGACTATTGGCGTTGGGTACCACGTTTCGCTCTGATGCTTATTCTCGGCATCTGGTTTGCCTTTCAACTGCCTAATCTGGCACCGCGTGTCAGCCGGGGGGCATCACGTGTATTGGCAGGTTTGTTAATCGTGGCATTTATTGTGGCTGCGGCGTTGCCGTTTGCGCCACTCAATGAGACACCTGCGACCAACGTTCCGGCAGCAGGCTCAGCAAACTATCTGGCCGACACCGGCAACGGTAAAGCCTCCACGCCGGATAACGGCGACTGGTATACCTACGGTGGTTCGCTGGCATCGCAACGTTTTGCCAACGCGAATCAGATTACGCCCGATAACGTCAAAGATCTGAAACTTGCATGGCAATTTCGTACTGGCGACCTGCCCAAGGCGCGTTGGGGTGGAGAGAATACGCCAATTAAGGTTGGCGATACTTTATATACCTGCACCGCGCGCAACATGGTATTTGCGCTGGATGCGGCAACCGGGAAAGAGAAGTGGCATTTTGATCCGAAAGTCAGCGACAAGTCGATCCCTTACACTGCCGCTTGTCGCGGTTTGACCTGGTATGACAGTCAAACCAACAGCCACGCGACCACGGGTCAAGTGGCGGCGATGCCAGAAGGGGATAACAGTGACTGCCAGCAGCGCATCATTCTCGGTACGTTGGATGCACGCATCATTGAGCTGAATGCCAAAACCGGTGAGGTATGTCGCAGCTTTGGTAACCAAGGCACGGTAAATCTGGCTGAGGACATGGGCGAAATCTATGACGGCTATGTCGCCATCAACTCTGCGCCGGTGGTGATCCGCGATACGCTGGTGGTAGGCCATCAGACCATTGACGGTCAAAGAGCTTTTGGGCCTCCGGGCGTGATCAAAGCTTATGATGTGCGTACTGGCGCGTTGAAATGGGCGTGGGATGCCGCCGCGCCAGACACCGCAACACCGAAAAAAGGGCCGAATGCCTATAAGCGCGGTTCGCCAGATGTCTGGACCTCCTTTACCGGTGACGACAAGCTGGGGCTGGTTTATCTGCCCGTTGGTAACTCATCAGGCGACTATTGGAGCGGTACCCGCACACCTGCGGAGAACAAGTATTCTGTTTCGTTGACCGCACTCAACATTGAAACCGGGCTGCCAGTGTGGACCTTCCAGACAGCGCATAAAGACGTCTGGGACTATGATCCCGGTTCACAACCCACGCTGGTGGATTATCCCGATAAGGATGGCGGTAAAACGCCAGCCATTATCATGCCGACCAAACAGGGGGAGATTTACGTGCTGGACCGTCGTACCGGTAAATCGCTGTTTGGTGTTGAGGAACGTCCGGTGCCAGGTGGTGGGGTAGAACCCGATCAGCGCTCGCCCACGCAACCTTACTCACTGTTCCACCATCTCAGCAAACCAGATCTTACGCCACAAGATATGTGGGGTCTGACACCGGTGGATCAGCTGGTATGCCGAATTCAGTTCCAGAAGGCCAGCTATAAAGGCCAATACACGCCTCCTGAAGCCGATCGTCATTCAATTGAGTACCCTGGCTATAACGGTGGGTCGGACTGGGGCAGCGTTGCGGTGGATCCGACACGAGGCATTATCATTGCGAACTACAACGATATGCCGAACTACAACATTCTGGTTCCGCGCGTGAAAGCCGATGCGCTGGGCTGGAAGCCACGCGATGAAATTCCCTATAACCCGCACGATACTGGCCATGCGGAGGGGGCGGGCGACCCGCAAATAGGTGTGCCATATGCTGTTAACGTGAATGCAGGCTGGCGTTTACCTTACACGGGGATGTTGTGTAAGGAGCCACCGTATGGCGGAATTCGTGCCATTGATCTGCGTGATGGCCGCACGATATGGGATCGCCCACTGGGCACCGCGCGTCGCAACGGTCCGTTTGGACTGCCAACTGGGTTACCTATCAATATCGGAACGCCAAACAATGGGGGTTCGGTGGTGACAGCCAGCGGATTAGTCTTTGTTGCTGCTGCGACAGATGATCTGATTCGCGCCATTGATATGCGAACCGGCAAGCAGGTGTGGAGCACGGAACTCCCGGCGGGTGGGCAGGCTAATCCAATGATCTATACAGAAAATGGACGTGAATATCTGGTGATTGTCGCGGCGGGTCATCACTTTATGGAAACCCCAGTGGGGGATTACGTGTTGGCGTACGCGCTTCCGGAAAGCAAGTAAATAAGAACAGACGGCATTGGGAAAACCCAATGCCGATATAAATCACATGGGTTATCATCTGAGTGGATAAATATGTGACCGTCTACGCATTATTTAAATAAATTAGCTGAAATTAACTCTGATAAAATCTGGTTTATTTTTATTCATTGCTTAAATTTTCCTAATGAAAAGAATGACTCCCATTACATATTTAAAAGTTCTCGTAAGCAACTCTATTAATGTTGGCTACTAATGACAGAGAAATTTATCGAGATATGCTTGTGTTACCACATAGTGTGGTATCACAGGAAATCTAAAAATGAGAAGAATTAGCGTTGAAGAAATGATGATGGTATCTGGCGCAGGCAACTATGCTGATAAATTTGGCATGGGGAATCCAAAAAACAGTAATAGTTCGAATAAAAACGGCAATCCGCGTTATGGTGATCCTGGTGTGGCTGATTGTAATCGAGCCATTCTCGTGGGCGGCGTTTTAGGCGGGTTAGGTGGAGGAATTGTGGGAGCAGGACTGGGTGTGGCAGGTGCGGCCTTGGGGAGTGACTGTTCAAAATCATCTTCTAACAATAGCAGCAATCACAATGGCGGGAATAGCATCGGTGGTCAGTGCCGCTGGTAAAGTAAGCGCGTCATCTGATATTAAGGGCATGCATATTGAGGCAGATGATGAATAAGTGGGTTAAAGGATTATGTGTGTTTTTTGGAATAATGGTTGGTAACTTATTCCTCAATGGTGCAGGTGTAAATGATGGACCTTATGCGGCGCCTGAAAAGATTTCTCATTTAATGATAATGATTTTGACGTGGTGGGGGACAATAAACATATTTCTGAAAATATCATCTTTTATCACCACGCCTAAACATTAACGTCAGTCATTTAACGATCTGATTTAACCCGCCCATATCCCATTTCATCAACATCTTGGGATATGGGCTGTTAAGCTCATGTAGTCAATTAAACGCTTTATTTAGCCAACAGCTCATTACGCACAATCGCAGCGCCTGCGCTTAAAGCATTCAATTTTCCGCGCGCCACTTCGCGAGACAGAGGTGTCATACCGCAGTTAGTCGAAGGATAGAGCTTGTCGGCATCGACAAACTGCAGGGCTTTACGCAGGGTATCAGCCACTTGTTCAGGTGTCTCGATGTCGTTGGTTGCCACGTCAATTGCGCCGACCATCACTTTTTTACCCCGGATCAATTCAATCAGATCCATTGGCACGCGAGAGTTTTGACACTCAAGTGAAACGATATCGATAGACGATTTTTGCAGTTTAGGGAACACTTCTTCGTACTGGCGCCACTCGGTACCCAGCGTCTTTTTCCAGTCAGTATTGGCTTTGATGCCATAGCCATAGCAAATGTGAACGGCAGTTTCGCATTTCAGCCCTTCAACGGCGCGCTCTAAAGCCGCGATACCCCAGTCATTCACTTCATCGAAGAACACGTTAAATGCGGGTTCATCGAACTGAATAATGTCGATGCCCACAGCCTCCAACTCTTTGGCTTCCTGATTCAGGATTTTGGCAAATTCCCAGGCCAGTTTCTCACGGCTTTTGTAGTGGTTATCATAAAGCGTGTCGATCATGGTCATCGGACCCGGCAGCGCCCATTTAATCGGCTGCTTGGTTTGCTGACGCAGGAATTTGGCATCTTCGATAAATACCGGCTTCATACGTTCTACCGCGCTAATGACGGTAGGCACGCTGGCATCATAGCGGTTACGAATTCTGACGATCTCGCGCTTCTGAAAATCCACGCCATTGAGATGTTCAATAAAGGTGGTAACAAAGTGCTGACGTGTTTGTTCGCCATCACTGACAATATCAATCCCTGCCTGTAATTGATCATCCAGAATTAAACGCAACGCATCTTTTTTACCGTCAACCAGTTCCTGGCCTTGTAATTTCCACGGCGACCATAGCGTCTCAGGTTGTGCCAGCCAAGAGGGCTTCGGCAAGCTGCCAGCAGTGGACGTCGGTAATAATGTTTTCATAAGTGAAGACCTTGTATTTTCGGTTAATCAAAGCGCGTAATTAGCAGACCATTGCTCAAGAATGTTTTGGTAAGGTTTAATGAAGTTCTCTTCAGTAAACTTACCCTGCTCAGTTGCCAACAGGCTACGCTCTTCGCGATCGTAAACGATGCGGGTTAATGAATGATCCTGATGGTTCAGGCTTGGCTGGAAGCATTGACCCGCTGGAGAGTTCGCGTTGTAAATCTCCGGGCGATAAATTTTTTGGAACGTTTCCATGGTACTGATGGTGCTGATCAGCTCCAGATCGCTGTAATCACGCAGCAAATCACCAGAGAAGTAGAAGGCTAAAGGCGCAACGCTGTTGGCGGGCATGAAATAGCGCGCGTGTAATCCCATTTTATGGAAGTACTGATCGGTCAATGAATATTCATCTTGCTGGTATTCAATGCCCAACACCGGGTGCTGATTGCCGGTACGGGTATACACATTCTTACTGGAAACGCTGAGGCAGATAACCGGTGCCTTGCTAAAGTGCTCTTTGTACTTGTCCGAATTAACGAAACTTTTAAAGATATTCCCATGCAGATCGCCAAAGTTTTCAGGCGTGCTAAAGCCAGCGTTGCGCTTGTTGTGATCAGCCAGTAATACACTGAAATCATAATCGCGCACGTAAGAGGAGAAGTTATTGCCAACAATCCCTTCAATGCGCTGATCGGTTTTTTTATCGACGATATGAGTTTTCAGGATTTCAATCACTGGGAACGTAGTGCCATTTCCCTCAATGTCCAGTTCCACTGAAATGATATCGAGTTCAACAGAATAACGATCGCTTTTTGGGTTATCCCAGGATGCCAGTGAGTTGAAGCGATTATCCATCATCTTTAACGCGTTACGCAGGTTCTCTTGACGATGCTGGCCTCTCGCCAGGTTCGCAAAGTTAGTGGTAATACGCGTGCTTTCGGAAGGGTTGTAGTTCTCATCGAAAGTGGTTTTTTTCACGGTAAAGATAAAGTCTGCGTTCATTTGTTCTGGCACCCTAAGTTCTGACAGAAAACCTGATTTCATTCCTGGATTAGCAAGGCTGAAAGGTTTTTGTATTCACTAGACGTTTAGACGTCTAGAAGCTTTCACATGGCGTCTTTTATGCCAGAGTCTTGGGATGAGGAAAAGTGATTTAATTTCACTGAACATGAAGCATCTTCATGATCTCTCATGTTGCCTGAAAAGTGTTCAATATATTGCGGGGAGAGGATCGTAGGGGCGGCCATTTGGCCGCCCGTTTAAGGATTCACCTCTTCAAGTCGGCGATTCAAGGTCCGAGGGCCATACACTCCAATGGTAAACACCACTATCGCCATCGCGCCAGAAATCACGGCGAAGACTGAACTCACGCCCATTTCACTCAACACCCAGGCAATGGTAAAGCCAGACAGCATGCCGCTGATGCGACTAACGGAATAGACCAAGCCAATCGCTTTGGCGCGAAAACGTGTCGGGAACAGTTCAGCCTGATAGGCACGATAAGAGAAGGTCATGCAGGTACTGGCCAGTGACAGCAGCAGCCCCAGTGTCACCAGCATCACCGGTTGTGACTGCCAGGAGAAAATAGTACCGACGATGGCAATCGCCAGAGCAGAACCGCTCACCAGCCACTTACGTTCAATGCGGTCGGCAAACGTCATCGCCACCAGCGGTCCCAACGGGCTGGCGAACGCAATCAGAAACGAATAGAGCAGGCTGTGGGTAAAGGTCACCCCTTTTGCCGCCAGTAAGGTCGGGATCCAACTGGCAAAACCGTAATAACCAATTGATTGAAAGAAATTAAACACCAGCAGCATGATGGTGCGACGACGATACGGTGGGCGCCACATCTCATTCTTCACCGCAGGCTTCGCTTCAGTTGGGATGCACTGCTGCAGATCCACCGCAGGTAAGGCAGAACCGGTCGATTTCGCCACGCGCGCTTCCAGTCTGCGCACCACATCCTCAGCTTCTTTATAACGACCTTGTTCAACCAGCCAGCGCGGGCTCTCTGGCAAGCCCATACGAATAATCCAAACCAGGATCGCACCGATACAGCCAAACAGCACCACCCAACGCCAGCCACTCAAACCCAGTATCTCTTGCGGCACTAACTGCCAAGAGAGGAAAGCGATGGTAGGGATAGAGGTGTACTGAATCGCCTGCACAAAGGCATAAGAGCGCCCGCGCAGACGTGCTGGAATAAATTCCGAGACGTAGGCATCAATCGTCACCAGTTCGGCACCGACGCCGATACCGGAAATAATGCGCCAAAACACCACGGCAAAAGGGTGATGCTGAAAAGCCATGATGCCACTGGCCACCGCATAAATGAGCAGCGCAATGATAAACACCTTCTTACGTCCGATGCGGTCAGCCAAATTGGCAATCAGCAACGTACCAAGGAAGACACCGAGAAACATCGCCGCGACGAAGGCACCCAGACTGGTAGGATCAAAAAAGTTATGGCTGCCGTGGGAAAAAATACCTTCACGCACCATGCCGGGACCGATATAAGCGGTCAGAAACACATCGTAGACCTCAAACCAGCCACCCAGCGCCAGGGCGAAGATGATCAGCCACAAGGGGCGGGCAGCAGGCAGGCGCTCCAGCCGTGCAGAGAGTTGCGCGCCAAAAGCTTTGCCCTCTTCTGGTGTAAAATTCTCGCGCCAGGTCATCGGAGGCGGTATCGACTCGCTCAGGGAAATTTTCTTAAGCACGGTAGGGTACTCCGTTGTTTTATATTATTTTTTATGCAGGTTGATAAGGGGCGCCAATTTCTGGCGCCCCAACATATCGCGCGACCCTGATTCAGGGGGCGCAGACGAAATCATTAAACCGGGCAGCCCTTCGCACGCAGGATCGCGTTGAACCGCTCGGGATCGTTGTTACCGGCGATATTGCTGGCACGGATCTTCTCTTCACGCTGGGCGTGTTGTTGTACTCGTGGCAGCAGCACACTCAGCTCATCTTGTCGGATGGCAATCACGCCGTCGGCATCAGCCACGATCAAATCTCCTGGCGACACCACTAACCCGGCACAATGCACGGTGGTGTTCACTTCACCTGGGCCTTCTTTCGAAGGGCCGCGTAGGGTATTGCCACGCGCCCAGCAGGCAATGACGCCTTCGGCCCACTCATTGAGATCGCGCACGGCACCATCAATCACGAAACCGGCAATCTTTTTGGTCACGGCGGAGGTCCGCATCAGGCCCCCAATCAGTGCCTGGGTCAGATCGCCCGACCCGTCAACCACGATCACATCGCCAGGCTGCGCCATCTCAATGGCTTTGTGGATCATCAGGTTGTCGCCTGGACGAACTTTTACGGTGATGGCTGGCCCGCACAGCACCAGGTTGGCATCGTTGTGATACGCCTGTAATCCAATGGCACCGACACTCCGCCCCATCGAGTCCCCAATATTCGGCACCGGCAGTGCGCGGAAGGCATCAATCACACCCGCATCAATCTGTGTGCCACGCTCACCGATGAAATAGCCAATGGGCCAGTCTTTATGAATCGTCATGTGTTAACTCCGGTTAAGCGCCTGTGGATTGACACAGGCTGAGAGGTTGATCTGTTGGTTATCGAGAAAAGCCAGACATTGGCGTGCGGCGCTCTGTGCCACGGCATCCAACGCCTGTGGGGTGGAACCGCCAATATGCGGGGTGATGATCAGGTTGCCGAGTGCGCGGAAAGGATGATCTGCCGCCAGTGGCTCTTGCGTTACCGTGTCCAGTGCAGCAGCGCGTAACTGCCCGCTTTGCAACGCGGCAATCAGCGCCTCTTCGTCAATCAGTTCACCCCGCGCGGTATTGATCAGCGTGGCGTGCGCCGGCAGCAGCGCCAGGCTTTGTGCGTTGATCATCAGACGTGTTTTTGGCGTTACCGGGCAGTGCAGGCTGAGTACATCTGCCAGTGGCAACAGCGCGTCCAGCGTCGCGCAGCGCTGTGCACCTTCGAAGTCCGCATCGTCGGGGGTAGCAGGATCAAAAAATGCGACCTGCATCCCAATCACGCGGGCGAAACGTGCAACACGGCGGCCAATTTCGCCAAAGCCCACCAGACCCAGGGTTTTACCTTGCAGCTCCTCGCCATCGCCGCTGCGTGTCCAGCGTCCAGCAGCGACTTCCTGCTGGAAAAAAGGCAGGCGGCGCGCGCAGTTCAGCATCAGTGCCAGTGTCAGTTCCGCAACCGATTGAGCATTGGTGGCTGGCGTGGTTAACACCGGAATGCCACGCTCCGTGGCTGCGGCAACGTCAATATTGGTCACGCCCACGCCATGCTTGCAGATAATTTTCAGCGTAGGGCAGGCGTCAATGGCCTTGGCATTCAGCGCCACGGTGCGCGAGATTACCGCATCGTACGCCACGGTGCTCATGCGATGTTCGACCTCCGCGATGTCGTTGGCATCAGCAAGATAATCCACCGTGCAACCAGCCTCCGCGAGAAGTTGACGGCCTCCCTGGCCAAGGCTCGTGGTGGTCACGAGAAAGCGATAACTCATGTCGATTCTCCAATAGGGTTTACGTCATCCTGGCATCGGCAATCGATAAAAAATATTCTGCGAAGGTTATTAATTCATTCCCCAAAGGAATCGGTGTGCAAAATTCGCGCATTCTGGCTGACCGACTAAGCACCGTTTTATGTTGGATAATTGTTAACGTCATGATCGAAAATGAAGATGATCATGCCAGTCCTAATTCTTTAAGATTTTTACTCATAAACAGGCCGGAAAGCCTTAAGCCGTAGGTGAAGAAGGCCGCATAAGTGCCGTTAAAAACCCTGACTCATAGTGTGATCTACTTCAAATAACACCCTCAACACCCTGATGCCTGTCAGATATTTTATCGCCGCTGTTTTGAGCAGAAGGCGATGTAATGTTGAGCAGGCTGAGCGGTGAGCGATTTTTAGCCGCACGAAATGATAAATGTAACTAAAGTCACAGAGTGTACCGTTTGGTTCATTAACAACTACATAATAGAACGGTTACATCATGTATCAGTCCAAGGATCTGCTCGCCGTACTGGGTCGCGTTATGGCGGTCGGTCTGTTCTTCACGTCGGGTCTCGACAAAATCACCCATTACGCTGACAACCTGCAAACCATGGCGGACAACGGGGTACCAGCCTTCTTCCTGCCGTTGGTCATCCTGTTGGAAGTGGGTGGTGGGCTGGCGATTGCACTCGGCTTTCTCACACGCTTTACCGCGATATTTATGGCGGTGTTTTCAGTGGTGGCGGGTTTCCTGTTTTATCAAGGCTATAGCCACGCGCACCTGATGGTGTGGTTGAAAAACATCTCCTGCGCGGCGGGATTCCTGATGCTGTGCCTGCACGGCGGCGGCAAATGGAGCCTCGATCACCTTATTCAGCAACGCCTTGCGCGCCACTGATCGTCTCCCTCTAACACATTCATTTCCAGGACAACATCGATGAAAAAACTTCCGACAGCACTGCTGTGCGGCGCAGTGCTTTGTGCCTCAGCCCAGGCAGCCGAACCGGTTAACCAGATTGCTGTGTTAACCCATCATCAGGCACAGCAGCTGCTGGCTAAGGCGGAGCAAATTATTGACCGGCATCACATTGGCGGCGCGATTGCCGTGGTCGATCCTTTCGGTCAGTTGATTGCCTATGAGCGTCTGGATGGGGCAACGCTCGCCAACAGTGAACTGGCACCGAAGAAAGCGCACTCAGCAGCCGCCTTTGGTGCACCTACCGCCAGCTTCCAGCAGAAAATTGCTGCGGGAAATATCGGTCTGTTAGGCAACCCTGCGGTGGTGCCGTTACCGGGTGGCGAGCCGGTGAAAATTGATGGTGTGGTGGTCGGTGCGATTGGCGTCAGCACGCCAGATGGCAACGTGGATGCAGAGGCTGCGCAAGGCGCGCTGTCGGCATTGAAAGCAGGTTAGCCATGGAAAGAAGACGTTTTTTACAGCTGATGATGGCAACGCCTGTGATTGTATCGATTCCGCTGCAGCCGTTGCTGGCCGCACCGGCTGACGCCTCACAATCACTGTTGCTGCGCGCCAGTGAGTTACTGACCGGACGCCGTGGCCTCGACGTCGGTATCACCGAACGCTTGTGGACGCTGTTGTGCCAACAGGACGCTGAGTTCCCCGCGCAGCTCGCGCGGTTAATGACCCGGCTCAACGCACTGCGCAGTGAAGATCGTGAGCAGATCGTCACGCAACTGGATGATGCCGATGTCAAAACCGCGTTAAACATCATTTCGCCTTGGTATCTCGGTTACACCGGGCATCCTTCCACCACCAAAGCGGTGGATGACGCCCATTTCGTTACTTTCCTGTCCGCGCTGATGTACGAGCCCACCCGCGACCATACCATCCGGCCAAGCTACGCCAGAGCGGGCGGTGATTACTGGGCTGAGGTGCCAGCTGGTGTGACCGCGCCACCGATGTCAGCTCAGATCCGCGAATGGGGCGATCTTTCGCCTGTCGCCGCCAACGCGATTAAACCCCCTGAAGCACCCTGGTTACTGATGGTGCAGGGCAAAGCCAAAACCCTCGTGGAAGCCGAGGCGATGCTGGCGCAGCACAACAACACATAACAAGAATCGAGCAGGTACATCATGAGTGAATTTGATGCCGACGTGGTCATCGTCGGCTCCGGTGCGCTGGGCGCCAACGCCGCTTATCAACTGGCGAAAGCAGGCAAATCGGTGATTATGCTGGAAGCAGGGCCTTACATTCCACGCTGGAAAGTGGTGGAAAATTACCGCAACGGTGCCAGTAAACGTAACTGGTGCACACCCTATCCTAATCTTCCATGGGCGCCGAACTCTTATACCGATGGCTATATCGACGCTAAAGGTGACGATGATTTCCAGTATGTCACCAGCTACTTGCGCGTAGCAGGGGGCAGCACCCGCCACTGGGCATCGGCCTGCTGGCGTCTGCTGCCCAACGATTTCAAGCTTAAAAGTGTCTACGGCGTGGGCCGAGACTGGCCATTTGAATACGGCGAGCTGGAGCCGTGGTACGTCAAAGCCGAGCGTGAAATTGGTGTGGTGGGCACTGCGAATGAAGACCAGAGCGGTCAAGGGCGCGGGCACTATCCGCCGCGCTCCGCAGCGTACCCGCTGCCGCCGGAAGCCAAGCCGTACATGGTGCAGCGCATGCAGTCAAAGCTGGGACCGATGGGTTATCAGGTGATCCACGAGCCGCATGCGCGCGTCTCTCGTCCTTATGATGGCCGTCCAGCCTGTGCCGGTAACAATAACTGTGAACCGATTTGTCCGATTGGCGCCATGTACTCGGGGGATATGCACGTCGATAAAGCCGTCGCGCTGGGCGTGCAACTGCGTACCGAGTGTGTGGCGTGGAAGCTGGAGAAGGGTGCTAATAACAAAATTGTGGCACTGCACTATCGCCAGCCTGACGGCAAAGACACGCGACTCACAGCGAAAACCTTCATTATTGCCGCACACGGGCTGGAAACGCCGAAACTGCTGCTGATGAACGATGTCGCCAACAGTTCAGATCAGGTCGGCCGCAACCTGATGGATCACACCGGGTTAAGCCTGACCTTCCTTGCGGATGAACCGCTATGGACCGGACGTGGTTCGGTGCAGCACGGTACCATTGCAAATCGTCGCGATGAAGCCAGCCGCGCGCAACACTCCGCTATTCGCTATTCACTGCGCAACCTGGTACCGAATGTCGATGTCACCGTGCCGCTGCTGAAGCAGGGTATGATGGGCCAGGCGCTGGATGATGCCATCCGCGACCGGGCATCACGCATCATGAATATCAGTACCATGAGTGAAACGCTGCCGAGCCCCACCAACCGCGTAACACCTAACTACGACCGTAAAGACTCGATCGGTTTGCCGATGCTCAACGTGAATTATCACCTTGATGACTACGTACGTGGCATGCGCCCACAGGCTTACAAAGATTTCGCTAACTTCCTGCAAGCCTTTAACGGCGAAGTGATCGAAGCCCCAACCGGATGGCGCAACCAGTACCACATTATGGGCACCACCATCATGGGTGATAACCCGCGTGACTCGGTGGTGGATGAACACTGTCGCAGTTGGGATCATCCAAACTTGTTCCTCGCCACCACTGGCGTGATGCCGACATCCGCCACGGTCAACCCGACGCTCACCGGTATTGCGTTGGCGTTGCGCATGGCTGACACCATTGCGAGGGAGATCTGATGATGCGTAAACAGATCAGGCATCTCGCTGCGGCTAGCTTATTGGTCGCCGGATTCGTGCAGGCGCAGGATGCCTCGCCCGATTTGGTCAAGCGCGGGGAGTATCTGGCTACGGCTGGCGACTGTTCTGCCTGCCATCGCGATCCGCACAGTGGTAAACCCTTCTCAGGCGGCTTCGCCATTCAGTCGCCGATGGGCATGATTTACGGCTCAAACATTACGCCATCGAAAACGGCAGGCATCGGCAATTACAGCCTTGCCGACTTCACTGATGTGATGCGCAAAGGTAAAGCGCCGGGCAATCACTACCTCTATCCGGCGATGCCTTACACTGCGTTTGCGGGATTATCCGATGAGGATATCCACGCGCTTTACTCCTATCTGATGCTGGGCGTCCCAGCCGACGATCACCCCGCGCCGGAAACCGACCTGCCGTTCCCGTTCTCTTTCCGTCCGGTGATGGCGGTGTGGAATCTGATGTTCCTCGACAGTCGCGCCGTACCGGGCAGTGATGCCACAGCGGGGAGTGCCGAACGCGGCGAATATCTGGTACGCACGTTGGCGCACTGTTCCACCTGTCATACGCCGCGCAACGGCATGATGGCTGAACAGGGCGATCGCTTCTTATCCGGTGGCAAAGTCGGCAGTTGGACCGCGCCAAATATCACGCCCGATGCGCAGGCCGGCATCGGTGACTGGAGTGAAGATGAAATTGTCACCTATTTGCGTACCGGTGCGCTGCACGGTAAAGCGATTGCTGCTGGTGAGATGGGGACAGCAGTACAGAACTCGTTCTCGAAAATGCAGCCGAGCGATCTCGCCGCCATGGCGCATTACCTGAAACAGGTCACGCCGATTGGTGGTGCAGATCGTAAAGCTCCCGCCGTAGCTCCACAGCCGACGCCGCTTTCCGCCATTGAAACCGGCATGAAAGAGAGCATCAACGATTATGTTTCGGGTGAGGGGATGAGCGGTGCGCAGCTTTATAACGGTGCCTGCGCAACCTGCCATGCCAGTGACGGGCGCGGCACGCACGATGCGCAGCACTTTTATCCGTCACTGGTGGGTTCGTCGGCCGTGTTGTCGGACGATCCGGCCAATCTGATCATGACCATTGCAGAAGGTGTGGATCGTAAAACCGAAGGCGATCATGCCTTTATGCCAGAGTTTCGCACTCAATTTTCACAGGCCGAACTGACCAAAGTCGCGGATTACGTCTCAACCAACTTTAGTAATCCGCAACATGCCGTGACTGCCGCCGATGTTGAACAAACCTTGAAAGGGGAAAGCGGCAGCTGGCTGGTGCGCTATGCGCATGTGTTAAGCATTGTCGGCGGCGTTGTGGCGCTGCTGGTGATCATTTTGGCGTTAATCATGGTGCTGCGCCGAAGGAAATAATCGTTGGGCAGCACCCAGGTAAGCAATATCCACCGTCGTGTTGCCCGTTTTTAATGACACCGTTGTTTATGGAGAAGTGACATGAAAAAGGCCTTATCTCTGGCTCTGTTGAGTACCGCTCTGCTGGGTTCTGCGGCGGCACACGCCACCTTGACCCAAACCATTTTGTCTCAGGGTGACGCCCAGAAACTGATCGCCAGCGCAGAGGAAAAAGCGCGCGCCCTCAATGCGAATGTCTGCATTGCGGTATTGGATCAGTCGGGTCAGCTGCTGGCATTTAACCGTATGGACAATGCACCGGTTGGCTGCATTGATTCCTCGATCCTCAAAGGCCGTGCGGCGGCGCTGTATCGCACTCCTACGGATAAATATATGGATCGCGCTAATGGCAAAGAGCCGGCGATTGCGACCTTACCTGGCGTGATCCCGTTGGGCGGTGGCTCACCGGTGGTGTGGCAGAACAACACCATTGGCGCAGTCGGCGTAAGTGGTTCCGCCAACCCGAATGAGATCGCCATCGCCAAAGCGGCCAGCGACAGTTTTAAATAGTCATCATATTGCGCCCGTCGCCGCCCGTCACCGACTGCGGGCGTGCCAAGGCGCGTCCCAACCAAAGCATAGCGGCGCGAGTTATCGCGCTGTATTGAATGCCCATCCCCCATCAAGTTCTTCCACCATCCGCCGATAGTCTCTTCTGAGGGATGTACGCGCACAGGGAGTGGTTCTTTTTAACCGAAAAAGTGTCAACCCCAGGAGCGCCATAATGGCCAAACACGCATCAAAGAAAACTATGAGCACCCGCACGCAAATGCTGCTGACGGGTGCCATCACCATTACCCTTGGCTTTGCTGTCACCATCGGCGTGCTCAGCTGGCAGTCCAGCAAGGAGCAGAAATCGCTGGCGGAAAACTATTTACAACAGATTGCTCAAACCCAGGCACTGCAAATCCAGCAGGAACTGAGCTACGCGCGCGATGTGGCGCATAACCTCGGACATAGCCTGATCGCACTACCCGAAGCGGGCATCCAGGATCGTAAGGTCGCGGACAAAGTGATGGAGTCTGCGTTACGCGACAATCCTGATTATCTTTCCGTATCCGTTATCTTCGAAGAGAATGCTTTCGACGGGCGTGATGCTGAATTCGCCACACAACCGAATGCGGCACCCAAAGGGCGTTACGCCTACTTTGTCGACCGCGATCAGTCTGGCAAATTCAATATGCATCCGCTCACTTCGATCTTTACGCCGGGTCAAGGTGACTACTATCTGCTGCCGCAGAAGAGTCAAAAGGATACGCTGATTGAACCCTACAGCTATGCCTACAATGGTATTCCTACCTTACTGACATCCGTCGCAGCACCCATCATCAGCAAAGGCAAATTATGGGGTGTGGTGACGTCAGACATCTCACTGGCCTCGCTGCAAGAAAAAGTCAACAAGATCAAGCCCTGGAATGGTGTGGGCTATGCCATGTTGCTCTCCAGCGCAGGGAATGTGGTTTCCTATCCGGATAAAAATCAGACCAGCAAAGCCTGGAAAGGCGATACCCACAGTTATAGCGCTTCGGCGTATGAGCAGCACGACAATATCCTCGGTGAGGATGCGCTGGTGACCTGGCAGCCGATTGTCATCGGCAATAGCGATCAGAAGTGGTATCTCGGCGTGGTGGCCCCGGTGAGTCAAGTGATGGCAGCCGCGCATCGTCAGTTGATCAACGCGGTGATCCTGATGATCATCAGTATTTTGGTGGTGTGCGCACTGCTGGGTGTGTTGTTTAACCGCAAGGTGCTCAAACCGATTGGTGGTGAGCCGTTGGAAGCCGCGACCATCGCGTTAGCGGTGGCGGACGGTAAGCTCGACAATGTCATCACCCTGAAAGCACGTGATAACAGCAGCCTGTTCTACGCGCTGCACACCATGCAGAACCAGTTGCGCGAGATTGTCGGACAGATTCAGGATGCCAGTTCATCGGTGCGGCAAGGTGCCGGGGAGATCGCCAGCGGCAACCTTAACCTGGCATCACGCACTGAAGAGCAGGCGGCGGCACTGGAGCAAACCGCTGCCAGCATGGAGCAGATCACCGCCACAGTGAAACATAACGCCAGTAATGCACATCAGGCCACGGAACTGACGGAAAATGCCACGCAGATTGCCAGCCGGGGTGAAACGCTGGTGGGTGAAGTGGTGCAGACCATGGCGCAGATTGACGACAGTGCGAAGAAAATTGGCGACATCACCGCCATCATCAACAGTATCGCGTTCCAGACTAATATTCTGGCGCTGAATGCCGCAGTCGAAGCGGCACGTGCTGGTGAACAAGGTCGCGGCTTCGCGGTGGTGGCCTCTGAAGTGCGTAACCTGGCACAACGCAGTGCCAATGCAGTGAAAGAGATTGCGGCGCTGATTGAAGAGTCCAGCCAGCGCGTGGGCAGCGGTGTACAACTGGTGCAGGATGCGGGTAAAACCATGCAGGAAATGACGCAGGCGGTGAACTCGGTGCGTACCATCATCGGTGAGATTGTGGTGGCTTCCGATGAGCAGGCGCGCGGCATCAGCCAGGTGACTATCGCGGTGAACGAGATGGACGGCACCACGCAGCAAAACGCCGCACTGGTGCAAGAGATGTCGGCTGCTGCCAGTTCACTGGAGGATCAGGCGGCACAATTGGCACATACGGTGGGGCGTTTTCAGTTGAGTTAAATTTACGAGGCGTTCATTGTGTAGCGGCGTGATAAATCGCGCCGCTACCATTAATGTGCTTTTAAAGGAGCCGCAATGAACCGCCAGATTCTGTTCGAGCACATCAGCCAAACCTACCAGATCGAACCCGATTACCCGTGGAAGAAACACAGCGCATATGCGGTGCTGCGCCATCCGCGTCACCGCAAATGGTTTGCACTAGTGTTTCCGCTGGAGAGCCACAAACTCGGTTTAGCCGAGGGAACCGTGGTCGATGTGATGAATATCAAAACCCGCCCTGAACTCACCGGTTCACTGCGCCAGCAGCACGGCGTCTATCCGGCTTATCATATGAACAAAGAGCACTGGATCAGCCTGACGCTCGAGAATGGCCTGCCGGACAGTGAAATCCTTTCATTACTGGATGAGAGCTTTAGTCTGACGTTTTAGGTCGCCGCGCCAGAATCACGTTCAGCGGAGACATTGGGAACGGCTGCATGCGCTGCGTCTCCTCAATCTCAAACCCCGCTTGCTGAAGTGCGAGAGCCAAAGCACCCTCATCGGTTACACTGTAACCTCGCATCATCAATGGCGTGAAGAAAGGCAGTATCTGTCGGGCCTCAGCGGGGTTATCTGGCACCTCGGCGTGAGCACTGATCAGTAATCCCCCGGGTTTTAACCGCGTAAACCACTCACTGAGCATCGCCTGACGATCCTCCATGAAATAGAGAAACGAAGAACTCCAGATGATATCGACCTGACGCTGCGGCGGAAATTGCGGCACAGCACAACAGCGATGGGTCAGTCCCGCTCTCTCGATATTCCGCTGTGCCACGGTGGCGGTCTGTGGCAAGTCAAACACGATGGCGGAAAGCTGGGGAAATCGCTCTGCTAACGCAATGCTGATCAAACCCGGCCCACCGCCCATATCCAATAACAGCGCTGGACGCTGAAAGTCCGCCAGCCTGTCGGCGATAGCGCAGGCGGTCTCTGCGCTGAGTGCACGCTGTTCCTGAGCAATTTGATGCAGTGCTGCATCGGCCCAGGCGGTATCTATTTGCAACGGATCTTGCCAGCCTGATGCCGGTTGGGTGAGCAACTGAGGTAACTGTTGGGCAAACTGCTGCAATACCTGATGGCGATAGCGCCACGCATCACCGATGAAGCGCGAACTCCCGCTGCACAGAAACAGGTGTGCACCGGCGGCAAGCACAAAGCAATCGCCTTCCAGCGTGAGCAACTCGAGGCTCCAGAGTAAGCGTAAGAGATGGTTAGCCTGCTGTGGCTGCCAGTTATGATGCTGCGCGATCTCAAGGGCTGTTGCCGGTAGCGCTAAAAAATCGAACAGTTGGCTATCGAATGCCAGCGCGATTGCACCATTCAGTGCATGTTGCGCCAGCAGCGCGTCCAGTGTTGGCAGAGGTGAATGCATAAAACGTCCTGTGCAGAGAGTGAGAACACCAGACTAGCCTTTCATGCGAATGCAATTTATTCTCATTTGTCTGCGAGACGGTGGATTAACTCTGCGAAACGGAGAAATGATGCAACAACCCGGAAAACTGCACGTGCGCCAATTCGATCTGGCACCAGGCATGCGTCTGGTGCAGTCGGACTACTGGCCATTACAGCCTTTGCATGAGTCGTCACAGGCCTGCAGCGATCAGCCGCAACTGGTGCTGACTTTTGGTATGCAGGGCGCATCGCGTTTTCGTGAAAGCAACGGGCGTGAAATCGCGTTTCATGCCGGGCACCTGACCGTTACCAGTTTTCAACGCAGTGTGGGAGAGCGCCTGTATCGTGCGGGTGAACGGGTGCAGCAATTACGCGTGATCCTTAACGCCGCCAGTGTCCGACACTATTTTGGCGAATCAAATGCGGAACCTATGTTACGGCTCAATCTGCAGCGACATCTGTTTAGCCGCTATGGGCAAGCAACTGCGGCACAGCTCAAACATCTGCATGATGATCCGCTGCTATTGGAGATTCAGGCGTTAACCTTGCTGGCTCTGCACCGTCATCAGCTTCAGCCCGATGCGCTTATGCAAAAACGGCACCCACAGCAGGTGGAGAAGGTCGAGCAAGCGCGGGACTGGATGCGCGACCATCTGGCCGAAAACTTCTCGCTCGCGACATTAGCGCTGGCTGTGGGGTTAAGTGAATACCAGCTGAAATCTGGCTTCCAGCATCACTTTCGCTGTACGCCGGGTGCGCTACTGTTGCAGATGCGAATGGAACAGGCACACCAGTTACTGGAGCAGGGATATCAGGTGGCACAGGCGGCATGGCAGGTAGGCTATCAGCATCCACGCAATTTTAGCGTGGCGTTTCAGCGCTATTTTGGCCGCCCGGCAAGTGCGATTACCGGGCGGAGAAGGCAGGATTAACGCGAACGGCGCGAGGGCATCATGCGCAGCAGCGTGTTGTCTTTAAACAGGTAATGGTGAGCCAGTGCGGCGAGGGCGTGAATGCCGATCAACCAGTAACCATAGGGCGCTAATGTTTCATGCCAGTCTGCAATGCTGTCAGCAAAATCCGGGTCGGGATCGCTGCTCACCGGCATTGGGATGCCGAAAATCCACCAGGTACGACCCATGTAGAAGCGCGACAAAATCCCGAGGATAGGCAGCACAATAAAGAACAGGTAGATCGCCAGGTGCATCAAATGCGCCAGGCCGGTTTGCCAGTGTGGCGGTTTGGGCACAATCGCCGGGCTACGATGACGGAAACGCAGCATGACACGCGAGAGCATCAGTACCAGCACACAACTGCCCGCGCTGAAATGACCGATGATCATGGCAAATCCTTGCCATGAACCGCGCGTCGCCAGACCGCGAAACTCCATGGTGCAATAAGCAGTGGCCACCAGCACGAAGGTTAGCCAGTGAAGAAAAATCTGCGAGGGGGCGTATTTAGTGCTCATGTGTTATCCATAAAATGCGTTGCATACGACGTAACATAGCGGAAAGCGCGCTGAATTAATTCATATTTTGACACATCCCTCGTGGCAATGTTTACGGTTGGTGTTCAGTTGCTTGCAGTAACTGACTGAGTAACAGCTTCAGCTGTTGTTGCTGTGTGCCATCCAGCGTTGCGAGGAGTGCATTTTGCGTCTCGGTATGCACCATCAATGCCTGTTCAATCTTTTCGCGTCCTGCCTCCGTCAACGTGACCAACGTACTGCGCTTATCGTCGGGATCGGCTACGCGCTCGATAGACCCGGCCTCGGCCAGGCGATTGAGACGATTTGTCATCGCCCCCGAGGTGACCAGCAGCGATTTGTACAACTGCGTAGGAGAAAGGCAATAGGGTGCACCCGCGCGACGCAGCGTGGCCAGCACATCAAATTCACCGTCGTGGAAATCAAACGGGGCCAGCGCTTCCGCTCGCGCTATGGCGAGATGCTTCATGATGCGCAGCATGCGGCCAAATACCGCCATGGAAGAGGCATCCAGTTCAGGCATCGCCTTGGCCCACTGTTCCGTTACAAAGTCGACGTGATCGGCCATTTTTCTCCCTTTCTTCTGTGGCATTTCTAGATTGATGATTTGTTGCTTTGTGCGCATCCCACTTTCGCGCTGCTGAAAAGTATCTTAACGTTAAGATACTTTGACGCACAAGGAGATGCCAAGTGAATCGTACCTTACCTGCAATCGGCATGTTTGCCGTACTGGTTTTTATTATCGCACTGAATTTACGCCCGATTATGGCGGCAATGGGGCCGCTGTTTCCGTTATTGCAACGTGACGCGCAGCTTAATGCCACGCTGTTGAGTTTACTCACCACTTTACCGGTCATCATGATGGGACTGGCGGCGCTGGCTGGGCCAATGCTACTGCGCACCTTAGGCGAAGTCAGGGGCATTGCAGCAGGTTTAGTACTTTTGGCATTGGCCTGTCTGGCGCGCGGTGTGGCGCCATCCGCGTGGGTATTGATCGTCAGTGCCGTGGTGGCCGGTGTTGGTATTGGCTTAATTCAAGCCTTGATGCCCGCGTTGATTAAGCGCCATTTTGCTGCGAACGCCGGCACGTTAATGGCGCTATTCACCACCGGGATTATGGCTGGTGCGGCGCTGGCTGCCGCCACGGCTGCACCCTTGGCCGACACACGTGGCTTAGGCATAACGTTGGCGATTCCGGTGATACCCGCGGTGATAGCGCTGCTGTTATGGTTGATAACCTTACGTCCTGGCGTGCCATCCCTTTCGCCACCGCGTCCTAAAGTGGCATTATCCAGTCGAGCCTGGCTGCTGATGGTGTTCTTTGGCATCGGAACCGGTGCCTATACGCTGGTGTTAGCCTGGTTGCCACCGTTTTACATGCAATATGGCTGGCTGCCGCAGCAAAGTGGCTATGTGCTGGGGGCGTTGACCTTGACAGAAGTGGTCGCGGGATTTGTGTTGACGGCGTTGATACATCGTTTCCGCGATCGTCGTGGCCCGCTTATGCTGGTGCTTACATCGATTTTACTGGGGCTGCTGAGTCTGATCTGGCTCGGTGGTGCCAATGCCTGGATTCCAACGCTGTTACTGGGATTGGGGATTGGTGCGTTATTCCCGCTCTCCTTAATCGTCACTCTGGATCATGCACATTCGCCAGAAGAGGCGGGCGCGTTGTTATCCTTTGTGCAAGGTGGTGGATATTTACTGGCCGCCTTGATGCCGCTGATTGCCGGTATCGTCCGCGATCGCGTGTCTTCGCTAAACAGCGCGTGGGCAATGATGAGCGTAGGGATTGTGATATTGATGATGATGGCGCGGCGGTTCAAACCGCAGATGGCATAATGGGTTGCGGCAAGAAACGGTTGTTTCGTTGTATATCATGTTTTATAACGCTGCTCTCACCTCATCTTTGTTGATCAAAAGGAAATGATTACGTGAATCTGTTTATCTTTTACATTGGCGGCAATGCCGGAAAATCGAATATTGAAGTGCATGACATTCAGTTTGTTGCCGCCGAAAAGCCTGAAGATGCCTGGCCCGCGCTACGAGAAGCCTGGTTTGGTGATGCCGATAAAATCCATGTTGATGGCTATGCCCGTGTGACCTGGGCGGATGGCTATCGTGTAACGTTGTCTGATCAACCCGCTACGGGCAGCGAAAAGCTGTTCTTTGTCAATGCCGGTGCGTACCATCCCTCCACGCTGGCGGAGTTGCATGCCTTTGATCTGTTTGTGGCAAAGGATGTCAAAGAAGCCAAAGCCAAAGGTTTAGCCAACCTGCTGCCGGGTGCGGATCATCAACATAAAGACAATCTGAAGGATGTGGATGATTGCCTGTTGCTGGAAAAAGTCGGGGATTTGTATATCCATTTAACCCCAGACGCCAATGGCGAACCTTTCCGCCCCGAGTGGCAGGGCTATCAACCGATTGGTATTGCGTGATTTGGAGCGTTGTCCTTGGTTGTGATTCGAGTGACTGACGATAACGCCGTCTGAGGCCGCACCGGGCCCGGCGGTCCTCGCGCCGCTGACGCGGTGCCTTCACTTCACTCGTCTGCCTTACGGACCGGTGCCGATGGAACATCCATGTTCCAGCGCCACCTTTCG